>CAYGKM010000001.1:0-359606 GCA_964350695.1 uncultured Micavibrio sp.
GGTGGCGGCGACCGCGGCGCATAAAGCGACCTATATAAATTTACGAAGAAGCGGGCTCATCGGCCCGCTTTTTATTTGCGCTAGAGCTTAAACCCCGCAATTATCAATCAATCGTGTTTTTCCAACCCATCCTGCTACTAACACTCTTTTCCATTCGGGCTTATAAGTCACATAATCCACCTTATCAAACCCGCATGTGAGCAGGGCACTTGCGGCATCCGCGCAGGCCGTCTCTGCGTTCGCGCCCTCGCCAATATAATGCGCCGCCTTATATAAAATCTGGTTCAGCATCCGCGCGATTTCCAACTCCGCTTCGCTCAAATATGCGTTGCGTGATGATAGCGCGAGGCCCTGTTCGTCCCGCATAATCGGCGCGCCAACAATCTCGATGTCTAATCCTCGCGCGGTCACCATCTCCCGGATCACCATTAATTGCTGAAAATCCTTCTCCCCAAAGACCGCTACGCTCGGTTTAAGCTGCATAAACAGCGCATGCACCACGCTCGCCACCCCATGAAAGAAATGCGGCCTGAAATCGCTATCCAGCCCCGCATTGGCCTCTCCCGCCTTGATCGTCACCTGCGGGCCGTCAGGGTAAATATCCACCTCACGCGGTAAATACGCCAAATTCACGCCCGCGCCCTCAAGAAGCGGTAAATCCGCCTCCACGTCGCGCGGATATTCGTCAAAATCCTCATGCGGCGCAAATTGCGTCGGGTTCACGTATATGCTGGCGATCACGCGATCACAGTTCTCAGCCGCCAATTTTACCAAGCTCAAATGCCCCTCATGCAGCGCGCCCATCGTCGGCACAAAGCCAACCTTAAAGCCTTTGCTCTCCCACCGCTCCAGCGTCTCTGTAAGCTCTTCTTTCGAGGTGCAGATAATCATGAATATAAATTCTCTTTCGTGGGGAATTTGCGCGCCCGCACATCCGCGGCAAACCGCTCCACGGCTTTATCAATATCATCGCGTAAAACCGCATATTCACTCACGAATTTCGGCACATGCCCATGATGTAGCCCCAGCAAATCTTCGGCCACCAAAATCTGTCCGTCGCAAGCAGGGGACGCGCCAATCCCTATGGACGGAATATTTACGGCCTTCGTAATGATCTCCGAGGCCCCCGCAACTGTGCCTTCAAGCACGAACGCAAACGCGCCCGCCGCTTCAATGGCTTTCGCATCGGCAATCAGCGCCGCGACTTGCTGCTCGCTGCGGCCTTTAATTTTATACCCGCCGTCCTTGACAACCGATTGCGGCTGTAAGCCAATATGCCCCATCACAGGGATGCCTGCATCCACAATCGCGGCAATCTGCGCCGCCATATCAACGCCGCCTTCGAGCTTCACTCCGTCCGCGCCGGTTTCATCTATAATTTTCTTTGCACTCTCAAGGGCTTGCGACGCGCAGCTCTCATATGTCCCGAAGGGCATATCAACAATAACAGGCACGTTCGCCTTCGCCCGCATCACCGCCTGCCCGTGCGCAATCATAATCTCGAGGCTCACGCCTGTCGTGTTTTCCATCCCGTAAAGCACCGTGCCCACACTGTCCCCCACCAGCAGCAAATCCACATGTGGCGCCAAACTCTGCGCCATCGGCGTTGTATAGGCCGTCAGGCACACAAAGGCTTGCGGTTTATTTTTATGCGCGCGGATATCGTCCAGTGTTAATGGCATATGACCTCTTGAGATTTATTCTGCTCTGCCTTAAATTCATTTTCATGATTATCAGAGTTTTAATGACCTTTCTAGTGCTTTGCCTCTGCGCCCCCGCAATCGCGCAGGAGCGCGCCTTGCCTGAAAGCAAAGCCCAGATGCAGCTCTCCTTTTCTCCAGTGGTCAAGAAGACTGCCCCTGCAGTTGTAAATATTTATACAAAACGTACCGTATCAAAATTAATGCAGCACCCATTCGCCGCTGACCCTATGTTTGCGCCGTTCTTTCGCAATAATTTATTCGGCGGGCAGATGCGCAAACAAGTGGAAAGCGCGCTCGGCTCCGGCGTGATTGTCGCCCCCGATGGCCTTGTTGTCACCAACGCCCATGTTGTGCGTGACGCCACGGAAATCAGCGTGGTTTTGGATAACGGCCGCGAATACCCTGCCACGCTATCGCTTAAAGACGACGCCTCCGATCTCGCGCTGCTCAGGGTGGATACGGGCGGCGAAGACCTTCCCTATGTCACGCTGAAATCCAGCGAAACGCTAGAGGTCGGCGATCTGGTTCTGGCCATCGGCAATCCCTTCGGTGTGGGTCAAACCGTCACCAGCGGCATCATCAGCGCCCAAGGCCGCTCCTCTCTCAACATCAATGATTTTAACTTCTTCATCCAGACCGACGCCGCCATCAACCCCGGAAACTCGGGCGGCGCGCTGGTCGCCCTCGATGGTAAGGTGGTAGGAATCAACACCGCCATTTATTCCCGCGATGGCGGCTCCCTCGGTATCGGCTTTGCCATCCCCGCCGAAATGGTGAAATCCATCATCGCTGCTGAAAAATCAGGCCAAACCATAGAAACCACTGGTGGGCATGACATCCTGCGCCCATGGCTCGGCGTGTCTTCGCAAAATGTCTCTTCCGATATCGCGCAAAGCCTTGGCCTTGAAAAACCGCAAGGCGCGCTTATCACGGCGCTGCATGATAAAAGCCCGCTTAAAAAGGTCGGCGTAAAGATCGGTGATCTGATATATGCTGTGAATGAAAAACCCGTTCTGAATTCTCAGGAAGTGAAATTCCGCATGGCCACTGTCGCGCTGGGCAAGCAGGCTAAATTCGATATTATCCGCCCCGAAGCCGATGGAAGCCCGCGCACATTCAGCGTCTTTGTTAAGGCCATCGCCCCGCCCGATGACCCGCCGCGCAACCAAACCACGCTTAAAGGCGTCAACCCCTTAAGCGGATCCACAATCGCCAACATCAATCCGGCGCTCGCCATGGAGCTAGGCGGAATTTCAGAAGAGGAGGGCGTGGTCGTGCTCAATGTTGCGCAAAGCCAAGCCCTGCGCATCGTCGCAAAGGGTGATATTCTGGTGGAAATTAATGAGGAAAAAATCGAAGACGTTCAAGACGTTATAAAAGCACTCTCAAAACCTGATCTCACCGCGCTTTCCATACTTGTTAAACGCGCTGGCAAGCTCCAGAAAATAGTTATTCGTTAGTCGCTTCTAACTGACGATTATGAAGATATGGGTTTTTGGGATACTCGTCCGTTAAAAACGCCAAATCTTTATCGGTGAGTGGGATGCCGTATTCATCGGCAACCTCTAGCCAATCATAAATATCGGGCTCGCCAATAATTTCTCTGTCGTCGTCCCTCAATGCACGGATCAATAATACCCAGCCTGAGTTGTTAAGGCTCACCATCAACTGCTGCGCCCAGATGTGTCCATCCAAAGCATGTTCAAGAATTCGCTCAATAGCTCTTTCTCTGTCCTTTTGCGCCTGCTTTTTATAACGCATGCCGATATGGCCTGACTGCGCGGCCATAGCAAGGTTCGGGTCAACCTTACCGCCCACGGCATCTACGCCCGCAAAGCTGACCGTTCCATCGGTGTCAGAATCTAATCCTGTATACATTTATATCTCCACATGATTACCTAAAATATACACGAAACGTCGAAGGAATACAAATTTCCCATATAAAAAGGCGCCGTCTCGGGCGCCTGATTAAGAGCATCTAATAAATATTAGTTATGAGTGGCTTGTAGGAGACTGTCTTTAGACGTATCCATTTTAAAAAAACCATCGGAAATTGTTCCTGTACCAGCTTTAGGCGCACCTAATCCTGATTTTTCATAGCCCTCAACGGAAGAGCGTTTTCCTACCGTATAGAAATAATCCGTAAATGATGACATGTGTAACCCTTTTCTTTTTTATTGTTATTTATTACCCCGACATTACCACAAATATATAAAAAATTCAAGTTTAAGCCCTGAAACCACCTCTAAACCCCTTGTAATTGCTCCGTTTTCAGTCCATTTATGAAGGCGTAAATTTTGCACAATATGGACACAGCAATGACCTCCAATGATTCTATCGACATGAAAGACATCGTTTCTCTTTGTAAACGCCGCGGATTCGTCTTCGCCGCCAGCGATATTTATGGCGGCCTGAACGGCTTTTGGGATTATGGCCCGCTCGGCACGGAACTTAAAAACAACCTCCGCGATGCATGGTGGAGACAGATGGTCACATGCCCGCCCATCGGCCCTGATGGCACGCCTGTCGAAATCGTCGGTATTGATTCGGCCATCATCCAAAACCCGAAGGTCTGGGAAGCCTCCGGCCATGTTGGCGGCTTCTCCGATCCTATGGTGGACTGTAAGGAAACCAAAAAGCGCTACCGCCAAGATCATTTGGTCGTCCTCACGGCGGAAAAAGCGGATCGCTGGCCCGCCTTCCACGAAGAAACCGAAGACGCCGAAATCCTCGCGCGCCTCAAAAAACTCGGCCTGCCTGCGGATTTGTCTTTGTTTGAAAAAGTGAACCTTACCAAACTCCCCGTTGAAGATTACGCAAAAATTATCGGCCCTGATGTGAAAGAGCCGGGCACATTGACCGAACCAAAAGAATTCAACCTGATGTTCCACACCTATGTGGGCGCAACCGCCAGCGAGGAAAACAAAGCCTATCTTCGCCCCGAAACCGCGCAAGGCATCTTCCTCAACTATAAAAACGTTCTGGATAGCTCCCGCGTGAAAATGCCATTCGGGATCGCGCAAATCGGTAAAGCCTATCGCAACGAGGTCACGCCGCGAAACTTCATCTTCCGATCCCGCGAATTCGAGCAAATGGAGATGGAGTGGTTCTGTCACCCTGAAGAAGCCGCGAAATGGCACAAATTCTGGTTTGAAGAGCGCGTGAAATTCTGGAAGGCCATGGGACTTGGCGATGACAACATGATCATGCGTGAACACGAAGCCGACGAGCTTGCCCACTACGCCAAAGAAGGGCTAGGCACATCCGATATCGAATATAAATTTCCCTTCACCGCCCCCGGTTACGGCGAGCTTGAGGGTATCGCCCATAGATGTGACTTCGACCTTAAGCAGCACCAGGAGCATTCAGGCCAAAAGCTTGAATATCTCGATCCTGCCCGCGATAACGAGCGCTATATCCCGCACGTCATCGAACCTGCCGCCGGCCTGACCCGCGGCGTACTTGCCTTGATCTGCGAGGCATACACGGTCGATGAAAACCGCCCTTCAGGCGTTTATCTTAACTTCACCCCCGCAATGGCGCCGATTAAGGCGGCGATTTTGCCACTGACGGCAAAAGAAGATCATGTGCCGATTGCAACGAAACTCTATCTTGAGCTGCGCGAAGAATTCACTGTAGAACTGGATATCAAACAAAATATCGGTAAACGCTACGCCCGTCAGGATGAAATTGGCACGCCGTATTGTTTCACGATTGATAATCAAACCATCGAAGATCAAACCGTGACTGTGCGCGAGCGCAACACCATGAGCCAGGAGCGCATCCATCTCGATGAAATCGCGGCGTTTATGCGTGAGAAAATGAAGGCTTAATCAAGACCAAACTGAACCCTCATGCGCTCACCTTCTTCAATAAGTCGTTGCATAGAGCCGCCTGAACGGTCTCTTTGCGTTCCTTCTCCTTCGGCCTTCGCTACAGGCGTGATTTCAGGTTTTCTTCTCTCGCGCTGAGCAAGGGGGCTATCCCGATCACGCGGCGGTTCAGCGTGTGGATGAAACGGAATGAACATCGGTGATTTTGGTCCAATAGTCATGGCGGCAATTTAATCTAAAAATAAAAATTATACAAATTTAGAACCCGTAACGGCCCCAAACGGCTTTTTCTTCGATGGTTTCAATCGCGTCTTGCGCAAGGCTGGCCTTGATATCCGCGCCCAAAAGCGACGGCAAAAGCTTCTTCTCCGGCCCGAATTCGCTGAACTTAATCTCTGCGTCAAACTCGTCCTTGAATTTTTCCTTAATCCAGCTTTTCGCTTCGCCAAATCCGTCAATCAGCCCCAGCTTAAACGCAGATTTTGCCACCCAAAAATCCCCTTCAAACAGCTCGGAATCTTTACCTTTAAGCTTCTCGGCGCGGCGCGAGCTCACCCATTCGATAAAACTCTCATGAAGCTCCGCCTGCAATTCCTTCAAGCGTTTCACATCCGCAGGTTTTTCGTCCATAAACGGATCCATAAAGCCCTTATTCTTGCCCGATATATGCACGCGGCGCTCCACGCCATGTTTCTCGATCAAATCCTTGAACCCGAAACTCGCCGAGATCACACCGATCGACCCTACAATTGAGGTTTCATTCGCGTAGATTTCGTCCGCCGCGCAGGCCAGCCAATACCCGCCGCTCGCCGCCACATCTTCGACAAATGCATAAACGGGCACGTCTTTCTCATCCGCAAGCCTGCGAATATGATCCGCCACCAATGCACTCTGCGCAGGAGAGCCACCGGGGGAGTTAATAATCAGCGCCACAGCCTTGAGGTTATAAACATCAAAAGCCTGATCAATATATTTCTCGTATTTTGAATGGCTGATCCCGCCGCGCTTCATCCCCGCATCGGCGATCACCCCGGAAAGCCTTATCACCGCCACTTTCGGCTTTGATTTAAGCAACGCGCCCAATATCGGAATATTCGATGCGGCGTCACAAGTCTTACAGATTTTCGCTTTAACAGACATGATTTCTCCTTTTAAAAATTATTCTATAGCCGACATGCCGCGGAAAATCTTTTCTGCCGCGGCCGTATACCCGCCATCTTCATTATGTAGCACAACCCCCGCCATAATTCGCGCGCCGCTCTTGCGGTTTTTCCGTGCCCGCACGATAACGCGCTTCGCATCGCGCCCCGCTTTCGGCCAAAGCGGTATAATCTCGATTGCGCCAAAACGCTTGCCCATCGCGCGGATAATCTCATCCACCATATCCGCGCGGTGAATAATGGTCAGTGACCCTTGCCCGCGAATGCTGCGATACGCGCAGTCCACCCAATCCTTCAAATCCATATCATCTTCGCCAAAACCCATCGCCGTGGCCTTGGCGGGGGAGGGCGATGGCGTATGCTCACCGGCCTCCAAAAAAGGCGGATTGCAGATCACATGATCAAACGCCAAATCTTCAAAATCCCGTATATCAATGCATTTGAAATGCGTCCGCGCTTTCATGGTGTTCAAAACCGCGTTTTTCTTCGCCAGCTCAATCGCCTCGGGCTGAATATCAATCCCTGTAAGGGTGGTTTCCTCAACGCGTTTCAGCGTGCAAAATGCTGCGCTGCCAACCCCGCACCCCAAATCCAGAATATTCTCCCCGCCCTGCGCAGGGCAGGCAGCCGCAAGCAAAACCGCATCAATAGAGGTTTTAAACCCGTCTTCGGGTTGCAGCAGCTCAACTGCTTTATTTAAAACATGAATAGTAGCCATGTTGAATTATCTAGGGGGTTTTAGGGCTTAAAGCAATGATTTGCTTTTGTTTCCATTCGCAAAAGACAGATCAAGCTGCGTCATCATCATCAGATCAATCGGATTTTGCAACAAGGATTGGTAAGAGGTTGGAATTTTCACCCCGCCCAAAAGGTTGTTCTTATTGTTGTTGGCCGTAAACATTGATGTGTAAATGCGGCTCGGCTCGGCGATCTGCCCATAATTCCGCTTCGCATCGCTCTCAGCCGTCTGTATCTCCTCTGCAAACGACGGAAGCGGCGCATCTTTCACCTGAAACTTCTTATCAAAGAAGTTATAAACTTCCTGCATAGACTTCGCGCGGCCTGTTGCGCTGTCATAAAACACATTCTTATTCGCATTCGCGGCCCTAGGGAACAGCACCGCCGCTTCTTGCAAAGGATTGGCTTCTTTGGCGTTCAAAAACGCCGCCGCCCCGCCCGCGCCCATAAAATGCGCGAAATAAAGCTCGGTCGCACCTATGTCGCCATCATAATTATCGCTCAAAAAGCGCTGGTTTTCGCCCGCAAATTCCGCCGCCATAATGGATGAGATCTCGGGATCTTTCCGCATCGCCAGAATTTCAGAACGGCTCATCCCGTCTGTATCAATGCCGTGCTTGTCACCATATGAATTCACCATGCCAAGCCACGTGCTGTCGATAAACTGATAAAGCCCCGTAGCGCTTGATGTTTTGGCCTTGATATCGGGGTTAAAACTGCTCTCTGCGCTGGCTTGCTGCACCATATAGGCAAAATTTACACCCGTTTTTGCCGAGGCCTTCTCAATTGCGGTCATAACTTTCGGCGACGCTTTCGCAGAAATTTGCGCTAACAGGTTGTTTTCTATGCCTTTTGTTAAGCCTTGCATGATATGCTAATCTCTTAAGTTCAATTATCTCTATTTGGATATTTGCAAGCCATATGCCAACCCGAAAGCAAACGAGGTTTAAACGAAAATGACATACATCCCGCCCATCGAAGATATGCAGTTTTTGATCCATGATGTTCTCGGCTTTCAACATGATGAGCTAGATGTGGAAACATGCGAGGCCGTGCTGGGCGAAGCGGCAAAGCTTGCCTCTGAAGTCCTCGCGCCGCTCAATGTTGCTGGCGATCAAAATGGCGCGAAGCTTAGTAATGACACGCACGAAGTCACGACCGCGCCGGGCTGGAAAGACGCCTACGCCGCCTATCGCGACGGCGGCTGGAACGCCGTGCCCTTTGATCCCGAATTCGGCGGCCAAGGCATGCCCTACGCTCTTGCTTTCCCCATTCAAGAGATGTGGCAAGGTGCAAATATGTCCTTCGGTCTGTGTCCGCTGCTCAACCAAGGGGCAGTCGAGGCCATCAACCATCACGGCTCGGACGAACAAAAAGAATTTTATCTCCATAAGCTCATCAGCGGTGAATGGACAGGCACAATGAACCTGACCGAACCGCATGCCGGTTCCGATCTCGGCCTTGTCCGCACGAAAGCCTCCCCGGAAGGCAATGCCTATAAAATCTCGGGCCAGAAAATTTTCATCACCTACGGCGAGCATGATCTGGCCGACAACATCATCCATCTCGTTCTTGCCCGCATCGACGGTGCGCCCGATGATGTGAAAGGTATCTCGCTTTTCATCGTCCCGAAATTTCTCGAAGATGACACACGCAACGATGTAAAATGTATCGGCCTAGAGCACAAACTCGGCATTCATGGCTCGCCAACCTGCACGATGGAATTCGATGGTGCAATCGGCTATCTGGTCGGCAAAGAGCATGAGGGGCTCAAATATATGTTCACTATGATGAACAACGCGCGCCTTTCCGTTGGCCTGCAAGGTGTCGCCATCGCAGAAAGAGCCTATCAACACGCCGCCGCCTTCGCCGCCGAGCGTGTGCAGGGCAAAAGCTTCGAAAGCGGAGAGCGCGTCAGCATCGACCAACACGCCGACGTAAAGCGTATGCTGCTGACCATGAAATCACAAATTGAAGCGGGTAGGGCGCTCACCCTTGAAGCCGCCCTCGCGCTGGATAACGGCAATCAAACCAAGGTTGAAATCCTCACCCCTATCGTCAAATCATGGTGCACGGATATGGCGGTGGAGGTCGCGTCTCTTGGTATTCAAATCTGGGGCGGCATGGGCTTTATCGAAGAAAGCGGCGCCGCGCAATATTTCCGCGATGCCCGCATCCTGCCGATTTATGAAGGCACAAACGGCATTCAGGCCATGGATCTGGCCTTCCGCAAAACTTTGCGTGATGGCGGTATGGCCACAAAATCCTTCATCGCCGAGCTAAAATCCCACGCCGACATAAAAGAATTTAAGGCCTTGGAAGAAACCACAGACGCCATGATCAATGCGGGCTTGGATAAAAACCTCGATCTCGTGGAGGCCATGGCCGCGCCCTATCTCAAGGGCTTCGGGATTATCGCCGGTGCAGTGATGCTGGAGCGCTCCGTAAAGGCGCTTGAGGGGCGTGACGACGACTTCGCCAAGGACAAGCGCAATACCGCAAGCTTTTATAAAGCCAACATCCTCCCGCTCGCAAAAGCGCATCTGGAGATCGCGCAAAACGGTTCACTGAAGATTTAATAATTTTGATACATTTTTCGGGCAAATTCCGGATCACGGCACGTCGTGCTTGCCCGCGTTCTTAAAGGCGTCAGTTTGGCAGAGCGCAATGAAGGCTGATAACGCTTCACGAGATCAATATATGTCCGCGCGTAACATTCGCAAAACCCTATCGGGTCGTCCTTTTTGGCCTGACTGGCAAGGTTTATAGGTGCGCGCAAGCATTGCTCATATTCAAACCCTATGGCTTCAACATTATCTGAGCATTCCCCTTCAAGTGACATATCAATCTTTGAATATTCCGCTTCAGGGCCAAACTCGATGCGCTTTTCTAAAAACCGCAAAGAAAGGCAGCTGCAATCGTGATACATCGAAAGCATGGTGTTTTTTTCACAAGCTTGGTGGTAATCGCCGGCTTCTTTAATGTACTCATCAGGTACATTTGCAAATACATCCTCGCTTTGCTGCGCCCAAGCAGGGCCCATCATCAAAACAAGAATAAGTAAGAGTTTAGGAAGCAATATCCGCATAACACGATTATAGCATTTTTACGCTGAAAAAGTGAAATATGTTATGCGTCGGCAAAGGCGTTACTTCTGGCCTTTAACCTTTTTCCAAAGGCTGCTGAACGGGTTGTCTTCATCGGCTTCGCCGCTCATATTCTGGTTTTCCGCCGCCATGGTTTTCATTTTTTCCTGCAAAGGGCGGTTTTTTTCGGCGTTGCGCGCTTCCATCTGTGCGCGGCGCTCACGGGCACGCTTTTCGCGTTCTTCAAGCTTCGCCGAAAGCTCTTCGGCCTGCTTTTGTGAATACTGGCTGGTAATCAAAACTTGAGAGGCTTGTTTCTGCCACTGGTCGCGCTGGGCTTTAAGGTCTTCAATCTGTGTTTCGGCAGTCTCGATCTGGCCTTCCAACATCTGAATGCGCATTTTCATGCGCTCGACTTCCAAAAGGCTCGATGCTTTTTCAAGTTCTTTCTCGATGCTTGCAGATTGTGAGGCACTTTCGGATTGCTGTAGGCCAAAGGCGCGCTCTAATTCGGAAACGTCAATAACGCGGCGCCCGTTGGGGTCCATTTCATAAGATAGCTTGCCGCTATTCATCGCGCGTTGAATGGTAGATTTTGATTTACCAGTAAGATCTGCAGCTCTTTGTGCGCCGACTTTTGCCATGACGAACCTCTTTTTCTAAATTTGGAATAGATCAACGCTTAGCACGGCTGCAAAAACCGTGCAAGAATCTATTCCATAAATGTGAAAGATTCTATGGAAAAGTCCGAAAGGCTTACGCCGCGTCCTTCTCAAGAATTTGGCTGAGCATGAAAGACAGACGTTGCCACTGTGCCCCTGAAAACAGGTGCGCATACAGGAATGGCAGCCACCCTTTTTTGCGCCATTCAAGGAAGACCTTGTCATCCAGTTCCGCCAGTTTCTTCTCGTCGATAATCTTAAAGCCCGAGAAATTAATGCGTCTGTTTCCGGCAACATTAATTTGCGCTTCGCGATCAACCAGAATTCCAGAGGCGGCAATCGCTTTGCTGAACTCCATCGTCTGCTGCGCAGCCGCGTGATAGGATTTACAAAATTCCAAAGCATTTTTCGCAAGGTCAGAAGCATTGCCGTCGGCATCAAAGAATGTCTGATCGCCTTTTTTGTCAATAACGGCGTCATCCATATCAACGCAAAGCGTAAGCTGCTCTTGATCGGGCATTTCGGAGAAAATGAAAGGATAGCGGCGGATATAAGCAGGGATATAGCTATTGGCTTCCCATTTATTATCGGCTTTCAAAAACAAGTTTTCGTTATCACGAAGGCCTAAAATCGCAACAGGGGTCGCATTCCCGTCGGGAGAAAACGCAATCGGATAGAAATGGCAAACTTGCGGCATTTCAATCAGGTTCACAGGAACCGCATTTATGCCTTCGGTAAACCCAAAGCCAAAGTTGCTTTTAAGCGCAAGCCCTGCATGTGCCTTCGCATCAAGCGGCATGGGGTTTTTATAAAACAACGGCATATTGGCCGGTGCCTTGCCGTTTTGCTCTTTTGCAGGTTTATTATCTTTTGCTTTTGTGTCCTTTTTAGCCATAGCTAATCCTTTGTTTTCAAATATTTTATAGGTCTGTTTATCTGTCTTTTAGGGAGTTTAAGCAAATCTGGGCAAGAAGTGCAATAAATACATGATATGAATATTAACTCTCTCTAGGATACAGCGATAAAGCTTAAAGAAATAATAAAATTATTTAAAACTTGTAAAAAGATTTTCGCGGTGCGAAAAAAGCATTAATTGAGTATCAAACACAAGACAAGGATTATGAGGTCTCTATGCAAATCGGAATGGTTGGAACGGGGTATGTTGGGCTGGTATCGGGAACATGTTTCGCTGAGTTTGGCATAGAGGTCATTTGTGTCGATAAAGACAAAAGCAAAATAGAGCGACTGAAAAAAGGCGAAATCCCAATTTATGAACCCGGGCTGGACGATTTGGTGGCCAAACAGGTCAAAGCCGGGCGCCTGTCCTTTACAACAGATTTGAAAGAGGCTCTCGAAGGCTCTGCGGCTGTATTCATTGCCGTGGGCACGCCCGCCCGCGAAGACGATGGCCATGCAGACATGAAGTATGTTCATGCCGCTGCCCGCGAGATCGCGCAAAACATGAAGGGCTATACCCTGATCGTCACAAAATCGACCGTCCCTGTCGGAACCGCGCAGGAAATCAAAAAAATCATTAAAGAAGAACTGGAAAAGCGCGGCGACCCAAGCATCGAATTCGATATCTGTTCAAACCCTGAATTCCTTCGTGAAGGCGCAGCGATTAACGATTTTATCCGTCCTGACCGCGTTGTCATCGGCGTAGAAAGCGAGCGCGCTGTCGAGGTCATGCGTGATCTGTATCGCCCGCTTTACATCAACGAAACACCAATGGTTGTGACGTCCCCCGAAACCGCGGAAACAATCAAATATGCCGCCAACGCGTTTCTGGCCATGAAAATCACATTCATCAACGAAATCGCCAATCTCTGCGAAAAAACCGGCGCAAATGTGCAGGAAGTGGCCAAAGGCATTGGCCTTGATGGCCGCATCGGCTCAAAATTCCTGCATGCAGGTCCGGGTTACGGGGGTTCATGCTTCCCCAAAGACACGCTGGCGCTTACGCAGATCGGCCAAAAATACGGCGTCCCGCAAAATATTATCGAGACGGTCGTATGGGTCAACACAGAGCGTCAACGCTCAATGGCAGAGCGCGTCATCGAAGCTTGCGGCGGCGACGTAAAAGGCAAGCGCATCGGTGTTTTGGGTTTGTCCTTTAAGCCCAACACCGACGATATGCGGGATTCTCCGTCTCTACAAATCATTCCCATCCTGCAAGATGAAGGCGCGCTGATTGCGGCCTATGACCCAATCGCCATGAACGAAGCCAAAAAACACCTCACGGATCTGGAATGGTGCGAAGATTCATACGAAGTTGCCAAAGGCGCGGACGCACTTGTAATTATTACCGAATGGAATGAATTTCGTGCGCTGTCTCTGACCAAGCTTGGCGAGATCATGAAAACAAAATGCCTCGTTGATATGCGCAACATCTATAAGCCGGAAGGCATGGCGGAAAAAGGGTTCCATTATGTGTCCGTTGGTCGCCGCGAAGTGAAGCCGGAAGAAGCTAAATCACTAAGAAAAGTGTCTTAAAACCTGCGCTTTATGAAAGAGGGTAAACCCATTGTCATCTGATATTGCCTCGCTCAAAAGCCGCCAGGACAAGCTTCTGCAAAACCCTGCTGCGCTTTGTAATATGGTCAAGCGCATCGCCACCGAAGCAGGCGAAATTACCCTTAAATATTTTGATGGCCTTGAAGACATGCAGGTCAGTATAAAAAGCGATGATTCCCCCGTAACCATTGCCGACAGAGAGGTCGAAGGTTTTATCCAAACGTCTCTGGAGCAAATCACCCCTGATATCCCTATGATCGGCGAAGAGGGTGTGGCTTTGGGCAAAGCCCCGAAAATATCCAAGGACCAAGAGTATTTCTGGCTTGTCGACCCCATAGACGGCACAAAAGAATTTATCAGCGGCGGCGAAGATTTTACCGTTAATATCGGTCTCATTAAAAACGGTGTGCCTGTCCTTGGCGTGATATACGCCCCCGCAAAAGGCGAGCTTTATTCAGGGCACGGCCCGGGCACGGCGCGCCGTTATATTGAAGAAACAAAAACAGATAAAGAAATTTCCGTTCGTCCGCCGCCGAAAATGGGCTTAACGGTCATGGCCAGCAAAAGTCATGGTGATACAACCAAGCGCGATAAATTTCTCGAAAGTTTTAAGATTGAAAAGATCATAAAACGCGGCAGCACCATGAAGGCCGCCGCAATTGCCTCTGGTAAGGCCGATATCTATGCGCGCTTTGGTCCTACAGGACAATGGGATACGGCTGCCGCCGATGCGGTTTTGCGCGCCGCTGGCGGCTCTATCACCGATCTAAACGGCAAAGCCCTGTTTTATGGGGCTGCTGACCCCTCATGGCTGAACCCCGATTTTGTGGCGTGTTCTTTCAACTGGTTCGAAAATGATGGCGATCTATAACCATTCAAGCTTGGCGATCACGCGCCCGATAATTTGAAATCCCTCAAACTCCAGACTTTGCGGCATAAAATTTTGATCCTTCGCTGTGATCTTTATTTTCGGCGGTTTTGATTTGGGAACAAACTCACATTGGCGGATCATAAGCCCAAACCCATCGGAAATTATAAACGTACCCGAAGGCGAGGGGCTTTGATCTGAAATATCGACAAGAACATGCTCGCCCTGCCTGAAATCCGGCTCCATCAGCCGCTCTTCGATTTTAAAGGTCCTGATGTTTTTGGAAGGGGAATTGGTGCGTTTCTGCAAGACTTGCGGCGGTATGTACCATTGCGCTTCATAGCTGTTATCACTTAACGCACCTTTACGCTCTAAAGTATCAAGCATGTTGCTCTGTATTTTGCCGGGATTGTAGTTATTGGCCACCGGCAGCCCGAAAAACTTACGCATGCCTTCATATTCTTTGGCTTTAATTTGCCTGTCGCCATTCAAGATTTTGCTGATTGCCGGAGGCTCAAGACCAAGCTGGCGCGCAAGGCCGGTTTTTGATTTCCCCGGGTGTAGATCGAATTGCGTCTTAAGCCATTGAGCGTCCATGTGGTTGAGTATGTCACGAGACTATACGAGCAAAAATTTCTAAAATAGAAATTTAATGTTGTTTTTTCTATAAAAGAAATAATAATACAACCCATAATTTAAAAATAAAATAATCATAATGAAATGAAAACCATGCAAAATTATATCACCTGCGAGATAACGAGAATTATAAGCCGTAATATTAAAAGCATGAGAGAAGCCGGCAACTACACTCAAAGAGAGATCGCCGAATTTTTGGGCGTGTCATATCAACAGATCCAAAAATACGAAAAAGGCACAAACAAACTATCTTTGGATAGCTTACACAGGCTCAAAGAGTTTTATGGTCTGAATTATGCGTGCTTCTTTGAAGGAATCGACGCCCCTAAATCCAAACAGGATGATAGCGCCGATAAAATGGCATATTTGTGTTTTTTAAAAATCAGAACAGAAAAAGACCCGAAGAAAAAAATTCAAGCATATAGAATCGTTTCAACGCTGTTGTCTTAAATCGTGCAAAAAACGCGCTCGCTAAACTACAAAATCAAAATTTGTGCTTATGACAATTTTATGGTATTGGTTTTTTTTAAATCAGGAACTTAATCTAAATTCAGGCGTTTTCTATATGAAATAGGGCATTGAAACGCTGATTTTAAATAGTGAATTTTCTAATGTTGCCAAGCAGCATAATAGCCTGTATAACGGCAATAAATTTGAGTAGTGGACGGCTTGTATGAATAACGTAATCTTGGTAACGGGCGGTGCTGGCTACATAGGCTCACATGTCTGCAAAGCCTTATCCCAAAAGGGTTTCCTTCCGGTTGTGTATGATAACCTTTGCTCCGGCAATGCTGGCGCTGTGCGCTGGGGGCCGTTTGAAAAAGGCGATATCCGTGACCGCCAAAGACTTGCAGAAATCATCTCCAGATATCGCCCGATTGCCATCATGCATTTTGCAGCCCTTATTCAGGTTGGCGAATCCGTAAGCGCCCCTGCTGATTTCTACGAAAACAATGTATATGGCTCTCTTTGCCTGCTTGAAGAAGCCCGTGAATTCGGCATTGAACATATGGTGTTCTCCAGCACGGCCGCAGTATATGGCCTGCCCAATTCTTCTTTCTTGAAGGAAAGCAGCGCCTTAAAACCTATCAACCCGTACGGCCAAACAAAATTGACCATGGAAAATATGATCCGTGATTATTCAAACGCCTATGGTTTGAACTTTGCAATCTTGCGTTACTTTAATGCCGCAGGCGCAGATGAAGCTGGTGAAATCGGCACATCATACAAAAAAGACACTCACCTGATTCCGCTGCTTATGCGCGTCGCCAGCAACCTAAGTCCCGAGATTAAAATCTTCGGTAATGATTATGATACCCCCGATGGAACCGCTATCCGGGATTATATTCACGTCACAGATCTTGCGGATGCCCACGTGAAAGCGCTCCAAAAAATCATGAGCGAAAAAACGAATCTGACATTAAATCTAGGCACAAATACCGGCCATTCAGTCAAAGAAGTGGTGGAAACAACGCGCGGCGTAACGTCACACGATATCCCTGCGATTGATTGTGACCGCCGCGCAGGCGATCCGCATATCCTTGTGGCCAACGCGGCAAAAGCCCAGAAGCTCCTCAATTGGAAGCCAAAACATTCGAGCCTTGAAAACATTATTCAAACGGCGTGGAATTGGCGCGTTCTTCAAAACCAAAACCAATTCGGTTTTGTCGGCGCAATACCGCGAAATTTCAGAGAGCCGTGGCATGTAGACCATAGAGGTGAACTCATCGATTCAGGTCTAGACAAGAAAGCAGCATAGAATATGGAGCTCTTGAAAGAGAAAGCTCAAAGGTCAAAAACGGCATTAAACGATCCGGTTTGGGCATCCTTAAAATCTATCATTGATCGGCTGGGGGCATTATGCGCCCTCATCCTTTTTTTTCCGCTTTTTCTCATCTTTATTCCGCAAATCCGTAAAGACGGCGGCTCCGCCTTTTATGGCCATACACGGATTGGCAAAAACGGCAAACCCTTTAAATGCTGGAAATTCAGATCCATGTCCGCCAATGGCGATGAAATCTTGAAACGCCACCTCGCCGATAACCCGGAAGCGCAAGCCGAATGGGACCGTGACTTTAAACTCAAAGACGACCCTCGCGTGACCAAAATCGGCCATTTTTTGCGCAAAACCTCTCTCGATGAACTGCCGCAATTCTGGAACGTCTTGAAAGGTGATATGTCTCTGGTCGGCCCGCGGCCCGTAGTAGAACAAGAGCGCAAATTCTATGGCGCCGCTTTCGCGGATTACATGTCCGTAAAGCCCGGCGTAACGGGCCTCTGGCAAGTCAGCGGCCGCAACAACACAACATATGAAGAGCGCGTCGCTATGGACGTCCAATATATTCGCGAATGGAGCCTCGGCAAAGACATCTCGATTCTTTTTAAAACCGTTTATGTCGTGATCACAGGCCACGGCGCATATTAACTTTTAAAATCAAGGGCGTATAGCGCCGCCCCTCTTTTTGTGCTAATTCAAAACCATGAAAATTCTGTTCGTCATCTCAACTTACGGCCCCTTGGGTGCAGGCTCGGGAATATCCGTGCAAAACCTTGCTGAAGGCTGCGCCGCGCTGGGACATGAAGTTGTGGTACTGGCGCTCATCCCCTTCACAAGCGCAGCCCCCTATGAAGAAACATTAAACGGTGTCCGCATTTTATATCGCCCGATCAAAAACACATATCCTCTCGGCGCGCCCCCGCAGGCAAAATGGAAAAAAGCGCTCTGGCATATCCTCGATCTGTTTAACCCCTTCGCCGCTCTCGATACCTACAAAATCCTGAAAGCCGAAAAACCCGATATCATAAACACTAGCGTGATCGCGGGCTTCTCAACCAGCATCCACACGCTCGCGCGGATGATGAAAATCCCCCTCGTGCATACGCTGCGCGATTACTATCTGATGTGCCAACAAAACGCGATGTATAGAAACGGCAAAACCTGCGAGCGCATTTGCACAGGCTGCAAACCTTTTATGCTCAGCCGCATACAAACCTCCAAAGTCGTCGATCTGTTCCTCGCCAACAGCCAATATGTCGCAGACCAGCACCTTAAGCATGGCGCGATCCCGAAAGGCATAGAGTGTATCCCGCAATATAATATGAATGAAAGCGATGAGATCGCTTCGCCGAAACCCTTTCCTAAAGACCGTCCTCTGCGCTTTGGCTATATCGGACGCTTGCACATCAGCAAGGGGCTGGAAAGTCTTTTAGGGGCGTATGATACAGATGCTCTTGCAAGCACAGAGCTGAAAATTGCCGGTGACGGTGATGCCCGCTATGTCGAAACCCTGAAAGCCCGCGCTGCCAATCGCCCGAATATTGAATTTCTGGGGCGCGTAAAAGCCGAAGATTTTTATAACAATATAGATGTGCTGATCTGCCCGTCCGTTTACGGCGAGCCGCTGCCCCGCGTGGTCTACGAAGCCTATCGCTACGCGCTGCCTGTCATCGCCAGCGATGCGGGCGGCACGCCTGAAATTCTCGATCACGGCGCATGCGGCTATATCTACCCCGCGGGAAATGAGCGCGAATTGCAGGAGCGCATGACAAAGTTTTTGGACGACCCCGCCCATTACGAAGCTTTAAGCGAAGGCGCCGCCGAAAAAGCTGTGGCCTTCACGCGCAAAGCCATCCTCGGGCAATTCACGGCGCATCTCACAAATGTTTTGCAGGGTAAAGAAGGCGTAAATCCATGATCTATGCCGCAAATGCTACGTCAAAATCTTTCGCGGTTATGCTTTTGCTTCTCGGCGGGCTTGGCCTGCTTGCTGTCGGGGCGGCCATTCACAGCTCATGGATTTGGGCGGGGTTTGCCCTGCTGCATTATATCCTCGTCTGCGGCGCATCGGTTAAATACTATCCGCTCGCCTCTATTTTATTTCTCTGGTTCATGTTTATGCGCTTCACCATGATGCTCTCCGGCCTGTCGATTGAAGCCGGATCCTTCATGCCCGAGATTAATATGAACGGCGAAGCCTCGGGCGCGATGGTGCGCCTGGAATTTGTGTTCGCAACCACCATCTTCATCTCCGTGCTTCTCATTAACGGGCTGCTTAAATACCTGCCGCCGCCGAAAAAGAATATGCACGCACATATTTCGCAATGGGCCTATCCCGCTTTTGCGCTCACAATTTTTGTCTGCGCGGGGATATTGTTGATCGGCTTTCAAAACGGCTTCCCTTTAATCGAAAACATAGACCGCATGGTGTACTGGCAAATGGTGGAAAGCCGTTTTCTTGATTCCTTCGTCTCCAACCGCATCATCCTCGTATTGCTTCTGGGGGTGGTGTTTACGGGCTGTACAGGGCTTAAAAAATATATTTCTATGGCTCTTTTTGTAATGCTCATCACCACCTCGGTGCTTTTTTCTGAAAAGTTCACATCTTTGTGTTTGATGCTGGTTTATTTTATAACCCCGTCTTTTTTCCTGCGCCCGGAGATGCTTAAATCTTTGAATAAGAAAATCCTCCTGCTCGCCATTGCCATTCCGGCGCTCACCCTGCCGTTTATCCTTCTGGCATATGGGGTTCAGGAAAGCCCTGAAAAGGCTCTCAATCGCTTGATGGCGCGTGCAACCTCTCAATCTCAGCTATGGTTCGTGGAAGATCGGGAAACAGATGTTTTGTTTAGGCTTGATGCGCCGCGCGCCTTCTACAATATCAAATCCATAACTTCTTTCGACGGCCCTGATCTCAGGCTTGATCCGCCCTATATCGGCGCGTCCGATTTCATGGCTGCGCATATGACGCCGGAGCGTTACCGCGCCTATAAAAAAGTCGGCGTAAAACTCACCATGGCGCTGGAAGCCTATCTTCTGAAGCTTTTCGGCTATTTCGGAATGCTCCCCGTATATTGGTTTTTGATAGCCATATTCTGCGCGGAGCTTGTCTATATCGCCTACGGCATCGTCACGCTTAATCCTGTGCGCATATTTATGGGGGCTAAATTATGGGTCTGGACGGATCACGGCCTGAATCAGGGCCTGATATATTCTATATTCGGCCTGAAATCGCTGTTGTTTGTTCTCTTCATCATAGCTTTCGAAGTCTTTATCAGGCTTGTCCTTAAACCCAAACGCGAGATGGTCGCGCCATGAATATTTCACCGCCCATTCCTGCCGATATTAAGGCGCTGACATCCTTGCGCTTCGTCGCGGCCATGGCGGTGGTGTTCTTTCATTTCCGCGAGCATATGGGCGTCAACATTGATGCCTATACCCAAGCCATGAAAACGGGTCATCTGGCCGTGGATTTTTTCTTTATGCTCAGCGGCTTTATCATGGCGCATGTTTATGGCGCTGCCGTTGCGGATAAAAGCTTCTCGTTTTTGAAATACATGAAAAAGCGTTTCGCACGGATCTATCCGGTGCATATCGTCACCTTATGCCTGTTCGTGATTTTAGGGCTGCTGTTCAAGCTTTTAGGCTTGGAGCCGAACATCTCCGAGAAATATGACCTCGCCGCAATACCCTCAAATCTTTTAATGGTGCATGCATGGGGCTTTAATGATTTCAATACTTTTAACACCCCCTCATGGTCGATCAGCGCCGAGTGGTTTGCGTATCTATGGTTTTTCCCTCTCGCTTTGGCGATGTATGCATTGCGCAAAGTCCCGCTCGCCGCATACGCGCTGTCCGTTGCAATCTTTTTAGGCTTCTACTACATAACACCCGATTTCACAGGCAAACAAATCACAGGGCTGGCCTCTGATTTCGGAATACTGCGCATCATCCCCGAATTCATTCTCGGCATGACCAGCTACGCCGTCTGCAAATCCTATGGTCTTGGCGCGCGCCTCGCGAAAGTCAGCGCCATTATATGCTTGCTTGGCCTTGCCGTTTTCTCTCATTTCGCGCTTCATGATTTCATCTATATCGCGCTGTTCAGCCTGATCTTAATCCTCTGCACTCAAAGCGCCCGCTACGTCCAAAAAGGCATCCTAAGCACAGATGTTTTCGTTTTCCTCGGCAAAATTTCATACTCCCTCTATATGACCCACGCCCTCATATACACGGTGTTTTTTAACGGGACAGAAATGCTGTTCGGCGCAGATATGGACGTTGCGATGAAGCTTGGTTTGTGGTTTATTGCCGTGTGCGGCAGCATCCCTCTGGCGATTATATTTTATTTTTTAATTGAGGAGCCGGGCCGGAACTTCATCAACAAACGCTTCGTTTATAAAAATAAAAAGAGCACGTAAAATGAGCATATACAAAGGTGATCCTGCCGGCGGATATCGGCTGTATCTCTGGTCAAATCAGGGTAAAACCATCAGCGCGAACAGCCTGCCCGAAATTCTACGCGCCATGAAAAAAGCGGGCGTAAAGCCCGTTATAGATCGCGAGAGCATAACCTTCCTGCTTCACAACTCGCTCATCCCGATGCCACGCACAATCTATAAAAACGTGTCTGTATTAGGCATTGGCGATGTGATGGAGGGCGGTGAATATCGCTGTGACTTCCCGTATTATAACAGCCTCTCCACCGGCCTTTCAGTGCCCTCAACGAAAACCCTGCTTGATCTGCTCTGCACGTCCGTAAAAACGCGGTTGAAGGATGACGGCGCATTGATGATGAGCTCGGGCAAGGATTCCGTGTCTATCGCCTTGGCGATCAAAGAAGCGGGCCTATCGGATAAAGTCTATGCCTACACCTATGGCGACCCTGAAAGCGGTTACACTGATGAAGCCGAAGAAGCGGCAAAAATCTCTGCGCGCCTTGGCATGAACCATAAAATGATTTCCGTACCCAGCGATGAAAAAGCCGTGAAAGCGGCGCTGCTGAATTTCTTTGAAAACACCTCTATGCCCTCTTGTGACCCCACAACAATTCCCTATGCCTGCGGCTTGCATCAAGAGGGGATAAAGGACACGCAAATCCTAGATGGGACGCGCAATGATATTTATTTCGGCATAGTGCCTTCCGTCTCCTACGGCGCGCTCGGCAGGTTCTATCAAATTCTCGGCGGCGGGTGGGGCGGCTTCAAATCCCTTCGGCAGGGTATTTTATTTTACCACAAGGCCAATAAGTTTTTCTCTACCTTCCCCGAAGTGAACCTCTATAAGCACGGGCATTTCAGGTCACGCGAAACCTCGGCATTTTTTGGCGAAACGCTGGATACGGAAAAATTCTGGCTGGATGTTTATAAAGATCAAGCCGATCATCCTCTGGATGATATCCGTACTTTCGTAATCGGCAAATATTTTGATGGCTGCAGCGTCACGCAAAAAGGGCAAATGGTTGCAGAATCTATAAACTGTGAATCCGTATTGTCATGGGCGGATAAGGCGCTGGCCGAGTACTGCTTTAATCTGCCGCAAGACCATAAGTTCGATCGTAAATCCCGAACCAACAAAGTCCTTTTGCGGAGCATGCTCGCCGAATATCTGGATTACGATGCGCAAAGCATCGGCAAACGAATATTCTATTTCAATATGAGCCGTTTCGTATTGAAAAACAAAACCTTTGTAAAAGATGAAATTCTAAGCTGCCGCCTATGGAAGCCCGAAATACAAAACGCTTTGAATCATTATCTCGATATTTGCGAAAGCCAGCCCAGAGCGGGCGGTGCAATCCTTGATCTCTTCATGGTTTCGGGGTGGTGTAACCATTCAAAATATCTGAAAGCCTAAACGCGTTTGCCGACCAAGGCGCGCAAATGCCCTCTGATGCCCGACACGTTAAGCGCCACAATCGCCCCCGCATAAACGCCCCCACCAACGGCAATTGAGGCTATAAAGCCGAGTATACTTTCTGAAGTAAAGCCGATCTTCCCCATAAAGAAAACCGCCACTGCCATACATGCCGTAGCTGCTACAATCTTTGATGTTTCCAAAACAGGAAGTGGCAGCGCAAACACCGCGCGTCCGCGCCAAAGCGTAGCGATAAACAAAAACCCGTAGGCAACAAAGGCCGCGAAAATCGCGCCTGCCGCCTTATATTCAGGGATCGCCAAAAACCCAATCCCCACCATCAAGAAAAACGAAACCGCAAAAGGCACGATCAGCTTCTGGTTTTGTTTCGAAAGATTAAACGCCAGCAAAAGATAATATTGAATAATAGCATTCACAAACGCCAGCGCCGCAAACGCGGTGAAATACTCAAGCATAAACGGGCGGAAAGCCTCACCGACAAAGATGTTTGCTAAGGGTGCTTTAAGCATCACCATGCCCACCACACTCGGCAGCGCAATCCCGATCAACAGCAGAAAATTGCTTTTAAGCTGTTCGCGGCATGCCGCCTCGCCGCCATCTTCCATGGCTTTCACCGCCAATGGATACGCCGCAATATGCACACCCAAAATCACCAAATTCAAAAGCTTGTTCGGCACATCCTGCGCGGCGGAAAATAGCCCTACCAATTCCGTATCGGCAAGCCCCTCAAGCAAAAACCGGCTGCTCAGCGCCATGCCTGATTGAATAAAAAACGTCAGCGCAAGCGGCGCGCCAAAGGCAAATAACGCGGCAATAATTTTCGGGTCATAATACTTAAACGGCCAAAAGGAAATATCTCTGGATTTCACGGCTCCATAAATCCCGCATAAAACTGTGCCGCCGAGTATCCCGTATATCGCGCCTTGCACGCCCCATCCTTGCAGGATCAAAAACGTCCCAAGCGCCAAAGACAGCAAAGGCTTGGCAATATTCACAATCACAAACACGGCGTAATGGTTGCGGATACGGCTCACATCAATTATCAAATTTGACACCGCCTCCGCCAAGATCAAAACGCCAAGCAGCGCATAAATAATCACGCTCTCGTCGCTTTCAATAAGCCCAAGCGCCACGCCGAGTAGCGGCAAGATGATCGCTAGCGCCCCTAACCCCGCATAAAGCACCATCGCATTGCCCATATAGGCCAGATCGCCTTCGCGCACATCGCTGGTGATATGGCGGATAAGACAATGCCGCACCGATTGAAACGCAAACGCATCCACAAACAAAATCACCGATAAGATGATGATATATTCGCCGTACTCCACAGGGGACAGCAACCGCGTATAGGCCGCAATCACCGCGAAGGTAAACACCCCCTTCGCCAGCGTCGTCAGCGCGAATATAAAACTGTTTTTAATGAGCATCACTCATCCATCTATCAAGCCAGGCCTGAAACATCAAGACGGCCCAAATCTTGGGCACTTGGTTTTTATCACCTGCCAAATGCGCCTGCCATGCCCCGCGCACCATATCGGCGTTCAAATATCCTTGTGCGCGCAGGCGTTTTTCATCAAGCAAATTCTCCGCCCAATCGCGCAAATCCTCGCGCAGCCATTCCCCAAGCGGCAGCGAAAACCCCCATTTTGGACGCTCGAATAATTCATCGGGAACATATTGCCCCAAAACATCTTTCAAAATCCCCTTGCCGCCCCGCGCAGTCTTTAAGCCCATCGGCAAGCTCCACGCAAATTCCACCACCCGATAATCAAGCAGCGGCGCGCGCGCTTCCAAAGATGTCGCCATGCTGGTGCGATCCACCTTCACCAAAATATCATCCGGCAGATAGCTCATCGTATCAATCGCCATCCCGCGCCCGCGAATATCATCAATGCGTGGCTGAAGTTCGGCGGTGTTCACGATTGTCTGCGGCTCGCTCGCCCCTAATACAAGGGCTTCAGGCGATGTCCAAAACGAAAGCATCCGTGCAAAAAGCGCTGTTTCGTCTTTCATGCCGCCCATTTCTGCCATTTTCTTATATTTGTTCGGCAATGGAATTTTGCCTAAAACGCTTGCGCCAAATTTACGCAAAATGCTAGGGCACCAAAACAAAGCCGCGCTGATTTGGTGCGCCTGATTATAACGATGATACCCGCAGAAAAGCTCATCTCCGCCATCCCCGGATAGCGCGACCGTCACATCGCGCTTCGCCATCTGCGCCACCTGATAGGTCGGAATTTGTGAGTGGTCGGCAAACGGCTCGTCAAACATTTGCGGCATCTCGGGGATTAATTTCATGGAATCTTCCGCCGATAAGATCAGGCTCGTATGCTCTGTGCCTAAATGCTCCGCAACTTTCGCGGCATATTTGCTCTCGTCATAAAGGCTTTCTTTAAAGCCGATCGAAAACGTTTTCACAGGGGAACTGGAGTTTTTCTGCGCGAGCGCCGTCACAACCGAGGAATCAATCCCTCCTGAAAGGAACGAGCCCAAAGGCACATCGGAAATCATCCGCACGCCCACGGCATCGGTGAGAAGCGTATCAAGCTGCTCTTTCGCGTCTTCGCGGCTAATGTCATGCGGCGCGGCCTCGGCAATGCCCGCAAAATCCCAGTATAAAGAAGGCGTGGGCAGGGCGGTTAAAGGCGGGCCGCTCAAATCAATCTGAAGATAGGACGCAGGCGGAAGCTTGCTTATGCCCTTATAAATCGACAGCGGCGCAGGCACATACATGTATCGCATGAAGCCCGCCAAGGCGTTGCGATCAATCTCCGCCACAAAATCAGGATGCGCGCGCAAGCTTTTAAGCTCGGATGCAAACATAAAATGTCCGTTCATCAGGCCATAATAAAGCGGCTTTTTACCCAAGCGATCCCGCGCGAGCGTCAGCGTTTTACTTTGCCGATCCCAAAGTGCAATCGCAAACATACCGTTCAAAAGCGTCAGCGCCTTTTCAAACCCGCGCGCCTCAATGACCGCCAGCAGAACTTCCGTATCCGAATACCCGCGAAAAACATGCCCCTGCGCTTCAAGCTCTGCACGTAGAATCTGAAAGTTATAAATCTCGCCATTATAGCTGAGCATATAGCGCCCCGAGGCCGAGGCCATCGGCTGATACCCTTCCGCGCTTAGGTCAATAATCGCCAAGCGCCGATGCCCAAGGGTCAGCGCAGGCGTCTCAGGATCGCTCCACACGCCTCCGCCATCCGGCCCGCGATGTGAAATCGTATCCAGCATGCCTTCAATAATATCAGGGGAGGGTGTTTTCGTTTTCGAAAATGAATACACTCCGGCTATGCCGCACATATTAAAACTCTGTTTTATTTAAAAAGTTAGATCCAAGGGGTGTTTTATACCTTATCAAAAGCCAATCAAAGTGCTATTTCTCCCCCCATGGAAAACAAACCAAATGTCATTTTTGTCTCGGATGTAGAGTTTTTCAAAGGCGGCGCAGAGCGCTCCCTCTTTGATCTCATGGCCAATCCCAATATCACCCCCGTCTTCACCGCGCCTGATCGCGGCGAAATGTCGGAGCTTGCCGATGAAAAGGGCTATGAGTTCCGCCGGATTGAGTATGGCTCGGTGCTCACCGTTCACCGCCCGTTTAAGGCGCTGGATGTCTTGCGCACCTTCGCCGCCGCCTTCAAAGCCGCGCGTCAGCTTAAATCTCTCGCGAAAGAAAAATCTGCCATCGCACTCCATACCAACGGCCTCAAAGCTCACGGCGTTGCATGTCTTGCGCGGCTCATGGGCGGCGCGCCAGTCGTAATTCATTACCGCGCCGTGCCGTTCACAGGGCTTGAGAAACTCTTTTGGAAAGCCACGCAAATTATAGGCTCGCAGGTCGTATGCGTCTCGCGCCCTTGCTGGCCGGGCGATACGCTGCCCCGCAATGTGCAAGTGATCTTCAACGCCATCAACCTCCCCGATCAAAACATGATCAAGCGCCCCGAAAAAGAAACGCCCTTCATCCTTGGTTTCATCGCCCGTATCCAATTCACCAAGGGGCTGGACGCGCTCATCGAATGGTTTGATTATGCCGTGAAGCAAGGCCTTGATTTGCGCCTGCAAGTGCGCGGAGAAGCGGCGCCCCATGAGCCGGAATACGACGCGAAATGCCGCCAAATGGTCAAAGATTTCGGTCTGGAGGATCGCATAACCTATGAGGGCCGCGTGCAGGGCTTCGATAAAATCTTCGGCGGCATCCACGCCAATGTCGTGCCTTCGGTCATCCCTGATCCGCTGCCGCGCTCGGTGATGGAAGCCTCGGCGCTCGGCCTGCCTGTACTCGGATATCCCGCTGGCGGTATCCCGTATATGTTTGAAGACGGCGTATCGGGCTTTTTGGTTAAAGACGAAAAAGAGTTCACGGAAAAAGTCAAAGCCCTGATGGACAGTAAAGAGCTGCGCGATAAAATCAGCGCCGCAGCCATCGAAAACGCGAAAGCGAATTTCGGCATGGATCGCCTGCATGCAGAAATCACGAAAGTGTATAAAAAATTATAATAAACGCTTATAAACGCGCAATATATCGGCGGCAAAACGGCTTGCGGTGAAGCGCTGCTCGAAAGTCTTCCGCGCGGCCTTCCCCATGCTGGCAAGCTTGTCTTTATCCAAAGACGCAATAAGCGCAGGTAAATCTTTCGCCGCCATATCCAGATCAAAAATAAACCCGTCTTTCCCGTGCGTGATAAGCTCGGGCAAGCCGCCGCGATTGCTGACGATCGCAGGCACGCCGTTACGCATAGCTTCAACAGCGCTCAAGCCAAAGCCTTCCTGCCGTGAAGGGATAATCACCGCGTCGAGCTTTTTGATATAGCCATCCAAATCTTGGTAATCCATCCACCCCAGATAGTGGATATTACCGGACGCAGGGATATCGCTGCCGTGCCCGTCACGGTTCGCCGCGCCAATCACATAAAGATGAGCATCACGCATATCGTCCACCGCAAAAATCTGCGCGGCAATATCAAAACCCTTCTTATAATCCAGCCGCCCAATATAACCGAAATTCAAAGCCTTCGGGTCTGGCAAAAAATCATTATCGCTTTGGCTGGACGCGTCATCAACTCCGCTCAAAATCGCTTCGTGAATCGGCGCGTCTATACCGATTTTTCGCGCCTCTTCAAATTCATGTGCGGAGATATTAATGATCGCATCCGTCCTGCGCGCAAGCATCCGCTCGACAACGCCATAAATCGCCTTTTTAAAGGCGCCGCTTTCCTGCACGAATGACCAGCCATGCGCGCAATACACTGTTTTCCAGCCCGCAGATTTAAAAACCCGCCCATATACTCCAGCAAAAGTGGAGTGCAAATGAACAATCAGTGAAGTGGACCCGCTTTTCGGACTAAGTCCACTTATTATGCCGTGTACATTCTTGGCGATTTTGAAAATGTGCTTCGGGCTGCGACTGCTATAATAGGGGATCAGCGTAATATTATGCGCCTCATAAAACGCGGCGTCAAAATCCCGCGTGGCGACGCGAGGATCATAAAGAAGGGTAATGTCGCTGATATCGTCTTGAAGAACTTGCTGGCGCAAAAGCGTGTTGATATAGGTCGCCACCCCGCCATTCCACGCCTCCGTCACGTGTACAACATGCATAGGGCTTAATTCCCTGTGGTGAACTTGAAGATCATATCCTTGATGCCCGCAGGCTTCTTCGGGTCATCGCGATAATATTCGCTATACTGGCTGTAATAATAGCTGCTGCCGAATTCATGTTTCTTATATTCGCCCAGATCTATGCGGCTCAAAACCGCGCCGGAAAGCGGGATCTTCGCGCGGCTGAGAACCTTCAACGCATTTTGCACAACGCTGCGCGGGGTTTTGCTCCACCGAACCACCAACATTGCACTATCAACGATCCGTGAGAGGAAGAGCACGTCTGCAAGCCCGATCACAGGCGGGCAATCCACGATCACGCTATCGAAATTCGCATGCGCATAATCCATCAGTGCCTTCATTTTCTCGGATTCCAGAAGCTTTTGAACATTTCTCTTTTCCGGCATAGAGGCGATATAAAACAATCCGGATTTGCTATCCTTGTTCAGGATGCTTTCGATATCCGCTTCGCCGAGCAAATACTCGTTAAGCGTTTTTGCAGCGCTGCCGTCAAACACATCGGAAACTTTCGCGCGGTGTAAATCGGCGTCCAGAAGCAATATCTTTTTGCCGGAACTGGCCGCAATATGGCCCAAAGAAGACGACAGCCATCCCTTGCCCTCTTGCGGCAGCGAAGAAAGCACAAGCACAGAGCGCGGCGCTTTATCATCATTAAACTGCAAACCCGCCATAATCGAGCGCAGCGCTTCGGCATAGACAGAGTTCGGATGGTCTTGGGTGTAACTCGCAAGTGTTTGCTTGCCTTCGAATTCAGGAAGCATCCCTAAACACGATATCCCTGTTTTTTCTTCAAAGGCTTCGGGCGACACAAATCCAAGATTGAAATATTCCAGCATCAGTGCAAGCGCCACACCAACAGAGCCGCCAATGAAAAGGAACAACGCCATAATCAAATTTTTGTTGGGCGCGGACGGGGTCAGCGGCAATTCGGCTTTTGAAATAATTTTGGCAGAGGCCTGTTCGAGGTTTTCAATCTCGCCGGTTTGCTTCATACGCGCCAAAAAGCTTTCATATATGGTGCGGTTTGCCTGCGCTTCGCGCTGAAGCTCGGCAAGCTCAAGCTCTTGTTTGGAAGAACTGCCCTGCCGCCCGCGAAGGCCGCCAAGCTCGCTCTCAAGAGTCTTGACGCGCACGCGGGAAATCGCCAACTCGTTTTCGAGGGCTTGCACAATCTTTCTGTTTTCAATCGCGATTTTGTCTTGAAGGTCGCTGATCTCTGAATTAATGCGCGATATGCGCGGGTGGTTCGGGCCGAAATGTCCTGTAAGCTCGGAGCGCTGACGGAGCAGCTCGGCTTCTTTCTCGCGCAAAGCCTGAATAAGCCCGGAGTTTAAAACCTCGCTTACGGAATCAATGCCGCCGCCTGAATTCAGCAGTGACCGCGCGCGGCTGAGGCGCGCTTGGGCTTGCGCAAGCTCTGTTCTGGATTGCACCAATTGAGAGTTAAGCTCGGAGAGCTGCTGGTCATCAATCGTCATCCCGTCAAGCTGGAAGAGCCCGTGCTTTTGAGTGAACACCTGAACGGCTTCTTCTGATTCTGAAACTTTTTTGCGTAGTTCTTCAACGCGCGCATTCAAGAATGTATTGGCGTCTTTGTTGGTGTCGGTGAAGCTCTGGATTTGATAATCAAGGAACTCTTCAACCACAGAATTGGCAATATCGCTGGCACGTTTTGGGTCGCGCGAGGTAAAGGACACTTTGACCGTGTATGAAAGAGGGTCTTTATAAACATTCAAACGCGACATCACATTTTGCGTCACTTGGATCATGGTGATCTCTTGCTGCTGCTCCTCGTCGCCTGGCGGTTCGGAAGCCTCGCCTTTAATCGCGGATTTAATGGCATTCTCTGCTTTCCAGACAAGCGTTTTAGGCTTTTTGCCATCGTTAAACTCAGGCGCGTTTTGGAGTTTGTATTTTTCTACCACGCGGCGAATGAGAGCAGGGGATTGCAAAATATCCAACTGGCTTTGCGTCGCTTCATCATCATCGCTGCTGATCGTCATGCTGTCCATATCCAGCACAGGCTGCTCTTTAACATTAAGCTGCATCAGGGCGGTGGATGTATATTGAGGAACTTGGAAAGACAGATAAAGCCCGCCGATAATCAGGAAGAGCAAGGTCACCCCTAAAATCAGGCGAAAGCGACCTAATAAAATATTGAGAAGGTTCAGAGGATCAAACTCTAAACTGGTTTCTGAGGAAGGCTTGGCGGTTTCGGCTGCTTTGCTCATGATCTAAAAGAAACGCTCTTTAACCTTGATAGAATCACCGGGAAGCACGGGTGTATCTTCGCGCGCGGCAATCTCTTTACGGTCTGCGCCATGTCCGCGATAGATAATGAATTTGTCATCAACCGCGCGCGGCGTCAGACCGCCCGCAATGGCCAAGGCTTTAAACACATCCATATTCGGCACGGTGGGATAATCACCGGGGTTGCGAACCTCGCCCAAGATATAGAAAGGACGTAGCGAGATCACTTCGATGCTCACCTTCGGTTCAACCAAAATGCCATTTGCGGCCAAATTATATTCAAGCTGGTTTTTAAACGCGGTTTGCGTAACGCCTGCCGCGCGAATGTCCCCAAGCAGCGGCATGGTAATAAAGCCTTGCGTGTTGATCTCGTATTCGCCCGTCAGATCAGGGTCGTTGAAAACGGTCACGCGCATTGTTTCTCCCGCATTAAGAAGCGGCGAATTATCGACATATGGCTGCGTTGAAGCGGTTGGCGCTACAGAGCTATAGGCATCAGAGACAGGAGAATCTAAACTCTCCGGTGCAGGTTGATAGCTTTCGACATTTTCCTGCACTTTTGCGACATGATCGCGAATTTCGGGCGTGTTTTTAAGCGGTGCGCCTTTTTCATCATCCGTATAAACGACGTTTTCTTCAGGCGCGGTCGGAGTGGCTGTTTGCTCCGCAATCACGGTTTCAATGGCTTTTTCTTCCGTCATGGGCTGTTGAACAGGGGGCGCGCTTGCCTGGACATCGGGAATGGTCGAGATGTCTTCTCTCGTCGTCGTAGAAACATCGTCAATGGATGAAATTTCTTGAACAGGCGCGGCTTGCGGCAATTCCGCCGGTATCGGGTCATCAAGGTTTTTCTCGAATGTTTTCACGCCTTCAGTCGGATGAATATCAGAGAAATTATCTTTACGCGTCGGCGCATTTTCATATAGCTCGAGCAAAGAGCTGGCTTGCTGCGCTTTTTGAATATCTTGCTGGATGGGCGCGGTCAGGCTGCGTGGCTGCGGGGCACTGGCGACTTCGGCATCTTTTGAACTGCTACAGGCACTGATGAAAAGACCGAGCGCAAGGCAGGTTAAGTATAGGGCAAAGCGATTTGATGATATCTGCATAATATTCCTCATAAGACCTTTAATTCTGGGCTGAGTATTCATGGCTTATAGGATATTTTATTATTTAAATCAACGATAAAGGCCGCGCGTAAAATCCGCGAAGAGATCAGAAAACAATACTTGGATTGCCTTGAAAATCGGGTATCGTGCTCGGATGAAAATTTTCGCCTTCACATTATGGGCTCTTTGCCTTGCTATTTTCGTTGTGCTTGCCGTTTTGCCAGACGTGATTGTCATCGAGAATAATTCCGACAAAATGCTGCATGTCACAGGTTTATGTGTGTTGATGCTGTGGCCCACCATTACGTTCGCCAAAAAGCGGTATATATTCATCTGCGCACTTTTACTGATCTTGGCCGGCGTCGTCGTAGAGCTGGCACAAACCTTTGTTCCCTTGAGAACGGCCTCTATTGAGGATGCTTTGGCGAATGTTTTGGGCGTGAGCGCGGGGTTGGTGATCGGTTTTCTCATCCGAAGTGACACGCGGCGCAATTAGAATTTTGCCAAGCGCCGCAAGAAAAGTTGCAAATTTTTTCGCTTATCTATACTAAACGCGGTTATGAAACATTTTTTATATCTGAGCATGGCCCTGTTGGTTGCCGCGGCGCAAAGCGCCTACGCGCAGGATGAGCGCTTCTTGTCTGATGAAGACGTGATCAGCGTTAAAGACCGATATAACAGCTCTCTGGCCCCTTTGGGCATCCCTACGGGCGGCTTTTTGTTCCGCCCCGGAATCGCGGTTGAAGAGCATTATGATGATAATGTTTTCAGAACCCCGACAAATGAACAAGACGATTTCATCACCATCGTAAAACCCTCTGCCGCTCTGGAATCAAACTGGAACCGCCATGCCCTGCGTGTAAGCGCCGACGGGTTTCTTGCGGGGTACGCGGATAATAGCGATGAAAATTATTCCGACTATGTGCTTTCAACCAGTGGCCGCGTGGATATCGCCCATGATACGTATTTCAGCGGCGCGCTATCCCATGAAAAACTGCACGAAGACCGCAGCGATCCCGATGATGTGAACGGCGACGAACCTACGGAGCTTCGCAACACTTATGTGGGCGCTGGTTTTGATCGCAAGGTATCACGGGTAAAAATGCATATTGATGCGCGCTATAGGAATGTGGATTACGATAATGCGCGTGCGGGCGGTGTCACGATTGTGAACACCGACAGAAACCGCGACGAAATGACCTATACCGCGAGAATGGGCTATGAATTCAGTCCGAATTACGAGGCCTACACGCAGTATCGCTATACCGATGTGAATTATGATACCGCCACAAGAGGCATTGATCGCAGCTCCGACGGCCATGAAATTATACTCGGCACAGCCCTGAATATCAGCGGCAAAGTCAAAGGCGATATCTATGGTGGATATACAAACAGGGATTTCGCAGCCACGCTTGAAGATGTCGATACCGCGCGCTATGGCGGCTCTTTGCTTTGGAATGTCACGGGGCTGACATCGCTTAAAGCCGAGGTCGATAGGTCGGTTTTTGAAACCATAACGCTTAATGCCTCGTCCTACATCAGAACAAAGAGCGAAATCGCTGCCGAACACGCCTTAAGAGACAACCTCATATTAGAAGCCTCTGGGGGGCTGATTAATGACGAGTTTCAAGGCACTGCCCGTGAAGATGACACACATATTTTAAGCGCGGGCGCGGAGTATAAACCCTTCAGAGGCGCGAGCGTCAAAGGCGGGTATATCTATACTGAGCGCGATTCCGATATTGCTTCTGCCAATTATGATTCAAACAAACTCTATTTGTCCTTGGGCTATTCATACTAAATCTACGCGATAGAAAACTTCGTTTCCGCCGCGCTCAAAATTGCATCAAACTCCAGGCTCGTTAAATCCCTGTTGCTGCAAATCACCGCCGCCACAGGCCCTTGCCACCCTGCATTGCTGCGAGCCGCGCTTCCTAAAAACCTGAATGTATCCGTGACAGGCGAGGCGGCCGTAAACCGATACGCCGCAAAGCCGCTCGGCAAAACGGTGACGCTGCTGCTCCCGCCGTTTTTCGACGCGGTGCTGGCAAAACTGCCAGATGCACTTAAATCCGCCGTGCCTGTGCCTCCCATAATCAACGGATCGCTCGACGAGCTTTCGAGGATCGTAATATCATCATCAAAGCTATCATCGCTGCCGTCCTTATAGGCGGCGATAAGAATAATGTCCTTATATGTGGTTGAAAGCAGCGCCTGCAGATAATCACTGTTGAGCGCCGCGCCGAAATCCATTGCAGGCAGTCCGCCTGCCAATGCGTTTGCTGCATCGTAAAAGGGACGTCCCGCAGGCGTGGTCAGGGTGTTTTTCTGCGGGGAGGCATCAAAAATCTGCTCTGCGCCGCCGCTTAATTTGAAAAAGAAGCTGCTTTGTAAAACGCTGAAAAACCCGTTTATGGCATCGGGCGCAACAGCCCCGATCGCCATGTAAAACGGGTCTGTACCATCCAGAATGCTGCCTGAATCGTTCGATGTGCCGCTAAAGCCGCCAAGATCCAGCATTTGCCCGCCTGTGCCGCGCACACGGTCATATCTGTTGCCATCGCCCTGACAGTTTTTCAAATATACAATCGCCGGCAGGCCGCTCCAATATGTGCCCGCCAAAAACCCGCCTCTTTGCGTAAGCGTAAAGGCATCGGAATTTCCGGCAAAGCAATTCAGGTTTAGAGTGTGCGAGCCACTGGTGTCGGCGACATTCGGGCCGTTATTGAATTCATAAACCCCGTTCAATCGAATGCAATGTACGCCCAGATGCGTGGTGGAACCGTTATCGTTATTCGACGTGCTGATTCCGTTGCGGCGGCCATCACAGTTCCACTCCAGCACGCTGGTGGGGGCGGCGCTCACCCCATAGCTGCGATTATACCCAAACCCATCGGCCAGAAAATTATCCGTGGCGGAACAATTCTTCAACCGCACAGCGAGAATATTGTCGAAGGAAAAGCAATCGGCGCTGTTATTGCCAAAGCGGCAAGCCATATCCACACCGATAAATTTGGCCGTCGCATTACTGCCGGGGTTTATGGTCATAGACCCATCGCCCCAGATTTCGATCCCGTCGATATAAAGGGTAATATCATTCGTGATATACAAAATATTCTCGGCCTTAAGAAGCTTCACATCGCCGTCGGGGGCGCGGCTGTTATGTGTGTGCAGATATGTGTGTATGCCGTCATCATAAAAACTCCCCGCATTGGCTTGCACATCCGCAATTGATGTTTGTTCGGAATACGGAATAGGCACGGGAGAGCTGCCGTCTTTTTGTGTCTCCAGCGCGGCGTTGCTCCCGTCGCGCCCATAATCCAGATCAAGCGCAGTGCGTGTGCCCGTAATACTAACGGCGCGATAAACATCGTCGTTTGGCGCGGATTCCGGTGTCCATGTGATGGAGCCTTGCGGGGCAGAGCGCGTCAGATGCACGGTGCCTGGCCCGTCAATAGCCACAAGCGCCAAATCACGGCCAATATTAAAGCTGTTGGCAAAACCTGTATCGGCATCAATCCAGCCTGATTTAACATTAATGATATCCGCCCCTTCGCTATAGGCCTTGGCTATGGACTTGTAAGGCGCGCCTGTTGACCCGTCGCCGCTGGTGTCATCACCGCTCGACGGATCAACCGTCAGCGTCGTGCCGCTCGGCTTATCGCTTAAAGGGTTATAATCTGCGCTGTAAGTATTATCCTCATGTTCAAATATTTGAAACTCAGGGCTCCACGGGAAATAGGGAGGCAGAGAAAAAGCAGGAAAAGGTGTTGCGCCAATGAGGCTTGCGCGGCGCGTGCGGCCAACGGCATTCAAAAATGAAAGCATGAAGTGTCCTTATATGTGATTGTATCGGGATTGGCGGGAGGCGGCGCGGCAAAATTCAGGCGCAGCTCGCCTCGTGCAAAGAATAAATTCCTATATATTTTATGTTTCGTCAAGCCCTTAAGGGCGCCCGCGCTTGACCAATGCGTAAAACGAAAATAAGACTATGCCCATGACATCCATTCTCTTTGAAGGCCCCGCGCATACCTATCTGCCTGAAATTCCGGCCTATATCCGGTATCTCGAGGAAGCCTATCCGCATGTAAAGGCTTATGTCTCAACGGATATCAAAGACTATACGGCCGATGATTTTGATATAGTCTGGCGTTTTATGGGCACGGATTTCAAAGGCGAAGGCAATTATGTGGTGCATGAATATAACTCGCTCTCGACTGGTCGCACCGCGCATCTGAAGAACTTCATTAAAAAGACGGTGAACGCAAAACCTGATCGGCGAGTGTTTTTAAACAAAATCGTCCGCACGGGGTTTCAATTTGGCGATGACATACCATACGGCTATCGCGATATGGGCATAGCCGCGCATTTCTTTGAGCAAGAGCATAAACCCGAATTTGATTTCGTCTATGCAGGCAGCATCCATCGCGGCCCCGAAGTGATGAACTTCATGGATTATTTCGCGCAGAACGTAAAGGACGGCACAATCCTGATTGTCGGCTCGGTTAATCGCGAAATTTTGAAACGATTCCGCCCGTATGAAAACATCCATTTCGCAGGGCGCGTGCATTATGAGGACGTTGCGGAATATATCGCAAAAGGACGATACGGTCTGAACCTCGTGCCCGATCAATACCCGTATAACGTGCAGACAGCCACGAAAGTGCTGGAATATTGCGCAATGGGCTTGCCGATTGTCAGCATGAAATACCGCTGGTCAGAGCAATTCGCGCAAAAGAAAGACGCCAGGATTTTCTGGTTGGATAAGGATTTCAGCAATTTGTCCATTCAGGCGCTTAAAGATTTTGAGTTCAAAACCCCGAATGAAGAAAACCGTCGCTGGAAAGATGTGATTGAACAATCCGGCATTTTCGACTTTCTGAAAGATTTTTAAGTTTACCCCTTGCTTCACTGTTTAGCCAAGGCTAAATTATAAAGCATGAGATTTTTCCTAACCCTCGCCGTTGCGCTCCTGTCTTTGTCTGCTTGTTCGGAGGAGCAAGATTCGGGCAAGCTCAAGGTCGTGACCACCTTCACAATCATCGCCGATATCGCCTCCAACGTGGCCGGAGACGCCGCAGATGTGCAATCCATCACCAAGCCTGGCGCGGAAATCCATGACTATCAACCCACGCCCAAAGACATCGTTAAAGCGCAAAACGCCGACATCATTTTGTGGAATGGCCTGAATCTTGAGCGCTGGTTCGAGCGCTTCTTCGCGGATGTAAAGGGCGCGCCGAGCGCCATTGTCAGCGAAGGGATAACCCCGCTCTCCATCTATGAGGGCGCATATCAAGGCAAGCCGAACCCGCATGCATGGATGTCGACGTCCAACGCGCTCATCTATGTTGAAAATATCCGCAAAGCCCTCAGCGATCTTGATCCTGAAAACGCGCCTATCTATGCCGCCAACGCGCGAAGCTACAGCGCAAAAATTGAGAGCCTTAAAAGCGCCGCCGAAAATTTTAAGGCCGTGCCGCAAAACGCCCGCGTCCTCGTCACAAGCGAAGGCGCGTTCAGCTATCTTGCGAAGGATTTAGGGCTGGAGGAGCTGTATATATGGCCGATCAACGCCGAAAGCCAAGGCTCTCCGCATCAGGTGCGCAAAGTGATCGACACCATGCGCACCCGAAAAATCCCCGTGATCTTCAGCGAAAGCACCGTTTCCGATAAGCCCGCCCGCCAAATCGCCGCCGAAGCAGGTGTGCGCTATGGCGGCATTCTCTATGTGGATTCCTTAAGCGAAGCCGGCGGCCCCGTGCCCACATATCTTGACCTTCTCAAAACCACCACCCAAACCATCGTGAAAGGGTTTAATGAATGACCGCGCTGATTAATATTCAAAATCTCGGCATCACATATCCCAATGGCACGTCCGCGCTCTCTGGTGTTAACCTGTCGCTTGATGGCGGCTCGATCTGCGGGCTAGTGGGCATAAACGGCGCGGGAAAATCCACGCTGTTCAAAAGCATCATGGGCTTTATGAAGCCAACGTTAGGTAGCGTAAAGCTCGGCGGCCTTGATGTTCGCAAGGCGCTCAAAACCAACCTCGTGTCCTATGTGCCGCAAAGCGAAAACGTGGATTGGAACTTCCCCGTTCTGGTCGAAGATGTGGTGATGATGGGGCGCTATGGCTATATGGGCATGATGCGTAATCCCCGTAAAGCCGACCGCGACGCTGTCGATCAGGCGCTGGCGCGTGTTGATCTGGTGGAGTATCGTAAACGTCAAATAGGAGAACTCAGCGGCGGCCAAAAGAAACGCGTCTTCCTTGCCCGCGCCCTCGCCCAAGGCGGGCAGATCATTCTGCTTGATGAACCCTTCACAGGCGTAGATGTCAAAACCGAAAGCGCGATTGTAAAACTCCTGCGGGAGCTTCGCGATGAAGGTCGCCTCATTCTCGTCTCCACCCATAATCTCGGCAGCGTTCCTGATTTCTGCGATGAGGTAATCCTTATCAACCAAAGCGTTCTGGCCTATGGCCCGATCGAAACCACCTTCACACATGATAACCTCGCTGCCGCCTTTGGCGGAATGCTTCGCGATGTGCATCTGCATGGCGCGGATCTGCACGATGATGAAGACCCGCGCAGCCTGACCGTTCTCACCGATGATGAACGTCCGCTTGTGTTTTATGGCGAAGATACGGGCAAGAAAATCGTGCAAAGAAAGAAACCGAAGAAGCATGATTGATCTCCTGCTAGAGCCATTTTCCTATGACTACATGACCCGCGCCATTTGGGTGTGTGCGCTTGTCGGCGGCACATGCGCATTTCTGTCGTCATATCTGATGTTAAAGGGCTGGGCGCTGATGGGCGATGCGCTTGCGCATTCCGTCGTGCCGGGCACGGCGCTGGCGTATCTCCTTGCGCTTCCCTACGCGGCGGGGGCGTTTATATCGGGGCTATTGGCCGCGCTCAGCATGGTATTGGTGCGCCGAAAAACCAAGCTGCGCGAAGACACGGTGATCGGCCTCGTCTTCACAACTTTCTTCGCAAGTGGCCTTTTACTGGCCTCCATCAGCCCCATCTCGGTGAACCTGCAAGCCATCATCTTCGGTAACATCCTCAGCATCTCGGACAGCGATACGATTCAGGTCGTAGTGATTTGCGCCGTCTCCTTGGCGGTGCTGATGCTCAAATGGAAAGACCTGATGGTCGCGTTCTTCGATGAAGGTCTCGCGCAAAGCCTCGGTCTGCATGTGATGTGGCTTAATGTCTTGTTCTTCACACTCCTCAGCGCCTGCACAGTCGCCGCCCTCCAAACGGTTGGCGCGTGCCTCGTGATTGCCATGGTCGTTACGCCCGGCGCGACGGCCTATTTGCTCACCGATAAATTCCACCGCCTCATCACGCTATCTGTAATCATCGGCGCGGCGTGCAGCGCGCTCAGCGCTTATGCCAGCTATTTCCTCGATGTATCACCGGGCGGTTTAATTGTATGCTTGCAAACAGCCGTCTTCCTCATCGCGTTTCTTGTTGCGCCAAAATACGGCGTGCTGGCGAGAAGGGGGGCCGCATAATGGATGTCCTCCTTGAGCCTTTGGCCTTTGAATTCATGCAGCGCGCACTTGCGATTTCCCTCATTATCGGCGTGATCTGCGCGGTGTTTTCCTGCTTCCTCGTGCTGAAAGGGTGGTCGCTCATGGGCGATGCGATCTCCCATGCTGTCCTACCTGGCCTTGGCTTATCGGTTATCTTGGGGCTGCCGCTTATGGTCGGCGCGTTTGTCTCTGGCCTGTTCTGCGCAGTTGCTACAGGCTACCTCAAAAACAACAGCCGTCTGAAAGAAGATGCGGTGATGGGCATTGTCTTTTCAGGGATGTTCGCCGCCGGCCTCGTGATGCTCGGCAAGATCGAAACAGAATTTCACCTTATGCATGTGCTGTTCGGCAATGTGCTGGGCGTGAGCTGGGGCGATGTCACGCAATCAGGGGCGCTCGCTGCGCTCTGTCTGGGCTTGGTCGCGCTTAAACGCCGCGATTTGATGCTTTATTGCTTCGATCCCGAGCACGCAAAAAGCTTAGGGCTAAACACAAAGCTCCTGCATTTTGGCCTTCTGATCGCGCTCAGCCTAACCATAGTCGTCTCGCTCAAAGCGGCCGGAATCATCCTCGTTGTTGCCATGCTCATCGCCCCGGGTGCCATCGGCTTTCTGGTCAGCAAATCCTTTGATACCATGATGGCCGTCTCGGTCGCCGTATCTGTAATCTCCTGCATCGCAGGCACATTCTTGAGCTTCCACCTCGATGTCGCCACCGCGCCGCTTATCATTATCATCCAAGCCTGTTTTTTCTTGATCGCCTTAGGAGGACAAAACTATGTGCGCCAAACTCGTTGATCCGAAGAAACAAGCGCGCTGGTTCTCGCGTGTGCGCGAGGCGCACCAAACTGAAACCACGGAAGATTATGTCGAGCTGATCGCCGATCTTTTGGCCGCGAATAACGAAGCGCGCCTCAGCGATCTTTCATCCCGCATGGGGGTGTCGAACGCCACAGCGAGCAAAATCCTCAGCCGCTTAAGCGAGGAGGGGTATGTGGAGACAAAACCCTATCGCTCGATCTTCCTCACCAAAAAAGGTGAAAAGCTGGCAAAGGCCTGTAAGACCCGCCACGAAATCGTTCTCGATTTTTTGATTAAACTCGGCGTTTCGCCTGAAGTGGCCGAATATGACGCCGAAGGTATTGAACATCACATCAGCGCCGAAACGCTGAAAATCTTCAAAGCCTTTAAAGCGTAGCTTTCATCTCTTCCAGCTCAAGCCACCGCGCTTCATACCGCTCAAGCTTGGCTTGCGTATCGCTAAGCTCTTTGGTTACGGCGTGAAAGCCTTCAGGATCATTTTGATAAAAATCACTATCGCTGAGCTTGTCTGACAGCGCCGCTATATCGGCTTCGATCTTCTCGATCTTTGCAGGAAGCTTTGACAGCTCATGCTCTAACTTATAGGTCAGGCGTTTAGCGGGCATTTTCGGCGTTTCGGCAATAGGGGCGCTTTGCTCTTTCGGAGCTTTGCTGGCGGGCGCAGATTTCGCCGTCAGCGCAGGCGCGCCCGCCTTTTGCTCCAGATAATCACTATAGCCTCCGGCGCAGCGCACAACTTTCCCCGCACCTTCAAAAGCCAGAATTTGCGTCACCGTTTGATCAAGGAAATCGCGGTCGTGTGACACCACAATCAGCGTGCCATTATACTGGCTCAAAATCTCCTCGAGCATATCAAGCGTATCCATATCCAGATCATTGGTCGGTTCATCCAAAATCAAACAGGTTTTCGGGTTCGCCAGAATTTTCGCCAGCATCAAGCGATTCTTTTGACCCCCCGATAGCTGCGAAACTTTGTCCTGCGCACGGCTGGGGTCAAACATAAAGCTTTTCAAATACCCGCAGACATGGCGGCTTTTACCCATCACATCAATATAATCCCCGCCGCCGGGCGAGAGTGTCTTTTTGAGCGTATCCGTCGGGTCAAGATCGCTGCGCTTTTGATCGAAATACGAGAACTCAAGCTCTTTTCGGGTCTTGACCCGCCCCGCATCAGGTTCAAGCTCTTTCAGCAGCATCTTCAGGAACGTGGTTTTCCCTGACCCGTTCTTGCCCAAAATCCCGATTCGATCCCCGCGCTGAATGCGAAGGTTGAACTTATCAAGAATAGGAATGACCTTGCCGTCTTCTTCAAAGGATTTATGAACGTTATAAAATTCCGCCACTATTTTGGATGTGACCTCCAGATTATCAATCGGCTTAAGCTCGATTTTCTGCGTGGCTTTTTTAAAGGCGCTTTCATCGCGTTTTAACTGCTCTCGCATTTCTTTCACCTGCGCCAGCCTCCGCACATTGCGCTTTACCCGCGCTTTCACGCCGCGGCTCGCCCACGCCACTTCAAGGCCCACAGATTGTTTACGGTTTTTCAATTCGCGCTCTTCTTGCTCCAGCAATTCCGTTGACCATTCATCGAAATATTTAAAGCCGCGCGGTGAAACCTTAAGGCCACCGCGATCGAGCCAGAACACCTGATTGGTAATGTTGGACAGGAACGTGCGGTCATGCGAAATGCACAGCAATGTCCCGCGATAGGAATTCAAATAATCCTCAAGCCATTCAATCGCTTCTAAATCCAAATGGTTTGTCGGCTCATCGAGCAGCAGGATATCCGGCTCTTCCACCAAAGCCCGCGCCAATCCTGCGCGCCTGATCTGCCCGCCGGAAAGCCGCGTCATCTTTGCGTTCACATCAAGCTGCAAAGCCTCGGCAACAATATCCACCTTATAGGAATGAAGCTCGCGCTCTTCGTCTTTGATCTCCTCGAAGATATATTCGAAAACGCTTTGCCCTTCTTGCGGGATAATGTCTTGCTTCAAATATCCGATGGTCGTGCCGGGCTCTTCCCAGCGCTCCCCCGCATCAAGGTCCTGTACACCCGTAATAATGTTCATCAGCGTGGATTTACCTGCGCCGTTTTTGCCCACAAGCGCAATGCGCCCGCGCTCATGAATATTGAACGACAGGTTCTCGAACACCGGAACGTCGGTGTAGCGCACAAGGGCATCTTTAACAGAAAGGAGAAGAGGTGGCGGCATGGGGAATGAAGTAATATGCTTGGCGCATAAGATCAACACATATTAATGGCCTGTGGAAGAATCACCCCCGTTTTCGGATTTTGCTTGGCAAGATTTTACAAAATTAGCTAGTGTGAGGTTTCAATGCGTAAAAGATAAAGGGAGCATTCCTATGGGCTTCAAACGAACGAATGAAGGACGGGTCTTTTTTCAAGGCCAATCCGATAACGACGACCAAGAAAATTATGGCTTTGGTCAAAGCCCGCAAGCGGAAAACCTGAGACGCAATATTCAGGCGCAAAGTTCGGCAACCCAATCACAAATCATCACCTTGCTGAAAAGCCTGAATGAAAGGCTCAAAGCCACGCAAGACGAACGCACCGCGATGCGTAAAGAGCTTGATGCGTACCGCAATCTCATCGAAAGCCTCGAAGAAAAATCTGACCGCAGCGAGCGCGCCTATCTGACGCTGGAGCAAAAACTCTCGCAGCAAAAAGGCAAAGCCGGTGGCGTTGACGAAGATATCATCGCAGAAACCCTCAAAGAGCTTGAGCAAACCCGCAAAATGGTTTTCGACCTTGAGGATAAAACCACCAGAGCCGACAAAAGCGTTGCAGAATTAAAAACCGAAATTGAAAACACAAAAATTCAAGCGGGCGCAGTAGGACAAGAGCTTACGCGCCGCATGAAAAACACCGAAGAGCGCCAGGAAAATCTGGATGCCAAGGTGGAAGACGCCGTCGCGCAGCAGGGCAAAATCGCTCGCAAAGTCGACAAAGCCATCGAAGACCGCGCCCGTTTTATGCGCAAGATTGAACGCATCGAAGAAACGGTTCTTCAAACCCGCGATTCCCTGAATGCGAAAGCGATGGTGCTTCTCACCGATCAAGGCGCGGTGGATCAAAAAGATATGAGCATGGAAGGCTTGGAGCATCGCCTCGAAGCCCATCTGCAAAATCAGGCGGTGTTGGACGCGCGCCCGTGGTGGAAAAAATCCTATATTCCGCAAATCTCCGGCGTGGCCGCGCTTGTCGCGCTCGCCCTTGTTGGCGGCTGGTTTATCGGCGAGGCGCAAAGCCCTAAATTCTCTGATTTTAACACCAGCGAGACAGCCGCAAGTGACAGCGCCTTGGCTGAAATAGATTTAAGCATTCCACCTGAAACAGCGGATGTAGATGTGTCTTCCATGGATTGGAGCATTGAGAGTAATGCCCCTCAATTCGAAGAACAACCCGCAAGCACTTCGAATGTCGCGGCTTCTCAGCCTGATATGACGGATGATCTGGGCGCGGTGGATCTGGATAACCCCGAGCAAGTTGAGAGATTGCTTGAGGAAAACCCCAATGCCGTCGCCGCCGCCCTCAATAATATTGAAACAGGTGATCCTGAGGCCGCTACTGAGCAAGCTGCTATCGTGCCACAAGCCCCGATTGAAGAAGCGCCGATTGAAGAAACGCCCGCCCCTGTAGCTGAAACGCCCGCGAAAGCTGCGCCGAAAGCCGCAAGCGCAAATGAATTGGCAAAACTGATCGAGGCCGATGAGGGTCTTGAAGGTGTCATGAAAGACATTCAGGCCCAAGCCTTTGCAGGTGTACCCGAAGCGCAGCATGATCTGGCCGCGGTCTATACCGCCGGACATGGTGGCGTCGTGCAGGATTATGAGCGCGCGGCCTTCTGGTTCGAGCAAGCCGCAAATGGCGGCGTTGCAAATGCGGCCTATAATCTGGGCGTGCTGCATCACCAAGGTCTCGGCATGAAAGCTAATATGGGCAAAGCCATTGATTGGTATGCCAGAGCCGCTGATCTGGGCCACCCCGAAGCGCAATATAATCTCGGCATCGCCTATATCGAAGGCATAGGCGTTCCTTATGACCCTGTGAAAGCGACGAAATACTTCAAAAATGCCGCCAAGAACGACATCATGGAAGCCGCTTATAATTTAGGGCTCATCTATGAAAACGGCCTTTTGGGTGATGCTAAACCTGATGAGGCGTTGATGTGGTATAAAACCGCCGCCGACCAAGGCAGCCCCGAGGCGCAGCAAGCATTGAAGCAACTCGCGCAAAGCCTGAACATCTCGCTGGATGATGTGAACAAGCTTGCCGAGAGCGTAAAATCAAAAAACCAATCCTCTAATCAGGTCACAATCCCGCCCGCCAAGCAGACAAACCTATCCGCAAGCACGGTTAAAGACAGCGCGGCCTATGGAACGCAAGCCCTGACCGCCCAAGTTCAGGAATATCTCATGGGCGCCGGGCTTTATCCAGGCCCTGCGGATGGCATTGGCGGCCCCTTAACGGAGGACGCCGTGCGCGCATATCAAAAGACAAGCGATCTGGAAGCCGATGGAAAAATTTCGCAAAGCCTGCTGACGCATATGCTGGGTAATGAGGCCTTCAGCCAAGGCTCACGCGCGTATTAATATCTTTCTGGCCGGCCGAGCCACGCGGTTTTCACCCACCAATCAGGATTATCCGCTTCAAGCCGCGCCGCGGTTTTCTGCGCGTCTTTCATGGTCTTGAAGAGGCCGAAACAGCTCGACCCCGACCCCGTCATCCGCGCCAAGGCGCATGCATTTTCCGCGTTCAGTGCATTTAATACATTCTCGATGTCGGGCACATGATCGCTCGCGGGCAAGCTTAAGGAATTACTCGTCCCTCTCAAAAATTCGATGAGGGCCTCAAAACTCTCAAACCGCTCTGGCACATCCACGGCGGGCAAAAACTCTCCGCCAAAATGCTTGAATACCGCAGGGGTAGAGCAATGCTTGCCCGGATAAATCATCACGATCGGCACTTCATCAAAATCCGGGCCTTGCAAAATTTTCTCTCCCGCCCCGCGCACTTGTGCGCTCTGGCAGTTCAAACACACAGGCACATCCGCGCCGAGTTGCATCATCAGCGGCAATAAAAACGGCGCGTTGCGCGGGATATCCCAAAGCTCGCATAATCCCCAAATGAGGGCTGCCGCGTCCGAGGATCCGCCGCCAATACCTGCGCCCATCGGCAGGTTTTTCTCAAGCGTAACCTTAAAGTTAGGCGCGCGTTTCGCCGCCCGCGCCATCGCCCAAACGGCCTTCACCACAATATTTGATGAATGCGGGCTGGCGTCCATTTCCTTGGCGCTAAAGGCGGCCGCAAAAGGGCCGCTCACCTCGAATTCAAAATCTGCAGAAGGGGATATTTTGATCTCGTCACCGATATCTGCAAAAGCAATCAGCGAGTCGAGATCGTGATAGCCGTTATCCATTCGCCCCAAAACATGCAGGTATAAATTCAGCTTTGCAGGGGCAAAAACAGTAACGGGTTTGAAAATATTATGGGCTTGGGAAGAGGGAATCACAATGACCTATATTTGTGTATCATCAACAACGGAATTCGCATTTTGCCGCAAGTCGCTCGTATCAGGCTCTAGGCGATCCATACCTTTTAACATCTTGCTTTCAAGCGAGAGTATAAGCTCTTCATCTTCGGCCTGGTTCTGCGCACGGCTCCATTGGAAGCGCGCCTCAAGCTTGCGCCCGACCTGCCAATACGCATCCCCGAGATGATCATTGATGATCGGGTCATACGGCTCTAAGGCCACGGCGGTTTCCAGATGCGGCACGGCTTCTTCAAAACGGTTCATTTTATACAAAACCCAGCCCAATGAATCTTTGATATAACCGTCTTGAGGGCGAAGCTCCGTGGCCTTGCGGATCATGCCTAACGCTTCTTCAAGGTTCTTGCCCTGATCTGCCCACGCATATCCAAGATAGTTGAGAACAAACGGATTATCGGGCCTGAAGGCGAGCGCGGCCTTCAAATCCGCTTCGGCTTTTTGCCAGTTTCCGTCCTGCTCATAGGCCATGCCTCGCACATAATATAAATGCCAATAATCATCGGGAAGAGTGTCCTTAAAGGATTTCGCGGCTTTGTTATAGGCGTTGATCGCGGATTTAAAATCATCCTGACGGCGATAAATATCCCCGATCTGGATTTTTGCATCAACATCATCATGCGCGGTGACAAGCTGCTGGAGCTGGGTGAGCGCCTCATCCGTGCGTCCGTCTTCTTCAAGAAGATCAGCCGCGTTACGTTTGGCTTCCAAAAAGTTTACATCCTCAGGCTTAATGCTTTTATAAATCGCAACGGCGTCATTATACCGCTCGTTCCGCGCCGCAAGTACAGCCAATAACATATGGATATCGCTATCATCGGGGTTGAGATATTGCGCCATACTGCCAAAAACGCGGGCGCTTTCATCGCTATAATCTCGCGATAAAATCCGCGCCATATCAAGGAGTGCCTCGGCAATTCCTTGCTCGGGACTTTCAATGCGGTCAAACAGCGCTTCGTTTTCGTTGTTCTTAACCCGCTCGATTTTTTCGGTAACGGCCAGATTCTCGGGCATGACTTCCAGAATTTGCCTATACAGCTCAATCGCTTTTTCTGAATTGCCGATATGCGCATAAATATCGCCGATCCGCTCGATATCTTCCGCCGTGATGTTCACGGCTTTCATGGAGCGATCCAAAAGCGTTTCGATATAATCATGCTGGTTCATGTAATCCGCGATAAGGATCGCATGGTAAATATGAACGGTGTTTTGATTTAAATCCTGCGTGTCATAAACGCCGAGCGCGGCGCTGGTCCAGCTATAGAGCAGGGGCATGATAAAGGTCGAAAGGCTGCCCTCCGGCATCTTGCGAATGTAATCAGCGGCTTTTTGATAGTCCTTGGCTTTAAACGCTTCGCCTGCCAAAAACATATACGCCAATGCGCCCGGCTCAACCTCGATCTTTTCAAGCTCATGAGCATGGGCAAACGCCTTATCATATTCGCCTGCGCCCATTTCCAAAACCATGGCGCGTTTAATCAGGCTCGGGCTTTCGCTCTGGGTTTTATCAATAACCTTGTCAATATTGCTGGCCGCGGTGCTCCAATCATGGTGGCGCTGCGCAAAGCGTCCGGTCAGATAATTTCCTGATACGGAATCATATTTGAACAATTGCGCTTTAATCTGCTCCAGCGTTATTGCTGCGGCTTCCTGCATCTCCGCGTTTTGCGCTGGGATAGTGATCTTCGGTTCAAGCATCTCAGGGCCGGATTTTTTAAGCAGTATCGCGCCCGTAAGCAGCGCGCCGCCTAAAGCAAATATACCAAGAGAAAGAGTTGTTTTATTCACGAGTTTTGCGCCTTACATGTTGGGATAATTCGGGCCGTCACCACCTTGCGGCGTAACCCAGTTTATATTCTGCTTGGGGTCTTTGATATCACAAGTTTTACAATGAACACAATTCTGCGCGTTAATCTGGAACTTCGGATTGCCCGCCTCGTCTTTCACAAATTCATAAACCCCCGCAGGGCAATATCTTTGCGACGGCCCCGCATATTCTGTGTAGTTAACGTCGACAGGGATGGACGGGTCAATAATCTGTAAATGCACAGGTTGTTCTTCCGCGTGATTGGTGTTTGAAAACGAAACGGATGTCAGGCGGTCAAACGTCAAAATCCCATCAGGTTTGGGATATACAATTTTATCGGACTCTGCCGCAGGTTTAAGCTGCGCATAATCCGCATGGTTCTTCAGCGTCCAAGGCGAAAGCCCCATCGTCACAGTCTCATACGCCGCGTTCAGCAAGCCAAACCAAAGACCTTTATGGAAGCCGGGGCGAATATTCCGCACCTTCTTCAATTCACTCCAAACCCAGCTTTTCTTCATATCCTTGCCATAGGCACTGCATTCGCTGCCATAGCCTTCTGTGGCTTTCAAATGTGCGGCAATGCTGTCCGCCGCAACCATGCCCGATTTCATGGCGGTGTGGTTGCCTTTGATCTTGGGCGTGTTCAGGAAGCCTGCCGTATCGCCAATCAAAACCCCGCCCGCAAATGTGAGCTTGGGTATGGATTGAAACCCGCCCTCAACCAAAGCCCGCGCGCCGTAAGCAATTCGCCGTCCGCCTTCAAAAAGCGGCGCAATCGCAGGGTGCGTTTTAAAACGCTGCATTTCTTCATATGGTGAAAGATACGGGTTTTGGTAATCCAGTCCGACCACAAATCCGACAGACACCAGATTATCTTCCATGTGATAAAGCCAAGACCCGCCATAGGTTTTGCTGTCCATCGGCCAGCCAATCGTATGCACAATTGCGCCTGCATCATGTTTAGATGGGTCAATCTCCCACAGCTCTTTGACCCCGAGGCCATAAGTCTGCGGGTCGCTGTCTTCGCGTAAATTATATTTCTTGATAAGAGTTTTCGTCAGCGAGCCATGACACCCTTCCGCAAACACTACTTGCCGCGCATGCAGTTCCATCCCCGGCTCGAAAGCTTCGGTTTTATTGCCATGTTTGTCTAAACCTAAATCACCCGTGGCCACGCCGATCACAGCCTCGCCCTGATACAGCACTTCCGCGGCGGCAAAGCCCGGGAAAATCTCAACGCCAAGCCCTTCGGCTTGCTCCGCCAGCCAGCGCGCCAAATTCCCCAAGGATATAATGTAATTGCCCTTATTATGCATCTGCGGCGGCGTAGGGAACCAATGCGCTTTTGTTTTGGACAAAAATTTAAAAGAATCTTTTTTCGCGGGGGTGTTCAGCGGCGCCCCGAGCGCCTTCCAATCAGGAATAAGCTCGTCCAGCGCCTTCGTTTCAAACACCGCGCCAGACATCAAATGCGCCCCGACTTCCGACCCTTTTTCAAGGATGCAGACATTCAAGTTTTCATCAATTTGCTTTAGCCTTATCGCGCAGGACAACCCCGCAGGCCCGGCCCCCACAATAACGACGTCATATTCCATGTTTTCGCGGTCTGATCGGATTGAATCGGGCATAAAACGGTTTTACCTCTTTGTGATGCTTCTCTTTTATTTTAACCTAAATGCTTAACGATAAACATAGATTTTTAGGCAAAAAAAGCCAATGAACCACACTGCCGCCAGAGCTGCCCTCCAATTTTACGTCGATCAAGGCGTTGATATTGCCGTTCTGGATGAGGCCATAGACAGAACCCAACATCTGGAAGTCATAGAAGTTCCCCAAAGTATAAAAACCCGGTCCAAAAATGTGCAGGCCCCCGCAACGGAAAAGTTTCTCGGAAAATCCGATGCGCTGGCGGAGGCTGTTAAACTCGCCAAAGCCTCCAATACGCTCGATGAACTGCGCGCGGCCATCGCCGATTTTGATGGCGTGGCGATTAAAAAGACCGCCACCAATCTTGTGTTCGCCGATGGGCTCGCTGGCGCCGATGTGATGGTGATCGGGGATGCCCCCGGCGCAGACGAAGACCGCCAAGGCAAACCCTTCGCCGGCGCAAATGGACAGCTCTTGGATAAAATTCTGGCCTGCATCGGTTTAAGCCGCGTATCGGATGATCCCGCAGCCGCCGCCTATCTGACCAATCTATTGAACTGGAGACCCCCCGGAAACCGCAGCCCAAACCCCGCCGAAATTGAGGTCAGTCTGCCGTTTATTGAGCGCCATATCCAGTTGGCAAAACCAAAGATAATTATCCTGTGCGGCGGTGTCTCCGCCAAAGCACTTTTAGGGAGTTCTGAAAGCATCTCGCGCCTTCGCAAGAAATTCCACGATTATGTGCCTCAAACAGCCGAGCTAGGCACGGGCGCAGCCCCTATCCCCGCAATCGTGACGCATCACCCCACCTATTTGCTCAGCACACCCTCCCAGAAAAAGGCCGTCTGGGCAGACATGTTAAGCCTGCAAGAAAAGCTAAAAACCCTCTAGGTCAGAGTTTTATAGACAAACATCTGCGCTTTATTGTAACTATGGGGCAATCATGATGTTTGCGGACAGGGAAATACGCGCTTTGGGCGCGGCGTTTATAGGCGTTTTGTGTGTGTGTTCTGTACTTAACCGGCACTCTGCGGTGGCATCTGATGTCCCGCCGTTGCCCGACAAAAAACCTGAGTTTTCTGCACCCTCGCAAACGCTCTCCATGAGCGTCATGGACATGGCATCAAACCTTTTGAAGTCTGAAAACCAGAGCGTCCCGTTGCCCGACAAAAAACCGCAATTTACCGCCAAGCTTGAAGCATCAAAAGAAATCGTAGAATTATACGATGCATATAAAAACAAATACAAAACGCAGGCTCTGTCGCATAAAGACCAGCAACTTTACCGCGAAATATTCGCGGCCCAGGATATGGGCGATGTCAAAACCGCAGATGACAAAATAAAGCAGCTCGAAAACGGGCGATTGCTTGGCCATGTTTTGTATCAGCGCTATATGCACCCCAAAGCCTACACATCAAGCTTTGAAGAGCTTCAGCAATGGCTCGCGCTGTTTAACGCACATCCTAATGCCCATAAAATCTATGCTCTGGCCGAAAAGCGAAAGCCGCAAGAGTCCAATGTCGCCATTGTTGCGCCGGTTGAGCGCCGCGGCATTGCCCGTGTGCATGAGCCGACTATGCGTAAAGCCAAGCCCTATATCTCTTCAAAATTCCGCACTGATGAAGAGGTGGCGGAAATTGATGCGATGAAACGACAAATCGTATCACTGGTTAAAAAAGGGCAACTCCAAGAGGTTTCTCAAATGCTGAGCGGTGAGAAGGGGACGCAGCTTCTGGACCCTGTAGAGCGGGATATTCTGAAAGCCGAAATCGCCGCCGCCTATATGTATAAAGGCGATGCAAATAACGCCTTAAAACTGGCCTCTGCCGTCGTGGCAAGATCAGGGATTAACGCCCCGAAAGCAGCGTGGGTTGCAGGCCTTATTTCATGGCAGCAAAAGAAATACTCGAACGCCGCCAAACATTTCGAAACCGCCGCGCGCTCGCCCTATGCTTCGGGCTGGCTTTCCGCTGCCGGCTCATATTGGGCCGCGCGCGCACATATGCGGGTGGGGAATGTGAAAGCCGTCAGCTCTTGGCTAAAACGCGGGGCGCACTACCCTCGCACCTTCTATGGCCTGATCTCGACGCGGGCGCTGGGGCGCGATTTTGATTTTAACTGGAAAGTCCCCACCTTCACGCGCGAAATGCATGATCTCTTATTTTCAATACCATCGGGCGCACGTGCCATCGGCTTGGCACAGGCAGGGCAGTATAATCTCTCGCAAGCCGAACTTTTGCGGATAAAACCGGAAAGCGACGAACAGCGCGATGCAATGCTCGCCTTTGCGGGCTACGCAAATCTGCCGGGCTTGGCGATGCGGATTGCAAGCGCTTCAAAAAGCAGCAATGAAGGCGGGTATTATGACGCCGCGCTTTACCCTGTCGGCCCATGGAAACCAAAAGCAGGCTTTCAAGTCAGCGAAGCGCTGGTGCACGCGATCATCCGTCAGGAATCCAGATTTAACAGTGACGCAGAAAGCCCGAGCGGCGCGATGGGCCTAATGCAACTCATGCCTGCGACAGCCGAATATGTGGCCGGCGGCGAGGAGGTGGCTCTGGATGACCCCGAAGAAAACCTTGAACTGGGGCAAAGATATCTGAAATACCTGCTTTCGCTGTCCCGCGTAGATGGTGATCTGCTCTCTCTGCTGATCGCCTATAATGCGGGGCCGGGGAATTTGGGCAAATGGAAATCACGCTGGCCGGATGTGACCGATCCGCTGCTCTTCATCGAGCTTCTCCCCTCAAGTGAAACCCGCGCCTATGTCGAGCGCGTGCTATCGAATTACTGGATTTATAGAATGCGTGAGGGCCTTGATACGCCGAGCCTTGATGCGATTGCCGCAGGTGAGCCCGCAAAATACGCCTCAGCGCTTTAAGGTTTTCTGAACCTCAGGCCAAAGCAAGGGATCGCCGCAAGCCACAACAGTTTCGCCGCTTTCAAGGCTTAGCGGGTTACCATCATAATCAGAAATATGCCCGCCCGCACCTTTGATGATGGGACTGAGCGCGAGATAATCATAAGGCTGCATGCCCGCCTCGATGATCACATCGACATAGCCATTCGCCATCAAGCCATATTGATAACAATCCCCGCCCCAAAAGAATTTGTTCTCATTGAAGCTCTTATAAACTGCGCCTACATTCTCGAACATCGCAGGGGTCGTGCTGCCGATCCGTGCCGCATCCAAAGACTTACACGGCGCGGTCTTCACAGGCTCTCCGTTAAAAAGCGTTTGCGCATTATCGCCAACCCAACGCTCCTTCAGTATCGGCTGGTCAATCACGCCCAAAATCGGCGCGCCTTCTTTACACAGCGCAATCAGCGTTCCGAATGTCGGGCGGCCAATTACAAAACTCTTCGTCCCGTCAATCGGATCAAGCACCCACGTATACCCGCTTGTGCCGTCTTTAATCCCAAACTCCTCGCCCAATATCGCATCATCAGGGCGCGCCGCCCCGATCATCTCGCGCATGCACTTTTCAACCGCCCGATCGGCAATCGTTACGGGGCTTTGGTCGGCTTTAATGTCCACATCAAAAGCCTTGCGGAAATATTGCCGCACAATTTCGCCCGCCGCATCGGCTAAACTATTGGCAAGTGCGCTAAATTCCTGCATAAATACTCCTTCAAACTATAAGGAAATAGAACGTAAGTGATGAAAACTGTCAATGACATACGCAATGAATTTTTAGGCTTCTTCGAAAAGAAGGGACACAAGATCGTGGAGTCCAGCTCGCTGGTGCCGCAAAACGACCCGACATTGATGTTCACCAACGCAGGGATGGTGCAGTTCAAGGATGTTTTCACAGGCAAGGACAAGCGCGATTATAACCGCGCCACCACCAGCCAGAAATGCGTGCGCGCAGGCGGCAAGCATAACGATCTTGAAAATGTGGGCTACACCGCGCGGCACCATACGTTCTTCGAAATGCTCGGCAATTTCTCCTTTGGCGATTACTTCAAAGATGATGCAATTGCCTTCGCGTGGGAGCTTTGCACGAAAAACTTCGGCCTGCCCCCTGAAAAACTTTGCGTGACTGTCCACTCAAGCGATGAAGAAGCGGCCGCGATCTGGAAGAAGGTCACAGGATTTAGCGATAATAAAATCATCCGCATCCCGACCGATGATAACTTCTGGCGTATGGGCGATACGGGGCCATGCGGGCCGTGTACCGAAATTTTCTATGACCACGGCGACCACATCTGGGGCGGCCCGCCGGGAAGCCCCGAAGAAGATGGAGACCGTTTCATCGAAATCTGGAACAACGTTTTCATGCAATATGAGCAAATAGATGCCGATACCCGCATCGACCTGCCCAATCAATCCATCGACACAGGCATGGGCCTCGAGCGCATCACTGCAACGCTCATGGGCAGCCACGATAACTACGAAATCGACATTATGAAGGATCTGCGCGAGCACGTGGCTGACCTGACAGGCGTTGATTTTGAAGGCGATATGGCCGCCAGCCACCGCGTGATCGCCGACCATATCCGCTGCGCCGCTTTCCTGATGGCGGACGGCGTGATGCCGAGTAACGAAGGCCGCGGCTATGTCCTGCGCCGTATCATGCGCCGCGGTATGCGCCATGCGAATTTGCTGGGCGCTAGCGACCCGTTGATGTATAAGCTTTTCCCAACGCTTCTTGGATCAATGGGCGAGGCATATCCTGAGCTTAAACGCGCGGAAAGCCTTATCACCGAAACTCTGAAATCCGAGGAGGGGCGGTTTAAAGTGACGCTGGAGCGCGGCCTTAAAATGCTTGAGGACGAAACTGAGAAGCTCTCTGGTGGCAAGTTCCCCGGCGACGTAGCCTTTAAACTCTACGACACCTTCGGTTTCCCGCTCGATCTCACCCAAGACGCGCTTAAAAGTCAGAACATCGAAGTCGATATCGATGCCTTCAATGCAAAAATGGCCGAGCAAAAAGCCGCCGCCCGCGCCGCATGGAAAGGTTCAGGCGACACCGCGAATGAGCAAATCTGGTTCGACCTCCTTGAAGAACATGGCCCAACCGAATTTCTCGGTTATGACGCTGATAAGGCTGAAGGAAAAGTTCTGGCGATATATGATCCTCAGCTTAAAAAATGCGTAAATCAAATGGCCGATAATACTCATGGCTTTGTGATTGTAAATCAAACTCCTTTCTATGCCGAAAGTGGTGGTCAAGTAGGAGATACAGGCCGTTTTTATAATCAAAGTCGTGAAACAAACTCAAGCCTTGAAATAGAAATTAAAGCTACTGAGAAGCGTTGCAAATCCCTTCACATACATCATGTTGCCATACGAAACTCCAATCTAGATGAAGTTGCAATTAAGGTTGGGGATGTCGTGACGATGGAAGTCGATCACGACCGCCGCACTGCGATCCGCGCCAACCACTCCGCGACCCACCTGATGCATGAGGCGCTTCGCCGCGTTCTCGGTGAACACGTGTCTCAAAAAGGAAGCTTGCAAGATGATGCCCGCACACGCTTCGATGTCTCGCACCCAAAAGGCATAAGCGCGGAAGAAATCGCGGCTGTAGAGGCGTTGGTGAACGAGCAAATCGCGGCCAACACGGAAATCACCACCCGCCTAATGGAGATCGAGGAAGCCCGCGAGACGGGCGCAATGGCGCTGTTTGGCGAGAAATACGACGACGAAGTGCGCGTTGTGATGATGGGAACGAATGACGGCAATAAACAATTCTCGATCGAGCTATGCGGCGGAACCCACGCCCGCAAAACAGGCGATATCGGCAAGTTCAAAATCACATCCGAAGGCGCGCTTTCATCGGGCATTCGCCGCCTTGAAGCCGTAACGGGCGAGCGCGTAGATGCGTTCGAGCAAGGCAAGCAAGACGCCGCCCAAGCTGAAATCGACCGCCTTCTGCAAGAAAACCGCAACCTTCGCAGCGAGCTTACCAAACTTGGCGGCCTCACCGATACTGCTGCCCCTGCCGATCAAATCGGCTTGGTCAAAGATAATAAACGCCTGCAAAAAGAAATCGGCGATCTCCGCCGCGCCCAAGGGGCGGAGACCTCTGATGATGAAGTCAAAAACATTGGCGGTGTGAAGTTTATCGGCAAAGTCCTTGAAGGCTTCCCGCCGCAAGACCTCAAACCCATGGCCGATGAGTTGAAGAAAAAGCTCGGCTCCGGCGTGATCACGCTTGTCGCCACCAATGACGGCAAAGCCTCAATCGTTGTTGCCGTGACCGATGACCTGACCGCCACACATAGCGCGGTGGATCTGGTGAAAATCGGCTCTGCGGCGCTTGGCGGCCAAGGCGGCGGTGGCAGGCCAGATATGGCGCAAGCCGGCGGCCCTGATGCTTCCGCGGCCAATGACGGCGTATCGGCAATCGAAAACGCTCTGGCGGGTTAAGTTGGCTCCGCGCTTAGCTCTTTTCTAAGGAGTTGATTAAGGCATAAAGCTTCCCCGCGCACTCTGGCTTCATGGATGGAGCTTGAGTGGACTTTAAGGTCGGGGTAAGCGTCTGGTCTTTCAATTACATCTAAAAAACGTTGATCAGTTTCCCAAAGTCCGCTTACAGGGTTTGGAACAAGCGCAAATCTTTGCCCTGTGCGTCCATCATCATTGACAACGACCGGAAAATCATCAACTTCATAAACGCTTTGGTTCATCACCAGCGCCCGAACCTCGGGAAAATTTGCAGCCTCTTCATTGGCTTGGGTGCGTACACGCTTGGCTCTTGCAGCATTGGTTATGAGTTTTTTTGTCGTCTCATGACCTTGCCCTCTTAAAACCGCACGCGTAATGGCCTTTTTATTGGCGCGCTCTTCTTCGTAAGCAGCCCTAGAAGCGTCGTACTTGGCCGCTGATGGGCCGAAAAATATTAGGATTTCGCCTACATGCCCCTCTGCTTCAGGCATCTTTATGTTGACCTGCAAGCGTCGTATCCCGGCCTTTTCTGGGTTGATGCGGTTGAATTCATTGCGATAGCGAATAACTTCAAAGTCAACATCAGGCGAAAAAAGCCCCCTGGCACAAGGGCGAAAAATCTCTGAGAGCAATTGAAGGTCATCTATATCCCCAGCTAAGATCGTGCAGCGTACGGTATCCACGACACGGGCGATGTCGCCTTTATAATCTTCATCTGCTTTATTTTTAATGGCTTGAATGCTTTTGAGCGATATCCCCCCTATTAGACGTCTCGTTCCAGGGGGCAGCTTTAATTCCGACTTTTTGGCGTGGTTCAAAGCAGCTTTTACAATTCTAAGCATTGCTTGCGCAGCTTGTGGGCGTTGATCGATTATTTCGAGCTCATTATTACTTGTCTGTCTGACCGGATCACGCACCGCAGGAGTTCCAGCCTGTATAATGCTAGAGCGGTGCCTCTCATCTTGGCGCAGCTCACTAATTTTTACGCAATCCAAAGTGGCGGCTTCCATATAGGCTTTGAGGGCGCTGAGCTGCAAAGGAGTGAGATTATCTTCTCTGAGTTCCCTTGGTGTTGTGAGTTTTCTTTTGCTGCGTTTAGACATAGAGCATACATAGCACAAAACAGCAAAGATAAGCAATATGTAAAAAAATATCGAGTTGAATTCCTGTGCCAGCCTGCTATAAACCGCAGCAGAATTAAAATTAACATTAAGGATATACTATGACACAGCGCACATTTTCAATCATCAAACCCGATGCAACCAAACGCAATCTAACAGGCGCGATCAACGCCATTATCGAAGACGCTGGTCTTCGCATCGTTGCGCAAAAACGTATCCACATGACATTGGATCAAGCCAAGGGCTTTTACGCTGTGCATTCCGAGCGCCCTTTTTTCGGTGAGCTTACGGAGTTCATGTGCTCTGAGCCGGTTGTTGTTCAAGTTCTTGAAGGGGAGAACGCCGTTGCGAAATACCGCGACGTGATGGGTGCAACAAACCCTGCGGAAGCCGATGCCGGCACAATCCGTAAAGAGCATGCGCTTTCAATCGGTGAGAACTCCGTACACGGATCAGACAGCCTTGAAAATGCAAAAATCGAAATTGAGTATTTCTTCAAGCCCGAAGAAATCGTCGGTTAATCAAAAACCGGCCATCCAGGCTTTTAAATGGTCTTGCGCTTCCCGGTTAATATCGGGAAGCTTTTTTATACCCTCAAGGGCCGCATCAAGCTGCCCTGTCTTGGCGGCGCTTTCGATATGCGCGCTTAATGAACTCACACCCGTAAGCCCGAAATTCGAGGTCATGCCTTTAAGCTCATGCGCGCGTGCGTGAATTTCATCTACGTTATCTGTGTCCGAAAGGGCGGTGAGAGCATCGACGATCTCATCTGTTTTTTCCAGGAAGCTGTCCAGCAACTCCTCAAATTGAACTTGAGGAAGGCTCTCGGCAAGGCTTTTCAGATATGAGCCATCGAATAAAGCTGTGTCGGGCTCCGGTGCGCCGGGCGCTTCCGCTATTGGCTCTTCCGGCACATCATCCTCAAAGGACACCTCTTCTTCGTCGAAATCCTCTTCTGTGTCTTCTAAAGCCACTTCTGGCGGCTCATACGGCCAATCCATTTGATTATTCTGAACCTTGAAAAGCACATCCTTTAAAGCTTCGGGCGTTACAGGTTTTGGAATGAAGCCATTCATGCCTGCGCGCCGATACTCGTCTCTATGCTCCATGCTGACATTGCCTGTAAGGGCAATAACGGGCGTTGCGTTGCCCCGCGCTCTTAAGGTTTTTGTAAAGGTCGTGCCATCCATATTGGTCAACGAAATATCGCTTAAGATCACATCAAAATCATGGCTCTCCAGCACGTCGAGGGCTTCTTCGCCGCTGTCATAAATGCTTAAGCTATGGCCGTCTTTCCCTAAAAACCCTCTTAAAACCCGCTGGTTCATCTCGTTATCCTCAATGATCAGAATATTCATCGGGTCAACATGCACCTCTTTTTGCTGGGCGTGTCCGATATCACCGGCATTCTCGAAAAACGCTTTTGAGGATTGATGCATCCGCAGGGTGAAGAAGAACGTGCTGCCGCTGCCTTCCTCGCTATTGACCTGAATTTCGCCGCCCATGGTTTCGATTAAACGGCGGCAAATCGCAAGCCCAAGCCCTGTGCCGCCATATTTGCGCGAGGTGCTTTTCTCGGCCTGTGTAAAGGGTTTGAACAACGACTCCATGCCCTCTTCGGAAATACCGATACCCGTATCTTCAACCGCGCAGTAAACACTGAGCGCGCCGTCTTCGGTTTCGGAGGATTTAAGATAGATTGTGACCGCGCCTTGGGGGGTAAATTTAATCGCATTGCTGACGAGGTTGAGCAAAACCTGTCTGAGGCGTGTAGGGTCGCCTTTCAACATATGCGGAAAATCTTCCGATACACTGATTTTTATGGTGATACCTTTTTCTTCCGCATGCGCCCGCATCAATGTCATCACGTCTTTGGCGACCTTAACCATGTCAAAATCAATAATCTCCAGCTCGAGATTGCCGGTTTCAATCTTCTCGAAATCCAGAATATCGTTGAGCAGCGCCAGCATGGTGTCGCCCGAGTTTTTCAGCGCGCTTATATATTCTTCCTGCTGTGCGTCCATTTGTGTGTCTTCTAAAAGCCGCAGCATTCCTATAATACCGTTCATCGGCGTTCTGATCTCGTGGCTAACGACGGCCAAAAACGCAGACTTCGCGCGGTTCGCTTCATCGGCCATATCTTTGGCGCTGCGCATTTCCTGCGTGCGCTGAATTTCCCGCTCGCGCAGCTCCCCCATCAATTCCCTTTCGCGCTCAATAACGCGTAAAAGCCTGGCCTGGTCTGCGGTTTCCTTGGATTGTTTAAGGCGGGCAAGAGATTGCGCCATCCTGAATTCTTTTTCTGCGCGGGAGATCGTCTCCTCACGGATTTTTTTCACTTTTTCCAAGGACGACAAAACAAACAAAGTCGTCTGCACAAGCAAGATCGGCCAGAATAAAGCGCTTTGGCCTATAAGGATCGCTGCCCCCGCCGCCGCAATGCACAGATTGGATCCGGCAAGAAACAGCAGGTGTTTCTGGGTTTTTCCCGCATGAAGAAGCGATAGCAGCGCATTTACCAGGAATGCGCCCGATATGGCCGTGCCGACTAAACCTACGCCATGGCTCGAAAAAACAGACGCAAGCGCCAAAACGGGAAAGATCATAAGGGTAATCAAAAAGCAGAATTTAGAGAGCTGGTGCTCGGGCTTTAATTCAATAAAAAACAGCGTCCCGAAAATGCCTGAAAGTACAAATATTGTTGAAAACAGCGATGTTTTTGTAGAAAGAACCTCAAAAACCCCGCCATTTTGAAACGCCATCACAAGGGCCGCAAGCGCGCCGTAAAAGAAAACATAGGAAAGAAAGTCTTTTGTGCCCTTAACAGCGAAAAGCGCCGCTGAGTAACCACTCAACAGGATAAAGATCCATAAAAGAATATGTTCTAAAAAAGAAAAATCCATGCTCACCGAAAAAGAAATAAGAAACCCGTTAGGATCATTATAAATTAAAATAAGATCAAAAGGTTAAGGTTTCTTGAAGAAATCGGGAATGCGCGGCAAAAAGCGAAAGTGTTTAAGAAAAAGGAATAAACGCCGCAGCCAGAATAATCAGCAAGATACAAATGGCGATAATCGACCATTTGCTGATTTCTGTGAACTGCCCCCAGAGGGCTTCGGCATTTTGAACTTGTTTCGGGTCGGGTTCGACAGGTGTGTGGTTAGCCATTTTTAAATATTCCTTTTTAAATTCTGATTGGTATTACACGGTAAAATACGCGGAATTTCAAGACTGCTTTTCAGCGATCAGACGAACGGCTTCCGGATAGGCAATATGTTCTTGCTCAATCACCCGCGCCGCGAGGCTTTCAGGCGTGTCCCCATCCAATACAGGAACGGTTTTTTGAACAATCACTTCGCCTTTATCCACTTCGGGGATGACCATATGGATGCTCGCGCCGCTCACCTGCTCTCCGGCGGCAAGTACCGCCTTATGAACATTCTCGCCAAACATGCCCTCGCCGCCGAATTTCGGCAAAAGCGCAGGATGCGTGTTCAGGATTTTGCCCTCCCACTGCGAAATGAAATTGGCTGTCAAAATCCGCATGAAGCCCGCAAGGCAGATCAGATCAAGATTATAACGAGACAATTCCGTCTGTATCGCTTTTTCAAACGCGGCGCGGTTTTCATATGATTTATGATCAATCGTTATCGCGGGAATGCCGGCCTTAGCGGCGCGTTCCAATCCATACGCATCGGGGCGATTCGAAATGACAACATCAATTTGAGCAGGAAAATCAGGGGTCGCGCAGGCATCTATCAAAGCTTGCAGATTGCTGCCGCCGCCCGAAATAAAAACCGCAAGATGAAGCGTTTTTTTCATGGCCTTTAAGTCCAGTTATCGCCCGCGCCAAGCAAACGGATAGGCTCTTCGCCTTCGCCTCGCGCGGTGATTCTTCCAATGGCAACAACGCCTTCACCGCTTTCGGTAAAGCTGTTCGTAAGGGCTTCTGCATGTTCGGCTGCGCAAATAACAACCATGCCGATCCCTGCGTTTAAGGTCGTGCCCATATCGCGGGGTTTAAGATTTCCCATCTCGATCAGCCACTTAAACAATGGCGGCAAAGCCCAGCTTGAAGTGTCAATCTCCGCAGCCACGCTCTCAGGCAAAACGCGCGGCACGTTTTCAATCAATCCGCCCCCTGTAATATGCGCCATGCCCTTAATAGCGGGCGCAGAGTTTTCGCCTTTAATTTCAAGGGCTTTAAGTATCGACTTCACATACAGCCTTGTCGGCTCAAGCAAGGTTTCCACCAAAGGGCGACCATTCGTAAACGGCGCGGGAGAGCCATAATCATACCCTTGCGCGTTCTCGATAATTTTGCGAACTAAGGAAAATCCGTTGGAGTGCAGCCCGCTGGATTTCAAACCCAAAATCACATCTCCCGCCGCGATGCTTTCGCCCGTAATCATATTCTCGCGTTCAACCGCGCCGACCGTGAAGCCAGCCAAATCATAATCACCTTCGGCATAAAGTCCGGGCATTTCGGCGGTCTCGCCGCCAATCAGCGCGCATCCTGAAAGCTCGCAGCCTTTGGCTACGCCTTTAATAACCGCTTCGGCCACGCCGGTATCAAGCTTGCCTGTGGCGAAATAATCAAGGAAGAACAAAGGCTCCGCGCCTTGCACGACAATATCGTTAACGCACATCGCCACCGCATCAATTCCGATTGTGTCATGAATACCGCTATCGATTGCGATTTTTATCTTTGTGCCGACGCCGTCTGTGCCTGAAACCAGAACAGGATCTTTATATCCTGTTTCTTTTAAATCAAACAAAGCGCCAAATCCGCCAATGCCCGACATAACGCCGCTGCGCATCGTCTTTTTGATATGGGGTTTGATGTTTTCAATCAGGTCCGCGGCGGCATCAATATCCACGCCTGCCTCTTTATATGCGCTGTTTGGTGTATTGTTTTGGGTCATTGTTGATTTATAACTTCAATTCACGGTTTACTGACGGTATAACAGGATATTCCAAAAACAAAACAAAGTTGAGCCTAATGCGCGGTGTTCGTTTTTTATTTTTGACCCTTTTTATACTCTTGTCGCAAAACGTATACGCGGCGAGCGACCTTTTTACAATTGAAAATATCACTGTTGATGTTAGCGACGAAAACGCCATCAAGGCCAGACAGAAGGCTTTCGAAGAGGCGCAAAGCCAAGCTTTTGAAGAACTGGCGACGCGCATACTCACCGAAAGCGAGCGCGCAGGCTTTGTCGCCCCTGATGTTTCCATGATTTCGCGCATGATTCAGGATTTCGAAGTCAGCGACGAAAAACTCGCCAGTAAACGCTATGTCGGCACATATAAGATCAGATTTAAAGATCGGGATATTAAACGCTATTTTGCAAAATCAGGCTCTGAAGTTACGGATATCGCAGGGGGGCGGACGTTGATTCTGCCGTTTGAACAAAGCAACGGCCAAAGCCTTTTATGGTCGCCGCAAAATCAATGGATGCAAGCTTGGAACCGTGCAGAGGGCTTGAACGGCGTTGTGCCGATTGTTGTGCCGATAGGCGATCTTTCCGATGTGCAGGATATCAGAGATGACGAAGCGCTGATCTACAACCCGCGCAAGCTCGCGGAAATGCTGCGTCGTTACGATGCTAAAGAAGCTGTTGTGGCTATCGCCCAAGAACAACCTGACGGGTCTATAAACATCGAGCTGTACCGCACAGATCGCAACCGCCCGGAATTTGTTCACCAGATCACGCAGGCCGCGATTAACGGGCAGGGCGAGCAAATGCTCTATACCCTCGCAGCGGCCAAAGTCAAAGCGGCCTTAAGCGAAGACTGGAAGCGTAAAGTTGCCGTAAAACCCGCCGACCGAGGCGCAGGCATTCTTCATGCGCGTGTGCAATTCGGCTCTTTGAGCGAGTGGACGCAAATTCAGCGCGGTCTGCAGCGCATCAGCGCCATAAACGACGTTTCCGTCAAGGCTGTCTCTCCGCGTGAAGCCTATATCGAGCTTCGCTATGACGGGCAGATGGAGCGCCTTCAACTTGCGCTCCAGCAAGCGGGTCTTACATTGGGCGCGCCGCGCTATTTGAACGCCAATACAGCGCAGCGAGGATTGCTGCCTGATACATCCGCCGCGCCGCCTGTTTATGATTTAATCTATAGCACCTCCGCGCCGACACCCGCCGTGGGCTCAGGCTACCAAAACGCCGCGCCAGACGGGCTGTTAAGTCCCAGAGGCAGCCAAGATTATAACGCGCAGTTTTAGGAGGGATAAGATGACCATTCGCAGCCACGCTTTTTTCTGGTCTTTGTCCTTTTTGGGCTTTATCGGCTTTGTGTATCTGTTCAAGGGCATTCTCATGCCGTTTGTCTTGGGGTTCGCGGTCGCATATCTTCTAAATCCGCTTGTGAATGCTTTTGGTAAGATCGGCGTTAATCGCGGCATCTCCGCGCTTTTAATCCTCGGCACGTTCTTGATCATCCTGTTCACAGCCATCGGCTTGCTGACGCCGCTTGTCTATAAACAAAGCCAGCAATTCGCCGATGATGTTCCCGGATATGCGGAAAGTTTAAGCGGATATATCGAGCCTGTAGTTCAGCGCGCCTCGATCCTTATAGGCGAGGACAATGCACAGCATATAAAAGATTCCATGAAGGGTCAATCGGGCAGCGCGGGCGAGATAGCCAAAAAAATCATCTCAGGGATAGCCGCTGGCGGGCAGGCCATCTTCGATACAATTTCTGTCCTTGTCTTGATGCCGATCGTAGCCTATTTCACGATGAAGGAATGGGTGCGTATAACGCAATGGGCGAGGGAGCTCATGCCGCGAGACTATAAGGACACAATTTTGGATCTGCTTTCAAAGATAGATAAAAAAATATCCGGCTTTGTGCGCGGGCAGATCAGCGTCGCCGTTATCCTCGGTATATCCTACGCCATCGCCCTCACAATTGCGGGGCTGAAATATGGCTTCTTGATCGGGCTGCTTGCAGGGTTGATCTCGATCATCCCGATGGTCGGCTCAACCGTGGGGTTGATCGTCAGCGTCGCCGTGGCCTGGTTCCAAGCCGGTGAGTGGTCATATGTCGCCATCATCGCTGCAATCTTCCTGTTCGGGCAACTCATCGAGGGCAACGTCCTCAGCCCGAAAATTATAGGCGAGAATGTCGGTATGCACCCGCTTTGGGTGTTTTTCGCGCTGATGGCGGGCGGCAGCTTGTTTGGCGTGCTGGGAATGCTGATCGCCGTGCCCATGGCGGCAGTGGCGGGCGTGCTTCTGGCTTTCGCAATCGCGCAATATAAGCTCAGCCCGTATTATAATGGTACGCATAAGCCAGCGTCAAGAGATACAAAGTCGAAAAAGGCTACAAGCAAATCATGAAAAACGCGCAGCAAATCCCGCTTAACCTATCGGGGCGCACAGCTTTGGGGCGCGAGGATTTCCTCATCGGCCCGGGAAATGCGGATGCCGTCGCATGGATTGACCGCTGGCCTGCATGGCCTGCACCGCTGCTCGTTATCTCCGGCCCCGCCGCCAGCGGAAAAAGCCATCTCGCGGCTGTATGGCGCGAGCTTACAAAGGCCGAAGCCATTCCTCCTGAAATGCTGATCTCCCGCAGCGCCGAAGCCATCGCCGCCGCAGGGCAAAGCATCGTCATTGATAACGTCGATCTTTGGATCGGCACGGAAGAAGCGGAAACCACGCTGTTTCACCTTTATAATATCTTCAAAGAAGAAAAGCGCAGCTTCCTTGTCACCTCTCGCATGACCCCGACCCAGAGCGATTTCGTGATCCCCGATCTCGCCTCGCGCTTTCGCGCCGCCCCCACCGCGACAATCAAGCCGCCGGATGATATGCTGCTTGGCTCCGTGCTGATAAAACTCTTCGCGGATCGCCAACTTTCAATTTCAAATGATGTAATTAAATATATTCTACCGCGCATGGAACGCTCGTTTGTCGCGGCAAGAGACATTGTTGAGCTTGCCGATAAAAAAGCCCTGTCACAAAAGCGCGCCATCTCGATTCCGCTCATCCGCGATGTTTTCCTGGAGATGCAGGATTAAGAATAAGCTTTTAGCCGTTTTCTTTTGATTTTCGACTAGGCATGAGGAGCGCCGTGTAGATTTTCTACTCCAGCGACGAATAACAACGTTCGAAAATCAAAGGGAGGCGGCTACATCCACCGCGTAGGGCGGGCAGGGGCGTTGTAATCCATCGGCGAAACAAGAGCCTCTAAAACGCATTCATCAGGATTAATATCCCCCCATGAATCAATCGGTGCATTGATAACGCTCAAAGAGGCGGGCTGATATCCTTGCGATAAACGCTCTAAAACCGCATTTTGCCCTTTCGCAGATAAAAATCCCGCTAGCTCGTAAATCGTAGGGTTATGCCCGACCAGAAGTAACGAACCGTGATCGTCATTCGTGTTTTGAATCATCGTGAAATAATCGGCCTTGTGCCCTTCATAAACCTTATCGGAAAATCCGGTCTTGCCCGTGAAATCCTCGCCAAAGCCGTCGCTCACAACCTTTAAAGTCTCGCGGGTTCTCACCGCCGCCGAACATACAACCACCTCCGGCGCATAAAACTTGGAAGCCATGAATTTGCCGAGCGCCCGCGCATCATCCAAGCCCTTCGGGCTTAAATGCCGATCAAAGTCGCGCCCCCCTTCAGCAGGAAGCGCTTGAGCATGGCGGAGCAAATAAATTCGTTTCATATATGATGGGCCTTAGATTTTGAATTTCTCGATTTTAGACCCTTTAAGGCCAATCGCCAACTGCCCTTTTTTCAGCGCAAGCGCGTCTTTGCCGAAAAGCTCATACCGCCACCCCTTAAGGGCAGGGACATTGGCATCATCACTCATGGCCAGAGCTTCAAGATCATCGCTGGAGGCGATCAATTTCGTCGCCACGCCCGATTGCGCGGCCTCAATCTTCAAAAGCAGTTTCAAAATATCAAGCGTCGCCGACACCGATGGCGGCATGGGTTTCTTCTTTTCCACCTTCGGCCAATCCTTCGGATCGCTTTCTATCGCGGTTTTAATAACATCCAGAAGCTCTCTGCCCATCGGGCGGTCTTCAATATCTTTCGGGATGTTGCGGATGTTTTTAAGCTGCTTCATTTGCGTCGGCATCTGCCCCGCAATATCCGCCAAAGTTTCATCGCGCAAAACCCAACTCTTCGGCAAGTCGCGTTTTTGCGCGCGCTTTTCGCGCCACGCCGCCAATTCACGCAGCACAGCCAGATTCTTCGGCTTAGGGGATTTAATCTTCACCCTGCGCCATGTTTCATACGGATCAACATTGTAGGTTTCGGGGTCGTTCAAAACCTCTTCTTCCTGAAAAACCCAAGACGTGCGCCCTTGCGCTTCCAGCTTTTGCTCAAGATGTTTATAGATATCAATCAAATGCGTGACATCACCAAGTGCATAATTGAGCTGTTTTTCGGAAAGCGGACGGCGCGACCAATCGGTAAACTGCGAGCTTTTATCAATCTGCACCTGCACGATATTGCGCACCAGGCTCTCATATCCGACTGAGTCGCCATACCCGCAGACCATCGCGGCAATCTGCGTGTCAAAAATCGGGGTCACAACCTGATTGGTGAGATTGTAAAAAATCTCTAAATCCTGCCGCCCCGCATGAAAAACTTTCAGGATATTCTCATCAAGCAGCAAATTATAAACAGGCGCAAGATCAAGCCCCTCAACAAGCGGATCAATCGCCGCCGCCTTACCGTCAGGCCCGCTCATCTGGATCAGGCAGAGTTTGGGGAAATATGTTTTTTCGCGCAAAAACTCGGTGTCTACCGTGATGAATTTGCATGATTTAAGAGAGTCGCAAAACGCGTCTAGGGTCTTTTGTTCTGTAATAAGCATCCACTGTATTTATACTCCTTTACAAAAAATGCAAGAAACCCTTTGCGTCTTTGCGCTCGTGAGGGTAAAAAATCATCCTGTAACCTAAGGATTTAAAGACTATGCACCCATTCAGAACACATACTTGCGCCGCTCTTAACAAAGACCATGTCGGCCAAACCGTTAAGCTTTCAGGCTGGATCCACAAAATCCGCGACCATGGCGGGGTGCTGTTCATTGATTTGCGTGACACATATGGTTTGACGCAATGCGTTGTGGATGAAGGCTCGCCGCTCCTTGCGGAAGTCGAAAAATGGCGCAACGAAAGCGTTGTGACTATTACGGGCACAGTCAAAGCCCGCACTGCCGAAACCGTGAACGCGAAAATGAAAACTGGCGAGATCGAAGTTTTCATCGAGGTCGCCGACCTTCAGGGCGCGGCGGATGTCATCCCTTTCCAAGTTGCAGATGAAGATCAGGCGGGTGAGGAAATTCGCCTCCGCCACCGTTATATCGATCTGCGCCGTGAAAAAATGCAGAAAAACATTCGCCTGCGTAACAACGTCATCGCCGGCATTCGCAAAAAAATGTGGGACAAGGACTTCCAAGAATTCCAAACCCCGATCCTGACGGCAAGCTCGCCCGAAGGCGCGCGCGACTATCTCGTACCCTCACGCCTGCATCCGGGGAAATTCTATGCGCTCCCCCAAGCGCCGCAGCAATTCAAACAGCTTTTGATGATGTCGGGCTTTGATAAATATTTCCAGATCGCGCCCTGTTTCCGTGATGAAGACGGACGCGCCGATCGCTTGGCGGAGTTCTATCAGCTCGATGTCGAGATGAGCTTCGTAACCCAGCAAGACGTGCATGACACAATCCAGCCCGTGATTGAGGCTGTGTTTAAAGAAAACGCGGACTTTACGGGTGAAAAGCGCGAAGTGATATGGTGCGACAGCCTGCCTTACAAAGAAGCGATGCTAAAATATGGCTCTGATAAGCCGGATCTGCGCAACCCGCTTGAAATCGTGGATGTGACCGAAGTCTTCGCCCGCGATGATGTGGAATTCAAAGCGTTCAAAGGCACAATCGAAAAAGGCGGCGTTGTCCGCGCCGTGCGCGCCCCGAATGTCGCCGACCAGCCGCGCAGCTTCTTCGATAAGCTAAACTCTTGGGCGCAAAGCGAAGGCGCACCTGGCCTTGGATATGTAGTGTTCAAAGATGGCGAAGGCGCTGGGCCCATTGCGAAATTCATCCCTGACGCCGCGCAAACCGCGCTTCGCGAAATTGCAGGGCTTGAGGAGGGCGATGCCATCTTCTTTGTATGTAACCAAGAAGCCGAAGCTGCAAAATTCGCAGGGCGCGCCCGCGACGCAATTTGTGATGCGCTCCCCGAAGGCCATGCCTTCGCGCGTGAAAGCGGCGTATATAAATTCTGCTGGATCGTGGACTTCCCGATGTATGAATTCGACGAGGCCGCGCAGAAAATTGATTTCTCGCACAACCCGTTCTCTATGCCCCAAGGCGGTATGGATGATCTTGAAAATAAAGATCCGCTCGATATCTACGCATTCCAGTATGACTGCGTGTGTAACGGTTTTGAGCTGGCCTCCGGCGCGATCCGTAACCACAAACCTGAAATCATGGAAAAAGCCTTCGGCCTTGCCGGATACGGCAAAGAGGTGCTCGAAGCTGAGTTTGGTGGCATGTTGAACGCTATGCGCTACGGCGCGCCGCCGCACGGCGGGCTGGCCTTCGGGATTGACCGCATCATCATGCTTCTGGCCGATGAGCCGAACTTGCGCGAGGTCTATGCCTTCGTCATGAACGGTCAGTACGAAGATCAAATGATGGCTGCGCCTTCACCCGTGCGTGAAGACCAGCTTAAAGATTTGCATCTGAAGTTGAATTTGCCGAAAAAAGCCGTGACGAGCGAAGAAGCCGCTTAAGCGACATCCGGCTTGGGTTTAGCGCCCTGTGCACTGGCCTGCGGCTCATCTTCGTCATCATAGTACTCAAACGCATCGTCTTCATCCAAATCCGCGTCTGCCTCGGCAGGCGGCGGCATGTCGACAACATTCGGCCCGCTTGATGATGAAGTCGGTTTGTTCTTCCGCTTTGTTGAATGCGCAGAGGTCGTATCAAGGCCGTCCGCTTCCATTGAAAATTTATTTCTCTTGTTCCGCATTCTTAATGTGTCAATGAAATCTGTGAAACGATAGCTAAAGCCCTTAAGCTCGCGATCAACGTCTTTAATATCTTCCTCGCTGCTCATGCTGCGGCGCTGATCATCAATTTCATTCAACTCCTTTTTGAACTCTTTAAAATGTTTTTCATCGCGATCAAGCTGCGCAATTTCTTTGATAATTTCAGGCGTGGGGTCTTTGCCCATCAAGCGATCTTTTTGACTGCGGATTTCACCGATTTTCTTATTAATAACATCCATGAAGTCATTAATCTCAATGCCCATTTCAAAAGAGCGCCCCATAAGCGCCGCCCAAAGTCTTTCATAAGCCTCTCGAGTTTTTTTATCGATCTCCTCTTTTGTCAAAAAGTTCGCGGGCAGCGCATACGCGCCTGCCATAAGCCCTGAATCCAAGCCTTGTGCAGTTAAGATTCGCAGTTGCTGTAACGTAAAGTGCACCTCCCGAATGCTGCCGTCTTGCGGTGTTAGAGAAGGGACGATGTTCAAAACACGTGAGTTCATATCATTTCCTTATTGAGTGTTATGTAAGATACCGCATTTTAAGGATTTTTGCAAAATTTTACAGGGCCGGTGCGTTCAAAAGATAAGCCCGGCTCTCGATTGGATGAGAGGCCGGGCTTTGGGGGTTCGCTTGCCGCTTAAGGGTTGGGGTACAGGGCTAGGGCGGCAAGCTTTAGGGATTAAGGTTTAACTTCGTGCGGCGCTCCTGTTGCGTTTCAGGTCATCACTCGCAGTTTTAAAAACATCTTCGGCCTTATCGCCCTTGGTATAGCTTTTCAGGCCAAGGCTTAAAGACAGGTGAAGTTCATCGCCGCCCCAAATCAAGGACAGCCTGTTCAGGCGCAGCGCCATATTCTGCAGGCGGTGCAGGGCATCGGCCATATGCGTGTTCGAAAACAGCAATACAAACTCATCATCATTAATATGCGCCGCCCAATCCATCGGGCGAATTTCGTTCTCCATTGCCTTGGCGACCAAGGCCAAGGTTTTATCCGCGGCGTCTTGCCCGTATGTGCTTTGAATGCTCTCGAAGTTCTCAAGGCAGAACATCACCACCAAGCCGCCGTCATTATGCCCGCGATTGGTGCGCGCAACTTCGGCGATCAAGGCCTTCTTAAACCCGCGGCTGTTTAGAAATCCCGTAACGGGGTCAATGCCCCAAAGGTCTTGCAGCGTTTCGATGCGGCGATCCTTTTCCAGCAAAGAGGCCTCGGCCGTCTTCAAAACCGCGTCTGCTTCTTCCAAAACACCTATCGTTTGGGTGAGGGAATCTTTAAGCGCGCTATGGGCGTTTTCATTTTTCGACAAAACATCAAAGATATCATGCGTTCCGTCCAGAAAATTAACATCTCTGGTCAGCTCGATTTTTGCCATACGGATTTTTTGCTTAACGCGGCGCGAGCTTTCATCAAGTGGCTGCTTTCTAAAAAGCAGGCCCTTCGCAAGCTGAGGCAAATATTTGCTTTGCATCATATCACTGGTCATAAATTGGCACCCTTTCGTCTTGTCTTCAGCCCGGATTATTGTGTTACAAATTTATCTTTGCGAAACATGTGCCATTTTCTGCAATGCAAAAGATTGTGCGTTTACAGGTGGTTACATGTTTTTTTATAAGGCAATTTTTGCGGGTTTTCGTATGTTGAAGCGTCTAAGGAGGTCAAACCTGCCGCACGGGGCGGGGAAGACTTTGCCGCCGCCATCACTATTATTGCTGAGTATACTGTTATAGTGCTTTGCGCTGACCGGGTCTTTTGATATCCTCAATAACGATCAAAATGACGAAGATTTCAATGACTTATAACTCCAAAAAAACACTGGCCTTTGTTTCGCTCCTGATGATTTTGGGTGGGCTTTTTTTCTGGCTAAACCCCGAACCCTCAAAAATTATCGAGACCTTAAGCCCCAAATCTGAAAAAGAGGATTTCTCAAGATTTGTACCGCATAAGGCGCTCTATAATATTAAGCTCGCAGGCACGAAAAGCGGATCACAAATCGTCAATATATCCGGCCAGATGCTTTATGAATGGAAACCGACATGCGAAGCATGGGTGAGCAATCACCGCTTCAATATTGTCTATGAATATGCAGATACGCCGGCTTTAAACATCACGAGCGATTTTTCCACCTACGAAGCTTTTGACGGCTCCTCTCTCAATTTCACCTCGCAAAGAAAGCGCAACGGTGAGCTTTTTGAGGAGCTTCGCGGCAGAGCCGATATCGCCGAAGGCCAAACAGGGGAAGCGGTTTTCACTATTCCCGAAAGCTTAAAACATGAATTGCCGATAGGCACGTTGTTCCCTATTCGCCATACCTTCGAAGTCGCCAAAAAAGTCGATGAAGGCGCAAAGTTTTTCAACTCGGTCATCTATGACGGTAGCGATGAAGACGGCGCCGTTGAGGTGAACGCCTTTATCGGTAAAGAGCTGAATGCCTCTGAAAGATTCACAGACACCTCCAATATGGATATGGATTTGATAAACACACCCGCCCATGCGGTGCGGCTTGCCTTTTTCCCGCTAAACACCCCTGAAGCATCTTCAGATTACGAGATGGACTTAGTTTTTCACGAAAACGGTATCATTAGTGATATGATCATAGACTATGATGATTTTTCAGTGTCGCAAACACTGACCGCTATAGAAAAAATAGAGACAAGCTGCGGCGTAGATGAAAGTATGAAGGAGATTAAAGCCTCCGCAAACATGGATACTAAAACGACTATAAAAGAAGAGAAAATACCCAATGAGTAAAACTGTACTGATCGTTGAAGATAATGCCTTAAACATGAAACTGTTTCACGATCTTTTGGAGGCACATGGCATCAACACCATCGAAACCAGCGATGGTAAAGAGGTCATGGATATCGCCCGAAAGCATAAACCCGACTTGATCCTTATGGATATCCAGCTTCCCGAAGTCTCTGGCCTTGAAGTTACAAAATGGCTCAAGGATGACGAAGAGCTTAAATCTATCCCCGTGATTGCCGTCACCGCCTTTGCTATGAAGGGCGACGAGCAAAAAATCCGTGAAGGGGGCTGTGAAGACTATATCTCTAAACCGATATCCGTGGGCAAGTTCATGGATGTCATAGAAAATTACCTGAAATAAGAGGGACTTTTGCATGTCGGCGCGCATTCTTGTTGTTGATGATATTTTGCCAAACGTGAAGCTTCTCGAAGCGAAGCTGAGCGCGGAATATTATGACGTCCTCACCGCCATGAACGGCGAAGAGGCCCTGAAAAAAGTGGAAGAGGAAAGCCCGGATCTGGTGCTTCTTGATGTCATGATGCCGGGCATGGATGGGTTTGAGGTCTGCACGCGAATTAAGGCCAACCCAAAGCTCGCCCATATTCCCGTTGTAATGGTCACCGCGCTGACCGATGCGCAGGACAAAGTGCGCGGTCTTGAAGCCGGGGCAGATGATTTCCTGAGCAAGCCGATCAATGACATCGCCCTGATGGCGCGCGTACGCTCTCTCGTTCGCTTGAAGATGACAACCGATGAATGGCGTATCCGTGAAAACACCGCCAGCCAGCTCGGCGTTGTCGAGGCCCCCTCCAGTGTGATGACAGAATCCTCGGAAGCCGCGCGCATCCTCGTCATCGAAGACCGTGATTTTGATTTCCGCAAAATCGAAGATACGCTTTTACAAGATAAAAATACCATCATGCTCGCCGAAAGCGGTGCAGACGCGATGGAGCTTGTCTCTGCGCATGAATTTGAATTGGTGATCGTCAGCCTGAACCTTGAAGGCGAAGACGGCCTGCGCCTATGCTCACACCTTAAATCTAACGAGCGCACGCGCTCTGTGCCGCTTGTCATGATCGCAGGCGAAGATGATATGCCGCGCATTGCTCATGGCCTTGAAATCGGCGCTCACGATTATTTGATGCGCCCTGTTGACCGCAACGAGCTGCTGGCACGTGTGCGCACCCAGATCCGCCGCAAACGTTTCCAGGAACGCCTGCGCGATAATTACGAAGTCAGCCTGTCTATGGCCCTGACGGACAGCCTGACGGGGCTTTATAACCGCCGCTATCTTGAAACCCACCTTGAGAAACTATTGGTCAAAAACAAGGAAAGCAAAAAATCCTTGGCCGTTTTGATGATCGATATTGACCACTTTAAACCCGTTAACGACACCCATGGCCACGTGGTCGGCGATGAAGTTTTAAAGGATTTCGCCAAGCGCCTGCAGGATAACCTGCGGAGTTTCGATATGGTGGCGCGTTTGGGCGGTGAAGAATTTGTTGCCATCCTGCCCGATGTTTCGGAAGAACGCGCCCATCATGTTTCGGAGCGTTTACGCCGCTCCATCGCTGATGAAGTCTTTGCTGTGAAAACAGGCAAAGAGTTGAACATTACCACCTCTATCGGCGGCACCATTATAGATTTTGAACACCATACGGTTGAAGAGGCACTCGATCGTGCAGATAAAATGCTCTACGAAGCCAAAGAAAAAGGCGGGCGTAACTGCGTTGTGTTTGAAGATATCGGCAAGCTTAACCCTGATGATTATAAAGCCTCCGAGCGCAAAACCCTGGATTAAACGTAAAAAGCCTAGCTTTTTAAAAATCCGCCCGATTGCATCGCCCAAAGCTTTTTATAAACGCCGTCCTTGGCCAATAGCTCTTTATGTCTGCCATCTTCAATGATTTTACCGTCCTCAATCACGATCAAGCGATCAAGATGATTAATCGTGGATAGCCTATGCGCCACCGCAATCACGGTTTTACCTTTCATCAGGCTGGCGAGTGCATCTTGAATCTGCTTTTCGCTTTCGCTGTCCAGCGCCGAGGTCGCCTCATCCAGAATCAAAATCGGCGCATCCTTCAAAATCGCCCGCGCAATCGAAATCCGCTGACGTTGGCCGCCCGATAGCTTGACCCCGCGCTCCCCGACAAAGGTCTCAAACCCATCAGGCAGCGTATCAATAAACTCCGTCGCATGCGCCTTTTCTGCCGCCGCGCGCACTTCCGCGTCGCTCGCATCTAATCGCCCATAACGGATGTTTTCCATGATGCTGCGGTGGAACAGGGATGTGTCCTGCGGGATAATGGCAATCTGCTCGCGCAATGACTTTTGCGTAACATCCGCAACGCTTTGCCCGTCAATCAGTACCGCACCGCCCTGCACATCAAAAAACCGCTGGATCAGATTGATGAACGTTGATTTACCCGCGCCCGAATGCCCGATCAAACCGATGCGCTGCCGGGCCGGAATCGTGATGTTAAGCTTCTCAAAAACGCTCTGGTTGTCGTACTCAAAATCAACATCCTTAAACACGATCTCGCCATGAGGCACAGTAAGCGCGCCGGCATTTTGTTTGTCTGTAATCAAATGCGGCTTCACCAGAGTTTTAAGGGAATCGTTTAGATACCCCAAACTCTCCATGCCATTAATAATTCCGCCGCTCAAATGCCACGCTGCGCCCGTAAAGGTAAAGGAAATCCCCATGATAGAGGTCATGTCTCCGGCTGTAAGCATGCCTTTGCTCCACCCCCATACGCAGGCATACATAATCCCGCCGCCAAAGGCGATCAGCACCATGCGGCGATAATTCCCAAGCAGCAAAAACACCCGCAGCATCTTATGCCACGCCTTCATTTCCGCCTCTGTGACGCGGCGGTGCTCTTCCATCTCGCTATCTTCGCGAGCATAGGATTTCACAGCCGAAATATTGGTGAGCGTATCCACAACTTGCCCCGCAACATCAGACGCGCAATCGGCAAAGATGCGGGATTTTTGACGAATTTTGCGCAATTTCAAAAACACAGGAAAGATAAACAGCACAAGTGAGCTTGTAATAATCAGTCCGTAGGTAAAAGAAACGCTAAACAAAACCATGCTGGATGTTCCCATGACGGTTAACGGCATAAAAACGTTCCACCGCACCTGTTCGGTAAGCTGAAGACCCTTATTGATCCCTTCGGAAACTTTCCGCGCCAGCGCGCCCGCAAAGTTATCCTGAAAGTAAGAATAGGAATGCCCAAGCGTATAGGCCATCAAGTCAGTCCGCAAATGCGCCCGCGCACGTTTCCACCAATCAAACGTGATGTAACAAGGAATGGCATGCGCCATTTCACCGAAAAACAAAATGATGAATATAAGGCCGGTATAGTTCCACGCAGATTGCGGGATCGCCGCGCCTTCGGGCATGGTGGTCAAAATATCAACAACCAGCCCGACATAAAAGAATGCAACCGGATACCGAATGGCGTGAATGAAATCTGTAACAAAGAAAAACACCCAAAGCCACGGATCACGCTTTAAAACCATAGAAATATACGCCGGCAAAGTCGCCGGAACATTGAGGTCGGGTGTATAATCAAGGTTGTATTTTTTACTCTTATCCGTAAACATCGGTCTTATCCAAAATCTAGAGACAAAAAAAGCGCCCATGATGGACGCTTCTTTCTAAGACGGCTCATCTCATAATTATTTTTTATGCGGCGGAAGTTTTTTCTCAACGAAAAACACATGCGCGCCTTTTTTACCTGTCTCTTCATTGACAGCCCAAGGGTCATATTTTTTCTTGCGAATTTTATATTCTGCGCGTGTTGAACGCTTTGCATAGTAACGGTAACCCGTTCCTGCTTCGCTTTCCAATCTCACTTTAACGTAGGTGGCTTTGGCCATCACTAAACTCCTAAAATCTGTATTAAGGCGCGTTTATGCGCTATTGCTAAAAAAATGTCAAGCATTTGGAGACGTGTTTTTTGACTTCTTTTTCTTATGTTTGGGCGTGGTTTTCTTTTTCTTTTTGAAATTGCCGTTATGCGCGTCTGTCTGTCCGCCTTTTTGCTCGCCTCTCGGGCCTTTTCTAAAACCGCCTTTTGGACCTTTATGCGGGCCTTTTGGCTTGCCTCCGCCTTGGTACGGACGGCTCTTTTTAAACACTGCGCCTTCAATATCCGCGCCCTTTAAACTCTCGCCGCTAAGCTTTAAAACCGTTGAGCCTGTAAGGCCATCGGCCTCGGCTAAGGTCACCGTCACGGCAGCGCCTAAACGATAGACTTTGCGTGTCTTGCGCCCGATCAGGGCATGTTGCTGCTCGTCATGGATATAATAATCATCACCCATGGATTTCATGGGCACAATGCCGTCCGCGCCGCTTTCATTAAGAGTAACGAAAAGCCCGAAACGCGTAACGCCGCTGATTTTTCCTTCAAATTCCGCGCCGATATAATTCGATAGATAAGCCGCCGTAAAGCGATCCGTCGCGCTGCGTTCCGCCACCATAGAGGCGCGCTCTGTCGTCGAGATATGCTCGCAAATCTCGTCAATGCTTGCCACCTCACCGTCATTGATGCCGCCCGGCCCAAGGCCGTACGCGCTGATCAGGCTGCGATGCACCAGCAAATCCGCATAGCGGCGAATAGGCGAGGTAAAATGCGCGTATTTAGATAGTGCCAATCCGAAATGCCCGAGATTGCTCGCAGAATACACCGCTTGGTTCTGGCATCGCAAAATCACCGTCGAGATTAAATGGGAGTAGGGCAGTTTCGCCGCTTGGCGCAATATCCCGTTAATCTGCGAAGGCTTGGTCACTTGCCCCTTCGGCAATGAAAGCCCGAAGCTCTCAACGAAGTCCCGCACGCTATCGAGTTTATCGGCTTTGGGTTGGTCATGAACGCGGTATACACACGGGAAACGCTTCGCATCGCGCTTATCTTCAATCGCGCTGGCCGCCGACACATTCGCCAAGATCATAAATTCTTCGATCAGCTTGTGGGCATCAAGGCGCTCACGAACGCGCACGCCCGTCATCTCGTTTTTCTCGTTTATAAGGATCTGCTTTTCAGGCAAATCCAGATCCAGCGCCCCGCGCTTCAGTCGCGCCGCATCAAGCACCGCATAGGCCTCGTAAAGCGGCTCAATCACATGTTTCATCAAGGGCTTGGTGATATCGTCCTGCACACCATCTTTCGCGGCTTGCACTTGCTCATAGGTCAGGCGCGCATGAGATTCCATCAGGCCGCGCACAAACTTATATTTTTTCAAATTGCCATGCTCATCCACCCACATATGCACGGCCATACAGGCGCGCGGCTCATGGGGGCGAAGCGAACATAAGTCATTGGAAAGTGCCTCGGGCAGCATCGGGATCACCCGATCAGGGAAATATGTAGAATTCCCGCGCCTCAACGCTTCCTTGTTCAGCGCCGTGTCGTACCGCACATAATTTGCCACATCGGCAATTGCGACAATCAGATGGAAGCCTCCGTCGCTCTGCTTTTCCGCAAATACCGCATCGTCAAAGTCCCGTGCATCCGCGCCGTCAATCGTCACCAATGGAATCTTGCGTAAATCTTCACGGCCCTTAACAGGCGGCACTTCCATGCCTTTTGTTTCTTCCAAAACCGCCGCAGGCCATTCCTCGGAAAGCCCGTTTTCATGCATGGAAATCAGGCTGATCGCTTTCGGATCGCCTTGCTTACCCAACACCTCAATAATTTTAACCTTTTTGCGCTTTAAGCCATGACCTGCTTGAAGCTCCGCCAAAACCAAGTCGCCTTCTTTCGCGCCTTTAAGCTCATTTGCATCGACGTCAAAATCATTACGCGCCTTTTTATCTGTCGGTACAACCAACGGCCCGTGCTTGTTGTAACGCACCATGCCGATAATCCGCCCGCGCTCATCATCAATAGTCTTGATCGTATGGGCTTCATAAAGCGAATCGGACACTTGGGACAGGCGCACAAGCGCGCGGCTGCCTTCCTTAAGCTTCGCGAAGTTCTTATTATCAGGCATGATCTCGATCAGCGGGGCTTTGCCTTGCGTATCTTCATCCCACTCCGCAGGTTTCGCGTGCATTTCCCCGTCAATGGAAATCTCGGTGACTTCGACAATCGTCACACCGGGCAATCCTTCGGGCATGCTGTATGTGCCGCCCTTATGTTTGATAATGACGCCCTCGATTTCGAGTTTTTTGAGAATTTGTTTCATCGCCACGCGGTTCTCGCCGCCTTTGATATTAAAGGCCTTGGCAATATCGCGTTTGCTGAGCGGCTCTGGGTGTTCGCGGATCAGGTCAATAATAGCGGATGGGGTAAGTGTAGACATATGCATCTATGTATACGCGAAACGGTTAATAAACAAAACATATTTTCGTTGACATATTTTATTTCCATAGATATTTATTCTTGTTTGAGGAGATATTTCATGGGTAAGAAAAAACGCAAGGGAGCAGGTAATGCCCCGAAGTTAGAAGGTTTAAAAGGCGCGCCCGCGCTTAGCGCGGCGCACACAGCCGCAGCAGAGCCGGAAAAAATCATAGAAACGCAGCCCTTTGGCGTGTATCTGGCCCAAGCACTCGAAAAGAGAGCAGATAGAGTAATTGATACCAAAGATAATGATCGCTTTGCGATTGCAAATGCTTTGCGAGATTACGCCGCAGAATTCAGAGACGAAAGACGAGACCACGGCTTTATTCGCGCATATTTAGAAAGTGAAGTTAGAAAAGGCTTCCAAGGCATTCAAATTGCCGTGATGAATAATCATATTAACAAAGCCTACGCCGCAGCAGAAAAAGCTGCCGGAGGCCCTAAGACCTATAGTGGGCAACCGATTAAAGGCCATGACGGCCAATCTTAAGCGCTTTTAGACTTCGCCGCTGCCGCTTTCTTCTTTTTTGAAGGCTTCTTCTTCGCTTTCGGCTTTTTCTTCGCGGGCGCTTTTTTGGCGCTTTCGCCTTTGGCTGCGCGCGCTGCGTCTTTGGCTTCGTCACGCTCCATCTTCTTCGCAATCAAATCGACCGCGCGGTTCATGCCGATGGTCATCACGTCTTCATCCTTGGGGATAGACGCAAATTTGCCGTCATGCTGCACGAAGGGGCCAAAACGCCCGATGCCGGCTTTAATCATTTTCCCTGTTTCGGGGTGTTCACCGACATCACGCGGTAATGCTAATAGCGACAATGCCGCCTCAAGTGTCACTTCACCAACACTCAAACCCTTCGGCAAACCTTGGCGTTTCGGCTTGGGGATTCCTGGCTTCTTTGGCTTGGTCATGCCGATGCGCTTTTTGCCTTCTTCTTTCGCCAAGGCGCGGGCAGCTTCATATTTGACCATCTCGGCGTCATATTCAGTCATATCCGGCATGCTTTCCGGTGCAGGGTCAATCTGCACATACGGGCCGTATGGGCCGCGGCGAAGCGATACACTGCGCCCTGTGCCGGGCTCTTGGCCCAATATCTTCGGCTCATTCGCGAGGCTAGCCAGATCGCCGTCTTCATCCCCGTCGGGAACAACCAACGGTTTGGTGAATTTACATTCAGGATAATTCGAACAGCCGATAAACGCGCCGAACTTACCAAGCTTCAAGCCCAAACGTCCGTCGCCATGTGTGTCTTTACATGCGCCGCATTTGCGGCTTTCATCGCCTTCGGGGAAGAAATGCGGCCCCAAATCAGCATCCAGATAATCAATCACTTCCGTAATCGTCAGCTCTTTCGTTTCATCCACGGCAGCTTTGAAATCACCCCAGAAATCGCGCAGGGCCTGTTTCCAATCGGCGTGCCCGCCTGCAATCGCATCCAGCTCTTCTTCCAGATTGGCAGTAAAATCATAATCCACATATTTCGTGAAGAATTTTGCAAGGAAGGTCGTGACAACGCGGCCGCGATCCTGCGGCACAAAGCGCCGCGCCTGCATCTCCACATAATTGCGATCCCGCAAAACCTGCATGATAGAGGCATAGGTCGAGGGGCGGCCAATGCCCATTTCTTCCAGCGCCTTAACAAGCGTCGCCTCGGAATAACGCGGCGGCGGCTGCGTGAAGTGCTGGTTGGGCATCACATCCGTAAGCTTGGTTTTTTCACCTTCATTCATCGGCGGCAAACGACGATCGCTCTCTTTAGCGTCATTGTCGCTATCCGCGTCTTTATCGTCATCTTTATCCGTGCTTTCTTGGTACAGTGCCAAGAAACCGTCAAATTTCACAACCTGACCATTCGCCCGTAACACAACATCATCGGTTCCATCAGAGATATCGACCTTCACCTGATCCATGATCGCATTTTCCATCTGCGACGCCATCGTGCGTTTCCAGATTAACTCATAAAGCCTGCGTTCTTTCTCGTCGCCCATCGGCGCGCCGTTCTTGCCGGGAATCTTGGAAAGATCAGTCGGGCGGATCGCTTCGTGCGCTTCTTGCGCGTTCTTGGCCTTGGACTTAAAAAGCCTTGGCTCAGACGGTACGTAATTCGCGCCATATTCTTTCTTGATGACATCACGCGCCTGAGAAACTGCTTCGGGCGAAAGCGTCGTCCCGTCAGTACGCATATAGGTAATGAAACCTGCTTCATATAAGCCTTGCGCCGTGCGCATAGTCTGCGATGCGCTCATACCAAGTTTGCGAGACGCTTCCATCTGCAAGGATGAGGTAATAAACGGCGCGGATGGATTGCGCTTAACTTCTTTGCGCTCAATCTTCTGAACCGAAAGATTTTTATTCTGAATGCGCTCAACCGCCTTGGTCGCGTCGCCCTCATTATTAATATCCATCTTGCCGAGCTTGTTACCCGCCAAATGCGTCAATCTTGCAATAAACGGTGCGCCATCGGCTGTATGAAGCTTAGTTTCGATTGACCAATATTCCTGCGGTTTGAAAATCTCGATCTCGGCTTCGCGCTCGCAAATAAGGCGCAAGGCAACAGATTGCACGCGGCCCGCAGAGCGCGATCCGGGAAGCTTCCGCCACAATACAGGCGAAAGATTAAAGCCCACGAGGTAATCCAAAGCGCGGCGCGCAAGATACGCATTAATAAGTGGCTGATCCAGCCCGCGCGCATTTTCAAACGCTTCTTGTACGGCGGCCTTCGTAATCTGGTTGAACGTCACGCGGTGAACGGCTTTGCCCTCCAGCAGCTTCGCATCACCGAGAAGTTCCTGAATGTGCCACGCAATCGCCTCTCCCTCTCTGTCCGGGTCGGGCGCGAGCCATATAGCGTCGGCATTTTTCAGCGCGCGTTTGATATCGTTTACATGCTTGGCGGAGCGCTCGCCCAGCTCCCACTTCATCGCGAAATCCTCATCGGGCAGCACCGAGCCGTCTTTGTTCACCAAATCACGCACATGTCCGAACGATGCCAAAACTTCATAATCAGGGCCTAAATATTTCCCGATGGTTTTGGCCTTTGCAGGCGACTCAACAATAACAAGGTTCGATGCGCTCAATTTCTAATCCTCTTGAAGCAAGGCCACGCGGCCTCCTGGCTCTCTTTTTATGCGCCCCGCAAGCTCGAGTTCGAGCAGCGCGGTCTGCAGCACAGGAATCGTTAAATGACAGGATCGGATCAGTTCGTCAACCGTTATGGATGTGAAAGATAAATTTTGCAAAACCGTTTCATGCGCACCATCGGGCATGTCACCATCATGGGAAGGGATGCTCATAAACCCTGCTGAGCGGTGCATAGGCTCGCGCAGAGCCGTGCCCGAAAATGTACGGATAATCTCTAAAATATCATCGGCGCTGCGGATAAGGGTCGCGCCCTCACGAATCAAATGGTTCGGCCCCGCCGCCCGCGGGTCCATCGGATGCCCCGGCACAGCCATCACGTCGCGCCCTTGTTCTCCCGCCATCCGTGCCGTAATCAACGATCCTGATTTAAGCGTTGCTTCAATCACGACAACGGCTTGCGACAGCCCCGACACAATACGGTTACGCTTGGGAAAGTGGCGCGCCTGCGGGGCAGTGCGAAGCGGGCTTTCCGCTAAAACCAAACCGCGCTCGCGTATGGCATGAAACAAATCCGTATTTTCTTCAGGGTAAATCACATCAATGCCGCCCGCAACAACGGCAATCGTCCCCGAAGCCAAAGAGCCTTTATGCGCCGCCGTATCAATGCCGCGCGCTAGTCCTGATGTCACCACCTGCTCTCGCTCGCCGAGCTCATGCGCCAGTTTCTCGGCAAATTTCTTCCCGTTCAGCGACGCATTGCGCGCCCCGACAACGCCAATGCAGCTTTTATTCGCAAGGGCTATATCCCCAAAATAAGACAAAATCGGCGGCGCATCCGCCGTCGCGCCCAGCGCCAATGGATATTCGGGGCAGGCCGCGCTGACGATATTCCCGCCCAGCTTGGTGAGCGCTTCGTATTCTTTTGCAATCTCTTGCGGGGAGGGCGCTTTTAAAGCTTTTTTCCGACCGCCGCGCGCCGCCAAATCAGGCAACGCCTCCAGCGCGTTTTCGATTGATCCGAAGCGATCAAGGAGTTGGTAAAATGTAATCGGCCCGACATTCTCGGTGCGGATCAACCGCAGCCAGTCTAGTTTCTCAGCTAAGGGTAAAGGGACTGTATTGGGTTTTTTATTTAGCATTTGTCTTTCACCACAAAGTACACAAAGACCACCAAGAGAATTTAATTTTAAATTTTGTGACCTTAGTGTCCTTGGTGGTTAATCCTTTTCTTTTTTATCGCCAATCTTTGGCTCGGTTCCGGCCAGAAGACGTTGAATATTTTCTTTATGCCGCCAGATCACAAGCGCAGCAATGAGCAGCGTAATCAGCGCAGGGACAGCCCCATATAAAAGAAGCGCCGCCAAAGGCACAATCGCCGCCGCCGATAGCGCCGCCAAAGATGAAATGCGGAAAAATCCCAGCATCATTCCCCATGTGCTCGCCGCAACAAACGCAACCCAAGGCAGGGCAATAACCAAAACTCCGAACGTGGTTGCAACGCCTTTACCGCCTTTAAACTTCAACCAAACAGGGAAGCAATGCCCTATGATCGCGGCAAGGCCTACATAAAGATTTCCGCCCAAAAGCAAAATGGCTGCAACGCCTTTCGCGGCATCCAGAAGAAGGGTGGCGAGCGCCAAGCCCTTATGGCCTGTCCGAAGAACATTGGTCGCGCCGATATTGCCCGATCCGATTTCGCGGAGGTCTTTTTTAACAAAAATTTTAGTAAGAAGAAGCCCAAAAGGAATTGAGCCGATCAAATACGCGATGAGTAGAGAAATCATCATCTGCCCACCAACATATCCAGAACCGCCATGCGGGTCGGGATGCCATTGGCGACTTGTTTCAAAATCAAACTCCGTACAGGATCTTCTGCTAAACTATCTTCCATCTGCACACCGCGCACCAATGGCCCGGGGTCCATCACCACCGCCTTGGGCGCATGTTTATCAAGCATCTCCAGCGTCAACCCAAACTCGTTGAAATACGCGTCATCAGACGCCACAAGCGCCGTATCCATGCGCTCTTTCTGCAAGCGAAGCGTCATCACAACATCCGCATCCTTGATGCCCTCGGCCAAAGATATGAAGGTTTGAATGTCTTTGTGCGGCAATTTCTGCGGCATGAGAATTTCTGGCGCAACAACGCTGACCTTCGCGCCCATCTTCGTGAGGAGCTGCATGTTTGAACTCGCCACGCGGGAATGCGCGATATCCCCGATAATGGTGACCTTTAAATCCTTCAACTCCCCGAATTGTTGACGCATCGTCAGCGCGTCCAATAACGCCTGCGTTGGATGTTCGCGCCAGCTATCGCCGCCATTAATCACGGGGCAACCCGCCCGCGCGGCAACAAAATTCGGCGCGCCGTAATCCGCATGGCGCATTACAATCGCATCGGGCTTCATCGCCGCCAGCGTATCAACCGTATCGGTAAAATTCTCACCCTTGGCGAGCGAGCTCATCTCTGGGTTCCAGTTCACGACATCCGCGCCGAGGCGTTTCGCCGCAATTTCGAATGAGGTCAATGTGCGTGTGGAGTTTTCAAAAAACAGATGCAGGATCAGCTTGCCTTCCAGCAGGTTGCGATCCCATTTTCCTATCTCGAGGCTTTCCGCATAATACGCGGCGCGATCTAAAATATCGTTAATCTGCGCAGCATCCAGCTCATCAATTCCTAATAAATGCTTCATCCGCAAATTCCTCTCGTTTTGAGTTTTGCGACATCTTCGCCGCTTAAATCAAGCAGATTTTTTAAAACCTCTTCGGTGTGCTGTCCGCAAAGCGGCGGCGCGTGTGTATAGGAAACAGGGGTCTCGGACATCTTAAGCGGGCTTCCGATAAGGCTGATCGGCTCTTTTGACAGCGGGTGGTTCATCTCGATTTGCATGTCCCGCGCCTGAATTTGCGGCTCGGCAAAAACTTGATCCATCGTGTTCACGGGGCCGATAGGAACGTCCACGCCGCGCAAGCCCTCAATCCAATAGTCCATCGGATGCTGGAAAATAAGCGCTTCAATAAGCGGCACAAGGACCGCGCGGTTTTTCACGCGCTCCTGGTTGCGGGCAAAGCGCGGATCATCCGCCCATTCGGGATGCCCCGCAAAAGCGCAGAAATTCTTGAACTGCTCGTTATTCCCTACGGCCAAAATCACATGCCCGTCCGCCGCTTCAAACGCTTGATAAGGCACAATCGTCGCATGTGCGTTGCCTTGGCGGGGGGCGGGCTGCCCTAAGGTCAGGTAATATTGCGCGATATTCGTCATCGCCGCGAGCGTGGTGTCGGTGAGCGCCAAATCAATATGCTGCCCTTCTCCGCTCTGGTGGCGGTGATTAAGCGCCGCCAAAATGCCTATGGCCGCGTTCATACCTGTCATGATATCGGAAAGCGCAACGCCAACCTTCATTGGCTCGCCGTCCACCGCGCCGGTATGAGCCATAAGCCCGCTCATCGCTTGCGCCAGAAAATCATAACCCGGCTCATGCGCCAAAGGGCCGCTTTGCCCGAACCCCGTAATGGAGCAATAAATAAGCGCAGGATGCTCGGCCTTTAAATCATCATAGCCAAGACCGTATTTTGCCAGACCGCCGACTTTGAAATTCTCGATCACGACATCGGATTTAGCGATCAGCGCCTTGATAATCTCCTGTCCTTCATGCGTATGTATATCGACAGCAATAGATTTTTTGTTGCGGTTGCAGGATAAATAATACGCGCTCTCGCTGGTGTCTTTGCCATCCGCATCCTGCACGAAAGGCGGCCCCCAATTGCGGGTATCATCCCCAAGGCCAGGACGCTCGACCTTAATCACCTCTGCGCCCAAATCACCAAGCATCTGCGTGGCATATGGCCCCGCCAAAACGCGGGAGAGGTCTAAAATCCGGATATTTTCCAAAGCATGTTTCATCAAAACAAAAGATGCTCCGCCATAAAGAATTTTGCAACCATAGCCGCAGCAATGCCAACAATAAATCCGGGGCCGGCAGGAAGGGAGAAGGTCGACAGCCCGTTGAGTTTTTTAGTGGTCGCCCATTGCGCGAGAATAAGGATAATGCCATGCACAAGCCCCGCAACCGCGCCGATAATAAGGGCGTGCAAAATATAATCCTGCCCCAGCCACAGCCCCGCCGCGGCCATAAGTTTTACATCTCCGAGGCCGAGTGTATCTTGATTGTAAAAATAATTGCCAACCGTGCGGATCACCAATAAAAGCCCGCCGCCGATCAATGCGCCGATTAACGCGCTCTGCCAGTCAATATATTCAAACGCCGTGAAAAAGTGAAAAACGGGAGCAAGCATAGCAAACGCCAACACATGGGTGTTGGGCAAAAGCAGCGTTTTCAGATCAATCACCGCCAGCCGCAGCAGCACGGCAGCGGCAAGGGCGAGACTAATGAGCGCGGAAATATCGAAAAAATCAGGCAAGATAATAAGGACGGCTTTTTGTTATTTCTATAAAATGATTGGCGTGTGTATAACTCAATTATCCTATCATATTCTATGTCTTTCGCTAAAAATATAAGTATGATTGATAATTAATTTATAAATTCAAATACAGTCCGCTATATTCAAAATATGTCACAGCCCGCACAAATACTCATCGCAGAAGATAACGATTTCGTAAGGACGCAAATCGTGCGTTTCCTTTCCGATGAGGGGCACACCCTTATCGAATGCTCCGATGGTCAAGAGGCGCTTGATAAGATGGACAAAGAGATTGCCTTGGCTATTGTTGATGTACGTATGGAGCCTTTGGACGGGTTCGAGTTCATCCGCTCTATCCGCGGTTCGGATTATGACGCGCCGGTCATTTTGGTCACGGGAGACCAAAATCCCGATCTTTTGAATGAGGCGGCGAAATGGTCTGTAGCTGCAATTCTTATGAAGCCTGTCCAAAAAGACAGGTTGATTCAAACCGTCGCGCGAACGCTCAAGGCGCGCGCAAAAATGGGGGGCGCGAGATGATTATCCGTTTTGGTCAAGTTTTGTGTCTCGCTGTTTTCGCGTTCTCGTCCTTATTCTTGCTTTCATGCGCCGATGTGAATACACCCGGCGCCCGTCAGGTCGATATACCTACGCCTGCTTTGGCGGATAAGCGTCCTGAAGCTGTGAATGAAGTGCCCGACAGCGTGCTTTATCTTCCTTTGGGGAGCGATGTTCTGGTTCCCGAGGCGGCGAATAAATCAACATTGCCGGGCGAAATCGTCGGGCCTTTTGAGCTGCGCTCCGAAACGCTTGCGGGTGCGCTGCAGCTCATCCTGGCTGATTATGAAGTGCCGATGGCGTTCGAAACCAATGAGGGCCTGACCCGCACAATCACTGTTGCGAATTTGCGAGGCTCGCTTGGGCGCGTAGTTGATAAAGTTTGTGCGTTGGCTGATCTGTACTGCTCGTACGAAGATGGTATTTTGGTCATTAAGGATACACAAGTGTTTACGGTCACGATCCCTCCTGTTGGGGGCGATACCGATGTTCTTGGCGCGCTGGCTGAGGGGCTTGAGGCCATTACCGGAACGGCCCCCATTACGGAATCGGGAACCCGCACAATCATTTATGAGGCCACAAACAGAACCGCCGAGCTCGCTGAGCGGTATTTCCAGAGAATTCGCTCTAACACCGCGCTCATTGTGTTTGAGGTCTATATCTGGGAGGTCGGTCTGACCAACGATAACGATCTTGGTATTGATTGGACGGAATTCGGCAAAATCGGCGGCGCGCAAATCAGCATCCCCGGCTCTATCGGAACAACGAATTCTGCGCCTGTGAGTATTGGTTTGCCCTCTTTCGGGGATCAGGCGACTTTTAATACAAGCAATGTATTGCAGTTCATCTCCACATACGGCTCTGTGAAGACAATCTCGCAGCCGCAAATTACGGTGCTTTCAGGCGCTGAGGCTACGCTTCGCGCGGCTGATACGGTAAACTATGTGTCTTCATTGTCTCGCTCTGTTGATAACGGCGAGGTGACCGTGTCTACGGAAACGGATTCCGTTGATACGGGCTTTACGCTGACAATCTCAAGCGCATGGGATAATGCGACGATTTACGGCTCTATCGATATCGAGCTTCAAGAATTCCGCCGCTTCCAGAACTTTGACGCGGATGGAACAACGCTTCAGCTTCCTGAAACAACAGAGCGCGAGCTTTCGACGCAAATCCGCATTCGCCCCGGAGACTCGCTTTTGATTGCCGGTCTGGTGCGTGAAAATGACCAGTTCGATAAATCTGGCCCGGGGTTCTCTGAGCCGTTCTTCCCGACATCGCGCAACACATCAAGTTCTAATACCGAGCTTGTATTCTTGCTGAAGCCGCGCGTAATTGTTTACACTTCTGAGGGGCATCCTGAAGGCATATCCCCCGCCGCGCCAAAATCTGCGGCGCGCTCTTTCGAGGAAGAGCCTTACGCAGCGCAAAGAACCGGCTTCCCGACAAGTAATATTCCGGAAGATCTTTTGAACCCGTCCCGCCAATAGTGGATGTGAAGCGTTTTTTGTTTAAGTTTTGGGGCATAAACTCTTAATTAAATTGCCTTTACCCTATTTTACCCTTTGAAAATTGTGTTAGTATTAAATTTGAGATTAATCTCAGATCCTTTTATCTTACTTGGCATGATCATGCTTTCTTGTAGTAAATATTTTTTATATCTCGCCGTGTTTTTTGCGCTCTTTTTATCTGGCGCGGCGCAGGCGCAATACCCTGGGTTTGATGACCCGGGCGCAGGTGCGTCTGCTTCCGGTGGTTCCGGCGGGTTGACCGCAGTTAACCCCACCATTGACGGCGGCGCCGTGCCTATCGGCGCGACCGCGCAGGTTGTTGTTCTCTTCAGAAACGAAGGTGGGCAGCCTGTCGAAACGGGTTTAATAAGATTGTACCCTTCATCAACCGTAACGGCCACCATCGCGCTTAACCAGTGTCAGGATGAAGCCTTAAGCTCCGGCGCTGAGTGTGCGATTGCAATGTCCGTAAAAGGTCTTCAAGCGGGACCTTGGCGCGTTGAGATGCTGATGTCCCACACGGGCCGCACGCGATTGGTAACCTCGACCGTGTCCGGTATTGTGGAAACCACCGAAGGCGGCTCCGACCGGCTTACGAGTGATGTTGAAATGATCCCTGATGAACTTGATTTCGGTTCTTTGGCCAGTGCGCAAACCCTCGTCGAGCCGGTAATCTTGAGAAACATCACCTCTAACACAATTCAAATCTCGGAAATATATATCGATACGAGTGAGCAAGCCGGCTACAAGCTTAAGGCAAATTGTACAGAGCTTGCGGCAGGGCAGTCTTGTATCGCCACGGTCTCATGGTCACCGAAACTTAAAGGGCGCTCATCGGGCGTGCTTGTCGTGAAGCACTCCGGTCCTGCGGCGCTTTCAAGTGTTCCTTTGAAGGGTGAATATGCGCCTGACACGGTTGAGCAGGCAGAAGTCTTCCCTCAAGCTGTTCCCGGAAAAGGTCTGCTGGTGTCTTCGCAAACGGAAATTGATTTCGGCACGGATGTTGACGCCGCGTCTTCTATTACTGTGTCTTTGGTGAATGCAGGGGACGCGCCGTTGGCTTTACGCGATATTCTGGTGTCCGGCTCTGATAATGGCGTGGGCTTTAAGGATGGCGGCTGTGCAATCGGCACGGTTCTTGAGCCTGTTGAGGCATGCCCGATGACTATTTCTTGGTCGCCGACGCGCGTTGGTGAGCTTTTGGATGATATTCAAGTTCTTCACGATGGCGCGCGCGGCGTGCTGGTCTTGCCTGTTCGCGGCGAGGCGGTCTCTACGGTCAGTCAGGATCAAAAAGCCATCGTGCTTTCAGAGTACAGCAACATCGGGGCGCGCTCCCCGGCGGCTGTTGCGGCAGGTGTGCCTGAGAGCCAAGAACAGGCGGCGGCGAATAATGCGGCGCTTGCGGGCTCATCTGGCGGCGCGAATTATGGCGCAAACAATGCAAGCGCTGTCAGCGTTCTTGACGGATATAAAATCACTTCTTTCGCGCCGACGCGTGCGATTATCAACGGCCCGGGCGGAAGCCGTATCGTCTTTAACGACGAAGAAACCGTTATTGGCGGCGTGCCATGGATTGTTCTGATTAAGAAGAATGGCATAGAATTCGTCCATCAAGACAATCGTGTGCTATTATTGTTTGATAGATCCCTATCTTCGATCAACAGAGTGACCGCATCCTCCAAGAAGGAAACCGGTATCGTGTCTGATGACGAAGTGGATGAAGGCAATTAAACTATGACGGACGAAACAACCGATAATAAAGAGCAGCGCTCCGCAAAAGCTGGAGAGCCGCCCGACGGTATAGAGCGCCGCAAGCATAGCTCTCGGCGTAAGCTTCGCTCTTCCGAGGGGCGCGAGCGTTATCTTGATATGGTGCAGCGTGAGCGCGCGCTTCTGCTTGATCAGGGTATTGCGCGCTCCACCGAACAGCTTCTGGATATGGCCGGCGCGATCAGCCCTGCCTCCGATGTTGAAGAAGAAGGCATCAAAGACCGCGCCACAGGCGATCAGCTTCGCTCCATTCTTCCTGTGCAATCATGGCTTCCTTTAAGTATTCACCTGATCGGCCTGCGTGAGGGCGTTTTGCGCATTGCGCCTTTGCATGATCTCAATGACCGCCAAGTCGAATCTTTGCTTTCCACTGCTAACCGAAGCGGATTTGCGGTGCAGCGCGTTGAAGTCGAAATGTGGGACCGCAAGGAGCTGATCGACACGCTCAAATCCGTGCACGATCTTTCCGCTGACCGTTGTGAAAAAACCTTATCTCTTTGGCTCGCCGATAGTGATAACGGTTTGCTTCTCAACCAGTTCCAGCGCGATATGATGGCCGAAGCCCTGCAAATGCGCGCCTCTGATATCCACCTTGTACAAGATAACAACCCCGATGCACCGAACTGGATTCAATACCGTATTGACGGCGATATGATGCCCATGCACTTGCTGCCCGCAGAAGCTATGGCGCGTTTAACAACGCTGCTTAAACGGGACGCAGGCTTGAACTTCGGAGACAGAACAACCCCTAAAGATGGTCGTTTCGGCTTCACATGGCAGGGCCGTGCGATTGACGTTCGTGTGGCCGCAGGCCCACAAGCGCAAGACGGCGAAAAGCTTACGCTGCGTTTGCTTGACCGCGCCGCGCTTAAAGGTTTTGACGAGCTGTTCCGCCGCCATGAAGAGGTCGGCGATTATCTCGCAAGGCTTCTGTCTCCCGAGATCAAAGGGGGAGGGGGGATGATCCTGCTTTCCGGGCCGACAGGCTCCGGTAAAACAACAACGCTTTATGCCTGCGTGCAGCAAATTGACCGCCGCCGCCGCCATGTTCTGACTATTGAAGACCCGATTGAATATGAACTTCGCTATGCCACGCAGTGGCAGGTGCGCCCCGGAATGCCGGGCGGGTCGTTCGCCGATCTGATCCGCGCCTCTATGCGTCATGACCCTGACTATATTATCATCGGGGAGATGCGCGACGCCGATACGGTTGAAACCTCTCTAAAGGCCGCAGAATCAGGTCACACAGTGATCTCCACCATTCACGCCGATACGGCGCTGCAAACATTCGAGCGTTTGCGCTCCTTGATGCCGCATGAACGCGAGCGCTCTTCCACATATACGCTGGCGCAGCAGGTTAAATGTATTTTGAACCAGCGCTTGGTGCGGACGCTCTGCCAAGGCTGCGCACACAAGGACACCGCAGATAAGGTTCTCAAAGATCATGAGATTGAATCTCTGGGGATTGCTGCAGACGCAAAAGTCCGCCGCCACAACACATCGGGTTGCGATCTATGCAACCGCACAGGCATTGCAGGTCGTACGCTTTTGCTTGATGCGCTTCTCATCACGCTTGGCCCTGCGCAAAGAAACGAAATTTACGAAGCCTTAATCGGAAACGTGAATAATGTAATTAAAGAGGACGGTGTTATCGTTCATACCCGCCGCGAAGGTCTTGCCGATCTGGTAATTACCGGGCTTGTTGATCCGAAAGCATCCCTGTCCTATCTCGAAGAATAGTTTAACGCTTAGGTAATGGTGCATTCATGCAGCAATGGATTGCTGAAATAGCTTATGAAACAACATCCGGCCCCAAAAAGGTCACAGAGTCGTTTTATCTGCCATCCGTTGATGATGTACGCGCCGCCGTTGCCAAAAAAGGCGGGTTTACGCTGGCCATTCGGCCGCATGAGCGCTCCCCGCTAGAGCGGATGCTCGCACGGTCCACATGGTGGCAGGTGCAGCTTCTTCGCGGTATCCAGTTCCGTTCCACCGCAACCTCCCCCGGTGTTGCGCTGTGGAAAATTATTCAGGCCGAAACAAATCCGCGCCGCCAAAATATCCTCGCGCCTGCGCGCGAAGCCCTCTCCAGAGGTCTCGGTGTGATTGACGCCCTCAAAGCGCTCAACCTTTTCGACCACGGAACCTTGGCGATCCTTGCCGGCTCAGAGCGCGCCAACAGGCTGGTCGAGGGGATTCCGCACGCCATTCACTCCATCACGCAAAAGCGCAAAAACGCGCGCGCTATCATGGGGACAATGGGCTGGCTGGCTTTTGATGTGTTCTCGATTGTGTCTTCTCTATGGGCCGGTAAAGACATGGTTTTGAAATGGTTCCGCGATAACCCGCCGACAGATCCTGATGAACTTGAAAAATTCACCCGCGTTGTCGGTAATTTGGAGCTGACATGGGACGTTCTGATTTGGCTTTCTGTCGGCTCGGGCGCTTTTATGGGCTGGTGCGTATTTTCTTATTGGATGAACCGCGGAAAGAAAGACTGGCCAACCGCAAGAGTCGTCAGGAAAATCCCCCTTATTGGCGGGTATTTGCGAGATTTGGCCTTTGCGGATTCGATGTCTGCGGCGGCGCGGATGCTGCGCGGAATGGTGCCGATTAACGATACTTTGGAACAATCTGCGGAAGCTTCTTCTGCGCCGGAAGTGGCTGAATATTGGAGCGAGTCGCTTTTTGACCTCGGGCGCGGGGTGTCATTGGGTTCGGCGCTTGATCGTAGCCCTTTGACAAGAAGTGAACGACTTGAACTCGCGGCCTTGTCTGATCTCGAGCAAGTTGCTACAGTTATGGAGTCTGTTTCGGAAATGCGCGCGCAAGCGGCAAAAACGAAACACTCAATGATCGTCTGGATCGCATTTGCGTTGACAGGCGTGTTCTTGGCACTGGCTTTTGGTAGCGCTATCTATGCATTGACCGTCATGAATATGAGCATGGACTCTATGATGGGCGGATTGATGGAAGGCGCTATCTAAAACGAATTTTCTGCGTTTCACTTTTCTTTAAGGAGAGCATATTGGCTCCGATACCAAAACAAGACCAAGTAGACGAAGCAAAAGTCAAAGCCAGCGTCTCGCGCCCTTCGCCGGGCGTCGCGGATTATATGGCAGGCGAATCTAAGGATTTTGTAAAGAATTTGAAGCCCTACCTACCGCAAGAGCTTGTGGGCGGGGTTATCCCCCACATTCCAGGAACCGAAGAAGAAGCGGTCTGGAATGCCGCGTCTCAAGCCTGTAGCACAGAAAAAGTCAATTACTGCTACTCCATCGAAGAAAACCGTATCTGGTATTTGGCGTGCCCATCGGCCGCCGTGGCGTCTAACCCCGACTCATGGTGTCCACTGGCCGCCGCTTTGCCGGGAAATAGCGAATATTGGGACCGCGAAACTGTGTATCTGTACGAGCAAGAAGGCCTGGCCTCCGCATTGCGCTGGGACCCTGAAACAGGCCGTATGCAGGTTTATTTGGGCGCCGCCAGAACAATTTTGCCTCGCATTCAAAGCATGGATGCGAATTTCGTCACTATTAACCCGGACGTCGCTGATATTGTGCCTTGGCGCAATAAAACGCTAAAAACCGAAAAGCTCTCCAGAGCGACGATTCGAACAATCATTCTTTCGGGGATGATGGTCGTGTTCGGCGCTATCGTATTGCTTTTATTTAACTATTTTGCAATTAACATGCTCGAGCGCAATCTGTCCCAAGTGAAGCAACAAACAGATGAAGCCGCTAACACATTGATGTTAAACGCATATAACGCGATGCAGAGTGATACGATCAAGCATATGGTGCGAATTCAGGAAATTCTCGATGGTCTTGCGCCTTTGGACGGTACGCTTGTAAGATATGAAGTTCAAAACGGCACAGTAGAGTGGGAAGCCCTTGTCCCACCTGCGTTTGTGCAGCCTGTGCAAAAAAGGTTTGCAGTTCGCGTTGATGACAAAAACGAAGAAAAAGACGACCGGATCAGGGTTATCGGCGATCGCTAAATGTAATTAAATATGACTAAAATTGAATAACTTTCTTAAAGCCACCTTAACCAATAGCATTTAAAATAGATTATAGTAGAATATGTTTTTTACTGGGATGGGGGTCCCCTTGGATTTCAAAGCGTTAGAGCAAAAAATAAAGAATTTCGATTGGCGGTCTTTGAAAAGATTCACCAGCCCGCAGGCTGCTGAAGATTTAAATGTATTCCTTGAAAAAATCCCCCAAAACACCAGTCAAACTATGCTCATAATCGCCGGCACAACATGGGCTTTGGCGGGCACAGCGGGGCTTTATACAACAGTGCAAATGCAAATGCTAACTGAATTACGCGCCGAGCTTGAAGAGGTTCAAGCCCTTAAGCCTACCGTTCCAAGCATTAAAGACGTAGCGATTAGCGCACAAGACGTGACGCAATTCGTTGATCGTACAAAAGATATTTATAAGGGTTTAACGATGACTGTAGCAGGGACATCAGTAAACATTACGGGCAATACAACCGCCGCCTTCGGGCAATTCCGTGAAGCCATTGGGCATGTGCAAAACGGGGGGTCAGGATGGCGTGTGAATATTGAACGTCTATGTGTGGGGCGCGAGTGCGATAGAAGTCCGCTCGCTGCATCATTAAAAATAAACAAGGTTTCCGTAGACAGAGCGGGATGATATACTGATCACATTGGAGTGGAGAAAAACTATGATGAAAACACTATTTAAATTTAAAAAAGATCATGAAAGATCGGCAGAAAGCGGAAACGTGCTCTTCCTTATCTTGATTGCGGTGGCCTTGTTCGCGGCGCTTTCCTATGCGGTGACGCAGTCATCTCGTTCAGGCGGCGGTGCTGCTGACGGTGAAAGCAACCTCGTGAACTCTGCTCAAGTGACGCAATATCCCGCATCGGTCAGAACGGCGATTGTTCGCATGTTGATCGGGGGTGTGGACGTTACACAGCTGAACTTCGATGCGCCATCGGCCTTCGCAACAACATGTACCGCTTTGCCCGCACCATGTGTGTTTCACCCATTGGGCGGCGGCGCGACATTGGTAACAGCCCCTGCGGCTGTTTCTTCAACGGGCGCACAAAGACCTTGGATTTTCTCAAGCGACTACAAGATTGACAACATCGGCACAGACGCAAACGACATTATAGCAATGTTCCCGGGTATTTCGTCTTCTGTGTGTAAGCGTCTGAATACCGAGCTTGGTATTTTGGCTGCCGACGGCACACCTCTTGGTGATGATACAGTTGCTGACGTTGATGAGATCGCGATTGGACCATCCACGCTTCCGACAACGGCCAACAACATGGACTCAAGCGCTGGACTTGGTATTGGTACGGCAGCTAACGCATCCTTTACGATCACCAACAACTTCAATGGTCAGCCTTTCGGGTGTTACGACCAAGATGATACGGTGACTGCAAACGAGCTCGTTTACTACCACGTACTTGTTGAGCGCTAAGGGTCTATGACACAAAGCAATACATTGAATTCGAATACCGAGCGCGCTTCCGAAAAAGGGAGCGCGCTTGTCTATATCTTGATTGCGATTGCACTGCTTGCTGCGCTAACTGTCAGTTTCATGGAGCCGTCCTCTCAACAAACCTCTTCTCAAAATACTTTTAAAATGGTTTCTGAACTCCAAGGACAAAGCGATTCCATCCGCTCCGCACTTCAGGAGTGCATATTAATTTACCCCAATGGCGACGACGCAATCGCTCAGGTCGGCTATAACAGTCCTTATCCCTTGTTCCCTGATTCAACCTATCTGCCTGTTGCCGGCGGATACCGCGCCGCCAATAAAAATGTCGAAAATATTCGCTGCCCCGGCAATAATGACGGTGCAGCAGACCAGCACAAGCTCTTATTCTCAGGCGGCTCCGGTAAATTCTTGCCGCCCCCTCCGGAGCTATTCAGCGACTGGCAGTTCTATAACGCGGATGATGGCGTGTTTTACTGGACGGAAACAACAAAAACAGATGCCTTTATCGCCTCTGCATTAGAGAAGCTGGATGCTAAATTCTCGACCTGCGAAGCCGATGTCATTGATGCTACGGGCGGCGTAGTGGCCATGGATAGCGTCCCCACAGCGGGAATATCCTGCACCGCAGGCAGCATTTGTTTCCGCGTCTGGATGAAGCGCAACGCCGGCTCTTTGCCTGTTGTTCCGGGCTGTTAAGCGCTTAAGGTTTTAACTTCCTCTTTCACACGCTCAAATTCTTTTTCGATATTCGCAACAATCGCCTCGCAAGGCTGTTTTGCCTCACCTGCATCTTGCAGGGCGCTGGCATGATCACCCAAAACATTACAACACGCAGAGCGCGCGCCGCCTTTAAGGCTATGCCCAAGCTCTGCCAAAGCGTGAAAATCGCCGCTTTTTAAAGCCTCGGGCAGCGCATCAATCGTGCTTTGTGTCATCTCGACAAACATATCCAGCATCTCAATCGCCATATCATCAAATGCGCCCATTTGCTGGGCCATAGCCTCTTTATCAATGGCGGGAGGCAACCCGTCTGCGCTTTCAGTTTTCGCTGCTTCAGGAGTTTCTAAACCGTCCTCATGCGCGGCTTCCTCGTTCAGTAGCCCCCAGCGGATCAAGAGCCGCTTGAATTGCCCCAAGGAAACAGGCTTAAGCAAACATTCATCAAACCCGTGCTTCATATAGGTCTCGCGCTGGCTCATCTGCACATCGGCGGTCAAAACAATCACAGGGAAATGCGTAAACCCGTCGAGGCTCTCTTTCTTACGAATCCGCTCAACAAGCCCGTATCCATCCAGTTCCGGCATATGAAGGTCGGTAATCAGAATGCCGTATTGCCCCGTATTCAGCGCCTCCAGAGCTTGCTTCCCGTTTTCGACAAAGGTTGCCTCGACGCCCAGTTTATCAAGCTGTCGTTTCAAAATATCCTGCACGCTGGCGGTATCTTCGGCAATCAGCATCTTGGTCGGGCCGCTAATCTCCATGCGCTCGGTTTTATCTGTCGCATCGCGCACCGCTTCGCCCAAACCAATGCGGCTGGCGGGCTTCGTCAGATAGGTCACGCCCAAAGCTTTCAAAGAATGCGACAGCCCCACATCATCGCGCACCGTATACATCACAAGCCCCATATTCGGCCTGATTTTCGTGACCTCTTTAATCAAATCCAGCCCCAAACCATCGGGTAAGCCTTGGTCAATCACCGCCACGTCAAACGGCCTGCGTTTCATAAGTTCCAAGCCTTCCGCATAGGTCGCGCAGCTCTCGACGCTCGCGCCCATGGATTTAAGCGAGTTCACAATCTCTTTCGCGCCTTGCGGGTGATCCTCAACCGAAATCACCGATATACCATCCAAAGACGGCAGCTCGACTGTGCTGTCATCCGTACTGACTTCGCGGGTAGGAATTTCAAACCAGAATGTAGAGCCTATGCCTTCCTTGCTCTCGACGCCGATTTTCCCGTTCATAAGCTCAACAAGCTTCTTCGAAATCGATAGCCCCAATCCCGTGCCGCCATATTTACGGCTGGTCGAATTATCGGCCTGCACGAATGAGCCAAAGAGCCGCGAGCAAACCTCTTCGCTCATGCCGATCCCTGTATCAATCACTTCGAAACGCAGCGCAACACCGTCTTTCGGCACGTCTATATGCTGCACATCCGTGGTTACGCGCACGCGCACACTACCGTCATGTGTGAACTTCAAGGCATTGCCGCATAAATTCATCATAATCTGGCGCAGCCGCTTGGGGTCGCCAATCACCACAAACGGCACGCTTTGTTCAATATCGTCAATAAGGTCGATATCAATGCCGTGAACCTTAACGGACAAAGCTTCAAGCATCCCGCGCACGAGCATCCGCACGGGAACCTCGAACATATCCAGCTCCATCTTGTCGGCATCCATCTTCGCCAGATCAAGCACATCATCGAGAATTTCAAGTAAGCCGCTTGCCGCAGTTTGTGATGTTTTAATCATCTCCGAAATCGTCTCGGACGGTTTCTCATCCGCCATAAGCTCAAGCAGCCCGAAAATCGTTTGCATGGGCGTGCGGATTTCATGGCTCATCGTCGCGAGAAAGTTGGATTTCATTTCCGCGGCTGCATCCGCTTCCACAACTTTTTGTTCAAGTTCGGCGCGCGATAAATCTTGTGAGTTTTTTGACGGTGGAGGCATAGGAAAACCCTTGCAATTGAAGTGCGTCTTATCATATCAATGATATCCCTTAAAATGAAGGCATAAGAATAGGAATTAAGACTATGGGTTATAAAGTTGCAGTCGTCGGCGCCACCGGAAATGTCGGGGCAGAAATGCTCAAGATTCTGGATGAGCGAGGGTTTCCCGCCGATGATGTCATCGCGCTGGCCTCCGAGCGCAGCGTGGGCCGCGAAGTATCCTATGGTGACAAAGACTTGAAAGTCCAAGACCTTGCGAAATTCGATTTCAAAGGCACCGATATCGTGCTGTCTTCTCCGGGCGCGAAAGTCTCCGCCGAGTTCGCCCCGAAAGCCGCCGCCGCAGGTGCAACTGTCATCGACAATACATCCTATTGGCGCATGGACCCCGACGTGCCGTTGATTGTGCCGGAAGTAAACCCGCATGCGATTAACGAGGTCAAAAAAGGCATCATCGCCAACCCGAATTGTTCGACTATCCAAATGGTAGTGGCACTAAAGCCTTTGCATGATTTCGCGAAAATCAAACGCGTGGTGGTCAGTACCTACCAATCCGTCTCAGGATCAGGCAAAGAAGCAATGGATGAGCTGTTCAATCAAACAAAAGGCATTTACACCAACCAATCGCCGACACCGAATGTCTATCCGAAGCAGATCGCGTTCAACGTCATTCCGCAAATCGATGTGTTCATGGATGACGGCATGACGAAAGAAGAGTGGAAGATGATGGCCGAAACCAAAAAGATCCTCGATTCCAAAATCAAGGTTTGTGCGAATTGCGTGCGTGTGCCTGTGTTTATCGGGCATTCGGAAATGGTGAATGTGGAGTTTGAAAACGAAATTTCTGTTGAACAGGCTAAAGACCTTTTCCGCGAAGCCGAAGGCGTTACGCTTGTCGATATTGAGCAGGAAGAGCTGCTTTATCTCACCCCCGCAGAAGTGCAGGGCGAAGACGATGTGTTCGTATCCCGCGTCCGCGAAGATATCACGGTCGAAAACGGCCTCAATTTCTGGTGCGTGAGTGATAACCTTCGTAAAGGCGCAGCGCTGAACACGGTTCAGATTGCCGAGCTTTTGATTAAAGGCAAATCGTAACTTTCGCGCATTCACTCTCGAATAAACAAGCATGAAGACCGAAAAAACATTTCCGTTCCAGCTTTCTGACGAGCAATGGCGCGCGCGCCTAAGCCCCCAGCAATACGCAATCTTGCGCTCAGAAGGGACAGAGATGTCCTGCTCTTCTCCGCTCAATGACGTAAAGGGCGCGGGGTATTTCGACTGCGCGGGCTGCGGTCAATCATTGTTCTCAAGCCGCGCAAAATATGATAGCCGAAGCGGCTGGCCCAGTTTCTTCCAACCTATTGAAGAAAGCGCTATCGGCACATCCACCGATCACAAAATCGGATATGCCCGCACGGAAGTGCATTGCGCCAATTGTGGTTCTCACCTTGGGCATGTTTTCCCTGATGGCCCGCCGCCAACGGGATTGCGGTATTGTATCAACGGTTTATCCCTCGAATATAAGCAAGAAAATTAGAAGATTTTTAAGTTTTAAGATGTTAAACTTTAAGACCATGGTGGGGGGGCTATGATCTTAGATTTCGTAAAAAAACGACTGGAAACTACGGACGCGCTTGATCCGAATAAGGAACCAAGCCGTTTCCTGACGATTGTGTATGTCTTGGCTTTAAGCTTCATCGCGCTTCTGGCACTTGGCAGCCATCTGATTATCGTGCAAATGACAGGCGCGCAAAAAGAAACCGCCGAAATCGTATATATTGCAGGGCGCCAGCGCGTCACCGCGCAGCAAGTCGCTCTTCACGCCTCCGATTACATGCACACGCAAGATCAAAAACACAAAGACCTGATGGAAAACGCCTATTTTTCTTTTCAATTGGGGCACGATTATCTGATCAATGGCCGTTCAGAAGATAAATCAGGCATGGTTGAGCTAAGCCCCGAGCTGTATAAAATTTACTTCCAAGAGCCTGTCAACCTGAACCGAAAATCGCAAGATTACCTGTCCTTAAGTGAGGAGTTGATGACACTCGACCCGGAAGGTGATAAAGCCGATTTCACAAGAATGTATAGCGATCTTTCCGCCATGGCGACAGGCGATCTGATTAAGGGTCTCGATCTGGCCGCGCAGCAATATCAGGAAGAAGCGCTGACCAGAATCAACCACCTGACCCTCATGCAAACCAGTGTTTTCATTGTTATGATCCTCACGCTTTTAATCGAAGCGTTGTTTATTTTCAAGCCCTTGGTCGCCCATCTTAAAAAATATTCTCATCAGCTTTTGACAATGGCATTAAAAGATTCTCTGACCGGTTTGAACAACCGCCGCGCTTTCATGCAATCTGCAGAGGCGGAAATCAGCCGCGCCGTGCGCCATGATTCCGGTCTTTGCGTTGTGATTTCCGATATTGATAAATTCAAAACCATTAACGACACATATGGGCACGCCGCAGGAGATGAAGTGCTTCGGCACATTTCCAAAATCTTGCAACAAACCTTCAGAAAAGAAGATGTCATTGGCCGCATAGGCGGGGAGGAGTTCGCCTTCGTTCTTCCGCAAACAAACGCGGAGCAAGCAAAGCTTCTAATTGAAAAGCTGCGCGCAAAAATAGAAAGATCACCCTGTGAGGTTCACGATGAAAAGGGGGCCGCCACAGCTCTTGAATTTACATCAAGTTTCGGGATTGCTTATTTTGCCGATAAATCCGAAAGCTTGGCTTCTCTGATGAAGAGAGCTGATGATGCCCTTTATAAAGCCAAAGAGGCAGGGCGCAATCGCGTGGTGTTGTTTGCACCCCCGAAGCAAGACGCCCTTAAGGTCATCTAATCGCGCGCAAACCCCGTATAAAACATTGAATAATATTAAAACCGATCTATTATGGAGGTGAATTTTTCTTCCATCACAAAGAATTGAAACATGTCTCAAGATAACTCTGCAAAATCCAAGCGCCCTTTATCACCCCACCTTCAGGTCTACAAACCGCAAATGACCTCGGTCTTATCAATTTTCCACCGCATGGCGGGCGTGGTTTTAGCAATCGGCACGATGATGGTTGTCTGGTGGTTGGTTGCCGCCGCAATCAGCGAAGAGGCCTATGATGCGGCCATGAGCTTTGCGCGCCATCCCCTTGGCCTCTTTATGATGTTCGGCTGGTCGGTTGCGCTTTTCTATCACATGTCGAACGGCATGCGGCACTTGCTATGGGATATGGGGTATCTGTTCAAAATCGAAAACGCTTATAAAGCCGGATATCTGGTGTTGCTTTCTACCGCAATTTTGACCGCCGGAACATGGTATTGCGCCTACACGCACATGCAAGAATACGCAAAGCCCGCGATGAGCGACAAACTGGTTGAAGTCATAATTTTTGAAGAGGGTATCCAATAATGAAATTGAAATGGGAAAATCACGGCATGAAATCCCCGCTCGCCCGCGCCCGCGGCCTTGGTTCTGCCAAAGAGGGCGCTAACCACTGGATGAGCCAGCGCATCACTGCGATTGCCAATATCCCGTTGGTGATTTGGTTCGTATACTCGATTGTCACGCATCTGGGCGCAAGCCATGCGGAGTTCACGGGCTGGCTCGCGCATCCTTTCAACGCCATCGCGATGATTTTATTGGTGCTTTCAACATTTTATCACGCCAAATTGGGTTCACAAGTTGTCGTGGAGGATTACATTCATAATGAAGGTCTGAAGTTTTTCAAGCTTATCGCCTTTAAATTGTTTTTCTTCGCCGCAGGGGTGGCCTGCATATTCAGTATTTTAAAGATCGCACTCTAGGGAGAGTTTAATGGCTAAGGCTGCAAAAAAAGAAACAGTAACGGACGCTTACGAAATCGTCGATCACGAATATGATGTGGTCGTCGTTGGGGCAGGGGGCGCAGGCCTTCGCGCGGGCTTCGGCTGCGCTGAAAAAGGTCTCAAAACCGCGATCATCTCAAAGGTTTTCCCAACCCGCTCGCACACTGTGGCGGCGCAAGGCGGAATCTCGGCGGCTCTGGGGAATATGGGCGAAGATGACTGGCGTTTCCACATGTATGACACCGTTAAAGGCTCCGACTGGCTCGGCGACCAAGACGCGATCGAATATATGTGCCGCGAGGCCATCCCCGCAATCATCGAGCTTGAACATTACGGCGTGCCGTTTTCCCGCACCGCCGCCGGTAAAATCTACCAGCGTGCATTCGGCGGCATGACCACGCATTTCGGCAAAGGCACCGCGCAGCGCACTTGCGCCGCCGCCGACCGCACCGGCCACGCCATCCTGCACACGCTGTACTCGCAAGCACTTAAAAACAACGCCGAATTCTTCATCGAATATTTCGCAATGGACCTCATCATGTCCGATGACGGGCAATGCCTTGGCGTCATGGCATGGGATCTGGACACAGGCAAAATCCACCGCTTCCGCGCCCACCAAGTCATCCTCGCCACCGGTGGTTATGGCCGCGCCTACTTCTCATGCACCTCCGCCCACACCTGTACGGGGGATGGTAACGGCATGGTTGTCCGCGCAGGCATCCCGCTGCAGGACATGGAGTTCACGCAGTTCCACCCAACGGGCATCTACGGCGCAGGCTGTTTGATCACAGAGGGCGTGCGCGGTGAAGGCGGCTATCTCACAAACTCTGAAGGCGAACGCTTCATGGAACGCTACGCCCCTTCCGCAAAAGACCTCGCCTCCCGCGATGTTGTCTCCCGCTCAATGACCATCGAGATTCGCGAAGGCCGCGGCGTTGGCAAGGGCAAAGATCATATACACCTGAACCTTATGCATCTGGACGCCGATATCATCCATGCCCGCCTCCCCGGCATCGCCGAAAGCGCGAGAATCTTTGCTGGCGTTGACGTGACGAAAGAGCCGATCCCCGTTCTGCCGACCGTGCATTACAATATGGGCGGCATCCAAACCAATTATAAATGTGAGGTTATTAACCCCACGAAAAAAGACCCCAACGCCATCGTCCCCGGTCTTATGGCCATCGGCGAGGCCGCCTGTGTATCTGTTCACGGTGCAAACCGCCTCGGCTCGAACTCACTGCTCGATCTTGTGGTTTTCGGCAGAGCCGCCGCAATCCGCGCCGCAGAAACCGTTCAACCGGGTGCATCGCACCGCCCATTCGGAAGCGATGACGGCACAAAATCACTGGAGCGCCTTGATGCCTTGCGCCATGCAAAAGGCTCAACCCGCACTTCCGAGCTTCGCCTCGACATGCAAAAAACCATGCAAGATCACGCCGCTGTGTTCCGCACAGGCGAGGTTCTGAACGAAGGCGTAAAGAAAATTGATAAGGTCTATCAGGGCAAGTTCGACCTCAAGGTCACGGATAAATCCATGATCTTCAACACAGATTTGGTTGAAACTCTGGAGCTGGATAACCTGCTGTCACAAGCAGTGATCTCCATGCACTCCGCCGCCAACCGCGAAGAATCACGCGGCGCGCACGCCCGCGAAGACTTCCCGAACCGCGATGATAAAAAATGGATGAAGCACACGGTTATGGGCATTGATGAAAAAGGCAAAACCAAAATCGACTACCGCCCCGTCATCCTGACCACATTGACCAACGAAGTCGAAGCAATTCCACCAAAAGAGCGAGTGTATTAAGACATGGCTGAATTCACACTTCCTGCAAATTCAAAAATCACCAAAGGCAAGGTCGTTGACGCGGCCAAAAAAGCCAAGCGTAAAAAGACCTTCAAGGTCTATCGCTGGAGCCCGGATGACGACAAAAACCCGTCTCTCGACGAGTTCACGATTGATCTGGATAAATGCGGGCCGATGGTGCTCGATGCGTTGCTGCACATCAAAAACGACATCGACCAAACGCTGACCCTGCGCCGCTCATGCCGCGAAGGGATCTGCGGCTCTTGCGCCATGAACATCGACGGTACGAATACCCTTGCATGCACAAAGGCGATTGACGATGTATCGGGTGATGTAAAGGTCACGCCGCTGCCGCATATGCCTGTGGTCAAAGACCTCGTCCCTGACCTCAACCATGTTTACGCGCAATACGCCTCGATTGAGCCGTGGCTCAAAACCGACACCGCCGCGCCGAACCGCGAGCGCCTGCAAACCGAAGAAGACTCAACAATCCTCAACGGCGCAGACGGCAACGGCCCTGCGGGCTGTATCCTGTGTTTTTGCTGTTCAACAAGCTGCCCGTCATATTGGTGGAACGCCGATCGTTTCTTGGGGCCTGCTGTTTTGCTCCAAGCCTATCGCTGGATCGCCGATACGCGCGATGAGGCTACGGGCGAGCGTCTGGACGCATTGGAAGACCCCTTCCGCCTCTATCGCTGCCACACGATCATGAACTGTACGAACACATGCCCCAAAGGCCTTAATCCCGCAAAAGCAATTGCCGAGATTAAAAAGCTTATGGCTGTTCGCCGCTAGTTTTTAGTAGTCCATGAAGTTGATTTCAGTGGCGCATTGCGCGCTATACATCTGAATAACGCCTTTGTTCAAAGACAAAATCTGTGTGCATGACGACAACCCCTCAACGGGCACATATTCCATGCCGCCATTCTGCGAAGGCACGGGCATCGTCACAAGTTCGGTGCTTTCCGTTTTCACGAACGCTTTTTGCTCATCAGATGAAATTTTAATATCCTTAATCTCGACAATCGTTTCGTAATCGTCGATTTTCTCGGCGCCTTTTTCAACCGACTCAATGAATTCTTCCTTGCTTAATGACACCGCCTGTTCTTGCGGCGGCATGCCGGGCAAATTGTATTTCATGGTGCTTTTGAAACGCGCATCATCTTCGAGATGCTTTTCAAGATATGTCTTCACTTTGGAAAGGGAGAGGTTTTTTGACCCCCCAGAGGTCATATAGGAGGTCTCTTCAATGAAGCTTTTGATGTTTCCATCCGTAAGGGCTTCAATTTTATCCTTTTTCGCATGCGCGGGCAGGGCAAAAACCAAAGAAAAACAAAATAATACTAAAAAACGCGTAAATGCTCCCGCCATACTCAACTCTTAAATAGTGTTTATTTGCCCCAAATCGATATATTCACCTTAATATTATCCGTCAAAAAGGTGAACATAAACCTAATATAGTGATTAAATTTCAATATCTAAGGCGATATCCATGGCAGGCGCGCTGTGGGTCAATGCGCCAATAGATATGTAATCCACACCGGTGAGTGCAATATCGCGCACGGTTTTGAGGTTAACGCCCCCCGATGCCTCGGTTGTAATATGTTCTTTGGCCATTTCTACGCCTTTTTTCAAGGACTTAAGGTCAAAATTATCCATCATCACGATATCGGCATTGCCGTTCGCCAAAACCTCTTCGAGCTGCTCCAGCGTATCCACCTCGATTTCGATCTTTTTCGTATGCCCGGCCAGCATTTTTGCCTGCGAAAGCGCTTCATCAATGCTTCCCGCAACGGCGATATGGTTGTCTTTAATCAGCACCGCGTCATCAAGGCCGAAACGGTGGTTCGCCCCGCCGCCGATCTCAACCGAGTATTTCTGCAATAAACGAAGTCCTGGCAGAGTTTTGCGCGTATCACATACTTCCGCGCCCGTGTCTTTCACTTGCTCAACATACGCCGCCGTCAGGGTCGCAACGCCGCTCATATGGCTCATAAAGTTCAGCGCCACGCGCTCTGCCGTCAGGATGCTGCGCGCAGGGCCGATAATCTCGGCAATCACATCGCCTTCTTTAAGGTCTGCGCCGTCTTCCGCCATCACCGTCATATCAAAATCAATATCGGTCAGCGAAAACGTCGAAAGCGCGACAATAAGCCCCGCCAAACGCCCGTCTTGCCGCGCCCGCAAAACCCCGCGCGCGCTCGTGCCTGCGGGAATTAAAAGATTGGATGTAATGTCAAATCCATGCCCTAAATCCTCTTTCAAGGCAGACTTCACAATATCTTCGATCAAAAGCGGGGATAACATCTAGCTCAGCTCCAACATGCGCTGAATGGGTTTTAAGGCCCGCTCCGCGATTTCAGGGTCAATATGCACTTCCGGCCCCTCGGTCTGCAGCGCGCTCAGGATTTTCGGCAATGAAATGCGTTTCATATGCGGGCACATCTGGCACGTTCCGATCAACTTCACATTCGGGTTCTCCGCGGCGATGTTGTCGCTCATGGAGCATTCCGTATAAAGCACGGCTGTTTTGGGTTGATGCTCTTTAATATAATTATTCATCTGCGCGGTAGATCCCGCATAATCGGCCTCCGCCATCACTTCGGGCGGGCATTCAGGGTGCGCCAGAACAAACACGTCTTCATGCTGCGCGCGCATCTGTTTTACGTCTTCAGCGGTAAAGCGCTCATGCACCATGCATGCGCCGTCCCAGATAATCACCTTCACATCTGTTTCGGCAGCAACGTTCTGCGCCAGATACTTATCAGGCGTCATAATCACCGTGTCATTGCCTTGCGCGCCCAGCGCGTTCACAATCTTCAGCGCATTTGAGGACGTGCAGCACACATCGCTCTCTGCTTTCACATCGGCGCTTGTGTTCACGTAGCTAACAACGGGAATCCCGGGGTGCTGCGCCTTTAATTTACGCACATCTTCACCCGTGATGCTCTCGGCGAGGCTGCATCCGGCTTTCATATCGGGGATAATCACCTTTTTTTCAGGGCAAAGAATTTTCGAAGTTTCCGCCATAAAATGCACGCCGCATTGGATAATCATATCCGCGTCGCTTTCGGCGGCCTTTTGCGCCAGCATCAGCGAGTCGCCCACAACATCCCCAACCCCATAGAAAATATCGGGCGTCATATAGTTATGCGCCAAAATCACCGCGTTTTTTTCGCGCTTCAAACGGTTAATCTCATAGATATAGGGGGCAAGCGTCTTCCAATGCTCTTCCTTATATTGCGAGGAAAGCTTCTGATAAATGGGGGCTGTCGCCTGCGCGACTTCGTCTGTATACGCTAAAGATGTCATTTGTTCTTTAAATGTTCGCCGTGGTTCTTTAAAAAGAAGTATCTCACATATTTACGGGGTCAAGGTCAAGCTATGGCGGATTTATTTGCAGTTGAAACAGATGATAAGACGAGGGACGCTCATCGCCCGCTCGCGGATCGTCTGCGCCCGCATAAAATCGATGATGTGGTTGGCCAAGATCATATCGTCGGCAAGGATGCGCCGCTGAGGAAGATGATCGAAAGTGGTCGGCTATCCTCGCTGGTGTTCTGGGGGCCGCCCGGATGCGGCAAAACTACGCTCGCCCGAATTCTCGCCGATCACACCGATCTGCACTTCGAACAGCTCTCGGCCATTTTCTCCGGCGTGGGCGATCTGCGTAAGGTTTTTGAAAGCGCAAAGATCAGGAAGCAAAACGGGCAAGGCACGCTTCTGTTCGTTGACGAAATTCACCGCTTCAATAAATCACAGCAAGATGCATTCCTGCCTGTCATGGAAGATGGCACAATCACGCTCATCGGCGCAACAACCGAAAACCCGTCCTTCGAGTTAAACGCCGCTCTTCTCTCTCGCGCGCAAGTCCTTGTTTTAAAACGCCTTGATGGCGATGCGCTGGAGCTTCTTTTGCAAAAGGCGGAAAAGGACGTGCCGCTCCCCCTCACTCCCGAGGCGCGGGAGCTTCTCAAAACCATGGCCGATGGGGACGGCAGGTATGCCCTGACAATGGCCGAACAAATCATCGCCCAAGGCGGGCAGCTTGACGAAAAAGGCCTGCTGCAAATCACGCAGCGCCGCGCCCCGCTATACGATAAAGGCGATGACGCCCATTACAATTTGATTTCCGCCTTGCATAAGAGCGTGCGCGGCAGCGACCCTGACGCCGCCCTGTATTGGTTCGCCAGAATGCTCGCCGGCGGCGAAGACCCTGAATATATCGCGCGCCGCATGACCCGCATGGCGATTGAGGATATCGGCCTTGCCGATCCGCAAGCGCTGTCTGTTTGTAACCACGCATGGGATGCATATCTGAAACTCGGCAGCCCCGAAGGCGAACTTGCCTTGGCCCAAGCCCTGATTTATCTCGCTACTGCCCCTAAATCAAACGCCGCCTATAAAGCCTATAAGCTCAGCGTGGATAAGGCCAAATCCACAGGTTCTCTCATGCCGCCGAAACATATCCTGAACGCCGTCACGAATTTGATGAAAGATCAAAACTACGGCAAAGACTATCAATATGACCACGACGCGCCGGATGGATTTTCAGGGCAGAATTATTTCCCCGACGACATGCCGCGCGAGAAATTTTATGACCCGCCCGAACGCGGTTTCGAAAGAGAAATTAATAAGCGCTTGGAATATTGGGAAAAACGCCGCAAATAAATGCTTAACCTGAGCGTGCGGCCTTAAGTCTTTGACGTCGTTCTGTTTCCACCAAATATAGCCCGCTGAAAATAATCACCCCCGCGCCCATAAGCATCATTGCATTCGGCTTGTCTCCGAAAATGAAATATCCGAACAGCAGCGCCCAAACCATCTCGGTATACAGAAACGGCGAGACTGCCGAAGCCGGCGCAAGCCGAAACGCGTTCGAGACACACAAAACACCAACCGCAATAAACAACCCGTTAAAAAGGCAAACAATGAGAGACGGCAAGGGAACCGCTTCAAACCCTATCCATAAAACAACGATGCTGCCGACCAAAACATTAAAACTAACCGGCCAAAACCCCAGCGCCAAAAGGCTGTCACCCTGTAAAGATTTACTTACCGTAAACATGAACGCAACCACAATCCCGCAGGCCACGGGCCAGATCAAATCAGGGTTAATGCCTGCATCTCCGGGCTGCAATGCGATTAAAACGCCGGCAAACCCTAAAGCAATCGAAATCCACCTGTGGCGGGTTACATGCTCGCGATACATAAAAATGGCAATAACCGCCGCATAAAACGGCATCGCAAAAATAAACGTGTAAACATCCGCAATCGGGAGGCGCGCAAAAGACTGCAGAATCAAGATTGAAATCGAAACATTCAACATTCCGCGTATTAAATGCATCCGCTTGGATCTAACTTTCCCCAAGGATTTAATACCGCCGAGCCAAGGCGCCGCAAGCAGAAAAAATCCGCACGCACTGGCGTTGGTCAAGAGTATTGTTTGAAAGATAGGGATATCCTGCGTAAGCCATTTTGCGCACACATCAGATAGCGCATAGGAGGTAAAGCCGAGCAAGGCCAGAATCATACCTTTTTGCGAAATGCTTAAGTCATTGAACATTCGGATAAACTCTATTACAAAGACGATCATGTCTTGTAAGGATAAAAATACATGAATGCAATACTCGCAATTGCCGCAGGCGGTGCTTTCGGTGCGCTCTGCCGCCATGGCGTAAATATCGGCGCCGTAAAGCTTATGGGGCATGGCTTTCCATACGGAACGCTCACCGTAAATGTTCTCGGCTCTTTCGTTATGGGGCTGCTGATTGCGATCTTCGCGCAATATTGGCAACCATCCGAAGCCATGCGCGTATTTCTCATCACAGGCTTTTTGGGGGCCTTTACAACCTTCTCGACCTTTTCGCTTGATTTTGTCTCGCTTTGGGAGCGCCAAGCCTATCTCCACAGCGCGCTGTATTTAAGCGGCTCCGTCATTTTGTCTATAGGCGCGCTTTTCGCCGCCATGGCTCTTGTGAAAGTGGTGGCATCATGAGCGTTCGCCACCTCCATGTTTCCGCAGATGATGACGGGCAGCGCCTTGACCGCTGGCTTAAAAAACACGTGCCAGAACTTCCCTTCGGCCTTGCGCAAAAGCTGATACGCAAAGGTCAAATCCGCGCTGACGGCAAGCGCGTTAAAGGCGATGCCAAGCTCAAAGCCGGACAAGAAATCCGCATTCCGCCGCTGGAACACAAATCTATAGAGGATAAAGTCAAAATCACCGATAAAGACGCCGCCTTTATCAAATCGCTGATCATCTATGAAGATGCCGATGTCATCGCCATTAACAAACCCACCGGTATCGCCAGCCAGGGCGGCAGCAAAACCAAATACCATATTGATGGACTGCTTGAAGGCCTAACGAATAAAGAGGGCGTAAAGCCGCGCCTCGTTCACCGCCTCGACAAAGACACAAGCGGCGTCATGCTTCTTGCGCGCAATGCTAAATCCGCAAAGGCTCTGGGCAATGCGTTTAAAACCCGCAAGATTAAAAAGATATACTGGGCGATTGTCTGCCCCTCGCCTGAGCAAATGGATGGCACAATCAAAGCGCCGCTTGTTAAAGCCGGCGGAAACAACAAAGAGCGCATGGTCGTGGATGAAGAAGAAGGCAAAAGCGCCATTACGGATTTCATCGTGCTTGAACGCGCAATGACCAGCGCCGCCTTCGTCGCCTTCTGGCCGCGCACAGGCCGCACGCACCAAATTCGCGTCCACTCAGAGCTTATGGGATGCCCGATTGTTGGCGACAAAAAATACGCAAGACTGCCCGAACAAGAAGAAACCCATGAGGCCCGCCGCAAAGCCGAGGCTGATCTTGATGATCTTCATCTGGCTGACCGCCTGCACCTGCATGCGCGCCGCTTGATCTTGCCGCATCCTTCAGGGCGCAAAGCGCCGCTCGATATCACCGCGCCCTTGCCGCCTGATTTGAAAAAAACATGGAAAGCCTTAGGCTTTAGTCCCAATCTCAAAGCCGATCCATTCGAGGAATAGACGATGAGCAAAGGCAAAAACCCCGAAAAAGAAAACAAAGAGCCAAAGAAGAAAAAATCGCTTCTCTGGCGGATCGTCAAATGGACGCTTCTAATTCTGGTTTTGATTTATGTGCTTTTGATCGTGCTTTCAAAATTGGGAGGCTCAACGCCGATTTTAAAACAAGCGGTCGAAGATTATATCTCCCAAAACACAGGGCGTAGCGCCAAAATCGGCAAGCTCAATAATATGAGTTTCTTCCCCGATGTCGGGCTTGATTTTGTGGGGCTAACGATTGAAGACCTCTCCGGCAATACCCTGCCGATTACGGTGAGTGAAACAAAAGTAGCCTTTCGCTTTTTTGATGTTCTATTAGGGCGCAAAAACATTCGCACGCTTGATATTAAGGATATCAACATCCCCGCAGGCGTTCTTGCGGATTACAATCTCGAATTGGACAGGCTTTATATCGAAGACGTCGAAGAGGGCGCATTCTTGAAAGCATTCGGACAGGTCAATGAAAAGCCCGGCGCGGCAACGCTGCCGATGCAGGTACATGGTTCCCGCTATGGCCGCTATTACAGCATGCTTGATGAAAATAAACTCGAAGCCACGCTTGGCGACCTAAAAGTCATCACAACGCTGGATGATAAAAAACTTAAAAATCTCGAGCTTTATCTTAAAGATACCAAAGTGTTGAGCGGCGATTTCGAAATTGATCGCGGCGTTGGTGAGTTCGACATTGAAGGCGATGCCACTATTTTGCCCGGCGGCTCTAAGCTGAAGCCCGATCTGGAGTTGGATTTTTCCGATAAACTTGTTCTGAAGGGGAAAATCGGAAGCGAGTTCTTGCAAATTGATGATTTCCATGGGCAAAGCCCTTTCATGAAAACGCTTGATGAAATCAGCACCATCTTCGGCAGCAAAGAGGGTAAGGGCCTCGATTTCAATGATCAGACCGCCGATGTTAAAATCGATGTTAAATCCCTGAAATCAAAATCCATTGATCTTGGAGAATTGGACACCACGCTCAAAATCCAGGATAACATCCTGACGCTGGAGCCGGTCAACGGCAAAATCAGCAAAGGCGCGTTAAGCGGAAGCTTAAGCCTGAACGCCACCGCGCAGCCCGCCGCAATGAAGATTGATTTGAAAATCAACGATTTTGACTATGGCGAGTTCCAGCAGCAATTCCAAAAAGAAGCCGATATCGACGGCCGCGCCGAGATTGGTATAGCCCTGACCGCGAGCGGAAAAACTTCCAAAGCACTCCAAAGCTCTCTGAGGGGCACGCTGAGCTTTGTTGGCGGTGAAGGCAAAATGCGCTCAAACGTCTTGAATATTTGGGGCGGTGGATTGCTCAATGCGCTTCTTCCCAATTTCGGCGAAGACACCAGCTTGGAAATGAACTGCATTGTCGCGAATTTCAAACTCGATAACGCAATCGCGGAAGCCGATGCGCTTTTCGTGGATACCAAAAGCGTGACCCTTACGGGCAGCGGAAATTACAACATCGATAAAGACGATGTGGACATGAAGCTCACACCAAAAGCCAAAGACGTGGCGCTTGGCGATATCTCTTCGGTCGTGAATATCTCCGGCCCGCTTTCGGATATGTCGGCTACGCCGAACATGTTTGATCTCGGCAAAAAAGTCGGTGGCCTTCTCTTGGGCGCGGTTAATCCCGCGTTCTTGGCGGTCACCCTCACCGATCTGGGCTTGCGCGACAGCCATCCTTGCAAAGCCTTTATAATCGAAAAGGAAGATTTGGCCGCTCCGCCCGAACCTAAAGCCGAAGAGGCTTCTGAAGTCTCTCCTGAGGCTGAACCTACCGAGACAAAAGAGACCAATGAATAGATTTTATAAGCTTGTTTCTAAACGCGAAGAAGGTAGCGGTTTTTGTATTTGCCTTGATGGTAAGCCCGTAAAAGCCCCTTCGGGCAATGTCTTGCTCGCCCCCACATCGGAGGTCGCGGATTTAATCGTTCTGGAATGGGCCGCCCAAAAAGAAAAAATTCTCCCTGAAACCATGCCGGTCATGCAGCTTGTCACCACGTGCCAAGACCGCGTATCGCATGAGCGCAAGGCAATGGAAGCGGCCATTTTGAGATATCTTGATACCGATCTCTTATGTTACCGCGCCGCCAATGCCAAAGACGAACACCAGAAAAAGCAAAATGAAATTCAAGGCCAACTTTGGGATAGATGGTTAAAATGGTTCGAAGATAAGTTCGGCGTAAAACTGGAAAGCACATGCGATCTCGCGGCGATTAAACACCCCGCCCAAGCGCATGCGGGCGTTAAGGCTGCCGTTGAAGGTCTTGATAATGAAAGATTTACCGCCCTTCAGGTTATTGTCCCCCTGACAGGCTCACTCATACTCGGTCTCGCCTTTATAGAAGGCGCTATAACTTCGGATGAGGCGTTCAAAGCCACGCATATAGAAGAAGATTACAAGGCCGCAATTTATAACGAAGATGTCCACGGGCGCGCGCCGTTGGAAGAGAAAAAAGACGCCGCCATGATCCGCGATCTTGAAGCCGCCGCAGCGTTTTTAAAATCGCTCTAAAACCAGCTTCTCGGCTTAGCCAAACGATAGCCCTTCATCGCCCGCAGCAGCCCCTTTGCTAACCGATAGCCCATATAAACCATCAGCGGCAGTGCGATAATAAGCATAGTATTCATCAGCAATACATGATTGCTGCCGATAAAATCATCCATACATGGCTCGATAAAGGTGTACATCTCTTGCATGCCCGTGCTTTCCATCGCTTCAACGCCCAAGCCGGCCAAGGCATCCGCACAAGGTTGAAACGGTGCGTAATCAATGCCCTGCATCATATAAATAGTCCCGAGCGTCATGGTGATCAGCGAGAAAAACGCGGTAATCCAGATCGTGCGAATAATATAAACCGCATGATTTTCCTGCAGACTCTCCGGCTCGGCCTTGTTCTTAAACATATAGGCCATAATCAAAAGCGCCGTGAAAAAGACCACGGACAAAATTCCCGCGCTGAGGTATGGCAGCACAGACACAATCATCGACGCGCCAAAAAGCCCGTAGAGATTTAAAATTCGTTTTTGCTGCTTCTGCTCGCTCATGAAATAACCTTACCGCCGTCCGAAGAGTTTTTCAATCTCCGCCAAAGAAAGCTCGATATATGTGGGCCGCCCGTGGTTGCATTGTCCCGATAGCGGCGTTTCTTCCATCTGCCGCAGCAAGGCGTTCATTTCCTGTGCGTTCATTCGCCGCCCTGATCGCACGGAGCCGTGACACGCCATGGTCGACAGAATTTCGTTCAAGCGCTCCTCCAGCGTATTCGCATTGCCATGCTCGGTGATCTCATCGGCTAAATCTTTAATCAGCCGTTCGATATTCGGTTTGCCGCCAAGAAGGGCAGGGATGCTCTGCACGGCCACCGCGCCTTGTCCGAAGGCTTCTACCTCTAGCCCCAATGTGGCAAGGCCGTCTGCATAGCTCAAAAGCCGCTCCGCCGCACTCTCCTCAAGCTCGATAATTTCAGGGCTCAGCAAGCCTTGCTTTTCAATTCCCCGCGCCGCCATTTGCGCCTTAAAACGCTCATAAACAAGGCGCTCATGCGCGGCGTGTTGATCGACAATCACCATGCCCTTTGGCGTCTGCGCCACTATATAATTCTCGTGCAGCTGCGCCCGCGCCGATCCCAAGGGAAAGCTCTCTTGCTCTTCTTGAAATTCGGTTTCCGCCTCAACCCGCGCCGTCGGCGCGTCTTGAAACATCATGGAAGGCTGCGCCGCATACGCAGAAGAAACGGCCTCCGCCATGCCCCCACCATAGGCATAAGAACGCGGCACGGCAGGTGATGACCCGCGATGCATCGGCAGTCTAGGCCCGCCTTCAGCGCGGAATGAGCCAAGCGCATGCGAAGACACAGACGAAGAGGCTTGCCCGCCATGTTCATAAATCGAATGCTTCAGCGCCGAAATCAACAACCCCCGCACAAGCGCAGGATCACGAAACCGCACCTCGGCCTTCGCCGGATGTACATTCACATCCACCTCTGATGACGGCAGCTCCAAAAACAGCGCCAGCAACGGATGCCGTCCGCCATGCAAAACATCGGCATAGGCCGCGCGCACGCAACCGTGCAGCAACTTGTCACGCACGGGCCGCCCGTTCACGAACAGATATTGATACTGCGTCGTGGCGCGGTGAAGCGTCGGCAAACTGGCAAAGCCTGAAAGCTTGATGCCCTCGCGCTCCGCCTCGATTTTAATGGCATTATCCTGAAACTCTTTGCCCAAAAAGGCCGATAGTCGCTTTTGCGGATCCGCCGTAGCCGGCACGCTTAATGACTTCTTCTCATTGTGGATCAGCGTAAAGCCGACATGCGGAAACGCCATCGCAAGCCGCGAAATCGTATCTTTCACCGCTAGAAACTCAGAACGCTCGGTCTTCAAAAACTTTAGCCGCGCAGGGGTCGCATAAAACAAATCGCGCACTTCAATCTGCGTGCCTGAGGGGTGCTGCGATGGCATGGCCGTGCCCTTTTTACCGCCCTCCACACAAATCTGCCAGCCATTGCTCTCCTTTGCGGAGCATGTATGGATCGTGAGCCGCGCCACCGCGCCGATAGAGGCCAGTGCTTCGCCCCGAAAGCCCATGTGCTCGATATTCACCAAATCATTATCAGGGAGCTTGGATGTTGCATGGCGATCCACGGAGGCGGTCAGCTCCTCGCGGGTCATGCCCGATCCGTTGTCTTTCACAACAATCAGGCTCTTGCCGCCGTCACGCAAAGTCACTTCAATTTTGCTCGCGCCCGCATCAATCGCATTTTCGACCAGCTCTTTCACGGCCGCAAATGGCCGCTCAATCACTTCACCCGCCGCAATCTGGTTGATGAGTGTTTCTGGAAGATATCGTATACGCACAATGCAAAAGATAACGCGTGCGGAGGCCGTATGTCAGTAATGCGCCTGTTCTAAATGGTTATTGAAGTGGATAACTTTTAAAGGCTGCCCAGATCAATGATCGCATCATCAAGCCGCGCCCCGTCAAGATTGGCGTCAGATAGGATTGCGCCGGTCAAGTCCGCGCGCCGCAAATCCGCGCCGCGAAGATTGGCATTCGTAAGATCAATCCCCATCAAGACCGCATCGCGCAAATCACAATCACTTAAATTACAAAACCGCATATGCGCGCCGCTTAAATTCACGCGTTTAATATGGCGGTCTTCGCCCCGCACAAATTCCAGAGAGGACAAATTTGCCCCGCTTAAATTCGCGCGGCTGAGCTTCGCATATTTAAGGCTGGAGCCGCGTAAATCCGCCCCTGCCAAATTACAATCACGGAAATCGGAGCGATCAAAATTCGCGCTCTGCAGCTCCGCCTTGCGTAAATCCTGATTGAGGAAATTCGTCCCTATACATTGCACCGCCGTCATCGGATAACGGCGCAAATCAATAACATCGCGCATATCATATCCGCTTAAATCCAGTTGTTTGCCGCTCTTTCCTGCGGTTGCCACCCAAAGCGTGTGATCCTCTAGCAATTCGGGCAGGCTCTTGCCCATCTGCTCAAGCCGCTCGCCCATATCGCGCTCGGAAATCGCTTCGGTCAGATCAAGCCCTTGCTGCTCAATCCCCTCCATAATCGCGCCCGTAATGATGGTGTGGCGCATACTTGCGTGTGCAAGGTTGGCGTTCGAAAAATCTGCATCCGTCAAATTCGCGCCTTCAAATGTCGCGTGTTCCAAATGCGCCCCTTGCAACTGCACGCCTGTCATATCCGCATCGGAGAAGTCTGCGGATCGCCCTTGCGCGCCAGCCATATTGGCATCGGAAAGCTTCGCGCCCGTAAGGATCACTTGCCCGCCGGATATCCCGCCTGAACGCTCGCGGTCTTCCAATGTGCCGTCAGTGCCGCGGCGCATAATCTTGCCTTCACGCAAATCCACCTGACTCATATTCGAGCCGGAAAGATTGGCCCCGGCAACATACGCCCCTCTAAAATCGGCGCGTGAGAAATTGGCGTTGCTCAAATTGGCGTTGCGCAAATCACAGGCAAAAAAGCATGTGCCGCGAAAATCGCCCATCTCCAGATTAGCCCCGACAAACAGACATCCCGTGAAATCGGCTTGCGAAAGCTCAACCGCGCTTAAATTGAGATTGGAGAGATCCATATATTTGATAAACGCGCGCGCTCCGCCGACTTGCCCGCGCATATACATGGCGTGACGCTCGATAATGTCGTCCAAATCCGACTGGTTCAGCGCCGGAAGCTCGTTCGGGTTAGGGATATGAATCTTCAACGGGGCGCGCCTTTCCTAATGCGTTGATATTGCCTTTAACAAACCTTCTGTAGAGCTATCCAGTGTATCAGAGTTTTGATTTTTAAGCTCGTTTTGGATTGTTTTTGCAAGAACCTTGCCAAGTTCGACGCCCCATTGGTCAAAACTGTTAATGCCCCAGATTACGCCCTGCACAAATATCACATGTTCATAAAGCGCAAGCAGCATCCCCAGATTATAAGGATCAAGCCGATCCAGCACGATTGAAGAGCTTGGGCGGTTGCCTTCAAAAGCTTTGTGCGGCGCATTAGCCGAGGCTTTGCCATCCATCAGCGCTTTGCTTTGTGCCAATGCATTCGCCAGCAGTTTGTCGTGATGATCTTTGTAAGGGTGTTCCGGTTTTGCGACCAAAATAAAATCCGCAGGAATGATGTCCGGCCCTTGATGAAGCAACTGCATAAAGGCGTGCTGCGCGTTCGTTCCCGCTTCGCCGAATATAATCGGGCCTGTTTCGGCCTCTACAGGCGCGCCGTCCCGATCAACCCCTTTGCCGTTTGATTCCATATCAAGCTGCTGCAAATATTTGTGTAAGTCCCGTAAATCGTGGGAATACGGCAAGATAGCCTTCGCGGAATAATCCCAAAAATTGCGATACCAAACCCCGATCATGCCCATGATGATCGGCATGTTTTGCTCCATCGGCGCGGTTTTGAAATGTTGATCCATGGCTTTCGCCCCATCAAGCAGCGCTTTAAACCCGTCAAACCCGATGGCGGCGGCTGTCGATAAACCCACCGCGCTCCACAGGCTGAAACGCCCGCCAATCCAGTCGCGAAGCGGCAAGATATGGTGTTCAGGTACGCCGAATGCGGTCGCGGCCTCTATATTCGTGCTGATTGCAAAAAGACGCTCCGCAAAGACATCCGCGCTTAAAGCGTCCAAGAACCAGCCCTTAATCGTCTCGGCATTCGTTATGGTCTCTAATGTCGCGAAGGACTTAGAAGTAATGATCAGCGCCGTATTTTCGGGCTTAAGCCCCTTAAGCCGCTGTTCAATCGCCCGCCCGTCTATATTGGAAATGAAGTGAAGATTCGGCCCGTCTTTATGCGGCAGCAACGCTTTGTAAATCATGCGCGGTCCAAGATCAGAGCCGCCAATCCCTATATTGATAACATCGGTGATATTCGGGTTATTACGAATTTCTTCTGAAAGTGCCTGCACTTGCGACAGCGTATCGGACACAAACCCCGCAACATTCTCGCCGTCAACTTCGAGGGCAGGATCGACAGACCCCCGCAGGGCTACATGCAAGACCGCGCGCTTTTCCGAAGCGTTTAAAATCTCGCCTGCAAACATCTTATCGCGCCACTCCTCTACGCCGCGCGCCTTTGCAAGATCAACGAGTAGCGGCAGCGTGTCATCGTGCAGTTTATGTTTGGAATAATCCAGCAAAAGCCCGTCAAGACCAAGGCTGCATTTATCAAAACGCTTCGGATCGTTTTTAAAATACGCGCGAATATGATCGCCCTGGATTTTCTTTTGATGCGCTTCAAGCGCGCTCCATTCAGGCGTTTTATTGAGTGCCTTATTCGACATTGGGAAGCTCTGCTACGGTTTGAGTATTCTCAAGCCCCTCAGGCTTCCCGACAATCAACGTCACAAATTGCGAAGGATCAAGCAGCTCCGCCGCTATATCTTGAAGGTCTTGAACGCTTGTATTCTTAATTTCTTCTTCGCGTTTATCAAGATAATCAATGCCCAGATCATTAAGCTGCAGGCCAAGTAAAAGCCCCGATATTTTATCCGTAGAGGTCAAGGACAAGGGCAGGGAGCCAAGAAGATAGGCTTTCGCATCATCAAGCTCCGCCGCGCTGACGGGCGTATCTTTCATCTTTATAAATTCTTGCCCGATCAAGGACAGCATCTCTGCCACATTTACATTCGCTGTCGATGTTGAAACCGAGAGGCTCGCAATCCGGTCCATTGTGCTGATATAGGAATACACCCCGTAAGTCAGACCACGCTTTTCGCGAATTTCCTCCGTCAGGCGAGAGCCAAAACCGGACGATCCCAAGATAAAGTTCATCACCTGCGCGGCGTTATAACGCGCATCATCATGGGCAATGCCGGGTTGAACAATCTCAATCACGCTTTGCGGAATATCCTGCTCATAGACAAAAACGCTGCCTTTGTTTTGAAGTACCAAATCCGCAGGGGGGGTGATCTCAACATCGGGCAGCGCGCCAAATATCTGATCCAAAAGCGGCGCAAGCTCTTCTGCTGAGATATCACCCGCCGCACTCACCACCAGATTATTACGTCCCATATGCGTTTTATGAAATTCTTTAAGCGCCGCGCTATCAATCTTTTCCAAAGAGGAAAGCGTGCCGCCGCTATTCAAGGCATAAGGGTGGCCCGCATAGGCCTTATCATTCAAAAGCCGCGCCGCCATCCAATCCGGGTTGCTAAGCGATGCCCGTATCCGCGCTTGATTGGCTTTACGCATCCGGTCAATCGCCTCGTCTTCAAAACGGGGGCTTGTCAAAGACATCTGTAAAAGCTCAACCGCGCGCGCCTGATGCTTCTTGAGCGTCTTCAAACTGCCGGAGAAATGATCGCGGCCCGCAGAATAAGACAGCCCAACGGATAAATCCTGCAGCTCTTTTTGGAACTCTTTCGCGTTTAAATCGCCCGCGCCTTCATCCATGGTGTTTGAGGCCATGCGTGCCAAACCTTGTGTCGCTTCGCCGTCATTCACCGCCCCCGCCCCGCGAAATGCAAACTCCAAAGACAATACAGGCACGGAATGATCTTCCACCAGCCACGCGGTAATTCCGTTCGGGCTTGTCACGTTTTGAATGTCCAAAACCTTCGCCTGCGCGGGCGCTATTAAACAAAATGATAATGTGACTAAAGCAAAAATACGGATCATTTCGCGTCCCCCGCAGGATAGAGATACCCATCAACAGGCGGATATTTATAAGGTTCATCAGGGTTGAGATATATCTTTGCCGCCGCAGAAATCTGCTCCGCGCTCACCGCTTCAATATCATACGGCCAATATTCCACATCATCCACGGATAACCCGCTCGCCAAGCTATAACCAAAAACCATCGCAGGGCCGGTCAAGCTGTCACGCGCATAAATCGCCTGATCTTTAAGGCGCGTTTTTGCGTCGGTAAGCTCGGCTTCCGTAACGCCGTCATTAATCACTTTACGAAGCTCTTCCAAATAGGCCGCCTTCACCGCGTCTAAATCCTGCCCCGGCAGCGGCGAGGCATAAAGCGCAATGCTCGCATCATCCCACTGTGTATTTTGAAAAGACATCCCCGCGCTGGAGGCAATCTTTTGCTCCACGACAAGAGATTGATAAAGCCGCGAGGATGACCCGCCGCCCAAAATCTCTGTAAGAACCTCAATCGCCAGAGACTCATCCTTGCTTTGACGAATGCTCGGCCCCCGAAAAACGCTCTGCACAACCGCTTCTCTGATCGCCGGATGCTCTAAGGATACTGTGGTCTTTGAATTTAAACTCGGTGATGTCGTGCGCACGCGCTCGGGCACATCCTCACGCGGCAACTGGCCATAAATCAATATCGCCAGTTCAAACACTTTCGCTGGGCTAACGTCCCCCGAAACAACCAAAATCGCATTATTCGGCGCATACCATTGATCGTAAAACGATAGCGCGTCCGCATCCGATAGCTCATCCATTTCATGCTTCCAGCCAATAACGGGCGTGCCGTAAGGGTGGTTGATAAAGGCTGCCGCAGAAAGCTGCTCGCCGAATTGCCCGCGTGGATCGTTGTCAGTGCGCTGCTTGCGCTCTTCCAAGATCACCTTGCGCTCAGATAAAATCTCTTCCGCAGGCGCCTTTAATCCGTTCATCCGCCCCGCTTCCATACGCATAACTTTTTCAAGATGCTCGGACGGAATGGATTGAAAATACGCAGTATAATCCTGCGAGGTAAAGGCGTTGTCGTTGCCGCCAAGTTTACGCACTGTTTTTGAAAACTCGCCGGGGGCAAGATCCGGCCCGCCAATCTGCGAAGACCCTTTGAACAGCAGATGCTCAAGAAAATGCGCAATCCCGGATTTACCGCGCGGCTCATCGGCTGCGCCCACCTTATACCAAACCATATGCGTCACCGCGGGGATGCGATCATTCGGGATCACGATAACCTGCATGCCGTTATCAAGCGTAAACTCTTCGGCATTAAACACTTTGTCCCGCTGAACGGTTTCGACTTTGGGTCTGGGGGGCTCTTTCGCAAGCGCGAAATTAAAGGGCAGGGCGCAAACCAGCGCCGCTATGGATATTGTCAATAAACGGTGCATTGCTATTTCACTTTAGAGGGGGTTTCCCCTTCCGTCACAGGTTTGCCGCTTTGGGCGTTCTCGCGAAGGCGCTCGGCTTCTTTTTCGGGGTCTACGACACTGCTTTTTGTTTCATCAGAACCCGTGATGTTCATCAATTTTTCAATCACAGGCTGATTTTCATCAACGAACTCTGCCGTTTCGGTGTCCACCGTGCGGCGAATATTGGGGTCTGCGTTTTGCGCGCCTGTTTGGAAAAGCAGCAAATCTTCGCCGCCATCAGGCGCGACTTCTGCCGGCGCGGTTCCGCCAAACACAGCCTGCGCCGCAGTCTCGGATGTTGTTTGTTCTTGCGGACGCGCCGCCCCCGGAGCAGGCGGGCGCAAAGCATAATTCGGCGGCAACGCCAATGGCGCTCTCTTTACGACCTGAAATTCATCGGGTGATTGCTTTGTAAGGCCAAGCTGATCTTTTGTACCTTCACAGCTCACAAGGAAAAACGCACCAAACAGCGACAACGGTAATAATAATGATTTGATTTTCATGGTTTCAAAATGCCTGTCTTCAAACGGAATTACCACTCTTATTTAGCAGTTTTCCCGCGCGGGTCAAAAAACAAAGAATGAACTATTAACAGCCCCACCCCGATAACGATGCAACTATCGGCGATATTGAATGCGGGGTAGTGGTATCCGAAAGCATGCAGGTCAATAAAATCAATCACGGCGCCAAAACGCACGCGATCAACGATATTTCCTATCGCACCCGCAATCACAAGCGCAATCGCAAAGCTCTGCATCTTTGAAGATGTGCGGATAAGCCAAACCATAAAAACGACCGCAATAACGCCCGATAGTGCGCTTAAAACCATCGCCCCCGTCTGGCCGTTATCATTAAACATCCCGAAGCTCACGCCCTGATTCCACACCATCACAGTATTCAGAAACGGCAATGTTTCGATGGAAATAAACGGCAAACGCGGCGGCGCATTCCCCAGCCATTCAAAAAAACGACGAGGTTCACCGAAAACTTCCCCCAATTCTGGGCGGATCACATGCTCGGTGATTGACCATTTACTGAGCTGATCGGCAATAAGCATGAAAAGCGATATGAGAAAATATGAGAATTTATCCATGTCAGATACTTAAACGGTTTTGCTTACCGAATCCATTTCAAAATCAAATGATCCAGAGACAATTTCCCCGGCCCCTTGAGGAAGATCATCCCCGCCAAGAACGCCCAAAGCAGATGCACATCGAAATGCCCGTAAGTAAACTCAATCACCGCCGTCATCGCCAGAATTCCCGCCGCCGCAAATCTCCCGAATAAACCAAGCGCCAGTAAAACGGGCAGAACAAGCTCCGCCCCTGTGGTGATATAGGCCGCCGCTAACGGGTCAAGGCCGGGCACAGGATGTTCAAGCTCAAACAAAAACACCTGATTATCAAACGTGCCGTTTTTCAGGTCATTAAAACGCAAAATGCCCGAACTCCAGAACGCATTCGCCAGATAAAGCCGCGCGCCCAAATCAAAAAGCGGCGACAAAACGCAATTCGAAAATTTGCGCAAAGGCTCAATCAGCCCGTCAATTTTTTGTAATAGTGCTGTCATCTTAAAATCCCCAAATTATATCAATCTTACCTAGCCATTCGATTGCAAAGCGGCAAAAGTTTCAAGCGCAATGTGCTTTTGCAAAAAGGCCTGAAAGTCAAAATTGGGGTGCTGCTTTAAAGTGTTGTCCACCGCTTCGCCAAGGGCTTGGCCGCTTTGCAAGGCTTTAAGCATCTCGAACTCGTCTTCTTGCAAAATAACCGTTTCGGTTTTGAATTGTGGGCGAATGACCAACAAATGAACCCCGCCTTGATCCAGATCAAGCGTGCCGTCCTGATCTCCTTCACAAAAATCCCGAATGGCAATGATCGGATATTCTGATTTCAAAAGATGCACGCTGTCCCGAAGGGCAAGCTTCAGGTCGCCGAGCGTATCCGGCGCTACCTGCCCTAAACTTTCCGCACTCAAAGCCCCATCATCCTTCGCGTAATAGGATTGATTAAGCGCAATCTCGTAAGCCGCGATATCGGCTAAATACGGCAAGCCCTTTGCCGGCTCGAACCCTGCCAAAAACTCCGCAAACCCTGCGCCATAAAAGCTCAAACACCCTTGTGTCGGCGGGTGCGCGAGAATAAAACTCCGCGCGCACCCCTCAAAAAACGCCTTCCCCACCAGGGCGTCTGTAATCGGGAAACTCGCAAGCATAAGATCCGTAAGGCTGCCCACGATATTGTTACGATAAACCTTTAAACGGGTTGGCAGGTCAATCGCTCCCACCTCACAAAAATCCGCCACGGTTTGCGGCGGGTTATCCAAAGCCTTCGGGCTATCCAGCATCAAATCTTTAAATTGTTCCTGAAACTCACTCAGCTGCATGCGAAAGCTCCGAGTGCTCGGCAATGATCGCCCGCGCCTTATCGGCTTCCGCCACCAAGGTCGCCAAATCGGGGATATCGGTGTCCCACTCAATCAAAGTCGGCACAACCCCGATTTTCTGCACCGCATGCGCATATAAATCCCAGACATCACCCTTCACAGGTCGTGAATGCGTATCAATTAAGATCACGCCATCGCCGGCCTGCTGCTCGATATGCCCCGCCAAATGCATTTCACCGACATGGCGCGCATCAATCGTGTCGATATAACTCCACGCGTCATACCCATGGTTATGCGCCTGCACATATATATTATTCAGATCCAGTAAAATCCCGCATCCTGTCATCTCGGCAATGCGGTTCATGAACACATCTTCATGCATTTCATTGCCCTTAAAGGCGAGATAGGTGGAAGGGTTTTCAACCAGAATTTTCCGTCCGAAAACCTCTTGCGTGCGCTCAATATTTCGCGCCAATTTATCAAGGCTTTCTTGCGTATAGGGCAGGGGCAGCAAATCATTCAAATGCGCATTCCCGCTCGCGCTCCACGATGCATGATCGGAAACATTAAAGGGCTGATAAATATCAATCAGCTCTTTGAACGCGCGCAAATGCTCTTCTGAAACGGGTTTTTCAGATCCAAGCGAGAGACCAATTGCATGAAGGGAAAGGTTATATTTTTTAAGCGCTTCGGAGAGAAAATGGCGATGCGCGCCGCCGCCAAAATAATTCTCGGGGTGAACTTCTAGCCACCCTAAATTCAAGGTCGTGTCTAAGACCTCTTGATAGTGGGGATAGCGAAGGCCAATCCCCACCGGCTCATCAGGAATGGCGGCCGGTGGGAACAGGTTCTTATTTTTAGTGCTCTTCGCCATGAAGCGCGTCTGCAGCGTCATCAACAGCGCCTTCAACTGCATCCATAGCTTTTTCAGCCATTGTCTCTTTTGGTGTCAATGATCCGCCGGCAAGCTTTTCACAAACGCCAGTTGGAAGCGCAAGCCATTCGCCGCCTGCCGCATCTTCAGTTGCGTGACCCGCACATGAGTGCGTTTTTGCAGCATTACCGCAGTCATTTGCACCGGCCTTAACAACGCCGTAGCATTTTTCTTTGCCTTCCATGTCCATTGCATTTGCAGCAGTAGCAGCGCCGGCAATTGTCATTACAACAGCCGAAGCCAGAAGTGTATTCAATGTTTTGTTAGAAGCCATTTCGTTTATTCTCCTTGAATAATGGTTCGTTTTAATCAACGGGATGCCCCATGTGATTGAATTTTCGTACGCAGTGGAAAGAAGGTTACAATGTCTGTAAAAAAAAGCCAGTGGATTGATTGCCTTCTGCATAAAAAGATTTATACGTAAGAGGTATGAAGGTCTTTAAATCCCTAAAAGATATTGGAAAAAGCGCGGAACCTTGTGTTCTCGCGATTGGTAACTTCGATGGTGTGCATTTGGGCCATCAAGGGCTTTTGCAAATCGCCAAGGATATCGCGGCCAAAGATGGCCTGCCTTTCGCGATTCTGACCTTCGAGCCGCACCCCAAGCGTCTCTTTCGCCCCGATGAACCCCCAAACCGCATCACGCCCCCCGAGGTAAAACAGTGGCGCTTGCAGGAATTCGGTGTTGATACGCTGTTTTCGCTGGGCTTTGATTGGGATTTCGCCTCGCAAAGCGCAGATGCTTTTATTCAAAACGTTTTGAAAACGATCAATGCCGCGCATGTCGTGGTCGGCGAAGATTTCTGCTTCGGGCAGCTCCGCAAAGGCACGCCGAAGGACATAGAGGCCGCAGGCATTCCCGTCACCGCGATTGAAAAAATCGAAGATTCCGCCGCGCAAATCCTATCCTCCAGCCGCGTTCGTAAAAGCCTTCGCGATGGTGATCTTAAAGCTGCCAAGGCTATTCTCGGCTGGGAATGGGAAATTCGTGGAGATGTGATAAAAGGCGATCAGCGCGGCAGGGAGCTTGGCTATCCCACCGCCAATATTAATCTCGGCGAGACCATCCATCCTGCTTATGGCGTATACGCCGCCCTCGTGCAGATTGAAGGCGAGGATGTTTGGCACAAGGCTGCCACCAATATCGGCATTCGCCCTATGTTTGAAGTCCCCATCGCGCAGGTCGAAAGCTTTATCTTTGATTTTGATCGAGAAATTTACGGTAAAACCCTGCGCATCAAGCCCGTCAAACGCCTGCGCGGGGAAGCCAAGTTCGATAGCCTTGATGATCTCATTGCCCAAATGGATGCGGATTGCGAGCTTGCGCGGGAGATTTTGGCCTGATGGATATATTCTCGCTCCTGTTCCAAAACCTCATCCCCCTTTACGCCCTGATCTTTCTGGGCTGGATTTCGGGCCGTTATTTCGGCGTTGACCGTCAAACCATGGGCGCGCTCGGCATATATATTCTCGCGCCGATCGTGTCCTTCGGCTACGTCGCAAAATTAGAATTCCAAGCCAACCTTATCGTGCTGCCTTTTATGGTCTTCGGCCTTTTCACAATCGTGCTGCTAACCTTCTTTAATATCGGGCGAAAAATATACGCCGATAAAAACGCAAACTTGCTGGCCATGACGGCGGGAATGGGCAACACGGGATATTTTGGCCTCCCTCTCGCGCTTCTTATATTGGATCCACAATGGATCGGCGTTTTTATCCTCACGAACCTCGGCGGATTGGTGTGTGAATGTACAATCATGTACTACATCGCAAACCGCAGCCAATTCGAAGTCAAAGACAGTTTCAAAAAACTGGCAACCTTCCCTACAATATACGCAATCGCCGCAGGGCTTGCCGTAAACTACTTCGGCATAGATCTCTCCGATCAGGTGAATACCTATCTGGAATATTTCAAAGGCACATATATTGTGGTCGGCATGATGATTGTCGGCGTGGCGCTGGGCGGCATGAAAAAACTCGTCATCGGCCCCAAATTTCTGAGCCTCACATTCTTGGGTAAATTCGTTATGTGGCCCGCTCTGGCTTACGGCATCATTCTCCTCGACCAAAACATCTTTCATATATTTGAACCCCAAGTTCACAAAATCTTGCTTTTAATATCTATTGTGCCCCCGGGCGCAAACACCGCCGCCTACGCTGCTAAATTAAATATAGAACCTGAAAAAGCCGCAACAACCATCCTCTTCGGCACTATTTTCGCGCTGTTTTATATCCCGTTAATTATAATGATTACAGGTATTTAGCTCTGTTTTCCACAAGGTTATCAGAATAAGCTTGACCCCCGAGTCCCTTTCCGTCATATTCCGCCGCGTTCGGGAAAGCCGAACCTGTAAAAACAAACGGTATATAGAGAATAAAATGAAAAAACCATTCACAGTGCAATTTGGAGAAAAGGGCGGCGGAGCAAGCACGCTTGAAGAGGCGGCCTTGGTAAATACGGACGCGGCAGAGTATCTTGCGAAAGTTAGACGCGGAAGCATCCATGTCGTTTCAGAAACATCTGCAAGCCCAGCAGAAACAATCGCGATTTTGTTGGAACGCCAAGCGCACGCAGCCGCAGGCGGCACGTTCAAAACGCCCCCCCAAGGTGACTACCCTACCTTGGAAAGCTGGCACGCAGCGGCTAAACCCCTATCTCTAGATCCCGCGCAACGTCAATTAGACGGCTTTTTGGATTGCTTGCGCGAAAACTGGGGAAGTGATTTCGTGGATTATGCGTTAAAGAGAATGGAAGAAGAAGATCTTTCTCATGGTATTGAGGGAACGGCTCCTGCCCCCTCCAGTTCTCTGGATATCGCTGACTTAGGAGCGAAATTCTCACGGTTTAAAGTTGATTTTGAAGCGGACGCGGCCACGCATGAGAAACGCGATGATTTTGTCGGTCCTGTTCTTGTGCGCGCTGTTGGCTAATCGACCTCTTGCGCGGCGTTGTGTTTTATTACATAGTGCCGCGTTATGAGCGATACAGATAATAACAAAGACAAATACAAAGACACCGTTTTCTTGCCCAAAACGGATTTCCCCATGCGCGGCGGTTTGCCCCAAAAAGAACCGGAAATCCTGAAGCAATGGCAGGCCATGGACCTCTACGCCAAAATGCGCGAAAATGCCGCAGGCAAGGAAAAATGGGTGCTGCATGATGGCCCGCCATACGCCAATGGCGACATCCATATGGGCCACGCGCTCAATAAAATCCTCAAAGACGTGGTGGTGAAATCCCACTCTATGCTCGGCTATGACGCGCCCTATGTTCCGGGGTGGGATTGTCACGGCCTGCCGATTGAATGGAAGATCGAAGAAAAATATCGCGAAGCAGGCAAAGATAAAGACGATGTGCCGATCCTTGAATTCCGCGAGGAATGCCGCGCCTTCGCGCAAAAATGGGTCGATATCCAATCCGATCAATTCCAGCGCCTCGGCATCAGCGGCGAATGGGCAAATCCCTACCGCACTATGACGACCCGCGCGGAAAGCGCTATCGCCCGCGAAATCCATAAATTCGCCCTCAATGGCGGCCTCTATAAAGGCCTGCGCCCTGTGATGTGGTCTACCGTGGAGAAAACCGCTCTGGCAGAAGCCGAAGTCGAATACCAAGAACATAAATCCATCACGCTTTGGGTACGTTTTCCTGTTGTGAAAGCCTCAAACGCTCTCCTTGAAGGCGCCGACATCGTCATCTGGACAACCACGCCGTGGACGATTCCAAGTAACCGCGCACTGGCCTATGGGGAAGACCTCGAATACGGCGTGTACGAATATGAGGGCGGTAAACTGGTTCTGGCGACTGCGCTTGCAGACAGCGTAAAAGAATCCGCAAAAATCGAAAGCTGGGAGCTCCTCGGCACACTTAAAGGCGCGGACCTCGCAGGCACAATCTGTAAACATCCCCTCGCCGAAGCGCATGAATATTACGACTATGACATCGGCGTGCCGATGCTCGTCGGAGATTTCGTCACTGCCGATGCCGGTACGGGCATCGTCCACATCGCCGCAGGACATGGTGAGGATGACTTTAATTTGGTGCGTGCCGAAAACGCTTCGCGTGCGACCGAAGACCAAATAGAAATTACCGACAATCTGACCGATGACGGCAAATACCGCCCTCATGTCGGCCTGTTTGATGGCCTCGAAGTCTACACCCAAGAGGGTAAACTCGGCGAGGGCAACTTTGCGGTTCTGCGTGAACTCGCCGCCGTTGATAAGCTGCTCGCCAAAGGCTCACTCAAGCACGAATACCCGCATAGCTGGCGCTCCAAAGCGCCGATCATCTTCCGCACCACCCCGCAATGGTTCATCTCTATGGAGAAAAATGACCTGCGAAAAACCGCGCTGAAGGCCATTAAAGATACAAAATGGGTGCCCGCCAAAGGCGAAACCCGCATCACCGCGATGATCCAAAACCGCCCCGATTGGTGTATCTCGCGCCAACGCTCATGGGGCGTGCCGATCGCGTTGTTCCTGCATAAAGATACCGGCGAAGTGCTGATCGACGAAGCTCTGTTCGAAACCATCGACAACGTCTTCGAAGAAGAGGGCGCAAACGCATGGTACAAGGACGGCGTGGAAGAGCGTTTTCTCGGTGATAAAGCCGATCAATATTGCAAGGTCACAGACATCGTCGATGTCTGGTTTGAAAGCGGCTCAACCCACGCTTTCGTCGTCGGCGATACCCAAACATGGCCATGCTATGAGGGCGTAAAAGATATCGATCTCTACCTCGAAGGCTCCGATCAGCATCGCGGCTGGTTTCATTCATCCTTGCTCGAAAGCGCGGGCACGCGCGGCAAAGCGCCCTATAAAAACGTGCTCACCCACGGTTTCGTGCTAGATGAAAAGGGCTATAAAATGTCCAAATCCCTCGGCAACGTAGTTGACCCGCTGAAACTCATGGAAGAATACGGCGCGGATATTATCCGCCTTTGGGCGCTGACCTGTGATTACTCCCAAGACATCAAAATTGGACGTGACAGCGTGAAACAAACGGGTGACCTCTATCGGCGCATCCGCAACACCTTGCGCTTCCTCCTCGGCGCGCTTGATGGCTTTACGGCGGATGAGATGGTCGATTTCGATGACCTCTCGGCTCTGCCGGAGCTCGAACAGCTCGTCCTCCATCAACTCAAAGATATGGACACCAAGATCACACGCTATATCGAAAATTATGATTTCATGCGTATGACCAAGGCGCTGCATGATTTTTGTAACGAAGAACTCAGCTCCTTCTACTTCGATATCCGCAAAGACCGCCTCTATTGTGATGCGCCTGACAGCTTCGAGCGCCGCGCTTGCCGCTCCGTTATGGCCGTGCTGTTCGATTGCCTCGTGTCATGGCTCGCCCCCGTTCTAGTGTTCACAGCAGAAGAAGCATGGGCGCAGCGCCCCGACGGCGTCTTCGGCGATGAGGAGTCCGTGCACTTGCGCGAATTTCCCGATATCCCTGAAGAGTGGGGCAATGATGAATTGGCCGCGAAGTGGGATCAAATTCGTAAGCTTCGCAAATCCGTTCTAGAGGCTATTGAGCCTAAACGCGCATCGAAGGAGCTAGCCTCTTCTCTTGAAGCTAAGCCGATAATGTCTCCAATGCCGGAAACGCAACATATGAAACAACTTGATATGGACGAAATCTGTATCACGGCTCCGTTTGAATATATAGAGGATGGCATTGGCATTAAAATCGAACCAGCCCCCGGCGCAAAATGCGACCGCTGCTGGAAAGTCCTGCCCGAAGTCGAAACCAACGGCGATCTCTGCAACCGCTGCGCCGATGTCGTGAAGCAATCAAAAGCTGCCTAAGCCGCCAACCGCAGCTGATCCCAAACCGTGAATTGCGGCACATCTCCGCGATACGCTAGTTTCGGCTTCGCAAATCCGGCTTCAAGCTGCTCAGACATTTCTGCTCTATGCCCGTCCCGCGCCGTTGCTTTGGTGAGCGTAATGCTTCTCATATCAAAGCGTTCTTGAAGTGCCCGAAGATGCAAGGCGGAAGGGTGCAAGAGGTCCAGCCGCTCGGCCTTCACATTCAAAAGCGCGGCAAGCTGCGCACTATCCATATCTTGCATGATATCAACTCCGTATGACAGCCCCTGCATATACTCCAGCACCTCTTCTATATCCGCGGCCTGATCGGTAAACCGGCCTTTCAACGATATTCCGCGCGCATCGGAAAAAGAGCGGATCATAGTGCGCGGCGTGCCGCCAATGTAAAAAATATTATCAAGCGCCGCCAATTCCTTGGGCATATCGGCAACATAAGAGCGGATATACTCCATCGGGTCATCTGCGCCATTCGCACTTAACGTTCCTGTCGGCATGCCTTGCGCAAGTGCGGTTATAATTTCGCCCCTGAAAATCGGGATATAATCGGTCGATCCCCCGCCTTGCTCCACCACCAAGCCGCTGACTTCGCCGGGGTTTTTACACCGCGCAAGAACTCCGCGCGCGGCGTAATACGCCTCTTGCTCGCTTTGTAAAACAACTAGCGGCAAGCCCGTGTCTTTGCGGATTTTCTTGGCAAATTTCTCCCCGTTATCGGCATCCCGAAATGGCGCTGTGCCGATGGTTCTGATTAAAAGCGGGGATTTAGGATGGTCGCGCCTGACCTGCTCAATCTGCTCAATCGCCTCGCCCAAAAACGCCATGGCAATGGCTTTGGATTTCTTGGTGATGCTGCCTGTTTCGGCTATCCCTTCGGCCATCTTGGGATAGGCGTGCATTTTCTTTGGAAGCTCGCAAGAGGTTTTGAAAGGATCATCGGCAAAGCGCCATTCAATTTTTGAAGAGTTACCACCCTTGTCGATAACGCCGAAAATCACGTCATCCGCGCCGGATGATTTGGCGGGTTTAAGGGGAGGAAGCAAAGCTGATTCTAAATCCATGACAGACCATTCGTCATTAAGAACTGTTAGGCCATGGTCACTAAAACCCCGCCGAAAATCAAATCTGGCGGGGTGTTTGAGAAACGAATCTGTGGCTAAATCTAGGGCTTCAGCTTTCCGGCCTTTTTTAAGATCACCCGAACATGGTCTCTACCCGTCTTTTCCTCGTATTTCTCGTAATATTGCTGGTGATAATCCTCCCCCTCCCAAAAGGTGCCGTAAGGCTCAATGGTCGTGACGATCGGCGAATCGTATTGCCCGCTCGCATCTACTTTTGCAATCACTTCGCGTGCGATCTTTTCTTGCGCTTCGTCGCTGGAAAAAATCGCCGAGCGGTATTGCGTGCCAACATCCACGCCTTGGCGGTTAAGCTGCGTCGGGTCATGCACCGTGGTCAGGAAAAATTCCACCAAATCGGGATAAGTGATTTTCTGCGGATCAAACGTGACCTTCACCACCTCGGCATGGCCTGTCTTACCTGTGGTAATGTCTTGATAGCTGGGGTTTTCTGTGTCCCCGCCCATATAACCAACGCGGGTATACAGCACGCCATCAAGCCCGCGATACTCCGATTCTGTGCACCAAAAACACCCGCCCGCAAAGACTGCCGCAGGGTAACCTTGCGGCGCATCGCCCATCAAATCACCGCCTTTCTTCAACAAGCTGTCATTGGCAAGGCCGGGCATGCCGAAAAACAAAAATCCGCCAAACGCGAACACCGATAAAACAACTATGCCTAAAAAATTCTTCATAGTTTTATATTCGAAAAGCCCTTACCATTCGTTACATGGTGTTAAATATCAAATCTCTTCCATCCCCCAATTATAATGAGCGCATCGGCTATGACGCGCCCGAAATGATCGTCATCCATTACACGGGGATGAAAACCGCGCAAGCTGCGCTTGATCGCCTCTGCGATCCGGCTGCCGAAGTTAGCGCCCACTATGTGATTGATGAGGATGGCACGGTTTATCAATTGGTTGGGGAAGATAAACGCGCCTGGCATGCGGGCGTTTCAAATTGGAATGGAGAAACGGATATCAACTCCGCGTCCATTGGCATTGAACTTGTCAATCCGGGGCATGAGTTTGGCTATCGCGCTTTTCCTGCCGCGCAAATGCAAACGCTCGCAGAATTGTGTAAAGGCATTATGGGTCGCCATGAGATAAAGATTGTCCTCGGTCACTCCGATGTTGCCCCCATCCGCAAGCAAGACCCTGGCGAGTTGTTCGATTGGGCGTGGCTGGCGCATAACGGCGTGCCGAATATTCACACCTCATAAAGAAAAGCCGCCGGAGTTTCCCCGCGGCGGCCCATCATAAATGTCAGAAAATCTATAAGCCGGGTTTTGTACGCCCCGAAAGGCGCGGCAACCATTCATCTACGCGCAATGTTACCATTACGCTTGAGCGACCAACCCGAACCACGAGCCGGAAAAAGCCCATATGCGGTTCCTATTTGGTCTTGCTTCCGGCGGGGTTTACCGTGCCATGCCTGTTACCAGCCACGCGGTGCGCTCTTACCGCACCCTTTCATCCTTACCTGTGCTGCTTTCTCGAGAGAAACAGCCATCGGCGGTATACTTTCTGCTGCACTGTCCGTAGGCTCGCGCCCCCCGGGGGTTACCCGGCACCGTCTTTCCATGAAGCCCGGACTTTCCTCTCGCTTATTGCTAAGCCAGCGGCTGCCCGATCTTCTGACGGATCGGACTATGACCTTTTTTGAACAAAACTGCAAGTTTTCAAAAAAAGCAGGAGCGCGACTGCGCGACCGCGAACCGTTTCGCGCACTTTTTTATTAAGTAAACGATTCCCCCACAAAAATTTAAATGTGTACAAGTCAGTGTGCTACTCGGCGGATAAATTGACGAATCTCTTCAATCTCTGTTACTTCTTAATGAGTCAAGACTTGTTCATAAGTCTTATTTCGAATCCGTAAAGCGATTCTTTTTACTGCGTAACCCACTGAAACGAATCAATAAAAGGACTCAAGCTCTTGAGCCATTATCCTGTTATGTTGCCTGAAGTGCTGAATGCTCTGTCTCCTGTGGATGGCGGCGTTTACGTTGATGGCACCTTCGGGGCAGGGGGGTACGCGAAGGCAATTTTGGCTGCCGCTGATTGCACGGTGGTGGCAATTGACCGCGATCCTGATGCGCAAAAGCGCGCTGATGCTTTTGATGATAAGCGGCTGATCTTCCTGCGCGGCTGTTTCGGTGATGTTGAAGCCCTGCTTAAAGGCGCAGGTATTGAGCGCGTAGATGGTTTTGTCCTCGATCTTGGCGTGTCCTCGTTTCAGCTCGATCAGGCCGAGCGCGGCTTTTCCTTTCGCGCCGATGCGCCGCTCGATATGCGTATGGACCCCGAAAACGGCCAAAGCGCCGCAGATTTGATTGCGGAAACCGATGAAGAGACCCTGGCTGATATCATCTACAAATACGGCGAGGAGCATAAATCCCGCAAAATCGCCCACCGCATTGTCGAGGCGCGTACTAAAGGCCCTATAAAAACCACGACGCAGCTTGCCGATATCGTGCATTCTTGTATGCCCCGTCCCAAGCGCGGCGAAATTGATTCCGCGACCCGCACGTTTCAAGCCATTCGCATCGCGGTGAATGATGAGCTGGGTGAGCTGGAGCGCGCCCTTGAAGCCGCGGAAAACATCCTGAAGCCAGATGGTAAGATGGTCGTGGTCTCGTTTCATTCCCTCGAAGACGGCATGGTGAAGCGGTTTTTTAAGGCCGAGGCCGGCGGCGAGAACGTCTCGCGCTATATGCCGCAAGTCGAGCAAGCTCCTGCGAAGTTCGAGCTTCTTTCGCGTAAGGCCATCAAGCCAAGCGATAAGGAGGTATCCGAAAACGCCCGCTCCCGTTCTGCGCGCCTTCGCGCCGTAAAATATATCGGGGGGGTATCATGAAAATTCTCAAGCCCCGCACGCTTGTTTTATTCGGTCTTGTCGCCTTGACGGGCGTTGTGCTTTTGCACACCTCGCAAAATGCTCAAAACGCGGAAAAACGCCTTAACATGCTGCAAGCCGAAGTTGATCAGGAAGAGGAGCGCATCCGCATTCTTAAGGCCGAATGGGCGCATCTTAATCGCCCTGAGCGCCTGGAAAGGCTCGCGCAGGAGTTCTTGTCTCTCAACCCCTCAACGCCAAGTCATATGCTGTCTGATGCGCCGTCTCTTCCTGCTCCTGTGCAAGAGGATATCGAGCAGCAGGAGGCGCAGGCTGTTTCATATGACGGCGCAAAGCCTCTGCCGAAACCCTTTGCAAAACCGACCTTTATCAAAAAGCCTCTGCCACCTCAGGCTGTGGTTGAAGAGCCGCCAACGCCTATAAAATCAAAAGAAGCGACAAAAGATTTCGGCGCGCTGCTTGGTGAAATTACATCCGGCAATAAGGAGGGCGCACAATGATCTTTATGCGCCATGTCCGCCGCAATGCCCTGAAGGTCGAAGGCGAGCGGAGCTCTGCGCTTGATCTCGCGCGTGGCCGCCTCGTGCTGATGGGTGGGTTTTTCATCCTCGCTTATGTGATGCTTGTGGTGCGGGCGTTTGACTTAAGCGTAATCCAGAGCATGGACTTTGGCGGCAACGCCGATGCGCCGATTGAGGTCGTAAAAAGAGATAAGCCTGCCGAAATCCCGCGCCGAGCCGATATCTTTGATCGTAATGGCGAGCTTCTGGCAACCACTTTAAAAAGCGCGGCCCTCTTTGTTGACCCATATCTTGTCTCTGATGCACCTAAAGCCGCCGCAGGCTTGGCAAAAATCTTCCCCGATATAAGCTACGGCACGCTTTTGCAAAAACTCCAAAGCAAGCGCCGCTTTGAATGGATCAACCGTAAAGTCACACCTGATCAGCAGCAAGCTGTGCTGCGTCTGGGTGAACCGGGCCTGGAATTTGAAGAAACCTATCAACGCTTTTATCCGCAAGGCGCGCTTGCTACACATTTGATCGGCTACAGCAACGTAGATCTAAAAGGCTTGGCGGGCGTTGAGCGCGGCTTTGATAAGCTTCTCAGCGAAAGCGGGGATTTGCACCTGACGCTTGATATGCGCCTTCAGCATATTTTACGCCGCGAGGTGGCCTCTGCCGTGAAGGAGTTCAAGGCAATTGGCGCGGCGGGCGTGATTATGGATGCAACCAACGGCGATATTCTCGCAGGGGTTTCACTCCCTGATTTTAATCCGCATCACCCCCCCGGCGTGAGCGATAAGGAGGCTAAAGAGGCAATGTTCAGCCGCCTGACCCAAGGCGATTACGAGCTTGGTTCGGTCTTCAAGATTTTCTCCACCGCCGCGTTTTTTGAAACCAACGATGTGCCGATCAATGTAAAATTCGATGCAAGGCAGCCCCTTAAATCAGGCCGCTATACGATCAACGATTATCACGCCGAAGACCGCGTTCTCACCGCGCCCGAAGTCTTCATGTATTCCTCGAATATCGGCTCTGCGCTCATGGGCCAAGCCGTAGGCGGAGAGCGTTTAAAAGATTTTTATGAAGATCTGGGGCTTCTAACGCCGCTTGATTTTGAAGTGCGCGAAGTTGCAAGGCCGCAAGTGCCCAACCCGTGGAGCGAGCTAAGCACCTTTACGGCATCTTATGGTCACGGCCTGACAACAACGCCGCTGCAACTCGCCGCTGGCGTGGCTTCAATCGTTAATGGCGGATATCTGGTGAAGCCGCATCTGGTGATGGGCGCGCAAGAAAACACATCTGAAAACATCCGCGTTTTCTCCCCCAAGACCGCGCACCGCATGCGTCAACTCTTGAGGCTCGTTGTCACGGAGGGCACGGGTAAAAAAGCGGATGTTGAAGGATACCGCGTTGGCGGAAAAACTGGCACAGCGGAAAAAATCGTCAATGGCCGCTATGACGATGATAAAAAAATCTCTTCCTTCGTGGGCGTTTTTCCGATGGATGATCCGAAATACGTCATCTACATCATGGTCGATGAACCCAAAGGCAACAAACAAACTTGGGGCTACGCAACAGGCGGATGGGTTGCCGCGCCCGCAGTTCAGCGCGTGATCTCCTCTATGGCTTCTGTGTTGGGTCTGCCACCCGCCGCCGAAGATGCGCCGGAAAGCCAATTCGGATCAGATATCAAGCAATATGTCAGCGCGAAGGGGAAGAATTAATGGTGAATATTTCCTCTCTCAAAGGGCTGACCAGTGACAGCTGCAAGGTGGAAAACGGCTTCTTATTCGCTGCTTTCCCGGGCGCGAAAGCCGATGGTCGTGAGTTCATTGATATGGCGATTGAAAAGGGCGCATCCGTAATCCTCGCCCCTATGGGTACAAATGTTGAGGGTGCAGAGTTAATCGAAGACGAAAATCCGCGCCTTAAATTCGCGCATATGGCAGCTGAGTTTTACGCCAAGCAACCTGAAAATATCGTCGCCGTCACAGGCACAAACGGAAAAACATCTGTCGTCAGTTTCGCGGAGCAGCTCTGGGCCGCCGCAGGATATACCGCCAGCAGCATCGGCACGTTAAAAGGCAATCTTACAACGCCTGATCCCGTGGCGCTTCACGAAAAACTCGCCGAGCTTGCAACAAATGGCGTCGGCCATCTCGCGCTTGAAGCCTCCTCTCACGGCCTCGACCAATACCGCCTTGACGGCGTAAAACTCTCCGCCGCCGGTTTCACCAACCTTACCCGCGATCACCTCGATTATCATGGCGACATGGCGGCCTATCTAAAAGCCAAAGCGCGCCTGTTTGCCGACCTTCTCCCCGATAGCGGCGTCGCCGTTCTCAACGCCGATGATGAGGCCTTCCCGAAGCTGAAAAACATTTGCGATACGCGAAATATCAATGTGATTTCATATGGCTATAAAGGCGATGACCTGACGATCCTCAAGCTAGAGCCAAAAGCCCATGGGCAGGAATTGGAGCTTGCCGTCTTCGGCCATGAAAAAACTATTCTCCTGCCGCTGGTTGGGGAGTTCCAAGCCATGAACGTGCTGTGCGCGCTTGGGTTGGTCTTCGCAAAAGACATCGAAAATAAACCTCTCTATCTCGAAGCGCTCGAAAGCCTGAAAGGCGTAAGCGGGCGGCTGCAATATGTAGCAGGGCATCCCCAAAACGCCGCTGTTTATGTTGACTACGCCCACACGCCGGATGCGCTGGAGCATGTTTTGGATGCGCTGCGCCCGCACACGAAAGGCCAGCTCGTCTGCATGTTCGGTTGCGGCGGTGATCGCGATAAAGGCAAACGCCCGCAAATGGGCAAGGTCGCGCATGATCTCGCCGATATCGTTATCGTGACTGATGATAACCCACGCAGCGAAGACCCCGCCGCCATCCGCGCCGCCGTTTTGGAAGGCGCAAAGGGCGCGCAAGAAATCGAAGGCCGCCGCGCCGCCATTCAATCCGCAATCAATGCTTTAAGCGACGGCGACGTTCTCGTTATCGCAGGAAAAGGCCACGAAACGGGACAAATTTTTGCCGACCGCACAGAAGATTTCGACGATGTGCGCGAAGCCGAAAATGCAATTTTAACTCTCAAATCAAAAGGAAAATAGAAATGAGATCCAAGACCCACAAACACTGGAATTCACGTAAAGTGGGCCAAGTTACTGTTAGTGTAAACCCGAAGCCGAAAACGCCTTATACGATTTTGCGTGTAGAAACGATGATTGATACAGGTGTCGGAACGCCGCAAATGGTGCTGAACAACGCTCTGCCCGATGAATGGCAGATCGATATTGAGCGCCCGCTTAACGGCAAAAAGCATATGCCGCTTCCATGCCGCATAGCCGGGATAAACTGCATGTATACAGGCCGCACTTTCGGTGTAATTACAGATGTCGCAGAATCATTGTGCGCGGTCACCAGAAACGCTAGACTTGCAGCCGTAACACCGGATGTTATCGCGCCGGGCGACTTTGTTATTTTCAAACATAGCGGCCCTGACTATAAAATCAGGTTCGCCGGAGTGATCCGCGCCATTAAACAAAGAATAGACCTATAAGGAAAATCCATGCTTTATCACCTTCTGACGGCCTTTGCTGAAGATCATATTTTCTTCAATGTCTTTAAATACCTGACGACGCGCACTGGCCTGTCTGTGATGACATCCATGGTAATCTGTTTTTTGATCGCTCCGCGGATGATCCGCTGGCTAAAGTCCAAGCAAGCCAAAGGCCAGCCTATTCGCGATGACGGCCCCGAAACGCATTTCGTAAAGGCCGGAACGCCGACAATGGGCGGCCTGATGATCTTGATATCGGTCACGATATCGACGCTGCTCTGGGCGGATCTGTCAAATCCTTTTATCTGGTATTCGCTGCTTGTTATGGTTGGCTATGGGCTGATCGGTTTTGCCGATGATTACCTCAAACTCACAAAGCGCAATACAAAAGGCCTTTCAGGAAAGCTGAAAATCGCGGCGCAACTGGTGATTGGCGGCGTTGCGGCTGTCGGGATAATGGAAAACCTCCCCGGGCATTTAAACCAACACATCGCGATTCCTGTTTTGAAAGATACGTTCTTGTATATCGGTATCTTTTTTATTCCATGGGTTTTATTCGTCATCATTGGCGCATCAAACGCCGTGAACCTGACCGATGGTCTGGATGGTCTGGCGATTGTCCCTGTCGCGATTGCCGCCGCATGCTTCGGTTTTATCTCCTATCTGGTCGGGAACGAGATGTTCTCTGAATACCTCAAAATCCCCTTCGTGCTCGGCACGGGTGAGCTTGCCATTTTATGCGGCGCGCTCATTGGCGGCGCGATGGGTTTCCTCTGGTTTAATGCCCCGCCGGCTATGATTTTCATGGGCGACACAGGCTCGCTCGCTATGGGCGGCGTGCTCGGCACAATGGCTGTCATCGTAAAGCACGAACTGGTGCTGGCGATTATCGGCGGGCTGTTCGTTCTCGAAACTGTTTCGGTGATTGTGCAGGTCGCCTCATTCAAGCTCACAGGAAAACGTGTTTTCGCCATGGCGCCGCTACACCACCATTTTGAGAAAAAAGGCTGGAGCGAGCCAACCATCGTCATCCGTTTCTGGATTATCGCGGTGATCTTGGCGCTCCTCGGATTGGCGACTCTAAAACTGAGATGATTGATTGCAAACCCTATGTTGAAACCCTTCAAGGAAAACCCGTCGCGGTTTTCGGTCTTGGGGTTTCCGGATTGGCGAGCGTTAGAGCTTTAAGCGAAGCCGGCGCGCATGTCATTGCATGGGATGATAATCAGGAGCGCCGCGATCAGGCGCGCGAAGCAGGCGCGGAAATTCTGCGGCTTGATGAAATTACAATGCAGGGCTGCGCCGCCTTGGTGCTTTCCCCCGGCGTACCTCTCCATCATCCCGCCCCGCATGATGTCGTAAAATCCGCCAATATGGTCAATGTTGAAATTCTCTGCGATATCGAAATTCTCTCGCGCCTCAATCACGGGCGAAAAACCATCGGCATCACGGGCACAAACGGCAAATCGACCACCACCGCGCTGATCCACCATGTGTTGAATGAATGCAATGTCTCCAGCGCAATGGGCGGCAACATCGGCCGCGCCGCGCTTGATATGGATATGCCCGCGCAGGGCGGCGCATTCGTGCTTGAAATCTCGTCCTATCAAATGGATTTATGCCCGCGCTTTAAACCCGATATCGCGGTCCTGCTGAACATCACGCCCGATCACCTTGACCGCCATGGCAGCATGAAAGAATACGAGGCCGCCAAACGCCGGATATTCGGCGGGGCAGGGCAAATGCAGATTGATCTGCCTGCAATAGATGCGCGCGTGCGGGTTTGTGAAAACATGAAGGGCGATCACAATCTTCAAAACGCAAGTGCCGCGCTTCTGGCCTGCGAAGCTCTGGGCTTGAGCGAGGTCGACATTCTTGCCGCCATCAAAACCTTCCCCGGCCTTAATCACCGTCAATATCTCGTGGCCCAAATCGGCGGCGTGCAATACGTGAACGACAGCAAAGCCACAAATGCAGAGGCCGCCGCGAAAGCGCTCGGCTCCTATGAAGATATATTCTGGATAGCAGGCGGGCAGGCTAAAGAGGGCGGCTTGAACGGTCTCGAATCTTTGATGCCGCGCGTGCGCCATGCCTTCCTGATCGGCGAAGCGTCCGGCGAGTTCTCCACGTGGATGGATAAAAACAACGTGCCGCATTCCATGAACGGTGAACTGAAAAACGCATTTGCCGAAGCGCATGAACGCGCGCAAAAAGCAGGAAAAGGCGTCGTTCTTCTATCACCCGCTTGCGCATCTTGGGATCAATTTAAATCCTTCGAAGATCGCGGCGATCAATTCGCCGCCCTCTTGAAAGGGCTGGAATGAGCCTCTTTGCCCGCACAGATAAATCAATGATAGGTCAATGGTGGTGGACGGTTGATAAACCGATGATCATCGCCCTGCTGACATTGGTTATCTTTGGCGTGCTTCTTGTCGCCACCGCAAGCCCGCCGGTCGCAGAGCGTATCGGCCTTGGCTCATATCACTTTTTGCTTCGACACGTCATAATCCTTATTCCGTCTTTAGCGATGATGTTTGGCTTTTCCTTTCTCAACCACAAAAAAATCCGCAGGCTCGCAACGCTGGCCTTCTTTGGCAGCGTCATCGCGATGATTATGGTGCTTATCACGGGCATGGAGATTAAAGGTGCGCAGCGCTGGATTCATCTTTTCGGATTTTCTCTGCAGCCCAGTGAGTTCATAAAACCCGCCTTCATTATCATCGCCGCGTGGCTCATGGCACTACAAAAACAAAAGCTAAACTTCCCCGGAAACTCCCTGACTGCAGGCGTATATTTCATTACGATTATCCTCCTGCTGATGCAGCCTGATCTCGGCATGACCTTCATTGTGACCGCCTGTTGGGGTGCGCAGATTTTCCTCGCGGGCTTCCCGTTCCGCCTGTTGTTCCTGCTTCTTGGTACAGGGGTCGGCGGCGGCATTCTGGCTTATTTCAATTTCGACCACGTGCAAAGCCGCGTCGATAGATATCTTCACCCTGAAAGCGGCGATAACTATCAGGTTAATAAATCCCTAGAGGCCTTCCAAAGCGGCGGGCTGTTCGGCACGGGGCCGGGGCAGGGCAGTGTGAAGCTCGGCCTTCCCGATGCCCACGCCGATTTCATATTCTCCGTCGCGGGCGAAGAGATGGGGCTTATATTTGTCGCTTTGCTGATTGCACTATATGGTTTTATAATTCTGCGCGGGTATAAGCGATTAATGGAGTGCAATGATATGTTTGTAATTTTGGCTGTAGGAGGGTTGCTGGCAATGTTCGGTCTACAAGCCATGGTACATATGGGCTCTGCGCTTCAACTTCTCCCGACAAAAGGTATGACCCTGCCATTCATCAGCTATGGCGGGTCTTCACTTTTATCTATGGGGTTTTCTTTTGGAATGGTTCTCGCGCTCACCCGCGGCCAGTCAAAATCAGGGGTATCCAAAGGCGGGCTTTCACTCCAAAGCAGATCGCAAGGCGGCATAAAATGAGCGAAAAAAACAAAACAGTCATATTATGCGCAGGCGGTACAGGCGGCCACGTCATGCCCGCGCAGGCACTGTCGGTTGATTTAATCTCGCGCGGTTACCATGTGGTTTTATTCACCGATAAGCGCGGCATGAAATACGCGAACTTGTTTGACAATGTAGAGGTTCAGGAAATCAAAGCCGGTGCGCTCGGCAAAGGGATATGGGGAAAAATAAAAGGCCTCGTCGCTCTGGGTTTAGGGATCGTGCAGGCCCGAAAACTTTTCATGAAACTCAAACCCGCCGCCGTAATCGGTTTCGGCGGCTATCCGTCTTTCCCCGGCGTATACGCCGCGCAAAAGCTCAAAATCCCGACCATCCTGCATGAACAAAACGCCATTGTCGGCAAGGCCAATGCCTATCTCGCGAATAAGGCGGAGCGCATCGCATCCTCTATGCCCGTGCTGCAGGGCCTTGATGATACTGACCGCATTCGCACCGTGTTTACGGGCAACCCCATCCGCGCCGACATCGCGCGCTTATTCACGCAGCCCTTCCCCGTGATAGAGGAAAACGGCGCGTTAAACATCCTCATCATGGGTGGGTCTTTAGGAGCGCAAGTGTTCAGTGACGTGCTGCCCGCCGCCTTTGCCAAGCTCTCCTCCACGCATAAAGCGCGCCTGCATATCGTGCAGCAATGCCGTGAAGAATTTCTCGATCAAACCCGCAAAGCCTATAAAGAGGCGGGCATTGATGCACAGCTTGTAACCTTCATCGAAGACGTGCCGCAGCAACTCGAAAAGGCGCATCTGATTATCGCAAGATCAGGCGCGAGCACGGTCGCCGAGGTCACCACCGCAGGGCGCCCGGCTATTTTCGTGCCCTATCCTCACCATAAAGATCAGCAGCAAAAAATGAACGCCGATGTCGTCGCCGATGTCGGCGGCGCATGGGTGATGACCGAAAACGGCTTCACTCCCGACGCTGTGCTTGCAAGAATGGAAACATTCCTTCAAAATCCCGCTCTGTTGTTTAAAGCAGCGGAGAATGCCAGAATGTGCGGCAAACCGGACGCCGCGCGCAAATTAGGAAATCTCATCACCGCGATTATGAGTGGCTGGGGCGAGTAAATTATAAGGAGTAAGACACCATGAGAGGAATGCCCAAAGACATCGGCGCGCTGCACTTCATCGGTATAGGCGGCATCGGCATGAGCGGCATCGCCGAAGTTCTCGGTACTTTGGGCTATGTGGTGCAAGGCTCTGATCAAGCCGAAGGCGCGAATGTAAAGCGCCTGCGCGAAAAAGGCATTGATATCAAAGTTGGTCACGAGGCCGCGCATCTGAAAACCAAAGATGCTACGCTTCCTGCGGCTGTGGTTGTGTCCTCCGCCATTAAATCCAATAATGTCGAGCTTCAAGCCGCGCGCGATGCAGGCATTCCCATCGTCCGCCGCGCCGAAATGCTCGCCGAACTGATGCGCATGAAATGGGCGGTCGCCATCGGCGGCACGCACGGCAAAACCACCACCACATCTATGGTCGGGCAAATGCTGGAAACTGCGGATTTTGACCCCACCGTCATCAATGGCGGCATCGTCAACGCATATGGCACGAACACGCGTTTAGGCCAAAGCGACATCATGGTCGTTGAGGCCGATGAAAGCGACGGGACATTCACGCGCCTCCCCGCGAGCGTGGCCGTTGTCACAAACATGGACCCCGAGCACATGGAACATTACGGCACTTTCGAGGCCGTCAAAGATGCTTACCGCCAGTTCATCCATAACCTCCCGTTCTACGGATACGCTGTGCTGTGCATTGACCATCCCGAAGTCCAAGCCCTGATTCCGTCTGTGAAAGACCGCAAAATCATTACCTATGGCTTTAATCCCCAAGCCGATGTTCAGGTCTCTGATGTCAAAAGCAATTCTGATGGCTCGGTGTTTGATGTCACCTTCGCAAGTCACATAAACGGCGAAGAGCAGCTTGTCTTGCGTGATGTGCATCTGCCGATGCTCGGCGACCATAACGTTCAAAACGCGCTTGTCGCGCTCTCTATCGCGCATGAAATGGGCGTGCCTGCGCCAACCATGAAAAAGGCCTTGGCGAATTTCACAGGTGTAAAACGCCGCTTCACCAACACAGGGCAAAGCCACGGCATCACGATTATTGATGATTACGCCCATCACCCGATTGAGATTGAAACCGTGCTGAAAGCCGCCCGCATGGCCGTGGCGGAAAATGGCGCGCGCGTCATCGCCGTGATGCAGCCCCACCGCTATTCCCGCCTTCAAAACCTTTTCGAAGATTTTTGCAAATGCTTTAACGGCGCAGACAGCGTGATAATCGCGGATGTCTATGAGGCGGGTGAAACGCCGATTGAGGGCTTTGATAAACGCAGCCTCGTCGAAGGTATAAAAGCCCACGGCCACCGCGAAGTCATGGCGCTTCCCGATCGCAAAGAGCTTGCGCATTATGTCGCCAAAATTGCCAAGCCAAACGACTATGTGATCTGCATGGGCGCGGGCGACATCACAAGCTGGGCATATGATCTGCCTGATCAACTTGAATCCGAACTCTCGAAGGTCAAGGGCAGTGCAGCTTAAAACCAGAGGCGAGTTCATCAAAGATGCCCCTCTCGGTGCGCAAAGCTGGTTCCGCTGCGGCGGAAGCGCAGATGTTCTGTTCAAACCCGCCGATGCACAAGACCTCGCGGCTTTCTTAAAAACTCGCAAAGCAGACACCCCCCTCACAATCATCGGCGGCCTCGCCAACACCATCATACGTGATGGCGGCATCCGCGGGGATACGGTTCAGCTCGGTAAGCCCTTCGCAAGTGTGGAAGTGATCGATGACACAACTATCCGCGCAGGGGCAGGCGCGCTCAACGGCAACATCGCCGCCGCCGCCGTCAAAGCCGGAATAGGGGGCATGGAATTTCTCTCCGGCATTCCGGGCAGCCTCGGCGGCGCGCTGCGCATGAACGCCGGTGCCTATGGCCGCGATATCAGCGACATCCTCGTTGAAATTCACGCGCTTGATTTCGCGGGCAACAAATATGTGCTTCTCCCGCGAAAGCGGGAGCCTTTTTTCGAAGATCCCCGCTTGCGCGGGGAAGACATTGAAGAAATGCAAATCAACCTCTCATACCGCAATAACGATGCCCCGCATTATCTGATTTTCACGGGTGCAATCATGAAAGGCGCGGCGGAAGATTACCACACCGTAAAATCCCGCATCACGGAGATTAAGAAAAAACGCAACGAAACCCAGCCGATCAAAGAACAAACAGGCGGCTCAACCTTCGCCAACCCTTCGCTGGCCGCCCTTAAAATGGCGGGGTTGCCCGAAGATATGCGCGCATGGCAAGTGGTGGAAAAAGTCGGTGGCCGCGGCCTTGAATTCGGCGGCGCGCAGATGAGCGAAAAGCATTGTAACTTCATGATTAATACAGGGGCCGCCACCGCCAGCGATCTTGAAACCCTCGGCGATGAAATCCGCGCCCGCGCCCTCCACGACCTCGGCCTTGACCTCCACTGGGAGATCAAACGCATCGGCGAGAAGCCCTAGAGTTTTTAAATCTTCGGCACGCGCTCGTAAAGATCAGGCAAATCATTTTCAACTAAAATCACATCGCCTTCTTTGCGGTTCTTGGCCACCCATTTCTGTGCATCCGAAAAAGTCTTAACCTCGATCAGCTCTTTCGAACCGCCCGTCGTCTTAAACCCTTTGATAAAGCTAGGGATGCGTTTGCCCTGCACCACAATTGCAACATCACACACCTGACCGGCATATTCACCAATCTTTAAATGCGCGTCGTTATGCGCTTTTCCAAGCTCCACCATCCCGGGCGTAATCAAAATCTTTCGCCCGCCTTTTCCAAGCTGCGAGAGCAGAACAAGCGCGGATTGAAACCCGACAGGGTTGGAGTTATAGGCATCGTCAATGATGGTCGTGCCGTCGCTCTTATTCGGCTTCACCTCAAGGCGATGCTCGATTTGCGGCAACAGCTCCAATGCGGTTTGAATGTCTTGCGCCGCAATCCCAAGCTCGAACGCAGCAACAAACGCCATCACAAGATTATGCCCGTGATGAACCCCATAAAGCGGGGCGTTGATGCTGTGGTTTTTATTTTTCCAGTTAAACCGCACCTGAATGCCGTCTAGCCCTTGAACAATTTTGATGATTTCAACATCCCCTTTGAGAAGATTGGAATGCTCTTTATCCTTCTTTGGATCAATCTCCCCATGCTCGCCGCAAACAATGAAGTGCGAGTAGTTCTCTGCCTTCATATCGCGGGAATGTTCATACCGAAGGGTCTTCTCGCTTATGATGACTTGGCCTTCGCCGCCGTCAATCACGGCCTGCGCCAGCTCGAATTTTGTTTGCGCCACCGCGTCAAGCGTTTTAAAACGTTCGTAATGGGCATGCCCAATCGCGGTAATAATCCCCATATCAGGCGGGGTCAGCTTACATAAACGCGAAATCGAACCGGGGCCATACGCGCCCATCTCCACAACCAAAAACTTATGATCCTCGGTAAGCTCCTCGCGGATAATGCGCGAGATCCCCATCGGCGTATTCACACTGCCCGGGGTGATCAGGGTCGGCGCGTTGAGCTTCAGGATATGCCCTAAAATATGTTTTACCGATGTTTTGCCGTATGATCCTGTAATCCCGATAATCGTCGGGCGATAATCCATCACTTTATTATGGGCCTGATTCCAGAATTTTTTCTGATTTGAGGCCTCAAAGGGCGAAAGAACCCCGTTCACCATCATCACCAGAAACGGGATCAGATGCACGTTGATAAGCCATAATCCGTGCTGCCACGGCGCCACGAATATCCAAAGCGAAAGCAAGATGGATATGGCAACGGCCGGATAATAAATCCGCTTTGCGCGGGCTGTCAGAACCAGTTTCTTCTTCGAATCTTTTCTCGGATCAGGCTCCTTATAAACCATAAGGGTCATGGCAAAAAAGATGATGAAATGAATCATCATGGTATCAATGAAAAACGAAGCGCCAATCGCGACCAAAATCGCAAAGCTCACGCGTTTGTCAAACGCCTTATTGGCAAAAACCCATTTAAAGAAGCGTTTAACATCATATTCTTCCTGCTGGAAAATGTGCATATAGGTCATACCGCGCCGCGTGGAAAAAGCCGCAAAGGTTAGAAATAATAGAATGCTGCTGCTGGTTTCAATCATGGGTTTGTTTTGACCTCTTTTATAAATGCGTTGAGTTTTTGCAGGACTTTGTGCTTACCGGACATTAAAATACTGTAATGATCATGCCCATCCAAGACGTATAATTCAGAATTCGGAATTAGTTTTGACAGCCGCTCGCCCATTTCAGGCGGCGTTTCGGTGTCCTTAGACCCGTAAACTAAGCTCACCTTGCATCTTAAGTCTGTCGCGATACGGCTTAAATCCTCGTTAACAACCTTCACGAAAATCTCTCTTAAAGGCCCCGCATTTTTATAATCCGCGCTCCCGAACTTCGAATAAAGCCATTCCCGAGATATGCCGAAGGGAATAAGTGCCTTCAAAATTTTAAACAGCTTGATCCGCGCCCCGAAATACAGGCGGTTCCAAAGGGAGCGTTTGCGCGCCAAGCCCGCCGCCGAAATTAAAAACAGCCCCGCAATTAAATCAGGATGGCGCGCCGCAAGCTGAATCCCTACGCGGCAGCCAAAAGAGTGCCCGACCCATATAATGCTCTCTTTTGTGTTCGCCCGAATAAGCGCGGCCACTGCATCCGCGTAATCTTCCGTGCCCCAAATCTCCTGCGGGACAGGGGAAGCCCCAAATCCGGGGAAATCAATCACAACATGTTTCCCTGTTTTCTCAAGGCTTTGCGTCATCGGCATAAAGTTTTTATGCGTGTGCCCCCAGCCGTGACCCCAAAATACCGGCGTATGACCAGTGCCGGTTCGCATAAAATGTATGTTCTGGAAGTCTTCCACCTTTTCAAGCCTGTCGGTTTCGTGATTAAATACAAAACTAAGATCAAAAAGTCTTATCAGGTCTGATGTCTCTAACCAAGTCACTTGAGTGTGTTTTCTATGTCCCAAAGCACTAAAAAGCATAAGAAAAAAGTTGCCGTCTTCTTCGGGGGGCGCTCGCCGGAACACGACGTGAGCGTGGTCACCGGCCTGCAAATCCTGCACGCTATTGATGATGCGCTGTATGATGCCTTCCCTGTCTATGTTGCCCCTAATGGTGAATGGCTAATTGGCGATGTTTTGAAGGAGCGCGGAAACTATCTGTTAAGCTCCGATCTTAAAAAACAAACTCAAAGCGTCGGGCTGGATATCAAACCCGGTGAGCGCGCAAAGCTCCTTCCCAAAAAATCAGGACTGTTCAGCAAGGCCGATCCCATCGAATTCGATATCGCGCTGCCCTCATTCCATGGCCTTTACGGCGAAGACGGCAATATCCAGGGCCTCTTTGAATTCGCGGGTATCCCTTACGCGGGTATGCGCATCATGGCCTCAAGCATTCTCATGGATAAAGGCGCAACGAAAAAAGTGCTGCAAAGCCAAGGCGTACCTGTCTTGCCCTACACCATCATTAAACGCCCCGATCAAGGGCTGATGATATCGGAAAGCGATCTTAAAAACATGATGGGCGAAGTTTCCTTCCCATGCATTGTTAAGCCGTCACATCTCGGCAGCTCTATCGGCGTAGGTAAAGCCAAGAACGCAGCGGAGCTTCGCGCAATTCTCCCGCCTATATTCGAAATGGATGATGCGGCAATCCTTGAGCCTTTCGTTGAAAACCTCGTGGAATATAACGTCGCGGTCTCCAAAGCATTCGGCGACATCAAACTCTCCGCCATTGAGTGCCCTAAAGCCCAAGACGAGCTTTTGGACTTCAAACAAAAATACCTCTCCGGCGGCGATGATAAAAGCGGTAACAAGCTCGGCAACAAAACCTCCGCCCCTGTCAGCGAAGGGATGCTCTCCCTCACGCGTGAGCTAAACCCGAAACTCGATAAGAAAATGAGCGCCGATATCAAAGACTGGGCGATTAAGATGTTTGAATCTGTCGATGGCACGGGCGCGCCGCGCATTGATTTCATCGGCAATTCCAAAACAGGTGAGCTATGGCTGAACGAGGTAAATCCTTGGCCTGGCTCTATCGGATATTTCCTCTGGGAAGCCGCCGAAGACAATGTGCTGTTCACCGATCTCCTCACCGCGCTCCTCAAAGAAGCAGTTTCTGAACACAAAAAGCGCAAGCTCCCCAATGATCCCGTGCCTAAAGATGCACGGCTTTTCGCAAGGAGAGGGTAATGGCCAGAAAGCCTCTCGCAAAAAAATCCCTCGCAGGAACCCGTAGAAGCACTGTGAACAAACGCCGCAAGGGCTTGCTATCTGTTATAATCCCGTGGATGCAGCGCTTCGGGATCGGGCTGGCGGTCTTTGTCGGCGTAATCTGGTTGGGCGCTTGGTTTTTCTTAAGCGACGCCGCTGGTAAAACCTCCGATTGGGCGCAAAATAAAATGGTGCTGGCCTCTGCCGATATGGGCTTCGAGGTCGAAAACATATTGGTTGAAGGCCGCAAATACACGGACGGGCAGGTCATCCTTGCCATCGTAAATGTCCAAAAAGGGGACCCGCTTTTCTCTTTTGATCCGCGCGGCGCAAAAGATTTGCTGGAGCGTTTAAGCTGGGTTCGGGCCGCCCATGTTGAACGCCGCCTCCCCGGAACCGTTTATATCGGCTTGCAAGAGCGCATCCCGATGGCGATCTGGAAACGCGGTGAAGAGGTGAAACTGGTGGATACCACAGGCACGGTCATCCCCGCCGCCGACCCGCAGAGCTTTAACGGTCTGATTGCGCTATATGGCGACAAAGCTAACGAGCACGCCCCCGATCTTGTCTCTTTGATATCAGCCGAGCCTGAACTTCAAGAAAAACTCGTCGGCGCAAGCTGGGTGGGGGAGCGCAGATGGGACCTCATCTTCAAAAACGGCGTCAAAGCGCAAATGCCGGAAAGCGATCTCGGCTTAAATCTCCGCCGCCTCGCGCAAGTTCAAGAGGAAAACGGGTTGCTCGATCAAGACATCACTGCCGTTGACATGCGCGAGAGCGACCGCATCTCCATTCGCACAAAGCCGGGGCAGGTGCAGGAATATAAAGCCAGTCTTAAGGCCAAAGGGGATCAGATTTAAACCATGAAGCATTCTCACAAGCCCAAAGGATCTTTGTTGGCCGCCCTTGATGTCGGCTCAAGCAAGGTGTCGTGTTTTATCGGACGCATCATCGATGATGAAGGCACGTTCGAAGTGCTCGGCGTCGGCCATCACGCGTCTAAAGGCATCAAAGGCGGAACGATAAGCGATATCGACGCCGCCGAAGCGGTCATCCGCCAAACCGTCCACGCCGCCGAAAACATGGCCGCCAATGTGATGAAAGGCTATCCTTTGCGTGAAGTGGTGGTCAATCTCCCTGGCGTTCACGCGATGAGCCACGCCCACACCGCCGATGTTCAAATCGCCGGTCACGAAATCACCGATAACGATATTCGCCGCGCTTTAGCCAAGGCGCAGGAGCAGGTCTTAAGCGAAGACTACGAGCTTGTTCACACAATCCCCATGGGCTTCCGCGTCGATGGCAGCGACGGCATAACCGAGCCGCGCGGCATGTTCGGGCAAAATATGAGCGTGGATATCCACCTCGTCACAGGCGATATCGGCGCGCTCAAAAATATGGCCACCGCTATTGAGCGCTCCCATCTCGACATTACCGCCTTTTGCGGCTCTGCCTATGCGGCGGGTCTGGCGTGCTTGGTTGAAGATGAAATGGATCTCGGCTGCACGGTCATTGATATCGGTGGCGGTATCACGTCCCTTGCGGTCTTCCACGGCGGGCGCATGATTTACAGCGCGGCGCTCGCGGTCGGCGGGCAGCACGTCACAAGCGACATCGCCAAAGGCCTGACCACCTCTATCTATGACGCCGAGCGCCTAAAGGTGCTGTATGGCAGCGCCATGGCCTCGAATATGGATGAAAGCGAGCTTATTGATGTCCCGCGCCTCGGCGAAGAAGAACACCATGAGCCAAATCACGTACCGCGCTCGCTGCTTGTCGGCATCATGCAGCCCCGCATCGAAGAGATTTTCGAAATGGTGCGCGCCAAGCTGAATGATAGCGGCCTAGGCACATCGCTAGGCAGAAGGGTCGTCCTCACGGGCGGCTCAAGCGAAATCCCCGGTATCCGCGATCTCGCCGAACATGTTCTGGATAAACAGGTGCGCCTCGGTAAACCCATCCGCCTCACCGGCTTGCCCGATGCGGTCAGCGGCCCATCCTTCGCCACCACCGCAGGGCTTCTCGCCTATGTCTCGGAGCGTAGCGATGAAATGCCCGCAGAAATCATGGCGCAAGTCGAACCCGGAAGCCTCTGGGAGCGCGTGCGTTTCTGGCTCAGAGAGAACTGGTAAGTTATCCACAAGATGCTGTGTGTATGTTGTGCACAGCTATACAAAATCTAGTGAGAGTCAAAAAATTGAATCAGATTCGATACTTAGCGTGATTCTTTGCATTTTAAGGTCAGTGTTTGCTATGCTGAAAAGACGGATAAACACCATAAACCCTGTGAATCCTTAACATTTTTCACTTTTCTGTTAGACAAATCGCCTTTAAGCTCAGTAACAACTCATCGCAACGCTTCTCATAAGTCGCGCAAACTCACATTTCGGGGATAATATCATGGCTATAACCATCGCAATGCAACCAAAGGAATCTCACAAACTCTCACCGCGTATCGTCGTGGCGGGTATCGGGGGCGCTGGCGGGAATGCGGTGAACAACATGATCGCCTCGGGCCAGGAAGGCTGTGAATTTCTCGTTTGTAACGCAGATGCGCAAGCCCTCGACAGCTCGGCTTGCGAAAACCGTGTTCAGCTCGGCGTGAATATCACGGGCGGCCTTGGCGCAGGATCAAAGCCTGAAGTTGGTAAAGCCGCAGCCGAAGAATCAATTGATGAAGTGATGAAATATTTCGAAGGCGCAAATATGGCCTTCATTACCGCCGGTATGGGCGGCGGAACAGGAACAGGCGCAGCGCCGGTAATTGCAAAAGCATGCCGCGAGCGCGGCATATTGACTGTCGGCGTCGTGACAAAACCCTTCCACTTCGAAGGCTCTCACCGCATGAAATCTGCCGAGGCAGGGATTCAGGAAATTCAGGATTACGTCGATACATTGATCGTCATTCCAAACCAAAATCTTTTCCGCGTCGCCAATGAAAAAACAACCTTCGCCGATGCTTTCCAAATGGCGGATGCTGTCCTCCAGGCCGGTGTGCGCGGCGTAACAGATCTCATGGTTCGCCCTGGCCTTGTAAACCTAGACTTCGCAGACATCCGCACAGCAATGCTTGAAATGGGCAAAGCCATGATGGGTACAGGCGAAGCAGAAGGCGACAAGCGCGCGATCGAAGCCGCTGAAAGCGCAATCAACAATCCGCTTCTCGATGATGTGTCCATGAAAGGCGCTCGCGGCGTGATCATCAACGTCACCGGCGGCTACGACATGACGCTCTTCGAGGCCGATGAAGCCTGTAACCGTATCCGCGATGAAGTTGACCCTGATGCCAACATCATCTTCGGTGCGACATTTGATGATAAACTCGAAGGCAAGATGCGCGTGTCTATCGTTGCCACAGGCATTGATAAAGAAGCCGAAGTCGGTCGTCGTGGTGGTGTAACCGCGGGCGGCACACTGGAGCGCGCGCAGCCAAAATCGGCGGAGCCATCCGAAACGCCTGCTGCGCAAAAGCCAACCTTTATGTCCGCGCAAGCAGTCAGAAATATCAAAGCCCCTGCACCGATGACTCCTGCAGAGCAAATCACGTCACAAACACAAGGCACCAGACCATCTGAGCCGGAAGCCGATATGTTTGAGCAGCGTGAGTTCATTCAAGCAACGCCAGAAGAAGACACATCTGCAACGGCGCTTCGCGGCACGCTTTATAATAACGCCTTCATTCCGCCAAAGCCGATGGAAGCCCCATCAGGCGCGGCGCATATCTCGTCTTTCCACGGCGCACACGTGCCGGAAGCACCTTCTGCCCCTCAAAATACAGGCGCAGGAACATCTTCCGGTCTTCGTTTAAATCCGCCGAAGCCTCCGACACCAAGCGAGCGCCGCTCACCGTCTTTGTTTGAGCGCATTACGGGCGCTGTTCAAGGACAAGTCGATGCCCTCAGCGGTCGTCACGAGCCTGAACAACGCCAAGAGCGCACCGCGCCAACGGCTATGTCTCCAAATCTTGGCGGGATGACAGGTACAAAGCCGATGACGCCAACCGCGCCATCACAAGGCAGCCTCAATATTGATTCGCCCTCAAAGTCTGTACAGACAAGTGACGGTGAGCTTGATATTCCGGCATTCCTAAGACGCCAGGCAAATTAAGTCGGCAAACCAGTTTAAAACTCTCTCATTTCTCTCCTTAAAAGCCCGTCAGAAAGACGGGCTTTTATACATATGAGCCAAATGTAACACAGCGCAACAAAGCGTGATTTCACCTTGAACGCTATAAAACCTATATTTATAGGCGTAATAAGAGTTCTTTAGGCGGAAAATTAAATACCATGCAAAATACACTTCAAAAGACTGTAACCCTTAAAGGCGTAGGTCTTCATTCAGGTAAACCCATCACGTTGTCGCTCATCCCCGCATCGGAAAATGCTGGTATCGTATTCGTGCGCACAGATGTGAACGGCAAAAACAATGTAATCCCCGCCCTTTGGAACGCCGTAAAAGATACGCAGCTTTGCACCGTAATCGGTAACGAAGACGGCGTAAGCGTCGGCACAATCGAACACCTTATGTCTGCGCTTCGCGGTTTAAACATTGATAATGCGCGCATCGAACTTGATGGCGCAGAAGTGCCGATCATGGACGGAAGCGCGCAAGCTTTCATCGACGCCATTCAAACCGCAGGCATCAAGCAGCAGAATTCACCGCGCCGCGTGATTCGCATCCTGAAAGATGTGACAGTGGAAAAAGACGGCAAGACCGTGACCTTGTCTCCCTCTGATACAGCAACTTTCGGCGGCGAAATTGACTTCGACCACCCTGAAATCGGACGCCAGTCACACGAAGTGCAGCTTCTGAACGGCAACTTCGTTCACGATATCGCCAATTGCCGCACATTCGGCTTCCTTCACGAAGTAGAATGGATGCGCTCTCAAGGCCTTGCTCTCGGCGGATCTTTGGACAACGCCATTGTTCTGGATAAAGAAAAAGTGATGAACCCCGGCGGTCTTCGCCGCGCTGATGAGTTCATTCGTCACAAACTTCTGGATGCGATCGGTGATCTCTATCTTGCAGGCGCGCCCATCCAAGGCGCATATTCTTCTTCACGCGCTGGCCATGAAATGAATAACCTCATCTTGCAGGCGCTTTTCGCAGATGAGAGCGCGTTTGAAATCGTGGAAGCCGAAGACATGCCAATGCCGCGCGCGGTGCACACACAATCCGTGCATCAAGAAAGCATAAACGCTTAAAACACTTTCCTTTCCCTCTTAAGACGTCTATTTTTACGGGTATGAAACGTAAAATATTACTCTCTCTTATGATGATGACCCTCGCAGGCTGCTCTTCCTCGGTTAAGGACGAGCAAGTGCAAGAGGATGTCGAGACGCTTTATAACCGGGCCGCGCAGGCCTTGGATCAAAAAGATTATCAAGTCGCCGCCAAAAACTTTCAGGAAGTCGAGCGCCAGCACCCTTATTCACAATGGGCCACGCAAGCCCAGCTCATGGCCGCATATGCGTCATATAAAGACCAACGCTATGACGAAGCCGTCCTTGCCCTTGATCGCTTTATCGAGCTTCACCCCGGTAACGAAAGCATCGACTACGCTTATTATCTGAAAGCCCTCAGTTTCTATGAACAAATATCCGATGTCGCCCGCGATCAGCAAATGACCGATCTCGCCACAGAAGCGCTGGACACATTGATTTCCCGCTTCCCGGACAGCAAGTATTCACGCGACGCCGTGCTGAAACGAGACCTCACCAATGACCACTTGGCGGGTAAAGAAATGGAAATCGGGCGCTATTACCTCAACCGCGGCCACACCAACGCCGCGATCAACCGTTTCCGCACGGTGATCGAGAAATACGAAACCACAACCCACACCGCCGAAGCCTTGCACCGTTTGGTCGAAGCCTATCTAACGCTCGGCCTGCCATATGAGGCAACGCAAGTCGCCGCTGTCTTGGGCTATAACTATCCGGGTAGTGATTGGTACAAGCGCAGCTTCGAGCTATTGGACGAGCAATCAAGAAAACGCATTCTTGATGAGCGGAGTTTCATGGACAAAACAGTCGAATCCATTTTCAAACCTGAGTAAATTTAGAGTAAACTATAGGCATGCTAGCCAGCCTGATTATTCGCAATGTTGTCCTGATCGAGCATCTTGAAATCAATTTTCAAGACGGTCTTTGCGCTTTGACCGGCGAAACAGGCGCAGGAAAATCCATTCTTCTTGATTCGCTTGGCTTGGCCCTTGGCGCGCGTTCGGAAAGCTCTTTGGTACGTAAAGGCGCAGACCAGGCCGCCGTCACCGCCAGTTTCGAAGTGCCCCAAGGCCATATCTCAAAATTCCTTATGGCCGAAGCCGATCTGGAATGGGATCAAACGCTGATCCTGCGCCGCGTTGTCACGCAAGACGGGCGCTCGAAAGCGTTCATCAATGATCAACCCGTAAGCGTCGGGCTGCTGCGTCAAATCGGCGAATCTCTGGTGGAAATTCATGGCCAGTTCGATACGCGCGGCCTCCTGAACCCCGCCAGCCACCGCCAGATGCTCGATGATTACGCCTCGATAGGGCAGGGGGTCGAAAGCCTGTGGAGCGCCCTCAAAAACAAACAGCGCGAACTGGAAGACCTTAAAGCCTTAACCCAAGCCTCGCGGACTGAAGAAGAATATTTACGCACCGCCCTCGAAGACCTTGATACACTGGACCCCAAAGCGGGCGAGGAGACAGAGCTTGCCTCGCTCCGCGATCGTCTGATGAACCGCGAACAAGTACTGGAAGCCTTAAACGCCGCTTATAACGCCCTTGATGGTGAGAAAGACCCCGTCCGCGAAGCATGGGGCATCCTCGATCGCGTCGCGAATAAAATCGGCGAAAACGCAGGCGAAGTGATCAGCGCCTTGGAACGCGCCTCCAACGAAATCACCGAGGCCGTCTCCGCCATTCAGAGCCTTTCCAATGATCTGGAGCATTCCGAACATGACCTCACATCCATTGATGAGCGCCTCTTTGCCCTGCGCGGACAAGCCCGCAAGCACCAATGCGAAGTCGATGACCTGCCGCAAAAACGCGAAGATATCGCAGGAAAACTCAATGCGATTGAACACGCGGATGAAGCGCTCGCCAAAGCCATTAAGGCTGTGGATCAGGCGAAAGCCGCCTATTTGGAAGAGGCGCAAAAGCTCAGCAAGCAGCGCGCCGCCGCCGCCAAAAAACTCGATGATCTGGTGGCCAAGGAACTCCCGCCGCTCAAGCTTGATAAGGCAAAATTTGTCACCGAACTCGCTTCTTTAAACGAAGGCGAGTGGGGCGCGCACGGCATTGACCGCGTGCAATTCCTCGTCGCCACAAACCCCGGAAGCGACCCCGGCCCATTGGGAAAAATCGCATCAGGCGGAGAAATGTCGCGCTTTATGCTCGCCCTAAAAGTTGTAATGGCGGAAATCGGCGCGGCCGCCACGCTCATTTTTGATGAGGTCGATGCAGGGATAGGCGGCGGCACAGCCGATGCGGTGGGCGAACGTTTGGCCCGTTTGGCGAAAGATAAACAAATCATGGTCGTCACGCACTCTCCGCAAGTCGCCGCACGCGCAAGCCACCACTGGATCGTCCAAAAGGACGGCGATAAAGACATCCGCACCGATGTTCTGCCGCTGCCTGAATTTAACGACCGCCGCGAGGAAATCGCAAGAATGCTCGCGGGCGCAAGTATCACCGAAGAAGCCCGCGCCGCCGCCGATAAGCTCTTGGAGAAAGCGGCATGAATATGCTTCTGGATCTCGAAAAGCTGGATGCCAAAGTTCGCCATAGCGATTTGGTAAAAGAAATCCGCGCCGCAGACGCCGCATATTATCAAGAGGACGCGCCGAAAATCTCCGACGCGGCTTATGATAAACTTCGCAAAGAACTCGAAGCCCTCGAAGAAAAGCACCCCGAATTTATAACTAAAGACAGCCCCACCCAAACCATCGGCGCCGCGCCGTCAAAAGGCTTCTCCAAGGTTAAACACGCCGTCCCCATGCTCTCGCTTTCCAACGTGTTCAGCGAAGAAGACGTGGAGGATTTCCTCACCCGCATCAAAAAATTTCTAGGTCTTCCTGACACCGAGCCGCTACAAATCGTTGCCGAACCCAAAATCGACGGCCTCTCTTGCTCGCTTCGGTACGAAAACGGCAAGCTCGTCATGGCCGCAACGCGCGGCGACGGCAGCGAAGGCGAGGACATCACCGCCAATGTCAAAACCATTGAAGGCATCCCGCATACTCTGCCAAGTGATGCGCCCGATATCCTCGAGGTGCGCGGCGAGATTTACATGGCGCGCAAAGATTTTGAAGCTCTTAATAAAGTGCAAGAAGAAGCAGGCAAACCGCTCTTTGCCAATCCCCGCAACGCCGCCGCAGGCAGCGTCCGCCAGCTTGATCCGTCCATCACAAAATCCAGACCCATAAAATTTTTCGGCTACGCGCTGGGGCAGGTGAGCGAAAGCTTCGCCGCCACGCATTTTGAAATCCGTGAAAAACTCGGCGCATGGGGCATCCCTGAAACGGGATATGAGATGTGTTCATCCGTGAAAGAAATCATGGACCATTACAACGCCATCCTCGAAGCGCGCGCCAAAATAGATTACGAAATCGACGGCGTGGTCTATAAGGTCAACCGCCTCGATTACCAATCCCGTCTCGGTTTTGTCTCGCGCTCTCCACGCTGGGCGACGGCGCATAAATTCCCCGCCGAACAAGCCATCACAAAGCTCCACGCAATCGACATTCAAGTGGGGCGCACCGGCGCGCTCACCCCCGTCGCGCGGCTGGAGCCTATCACCGTCGGCGGTGTCGTGGTCTCTAACGCCACCCTCCATAATAAAGACGAGATTGAGCGCAAAAACGTGCGCATCGGCGACATGGTCGTCATTCAGCGCGCAGGCGATGTCATCCCCCAAGTCGTGAAGGTCTTGGAAGACAAACGCAACGGCAGCGAACAAGAATTCATCTTCCCTGAAATCTGCCCCGCTTGCGGCTCGGCGGCGATCCGCGAAGGTGATGATGTCGTCACGCGCTGCACTGGCGGCCTCATCTGCCCCGCGCAAGCCGTTGAACGCCTGAAGCATTTCGTCTCGCGCCTCGCCTTTGACATCGAAGGTCTGGGCGCAAAAATCATTGAACAATTCTATGAAGAAGGGCTCATCAAAAGCCCCGCCGATATCTTCACGCTAGAAAGCCGAGCGGCAGACATAACCCCGCCGCTCAAAGAGCGCCAAGGCTGGGGCGAGCTATCGGTGAAGAACCTCTTCGCCTCAATCAACGAACGCCGCCGCATCGAGCTTAACCGCTTCATCTATGCCCTCGGCATCCGTCAGGTCGGCGAAGCCACCGCCAAAAGACTTGCCGCCACTTACGGCGATCTGGAAAGCCTCACCGCCGCCATGAAAAACGCCCGCGATCATGAAGGCGAAGCCTTCGCGGAGCTCCTCAATATCGAAGATATCGGCCCTGCGGTTGCGGATGATCTGGTCGGGTTTTTCGCGGAAGGCCATAATCAGGAGGTCTTGGAGGCGCTGGCGCGGCAGCTAACAATTCAGCCCTATGAGCGCCCGAACATGGACGGCAGCCCCATAGCAGGAAAAACCGTTGTCTTCACAGGTACGCTCGAAAAAACCACGCGCGCCGAAGCCAAAGCCAAAGCCGAAAGCCTCGGCGCGAAGGTGGCAGGCAGTGTTTCAAAGAAAACAGATTTTGTAATTGCAGGGGAAGATGCAGGCTCTAAGCTCAAAAAAGCAAAAGACCTCGGCATCGAGGTCTTGAGCGAAGATCAATGGCTGGAGATGATCGCGTAATTAAACGCCGTCTTGGCTGTCGCGCAGCGCATAAAGCTTATCCATTGCTTTTTCAATTTCAGGCGGATAATCACGGCGCTCGATAAACTCCCCGCCGCCTGTGTTGCGCGTCATGGCTTGCTCCATCGCTTTTGTAAGAAGCTCGGCAATTTTCAAATCTTTTTGTTCCAATGACAAATCCAAAGCCGACAAAATCCTGTCGCTCAAACGAATTGCATCTTTATCTTTTTGGTCCATACTCATGGCATCTCCCTTTATTTTCTTATACTCGCATGTTTCTTAAAACGGTTTCAAGCTCTGTAGTTAATCCACGATACTTTCTTTAATCAAGCCATAAAAGCGCGCAAAAAAATCATCCCGTATCTCGTCCCGCTCCATAAGAATTTCATGCGCGGCGTTTGGATAATGCTGGTGGCTGCAGGCGCTTTGTTTTTCTGCGAAGGTTTTAATTTTCGCGCTATCAACAATGCTATCGCGCCCCGCGCTGGCAATAAAACACGGTATGCATAAAGAGGTTTTAAAGGCGAGGCGGTAGGATTTAAGCGCATTATACAGCCACCCGAAGGTTACAGCGCCCACTTGCAGCGCAGGATCAGCCAAACACCATGCATTATGGACGCGCGCGCGGGCCGCATCCGTTGAAAACTGAACATCGGGCTGCGGGCGAAGCTCTGCCCGCCAGCCTTTGCCGCCAAATATATAAGAGGTGCTTGCAAGGTTTTGCATGATGAACGCGATAACCCCCGAAAGCGGAACTTTATTAAGCGCCTCAATTCCCAGCATAGGCGCAGAAAATCCCGCGCATTTAAAGCGGCCTTTGTGGTTGTCCAAATACCGCAAGCCGATATTTCCGCCCATTGAATGCGCGAGCATCACGAGCGGAATGTCTTTCGGAACATGGCCCTGAATAAGCATCTCAAGGTCCTTAACATCCTCTATAAAATCCACGCCGTGGCGCTTATGCGGGTCTTTTAAATACCGCCCAGATTTGCCTTGCCCCATCCAATCAATGACGAAAAACCCAAGATTTTGCCCAATGCAATTCCGCGCCGTTTCAAAATATTTCTCGGCAAACTCGCTCAAACCGGGCAGGCAGATAACGATCGCTGTCGGTGTCTCACCGTTCGGCATCGCATATCCAAAACGGATTGCGCGGCCTTCGCGGGTAAAACTGCCCCATCGCCACCCATCGGGCTGCGTAAACCGCCTTTCTAAATTTGGAGTATTTGAAGCTTGCGTGCTCACATGCGCCCTTTAAGCCTCAAGCGCTTTAATGATGTCTTCCGTCATCTTCTTGGCATCATCAAGCAGCATCATAGTGCCATCGGAATAAAACAGCGGATTATCAATCCCCGCATATCCCGATCCAAGCGAGCGTTTGACAAACAAAACCGTGCGCGCTTTATCAACATCCAAAACAGGCATTCCGTAAATCGGGGAAGAAGAATCCGTTTTCGCCGCAGGGTTGGTGATGTCATTCGCACCAATCACATAGGCCACGTCGGCCTGCGCAAATTCGCGGTTAATGTCTTCCATCTCGAACACTTCATCATACGGCACATTGGCCTCTGCGAGCAAAACATTCATATGTCCCGGCATCCGCCCCGCAACAGGGTGAATCGCATATTTAACGTCCACACCTTCTTTTTTGAGGATATCCGCCATCTCGCGCAAAGCATGCTGCGCCTGCGCCACCGCCATGCCGTATCCGGGGATGATGATAACCTTCGAGGCATTTTTCATGATATAGGCCGCATCTTCCGCCGCGCCAATCTTGGCATTACGATCGCCCATATCCTGCGCCGCCGCTGCGCCCGCATCATTCCCGAAACCTCCGAGAATAACATTCAGGAAACTACGGTTCATGCCTTTACACATGATGTAAGACAAAATCGCGCCCGATGATCCCACAAGCGCGCCTGTGATAATCAGCAAATTGTTATGAAGCGTGAAACCAATCCCAACGGCCGCCCACCCTGAATAGGAGTTCAGCATCGAAACAATCACGGGCATATCCGCGCCGCCAATCGGGATGATAATCAAAATACCAAGCCCCATCGCAAGCAGCGCCACAACCCAGAAAATAAAGCTGCTTTCGGTTGTCGATAAAATCACAATCAAAATCACAAGCAAAATGGCAAGCAGCGCATTTAAGGCATGCTGCCCGCCAAACGTCACAGGTTTACCGGAGATTTTTCCGTGTAACTTGCCCCATGCAATCACAGATCCCGTAAAGGTAATCGCCCCGATCGCAAGGCCCAAAGACATCTCGACCATGCTGGCGAATTTTATATCCTCGCGTGTGCCGATTCCAAACGCCTCGGGGTGATAAAATGCCGCCGCCGCCACGCAAACGGCGGCCAAACCGACCAAAGAGTGGAACGCCGCCATAAGCTGCGGCAATTCTGTCATATCAATTTTCTTGGCAATGCGCGTGCCGATTGTGCCGCCAATCCCGATCGCGATCAGTACCCAGAAAATCCCGCCGGTAGCAGGAAGCATAAGCGTTGTCCCCACAGCCAAAGCCATACCGATTACGCCGAACATCAAGCCCTGACGCGCGGTTTCAGGGTGCGAAAGCCCCCGTAAAGTCAGGATAAAAAGAACCGCCGCAACGATGTATAAAAATTCTGCAAGCATTGGTTATGAGCCCTTTTTCTTAAACATGTGAAGCATGCGCTGGGTGATAATAAAACCGCCGAAAATATTGATCGAGGCCAGAATAACGCCGATAAAGCCCATCAAGGAAAAACTGCCATCCGCAGGCCAAATCGCCATAATTGCGCCCACAACAATCACCGATGAAATCGCATTTGTAATGCCCATAAGCGGCGAATGCAGGGCAGGGGTAACGCGCCAAACAACGTGATAGCCAACAAAACACGCCAGCACAAAAACGGTTAGCCCCGTCATTAGAAACGGTGTACCGTGCGAAGCACTCAGCACAATTGTATCCGCGCCTTCCGCGGCAAGCCCTGCGGCCTGATCGGAAAGTTCTTTAAGTTGGTTGGCAAGATCCACTGCGCTTTCGGATACTGTTTTGGTTTTTTCTTCCATGATCCTTAATCCTTCTTACTTGCTGTTTTCTTCGCTGTTTTTTGGGCGGTAGGCTTCTTCGCCGCCACTTTTTCAGGCGCGGCTTTTTTTGGTGCGGTCTTTTTTGTCGCTGCGGGTTTCGCGGTAGGCGTTTTCTTTGGCGCGTTCACTTTCGGCGCAGCCGCCGCTTCGCTCACAAGCATGGCCTGAATAATCTCATCTTCCATCCATGTCTTTGAAATCGCGCGGGTTTCTTTATCAATGATAAGCCCCAGAAGGTTGAAAACATTCTTCGCATAGAGCAGCGAAGCATCCGATGCCAAGCGGCTCGGCACATTCTCATAGCCCATAATCTTCACGCCGCCGACATTCTCAATGCTGCCAAGCTTCGCGCCCTGCACGTTGCCGCCCGCTTCCACGGCCAAATCAACAATCACAGAGCCGGGCTTCATGCTTTTTACCATCGCTGCCGTCACCAAAACAGGGGCGTCGCGACCGGGAATGAGCGCCGTAGTAATCACAATATCTTGCTTCGCGATATGCTCTTCAATCAAGGCCGCTTGCTTCTTTTGATATTCTTTCGACATCTGCTTGGCGTATCCGCCCGCAGTTTCCGCCTCTTTGAACTCGTCATCTTCCACGGCCACAAAACTCGCGCCCAAGGATTGCACTTGTTCTTTCGCGGCAGGGCGTACATCTGTCGCCGTCACAACCGCGCCTAAACGCCGAGCGGTCGCAATCGCTTGCAAGCCCGCAACACCAGCGCCCATAACGAAAACCTTCGCTGGCGGCACAGTGCCCGCCGCCGTCATCATCATCGGAAACGCGCTGCCATATTCCCCTGCCGCATCCAAAACCGCCTTATATCCGGCCAAGTTTGATTGCGAAGACAAAACATCCATGCTCTGCGCGCGTGAAATACGCGGCACTTTTTCCATTGCCAAAAGATGCAGTCCGGCCTTTTTGCCCGCCGCAATAAACTTCTCGTTTTTATGCGGCGCCATGAGGCCAACCACAAGCGCGCCCTTAGGGATATCCGCAAGGTCCGCTTCGCCCGTGGGTTGCACGCGCAGAACAATATTCGCGCCCTTGTAAAGATCGTCTTTGCCCTTGGCGATCAACCCACCCGCCGCTTTGAATGTTTCATCCGAAATCGAAGCCGCTTCGCCTGCGCCTTTTTCAAGCATAACAAGCGCACCCATAGCCACCAGTTTCTTGACGGTTTCCGCAGAGGCCGCCACACGTTTTTCGGCTTTAGCCGTTTCCTTGGGAACGATGATTTTTAATCCCACAATAACCATCCTTTTCTATTATGATCTAAGAAACATGCACGATCAAAAATGCTTTGTGAAGGGCGATTGCAAAAACACCCCTGATTTTTTAACTGTTTTGTCTAATTACCGCTAATCACTTGCGGAAGAAGGCTTTTTTGATTAGATTTAAAGGGTTGTCGAATTCTCGGCGCGTCTTTCATTTTTGCTTTGGTTCCAATGTCAAAAAAATATTTCCTTATTACATCAAGCCTTTTGGCTTTGGCTTGCGCATCCCCCGCAGGCGCGCAAACGCTGGAAGAAACAATCGGCAAAACATTTATTCACCATCCGCAGGTTGAATCAGCGAAAACCGCCATCGGCGTTTCAGACCAAGACATCAAAGAACAGCGCTCCGGTTATTACCCTGAGCTTTCCGCCAACGCATCCGGCGGCCGCATGTTTGGTGATAACAGCACCAGCCGCGGCCTCAGCGTAACGCGGGGCGATGGGTATTCTTATCTTTGGGAGGGCGGAGTATCTGCCCGCCAAATGATCTATGATGCAGACGAAGTTAATAGCCGCGTAAGCGCCGCGCTGACATCGAAAAAAGCATCAAACGAAAACCTGCTTGGCGTCCGTGAAACTCTGGCATTTAGAGCCACGCAAACATATATCAACCTCTTGCGCGCTCGTTTCGGCTATAACCTCATCGAAGAACACGAGAAAAACGTCAGCAGCTATCTTGATCGCATCAGAAACATGGTCAATGAAGGTGTGGCGGATGAAACGGAGCTTCAACAAGCCCGCGATGTTGTCATTATCCTTGATAATTATAAAGCCGATTATCTGGGACAGCTCCGCGCCGCAGAAAGCGATTTCTTCGAACTGACAGGCATGCCGCCAACCCCGAATTTGGTGAAACCTGCCTCGCCTGTTTCCAGCATCCCTGAAACACTAGAGGCGGCTCTTCAGCAAGCAAATATGCACCCCGCAGTGCGCGCCGCTATGCTTTCCTCTAAAGCCACCCAATATGATATCACCGCAGAAGAAAGCGCGCTTTATCCCGATATTGACGGTGAGCTGTCATACTTAAAGACCGATAAAGACGACATTATCGGCGGCGAAGCCACGGACGCAAGAGCGCTGGTCAAGATGAACTGGGCGTTTGAAACGGGCGGTGCGCAAATGGCGCGGATTAAAAAACGCAATCTAGAACATCAAGAGAGCCTTTCACGCACCCGCGATATCCAGCTTCAAACCGAACGCGGGATAAGGCTCGCCTATGCCGAACATGAAACCGCGCAAATACAGGCCGAAAACCAGCTTAAGCGCCTTGATCTGAATAAAAAACTTCTCGAGACATATGAGGCGCAGTTTGAAGGCGCGCGCGTATCTTTGCTTCAGTTGATGCAAGCCGAGAACCAACTCTTTAATACGCGTCTGGAAAAGATCAATGCAGAGCACAGGCTGTTGCTTTCCGAATATGGGATACTCGCCAGCCTAGGGCATCTGCAAGACTCGGTGGGTTATACCGCCGTTGCTGCGTCTACCCATGTTGGCCCAAGGCGACCTTCGGAAAACAGACCAGCACAAAGCGCGGAAATGCTAAGCGATGAGCAAGAATAGCCAACCCTCGAAAGCAACCACGCCCAAAAACGACTCTCTTTTGGACTGTCTGGTTTTTTTAACCCGTCATTATGGGCGTGCTAAAACCAAAGGTGCGCTCACTGCTGGTCTGGCCTATGATGGACGTATATTGGGGCCGGAGCTTTTTAAACAAGCCGCAGAGCGTATCTCGATCAAAACGCAGATCGTTAAGCAGAAAAAAATCACTGACATTTCAAAAGGCGTTTTGCCGACGGTTCTTGTTTTGAAGGATAAAAAGGCGTGCGTTTTGCTGTCTCTTGATGGGGATGCGGAAATCTACAATCCCGACACAGACAAAAACGAAAGCTTAAAAGCTGCGGCCCTCCAAGAACGCTATGCAGGCTATGCCATCCTGACGCAGCCCCGCCCCGAATTCACCAACTCCGATGCCTTCGACAAACAAGATGGCCGCCATGACTGGTTCTGGAGTCTTATCCGTCAAAATCGCGGCATCTATGGAATGGTGCTGTCCGGCGCGGTGTTCATTAACCTTTTCGGCCTCGTCAGTCCGCTTTTTATCATGAATGTCTATGACCGCGTGATCCCAAACGTGGCGATGGAAACGGGCTGGGCGCTGGGTATAGGCGCGCTCGTTGTGTTTGTCTTTGACCTCATTATGCGCTGCTTGCGCTCATATCTGATTGATCTGGCAGGGCGGCGCATGGATGTAATCGCCACGCGCAAAATTTTCGATCAGGTCTTAAACCTCGATCTCTCGCACCGCCCAAAAAGCAGCGGCGCATTCGCCAACATGCTGCGCGACTTTGATTCTGTTCGCGATTTCTTCACCTCCGCCACCATCACCGCGCTGGTTGATTTGCCCTTCACGTTGTTCTTCCTCTTCATTATTTATCAGCTCGGCGGCTCTATCGCCCTTATCTTGGTGGGCTTGATCGCTGCCGTTATGCTCGTTGGTCTCGCGATTCAGGCCCCGCTCAAGGCCGTGGTGCGCAAAGCCACGCGCTCCGCTGAAGCGAAGCACGGTCTTTTGGTTGAGGCCATACATGGTTTGGAAACCATTAAGGCTGTCGGCGCGGACGGGTCTTTCCGCGCGCGTTATGGCGCTCTGGTCGGGGAGAACGCTGCCTACGGACAATCCTCACGCTTTATTTCCGGTCTGGGCGTTAATATCGCCACCTTTATTCAGCAAACGGCTTCCGTCATCATCGTCCTTGCTGGCATGTATTTAGTCGCCGATGGCTCGCTCACAGTCGGTGGCTTGATCGCTTGCGTGATTCTCAGCGGTAAAGCGCTTTCCCCCATCGGTCAAATCGCAAACCTCATGGCGCGCTATCACCAAGCCAGCGGCGCGCTCAAAACCCTCGATAATTTTATGAGCCAACCTACCGAAAGACCGGCTAATATAAACTTCCTGCATCGCCCTGATCTGGAAGGCAAAATCACGTTCAAAGATGTATCATTCGCATACCCCAACGTAAAACAAGACGTTCTGAAAGACGTGTCTTTCACAATCAACCCGGGTGAAAAAGTCGCGATCATCGGGCGCATCGGTTCCGGCAAATCCACGACCGCGCGGCTGATGATGAGCCTCTATAAACCAAGTGCAGGGACAATCCTCGCCGATGATACCGACACCCGCCAGATTGACCCCGCCGATCTTCGCAAATCCATCGCTTATATCGCGCAAGATGTTGTGCTGTTCAACGGCTCGGTGCGCGATAACATCACCGCCAGCATGCCGAGCGCCAGTGAAGAGGAAATCCTCGAAGCGTCGAAATCCGCAGGTGTGCATGATTTCATCGCCCGCCACCCTATGGGCTATGATGCCCCCGTGGGCGAACATGGAGAAGGCCTGTCAGGTGGACAACGCCAAGCCATCGCCCTTGCCCGCGCCATGCTGATTGAGCCTAAAGTCATGATCTGTGACGAGCCCACAAACGCTATGGACATGCAGGCCGAAGCTGCCTTTAAAAAATATATCGCCGAAGAAATCAAAGATAAGACCTTCATCCTCATCACCCATAAACACACAATGCTGGAGATGGTGGATCGCTTGATCCTGCTTGATCAAGGCAAGGTCGTAATGGACGGTCCGCGCGATCAGGTGATTAAAGCGCTGCAAGGTGATGGAGTAAAAGCATGAGCCTCTTCAACCCGAAAATAAAAGAGCATGACTTCATGTCTGAATTGGACGCCGCCACTCGCTTGCGTCCTGCAACTTCTGCCACGCTGATGCTCTTCACCATCATGGCGCTGGTGACCTTCGGCATCTTGTGGGCGGCCTTTGCCAAGGTCGAGGTCCTCACGCGCGGGCAGGGGCAGGTTGTCCCATCCCAGGATGTGCAAATCGTGCAAAGCCTGGAGGGCGGCATCGTTGAAGAAATCCTCGTGCGCCAAGGACAGGTCGTGAAGCGCGGCGATGTCCTGATGCGGCTCTCCGATATTCAATTCTCCTCCGAGGCGGGTGGAGCGCAAGCACGGTTCTTGGGGCTTTCCGCGAAGCGCGCGCGACTGCTGGCGGAAGCCAATGGTGAAGCTTTCGTGGTCCCTCCAGAGGTTCTTGAGGAGGCCCCCGCCATCGCGCAAAACGAAAAAGCGCTTTATGATTCCCGCCAAAAAGAGCTTAAAAACACTTACGCCATTCTCGATGACCGCATCGCAAAAGCGCGCGCCGATCTCGGGAGCATCAACGCGCAAATCAACCAATATGTCAGCAGCAGAAAATTGCTCAACGAGGAATTGGCAATCACCCACGAGATGGTAAAAAAGCGCGCTGTTCCCAAACTTGAAGAAATTCGCCTTAATAGAGAAATCAATGACTTAACAGGCCAGATTAACACGGGCGCGCAGCAGAAAAACTCCCTCAACGCCGAGGTTCAAGTGGCCTTAAAAGAGCGTGCAAGCCAGCTTGATCGTTTTCGCTCCCAAGCGCTTGGTGAAATGAACGAAGTCGAAACGCAAATTTCCTCGCTTCAAGAAAGCCTAAAATCTATCGATGATCGCGTCGATCGCCGCGAGATTAAATCCCCCGTGGATGGTGTGGTCAATAACTTCGCCGTGCGTACAATCGGCGGCGTGGTCGAACCCGCGATGCAGCTCTTTGAAATCGTGCCCGTTGATGATGAGCTTAAAGTGATCGCGACCGTTTCGCCCAGTGAAATCGCCTTTATCCGCGCAGGGCAGCCCGCCAAGGTGAAAATCACCGCCTATGACGCGCAGAAATACGGCAGCCTCGATGGCGAGCTTGTCCGCGTTGGTGCAACCTCCGTAAAAGACGGGGAGGGCAACCCAAGCTTCGAAATTGAAATCCACACCGCTCAAAACTTTATGGGCGCCCCCCAAAACCCGCTCCCCATTACGCCCGGTATGGTCGCGCAAGTTGAGGTCATCACAGGCAAACGCTCAATCCTTGAATATCTTCTAAAGCCTGTCCTTCGCGCCCGCGACCGAGCCTTTACAGAGCGATAATCGGTGATGATGCGCTTTATCACACATCGCTGGATTCACTTCTTCCTCCTCGCCGCTCTCTTGCTTGCCGCCGTTTATAACAGCGGCTCAACCGATCGCTGGCGCATGGAGATGCAGTCTCTTGTTTTTGATGAACTAAACCAGATTTACCCCCGCGACTCCACGGGCGACGTGTTGATCGTTGATATTGATGATGATTCCCTTCAGGCCCTGGGGCAGTGGCCATGGCCGCGCAATATCGTAGCCAGCCTCGTCTCGAACCTCACGGAGCTCGGTGCGAAAGTCATCGCCTTTGATGGGGTGCTCGCCGAGGCCGACCGCTCCTCCCCGCATTTAATCGCCGAAACGCTCAAAAGTGATCCGCGCTTTAATGCCGTGAATGATGACCTCCACAGCCTCGCAAATTACGACACCTCTTTAGAAGACGCGATAAAAGCCTCACAGATTTTCGTCTCCGGTTTCACCTATGGAAGCTATACTCAAGTGCCGCGCCCGCCGCGTGTGAACAAACCAATCCTCATCAAGAAAAATGACCGCGAAATATTTTTAAACGATGCGGAGCGTTTTGAAAAAGCAGCTACGTTTTTACCCGCGCTTGAAAAAGCCTCGGCAGGGAACGGCAGCTTCATGGCTAAGCCCGATTTTGATGGTATTCTTCGCCGTACCGGACTGGTGTTTAGCGACGGCAAAACCCTATATCCGTCCTTAAGCCTTGAGGCAATTCGCGTCGCGCAAGGCGACCCTAAACTCCTCACGAAAATCGGCGATAACCCTGATTATGATTTCAACGCCATTGATACGGCGTACCGCATCGTGGTGGGGCCGCATTCAATCCCCGTCGAAAGCGACGGCGTGATGCATGTCTATTACCGCAAATTTGATGAACGCGGAGGCGATTATCTATCCGCATACAAAGTCGCAAATCCAGAATTCCATGATGAAATTCGCGAAAGTCTGAAAGACAAAATCATTCTGATTGGCTCCAGCGCCGAAGGACTCAAAGACTTGCGGTCAACCGCGCTTGAGCCGTTCCAGCCCGGCGTTGAAATTCACGCCAATGTGATCGAACAAATCCTGCAGGATAAATTCCTGCTGCGTCCCGATATCACGGTGGTGGCCGAGGCCACATTCATTCTGGCCGTGGGCTTGCTCATGATCGTCCTTGCGCCGTTTATCCATGTGCTGCTTCTGGCGATATTGTGCTTCGGCCTGATCGCGCTCGCGTTCATCGGTTCCGGTGTCGCCTATGTCGATTACGGGCTGCTGCTCGATCCGTTCTATGCCTCGCTCTCGGTTTTCGTGATCTTCATGACCTCGATCATGCTGACCTATTTAAGGGTGGAAAGCGAAAAGCGCCAAGTTCGTGATGCATTCGGCCTCTATATCTCCCCTGATTTTATGCAGGAATTGACCGAAAATCCCGATAAGCTGAAACTCGGCGGGGAAACCAAAGACCTCACCGTGATGTTCTCCGATATTCGCAGCTTCACGAGCATCTGCGAAGGGCTTTCGCCCGAAGAAATTATCCAGCTGATGAATGATTTCCTCACGCCGATGTCTGATCTTGTGATGAAAAACCGCGGCACAATCGACAAATATATGGGCGATGCGATGATGGCGTTTTGGAACGCTCCGTTAGACGATGATAACCACGAGCGCCACGCTTGTCTCGCCGCGCTCGGTATGCAAGATGCGCTTGAGCCTATAAACGCGGAAGTGCAGCGCAAGGCCGAAGAAATCGGCAAAACGCCTGTGCTTCTAAAAGCGGGAATAGGGATTAACACCGGCCCGTGCGCGGTGGGCAACATGGGGTCGAAACAACGCTTCGCCTATTCCACGCTTGGTGATGCGGTTAATCTCGCATCGCGCCTTGAGGGGCAAACCAAAAATTACGGTATCAATATCCTGATCGGCAAAACCACATATCTCAAAGTCCCTGATCTGGCATGTTTGGAAATGGATATTATAAAGGTGAAGGGTAAAACCAAGCCTGAACGTGTTTTCGCCCTGCTGGCGGGCGCGGATATGGCCGCAAGCGAGGAGTATAAAGCCCTCAAAGCCCATCATGAGGATATGATCGCCAAATATCGCGAAGGAGAATTTAAAGCCGCGCAAAAAGCCCTGAAAGAAGCCCGCAAGCAAACGCTGTTTGATTTGAATGTCGCTTATGATCTATACGAGGAGCGCATAAACGCCCTTATAAAAACCCCGCCAAAAGGCGAGTGGGACGGCGTGTTCGAAGCCACATCTAAATAATTAAAATTCGAAAATCTGTGATTTGGAAACGCGCTGCGTAACCTCAAGCTCGGGCATCGGCTTCGCGAAATAATACCCTTGCGCCATATCGCATCCCATCGCGGCTAGTATCTTGGCTTCTTCTGGATTCTCAATGCCTTCTGCGATGATCTTCATTTTTAGATTCTTGCCCAGACCGATGATGGACTTAATAAGCTCGAGCGCACTTTCGTCACTCGTCATATCTTTCACAAAACTGCGATCAATTTTCAATATATCAATCGGGAAATAATGCAAATAACTCAAGGAGCTATACCCCGTTCCGAAATCATCAATCGAGATCCCCATCCCTGCGTCGCGGCACATCTTTAATGTCTCTTTCGCATTATCGGGCTGCCCGATCAAAAGCCGCTCGGTAATCTCTAGATGCACTTGGCTCGCCTTCACGTCGCTGGTCGCAATGCTGTCGCAAACGCTCCCCACAAAATCCTCGGATGCAAAATCGCGGCTCGAAAAATTAACGCTCATAAACAGCTCGTCTTTAAAAGGAACGCGGCTTTGAATGCGCTTAAGCGCCATCAGCGATTCTTTCAGCGCCCATTTCGAAGCCTGAACAATCAATCCGCTTTCCTCGATCACAGGGATAAAAACAGCAGGGGAGATAAACCCTTTTTCCGGATGCTCCCACCGCATCAGCGCTTCAAAACCTTCAATTTTCTGTGAGGCAAGATTGATAATCGGTTGATAATGAAGGGATATCTCTTTGCTCTTAAGCGCCGCCTCAAAATCATTCGTCATTTTAATAGTCGCCACAGCCTTCGAACCTTCCGAATAGCTCAGCTCCATTTCTTCCGCTTCGTTCAACATCGGCGGATCGCCGATAATCTGTGAACGTTTCAACATATCGCGATAACGCGTGAGGATCACTTGCATCGTCATATGCAGCACAGGATCAGCATTTTCGAGGCGCAGCGCGAAATCTTCCTTGGTAATTTCCAGCAATTCGCAATCTTCAACGGCCTTGATGGTTGCGGTGCGCGGTGAATTATCCAAAATCGCCATCTCGCCGATCATCGTGCCCGGCCCGCGAGACCCCACATATTGCGTCTCGCCGTTCTTATTCTCGATCAAAATCTCGACCCGGCCCGTTTCAATGATATACGCGCAAGTGCCCGCATCGCCTTGCTTCATGATCGTTTCGCCGGATTTAAATGATTTTTTATTTTGTTCTTTATGCATATGGGTACTGTGATATGTATACATTACAAAATCAATGTTAAAGAAGTGCTTGACAACTTTGGGCCTGCAAAGCTATTGTCCGCGCTCAAGAAAAGGAATTATACGATGAAAGTTACAAATTCATTGAAGACATTGAAAAGCAGAGACCGTAACAACCGCGTTATTCGCCGTAAGGGCCGTGTTTATGTGATTAATAAGAAAAACCCACGCATGAAGTGCCGTCAGGGTTAAGGCTTATTTGCGGGGGTTTTAATTTAATCCCCAAAAGCGCCCAAATTAAATGGGCTGGGCCAATTTTCTCCATGCATTTAAAATATCGATCTGCTATAAACGCTCTTTAATTCTAACATTAAGAGCGTTTTTTTTATGTTCTCCGGACTTTTTGGATTTATGTCTGCCGATATGGCGATTGATTTGGGTACGGCCAATACGCTGGTCTACGTCAAGGATCAGGGCATTGTGCTGAACGAACCCTCCGTTGTTGCCATCGAAATGAACTATGGTAAGAAGCATGTTCTGGCTGTGGGGAACGAAGCCAAACAGATGCTCGGCAGAACACCGGGAAGTATTTCCGCAACTCGCCCGCTTCGTGACGGCGTGATCGCGGATTTCGAAGTCACCGAGGCGATGATCAAATATTTCATCCGTAAAGTGCATAATCGCCGCTCCTTCGTCTCCCCTAAAATGGTGATCTGTGTGCCCTCCGGCTCTACGGCTGTGGAGCAGCGCGCCATTATCGAATCTGCAGAAAGCGCAGGCGCGCGCCGCGTTGAACTTATCGAAGAGCCAATGGCTGCCGCAATCGGCGCAGGCCTTCCCGTGACTGAGCCTTCCGGCTCTATGGTGGTCGATATTGGCGGCGGAACCACCGAAGTTGCCGTTATTTCCCTTGGCGGCATTGTTTACGCCAAATCCGTCCGTGTAGGCGGCGATAAAATGGATGAAGCCATCATCGCTTATATCCGCCGCGTGCATAACCTTTTAATCGGCGAAAGCACCTCGGAGCGGATCAAAAAAGAAATCGGCTCCGCATGTCCTCCCGCTGACGGCGAAGGCCGCAAAATGGAGATCCGTGGCCGCGATCTCATGAACGGCGTCCCGAAAGAAATCGTCGTCACAGAGCGTCAAATCTCCGAAGCCCTCGCGGAACCTGTCGGCCAAATCGTTGAAGGCGTAAAAGTCGCCCTCGAACACACCGCGCCTGAACTCGCGGCTGATATTGTTGATAAAGGGATCGTCATGACAGGCGGCGGCTCGCTGCTCACCAATCTGGATTTCGTTTTGCGCCACGCAACGGGCTTGGCTGTCACCATTGCCGATGACCCGCTCACATGCGTGGCTTTGGGCACAGGGCACGCCTTGGAAGAGTCCAAAATTTTGCGCAATGTCCTTATCGGCACGTATTAAAATTTAAGCGTTCTTATTTGTTTTTAAACAGTTTTCTGCGTACAATTATAAGAGGAGCATTGATTGTTGAGGGTCAATGGCTGTATCCTGAAATTAACAATTTGAAAAACGAGTGTACACTTGAAACGCCGCTCTAAAATCGCCAGTTCTAAATCCATCGCGCAGATTTTTCCTGCCTATTTAAGTGGCAGCGGCCTGCCGGTAATTGTTTTTTTCGCCGCTATCGGCATGATTGTTTTTTCTTCCATGAACCCGCAAGCAACAGAAGCCATCCGCACAAAAGCGGTTGATTCTTTCGCCCCTGTTTTGTCTGTGGTCACAACTCCCGTCCAAAACGCCGCAACCGTACTGCGCGATATATCGGGTTTGGCCACCATGCAATCTGAAAATCAACGCTTGATGGCTGAAAACGAGCGTTTGCGTGAATGGTATCAAACCGCGCTTTTGCTGCAGGCCGAAAATAAATCTTTCCGCGAACTTCTAAACCTTAAGGAAGAAGCGGCGAAAACTTTCATCACCGCCCGCGTCATGTCCGATGCCGGCAATGCCTTTGCCAATACCTTGCTTTTGGCGGCGGGTAAAAGTGACGGCCTCAAAAAAGGGCAGGCGGTCATGTCCGGACAGGGCGTTATTGGTCGCGTGATTGAAGTGGGAGATAAAGCTTCACGTATCTTGCTGATCACGGATATAAACTCGCGCGTTCCTGTTTTAATAGAAGATACAAGCCAGCATTCTATCCTTGCCGGTGATAACAAAACGGCGGCCAAGCTTATGCACCTTCCGCCCGAAAGCCGCGTGAATGACGGCGCAAGAATTATCACATCCGGCTATGGCGGCATTTTCCCTCCCGGCCTTCCTGTCGGCATCGCCCATAATGACGAAAAGCGCGGCATCATCGTAAAACCGCTTTCCGATATGAACAAAATCACCTTCGTCAGAATTATTGAACATGTCGCAGACCCTTACCTCAGAGAAGGTGTGCTTTTAGGCAACTAATCTGTTTAGGTCATCCCCTCAATTTGATATGAATATTTCTATGGATTATTACGACTCAATATTTGAGCGTGCAACGCTTGCTGCCCGCATGATCGTGCCTTATGTGCTGATGGCCGTTTTGTTTTTGCTGACGCTTGCCTCCGCGCCAGAGCCGTTCTCGCTGCTGTTTAAAGCGCCCTATATTCTAATGGTCATATATTACTGGTCGCTCTTCAGACCAACCTTGCTGCCCTATTGGCTCGTGCTTATTGCGGGGCTTTTCTTTGATCTTATCGCGGGCTTCCCATTGGGCGTTCATGGCCTGCTATTTATGGTTTGCCGCTTCTTTGTAACCTCGCAGCGGCGCTTCCTTCTCGGACAAAATTTCATGATCATCTGGCTTGGTTATTGCGTCGTGACGGTGGCCTATATGTGCCTGCAATGGCTTGTCCTGTCATTGAGCCAGCTCACACTCTTCCCTATTACGAAAACATTATACGGCTATGGGATCGGCGGCATATTATTTCCCTTTGTCCTGCTACTGTTGCATTTAACCCATCAGGTTCTGCCAGCCCCGCAAGTGGAAATGGCCAGAACTCTGAAAGAACAAAGAGGGGCAGGGGGTTTTTAAAGTGAGCGCGCCATGAAAAAAGACAAAGAACAGGTTAAGGTTTTTACCCGCCGCGCCTTCGTAATCGCGGGGCTGCAAGGCGCGCTTCTCGGCGTCCTCGGCGGGCGTTTGGCATGGCTGCAAGTCGCCAAGGGCGGGCAATATAAAACGCTGTCTGATCGCAACCGCATCAATATGCGCATACTCGCCCCCTCCAGAGGGCAGATCGTTGACCGCTATGGCGTGCCTTTGGCCGTGAACGAACAAAACTTCCGCGTCCTCATCGTCCCCGAGCAAACAGAAAACATCGAAATCTCCCTTCGTAAACTTCAAGAAACGATCAATATCCCTGAAGAAAACATCCAAGAGGTTTTGAAAGACGTTAAAAAGAGCGCGAAATTTGTGCCCATCGAAGTCAAAGACGATTTGAGTTGGGAAGATATTTCCAAAATCGAAGTAAACCTGCCGGACCTTCCGGGGATGATAACCGATATTGGCGAACGCCGCAGCTATCCGCTTGGCCCGGCCACGGCGCATCTGGTCGGATATGTCGGCGCAGTAGATAAGAGCGAGATCAAGGAAGACCCCGTGCTCAGCCTTCCGGGGTTTAAAATCGGTAAAACAGGTATTGAAAAACGCTTCGATAAAGAGCTGCGCGGTGAAAAAGGCCTCTCTGAAGTTGAAGTCAACGTGATTGGCCGCGAAGTTCAAGAACTGAAAACCGAAGGCAGCACTTCGGGCGAGCGCATAACCCTGACCATTGATGGCGAGCTTCAACGCTTTGCCCAAACCCGCTTGAGCCAAGACCGCAGCGCCTCTGCCGTTGTTATGGACGCCCATACAGGCGCGGTTTACGCACTGGCCTCTTATCCCTCATTCGACCCCAATTTGTTTACATCGGGGATTTCCGCAGCCGCGTGGGAGGAGCTGCTCGCTGATCCCGCACACCCGATGAATAACAAAGCCATTTCGGGGCAATACCCGCCCGCCTCAACTTTCAAGATGGTGACCGCGCTTGCGGGACTTCGCGCCGGAAAAGTTACATCCAGACGTAGCTCCTTTTGCAAAGGCTATTACGAATTGGGCAAAGACCGCTTCCACTGTTGGAAAAAAGGCGGCCATGGTTGGGTCGGGCTGGAAGAAGCCCTTTCCGGATCATGCGACGTATATTTCTATGAGCTGGCGGCCGAAATCGGCATTGATAAAATTGCAGAAACCGCTCGTATGATGGGATTGGGGCATAAGCTCGATTTTGATCTGAGCGAAGAACGCCCCGGCCTAGTGCCTGATAAAAACTGGAAGATGGGATATAACGGTAAAAAATGGCAACTCGGGGAAACTGTCGTTGCCAGTATCGGGCAGGGCTATCTACAAACCACCCCTCTGCAACTCGCGGTGATGACCGCCCGTTTGGTCAATGGCGGTTATGAGGTTAAACCGTGGCTGATTGAGGGTGACCTGTCGCCTAACTCCGCGCATTCGAAAAAATGGCCTAAGCTTGATATAGACCCCGATCATCTTAAGCAAATCAAAAGCGGCATGGACCGGGTCGTGAACTCACCAAAGGGCACGGCCTATGGTTCGCGCATCCAAGAGGTCGGCTTTGAAATGGGAGGAAAAACAGGAACGGGTCAGGTGCAAAGAATTACGATGCAGCAACGCGCCACAGGCGTGAAAAACGAAGACCTTGAATGGAAAAGCCGCCACCATGCGCTGTTTGTCGGTTACGCGCCGCTAGATAATCCGCGTTACGTATGTTCCGTCGTTGTTGAGCATGGCATCGGCGGATCAAGAGCCGCCGCGCCGCTCGCCCGCGATATCATGGAAGAAGTGCAAAGACGTGATCCCGCGAAAGCCAACCCCGTCCCGCAAGAAGGAACAGCATAAATGGCCCGTAATATACGTTTAAACACAGGGCTGAACTTTACCGATAAGCTCAAAAGCGTGAGCTGGGGCTTGGTGCTTCTCATATTCATTATATCGGGCATTGGCTTTACGGCGCTTTATTCTGCGGCGGGCGGAAGCTTTTCTCCGTGGGCGTCTAAACAAATGATGCGCTTTGGCATAGCCGCGATTGGTATGTTGATTATCGCCCTCATAGATATCAAATGGTGGTATCGCCTGACATGGCCGCTTTATTTCATTGGCCTTGGCCTTTTGGTTGTCGTGGAGATTATGGGGCATGTCGGAATGGGCGCGCAGCGCTGGATTAATCTGGGCTTTATGCAGCTACAACCCTCCGAGATTATGAAGATTGTCGTGGTCATGGCGTTGGCGCGATATTTTCACGCTGCCACCATGGATGATATGCGGTCTTTGCGTTTCCTGATCGTGCCTGTTCTGGTTATTATGGCGCCTGTGGCCTTGGTGTTGCTGCAGCCTGATCTGGGAACATCCCTGATGATTCTCATGGCGGGCGCGGCGATGTTTTTTATGGCGGGGGCATCAATCTGGCTTTATATCATTGGCGGCGTAGGCGTCGCGGCTTGTATTCCTGTCGCCTGGCAATTTATGCATGGATACCAAAAGAAGCGGGTGATGACCTTCCTTGATCCGGAAAGTGACCCTCTCGGCGCGGGATATCACATCACGCAATCGAAAATTGCTCTCGGCTCTGGCGGCATTGAGGGTAAAGGCTTCTTGCAAGGCACACAAAGCCGCCTCAACTTCCTGCCTGAAAAACAAACGGACTTCATCTTCACTTTGTGGGCCGAAGAACATGGCCTGATCGGCGGGTTGATATTGCTGTTTTTATTCGCCTTGGTCTTTTTATACGGGGTAGGGATCGCGCTCAGCGCTCGTCAAAATTTCGCGCGCTATTTGTCGCTCGGCATAAGCGTGAACTTCTCGCTCTATGTGTTTATCAATATCGCGATGGTGATGGGCCTAATTCCCGTTGTGGGCGCGCCTCTGCCGCTGATCTCATATGGCGGAACGTCAATGCTGGCTGCCTTGATCGGCTTTGGCTTGATGCTCTCGTGCAAAATCCATCAGGAAAGTAAGGTCAGTGGATAAAGGCAAGCCTTAAGCGGCCTGAATGCCCTTATCGCTCAATAGCGCCTGAAGCTCTCCGCTTTCATACATCTCGCGCACAATATCGCACCCGCCGATAAATTCACCCTTAACATAGAGCTGGGGGATTGTTGGCCAATCGGAGAATTCTTTGATGCCCTCGCGGATATCCATATCTTCAAGAACATTAATATCCTTGAACGCCACGCCAAGTTGCGAAAGCACCTGAACAACAAGCGAGGAAAATCCGCATTGCGGGAAGGCCGCTTGGCCTTTCATAAACAGCACCACATCATGGGCGTTAATTTCTTTTTGAATGCGTTCGTGAACTACATTTTGCATGTTTAAATACTCCTATTTCTTATCGCCGGGTACGGCTGTTTGTATCGCCAGCGCGTGTAATTCCGCGCCCATTTTACCTTGAAGCGCCGCATACACCATCTGGTGTTGCTGAACGCGGTTCTTGCCTTCAAATGCTGCCGAAGTGATATAGGCCGCATAATGGTCGCCGTCACCGCGAAGATCCTCGATTTTCACATCCGCATCGGGAATGCCCGCAAGGATCAAATCTTCGATTTCTTTTGCATTCATGGCCATGATTCTAGCCTTTCTCGGCAATTTGTTTTTTGGCCTCTGCGACAAAACGGTTCATCTCAGTACTCATCATATGATCGGAAAGCTCGACGCCTTTCGCATCAAGGTCTTTTCTGACCTTTCTATACACGTCTTCAAAACCTGCCTCTTCGAGGTTGGATTCAACGACTTCCATCGCATAAGTATTCGCATCCGCGCCTTCCAAACCGAATTTCTCGGCAATCCAAAGGCCGAAAAGCTTGCAGCTACGGGCTTCTACTGCAAAATCTAATTGCTCTTGGTGCGCGTGCTTATTTTCAAATGCTTTTTCACGATCGTCAAATGACATTTACATCTCCTCATGGGGCTTTAAATCGAATAGATATTTTACTTTCTGGTTTGTAGCATCGGAATCACGTAAAATCCATTGTTATGTGCGCAAAAACTGTTTAAAAAGGCGCTTCATAAAGGAAAAAGGATCGGCTTCCCATGGCGCGCAGAAAAATGATTTACGAAGGCAAGGCCAAGATTATCTATGAAGGCCCCGACGAAGGCACGGTCATTCAGTATTTCAAAGATGACGCCACCGCGTTTAATGCCGAGAAAAAAGCCGTCATCGCCGGAAAAGGCGTTCTCAACAACCGCATCTCAGCGCATTTGATGACGAAGCTCGAAAGCATCGGCATTCCTACGCATTTCATTAAACAGCTCAATATGCGCGAGCAACTGGTGCGCAGCGTTGAAATCATCCCCCTCGAAGTTGTGGTACGAAACATCGCCGCTGGCTCGCTTTGCAAACGCTTGGGCGTCGAAGAAGGCACAATACTTCAGCGCCCTTTGGTTGAATACTACTACAAAAAAGACGAACTCGGTGACCCGCTGGTCAGCGCGGAGCACGCCTTCACTTTCGGCTGGGCCGACCCATACGAGCTTGAAGAAATTGAATCCATGGCTTGGCGCATCAATGACTACCTGAACGGACTTTTCGCGGGCATTGGCCTGCGCCTTGTTGATTTCAAACTCGAATTCGGCCGTATCTTCGGTGAATACGGCGAGCTGTATATTGTGCTAGCTGATGAAATTGCCCCTGATAACTGCCGTCTTTGGGATTCAAAGACGGGCGAGAAGCTCGATAAAGACCGCTTCCGCTTTGATCTCGGGGATTTGGTCGAAGGGTATCAAAGAATTGCTGAAAAACTCGGCATATTGCCCGAAGGCGTGATTGGCAAAGGCGGAGACATCAACGAACAGATGTTTGAAAAGCTCGATCAGATTGAAAACGAGCTGTCTCGCGAGCGCAAACTCCGCGACATCAATCCCGGTAAACCGCGCAAAAGCTAGGGATTATCCAAAAAATTGCTCTTTGAAAATCCGCTCCTGCAAAGGATTATCGGGATCATAAAGCAAAGTCTTGGTGACTTTGCGCGTTTCTTTCACGCGCACCTCAACAACATCCCGAATTTCTTTTGAATCCGCTGATGCACTTACGGGGCGCTCAATCGCTTTCAAAATCTCGAAGGTCACTTTGCTGTTATTCTTGAGCAATGCCCCCGGCCAGCGACGCGGACGAAACGCAGAAATCGGCGTAAGATTTATAATATTGGCCTCTAACGGCAGGATCGGCCCGCCAGCAGAAGAATTATAGGCTGTGCTGCCAACAGGTGTTGAAACCATCACGCCATCACAAATCAGCTCAGGAATTCGCACCTGATCATTCACATTCACTTTGATCTTCGCGGAATTGTGTGTCTGTCTCAAAAGCGACACCTCGTTAAACGCCACTTCCTTGTGCTTCTTGCCATGCTTGTCAATCGCGGTCATCGCCAAAGGGTGGATGGTAAAACGCTTGGCATTTTCAATCCGCTCTTCCAGCTCGTCTTTCTTATGCTGGTTCAGCAAAAAACCGAGCGTACCCAAGTTCATCCCGTAAAGCGGTGCGGCGTAATCCGCATATTCATGCAAAGCGCGCAGCATCGTGCCATCGCCGCCAAGCACAATGATGGTATCGGCTTCCTCGGGGTCGACCGCACCATATGTGCTTTTCAACTCCTCTAACGCCTTTTGGGCTCTGGGCTTGCGCCCTGCAAAATAAGCGAGCTTCATGCGGCTTTTTCCCATGTATCGGGGTTTTTAAGAAAGGCTTCCACGGAAGACAGCGTCTCGGCGTCAAAATATTTGCCCTTCTTCGCCGCCGCGAGCACATCCCACCACGTCGCCAAAGCGTGCAATGTGATACCCATATCTTTCATGTTCTCTTCGCTTGCGGGGAAAATACCGTAATGAAACACAACAAATGTATGTTCGACGCGCGCACCTGCTTCGCGCAGCGCATCAATAAAAATTTTCTTGCTGCCGCCATCGGTTTGAAGATCCTCCACCAAAATCACATTCGGTGTTCCTTTTTCCGGTAAAACCCCTTCAATCTGGGCCATACGACCATAGCCTTTGGGTTCTTTGCGAACGTAAATCATCGGCTTTTCAAGGCGCTCGGCGACAAATGCGCCGTACGGAATGCCGGCGGTTTCTCCGCCCGCCACCAGATCAATATTCTCTACCCCGATTTCATCGCTCAAAATCTGTGCGCCCGCATTCATCAAAAAGCTACGCTCTTTCGGGAAGGAGATCAGGCGGCGACAATCAATATAAACAGGGCTTTTTCTGCCTGACTTTAGGGTGAAAGGCTCGCGCGCATTAAATAGCACGGATTTTGTATCGATCAAAATCTTCGCCGCTTTTTCTGCGATGTCTTCGCGGGTCATAAAGTAAATCTCCTGCTTTTCATCATCTATAAGGCTCATAAACTCGTTCATTTTTGTGTCTGTCACATTCAGCACTTTAGACAGGCTTTCTGTAGATGGCCAGCGCGGCTTACCATCGGGGCTAAGGCGTTTGCTTTTATTGAACGAGGTGGGGTCAAGTCCCGCCTGCTTCGCTAAACCCGAAGGGGAGTAACCGTAAAGCTTCGCGAGCCGATCAATGGCTGTCCAAATGTTCTCATGCGTCAACATAGGACAATAGTCCCATTTAACCGCGAAGAAATAAATAAGAATAAATTCCCAATTGTATACTTAACTGCACACGAATCGAAATTAATTGAAATTCAAGCATATTGCGCTAGGATTCTTGTATGACAGAAGATGAAAAAAAAGCGTGATTAGGTTCTTAAGAAGATGTTGGGAACGAAACCTAAACATCAAAAAGAAGATAAAGGACCAAAACAATGAAAAACGACAACAAGAGTTAGGCGTCCATAGGGATCTATATATCTAACTAGCCAAAATAAACCTGACTAGTTATCTTTTATTGGCTAGCTAGACATATAGCTAAAAAAAAACTAAACACAAGAATTAAATAAAAACAGGCCGTTTACGTCGAAAGTCGTTGAACAGGATCTGCAATCCATGATGCGCGATCCGAAATATTGGCGCGATAAAGATCCCGCCTTTGTTGCGAAAGTGACGGAAGGATTTAAATCCGTTTACGGTGAATAGGATAAAACAAAGCCCCGTCAAAACCGGCGGGGCTTTTGATTTCGAAAGTGTTTTAATGGTCTACGCCATTTGCGAGCGCGCAAATTGCGACGCCACATAATCATCTACAACGCTCTGAAGTTGCCCGCGAACGCCGCGCGGCACAGGCGTAAACTCAAACGCCACTTTGTTACGGGCTTTGCGTACAATCTTTGCCTTATGTGCAATATCAATGATTTTGTTGCTCAGTTTGAACTTCAAAGTCATATCAAGCGGCTCGGAAGAAGAAAAAATGCGGCCATCGGTCTTGATCGCAAAACCGCCTAAAGACCAATCCTCAACAGGATAGGCTTTGCCGTCGATTTTGATGATGCATTGGTCGCAATCGCGGCGTGAATGCTTGCGGCGATAAGCGGGAGCTTCGTTGTTGTTATCGGCCCTTAAAGAGGCGAAAAGTGTTCCAAACATGTTTAATCCCTAACTGTTTTTATTTTTTATATTTCTTTTTCGTAACAATCCATTCTATGGCAATCAAGAAAAAGTTACGTGAACCCAGTATTTTTATGAGTATAGAGCATTTTTTTGCAAAAATGCAAATTTAGACTTGACTAATTAAGAATATATTCCTATACTAAAATCATCAACATCCAAGCTCCATGTAAAATCCGCAGAAAACGGCTCTCGCCTGCGGATTTCCCGCTATTCGGCCATCGCCTGCCATCCATAAGGATGCGCGATGATAACCCCCTATGAGGATCGGGCCTCAACCCCCTTTAACTCAAAACCATAAGGAATCGCCATATGTCTAAAACAATAGACCAGGCCTTCATCAAGCAATTCGAACGTGAAGTGCGTGAAGCCTATCAGCGTCAGGGTTCTAAACTCAGAAACACTGTACGCACAATCTCGAACGTGAACGGCTCTTCCGCTGTCTTTCAAAAGGTCGGCAAAGGAACTGCGTCCACAAAATCCACACACGGCATGGTGCCTGTGATGAACCTCGATCATTCCAACATCGAAGTCGTCTTGCAGGACTATTATGCAGGGGACTGGATCGACCGTCTCGACGAACTGAAAGTCAATATCGACGAACGCCAAGTCATCGCCAATGCGGGCGCAAACGCACTGGGTCGCAAAACCGATGAACTCATCATCGGCGCGCTCGATGCATCCTCCGCAAATGAGATTGCCGATGGCAATGTCGGCCTCAACAAGACAAAAATCCTGTCGGCCTTCGAAACTTTCGGTGAAAACGATGTTCCCGATGACGCGCAGCGCTACTGTATCGTCGGTTGGAAACAATGGAGCGAACTCCTCACGCTTGATGAATTTGTGAACGCAGATTACATCGGTCAGGATAACCTTCCATTCGCCACCATCACGCAGGCCAAGATGTTCCTTGGAACAATTTTCATCCCGCATTCCGGCCTTCCGGTTGATGAAAACGATATCCGCTCATGCTTCTGGTATCACAAAACCGCTATCGGCCACGCCGCCGCCAGCGATGTCGCCAGCGATGTCTCTTGGCACGGTGATCGCGCTGCGCATTTCGTCAATAACATGATGAGCCAAGGCGCAGGTCTGATTGATGAAAGCGGCGTTATCAAAATCAAATGTGATGAAACACCGGACTAATCCCCCCAAGCACAACTTAACCCTTAAGGAGAAATCATAATGGCTTTTACAGCTTCTGATTTGAGCGTGCTTGCGTACGCCAACAACTTCACTCTCTGGCACTATGTGACCATTGATGCTGATGTCACTACAACGGGATATTTCAACGCGTCCGCCGAAACACTGTGATGGCTTTGAGCGATCCCCCTCTTTAAACAAGAGCCGCTCGCCGCCCGCTATGTGTTCCGCTTGAGATGTATCGACCACGAAGCGTGGCCCTGCCTTTTCCTCTTCTTCTTCTCAAGGATGGGCGGGGTCACGTTTCTTATCTTGACATAATAAAAACTATCCGCTACTTTTACGCACAATTCTGAAGCAAACTCGGAGAGAGCCGTGTCAGAAATTTTAAAACGTGTTTTAGGTCCTAAAGCTTTTGATGAAAGCGCAAAGGCTGGTTTCGCCGCAAGGCTAGAAAGAGTTAATGCTTGGCTGGTCCATACTGATCCAAGCACCATCTCAACCACACCAGAGATTAGAGCGCGAGCGGCTAACCTAGCGCATAGCGTAAATGTATTTTCAGAGTTGAAAGCACAAGATGATGCGTCTTTACACAAGCTTCAATGTGAGCTTGGTTTTGTAGAGAGAAAAGGCGGTAATGTTTTGACAATGCCTCTCAATTCAAACGAAAGCGCACTAAATAGTTTTCTTGTGGATTGGCATACCCGAACACTCAACGCGAATGGAAGAAGCTGTTTTGATTCCCTGAAGAACTTTGAAAAGGTTTCTGAAATGTTTAAGGGACTTCTAGAAGAAGTCAGTGACTTAACGTTAGAAGACGTAAACCACATTATAGCTGAAAAGAAGGCGCAAATATATCCGGTCTTCTTCCCAGAAGCGTTTCATACCGTTCCGGTTCCGCCAACTTAGTCGTAAGACATTATTAAACCAATAAATTCTACCCGTCTCACTGGCGGGTTTTTTATTGCCCGAAATTTAAAATTCCACACACATTTTAAGGAGAGACCATCATGGCCCTCAACGACGTTGCCTTGTGCAGCCGCGCGCTCATCCGCATAGGCGCTGCCCCCATAACTTCATTCGACGACGGCACAGCCGAAAGCGAAATTGCCGGCGCGCTTTATGCCCCCACCCGCGATGCGCTGCTTTCCGCCTACCCGTGGACATTCGCCAGCGGCCAGGTCGCGCTCACGCAGCTCGAAACTCCGCCCATCGCGGATTATGCATTCGCCTTTGGCCTGCCGAGTGATTACCTGCGCGCCATCTCGGCGGGGCACGCCGCCAAAGGCCGCGGCCTTAATTACCGTATAGCCAGAGGCGCGCTGCACACCAACGCCAGCGCCGCTACGCTCACCTATATCTTCCGCCCCGATGAATCTGAATTCCCGCCATTCTTCGACCAAGCTCTGATCGCAAGGCTCTCGGCGGAGTTCACCATCCCTGTGACGGAAAGCACAAGCCGCGCCGAGGCACATTTTCGTATTGCCGAAAATGAATATGAACGCGCCCGCCAAATCGACGCGCAACAAGACACGCCTAACAAAATCGAGAGTTTTTCTCTTATTGATGCGCGGGAATAAAATTTGATCTTTGCTTTTTTTATCCAAATTATGTTTAGCTAAGGTAATTAAAAAAGCATAACAGGGAATAATAAATGACATCAGAGGCTGTGGTCACACTGCGCACAGGATTTCGAATGGCGCATGGCGAATTCGAAAACATTCGGGCAAAGCTAAAGGCGCTGCCGCTTTCAGATCGGTGCATTGTAATGCCCAGGCTCCTTGATAGTCATTTTGATGAAAGCGTTGATCTGGGCGCAAATTCGAGCATGCATAGGCTTGCGGAACACGGGATTTTAGTAGAAGAAAACGGCGCATATCACCTGAATCAAAATGTAGGGGAGGTGCTTTTTGCCGCATCGGGTTTCACATCCAAAGAAGATGCTCAGGCAAGAACATCGTCCTGCCCCGCTTGGCGTTTTGAAGCCGCCGACCTGATCGCCGGATAATCATAAACATAAATTCACATCAAGCCTCGCATCTTTGCGGGGCTTTTTTATTGATGTGAAAGCGCCCCACTTTCGGATATCTCATGGCTATTACGTGGGCCGCGCAGATGCTGGGTGTTGCGTATGTTCTTGTTTTCGATACGAAACGTGCCGCATTGGTAATGCAGGGCATGGCATCCTTAAGCGCAATCTGGGCTGTCGGCCTGTCCGTGCTGGGCATCTATGTTTACAAACGAAGCGAGGATAAAAAAACCGGCGCGAAGGAAATCATTTCTTGGAACGAAGGGAATAAATAATTCGATTTCCCTTTATTCGGGCGCAATATTGACTATATTGCTAGGCATGTTCAATCCCCGTCACAAATCTGGAATATATTCTTAATCATGCAGCCAAACACATTTAATCCATATAAAAACGTCTTCCTTCCGATCCAGAAATTCTTCCAGATGACGGCGGCGGGCGGTATTTTACTGGCCTTGTCGGCTGCTTTGGCACTCATTATTGCCAATACAGACTTGTATGCTTATTACGATTACATTTTGCATGATATTCAATTCCGTATCGGTTTTAACGATACGCAGGCTGGTTTTGATTATGAAATCCGAAAACCTCTTTTGCTCTGGATCAATGACGGCTTTATGGCGGTCTTCTTTTTATTGGTCGGGCTGGAAATCAAGCGTGAGATCGTCAGCGGTGAACTCTCCACCCGCTCACGCGCGCTTCTGCCCGCGATTGCCGCTGTCGGCGGGATGGTCATACCGGCTGTAATTTATTACGTGGTTAACATGGATACGCCGGAAAATTTGCGTGGTTGGGCAATCCCTGCCGCGACCGACATTGCCTTCGCGCTGGGGGTTCTCAGCCTTCTGGGTAGCCGCGCGCCGGTGCGTTTGAAAGTATTGTTAACCGCCATCGCAATCATTGATGACCTTGGCGCCATTTTAATTATCGCATTTTTCTACACCGATAATCTGGCGACGCAGCCGCTGTTTATTGCGGCGGCCGCTCTGGCGGTCCTGTTTCTGATGAATAACAGAAGTGTAAGTGCGACCATGCCTTATATCCTTGTGGGAACGGTATTATGGATTGCGGTTTTGAAATCGGGCGTGCATGCCACATTGGCAGGGGTTGTCACGGCATTCTTTATTCCCATGACCTGCAAGCGTGAAAAGGCGTATTCTCCGTTGAAAGACTTGGAACATAAACTTCATCCTTGGGTGGCCTTTGGTATTTTGCCTGTTTTTGCCTTCGCCAATGCAGGTGTACCGTTTACGGGGATGAGCTTAAATTCTCTGCTTGATCCGGTAACACTCGGGATTATCCTTGGGCTTGTGGTCGGGAAGCAGTTGGGCATTTTCTCAATGCTTTGGCTTTCTATCAAATTGGGGCTTTCTCCGATGGTTAAGGGCGCAAGCTGGATTCATCTTTATGGGGTGTCCGTGCTTTGCGGTATCGGTTTTACCATGTCGCTCTTTATCGGCGGCCTTGCCTTTGACGGCATTGAACAACAAGCCTCAATCAGGCTAGGGGTCCTCGCTGGCTCTATTATTTCTGCCGTAGTCGGTTATCTCATATTCTTCTGCGCGCCGCTTGCAAAAGACCCGGAGCCGGGGGCGGGGGACTCCGACATGCCCTCCACTCAAGAGGCTAGCCAAGACGCATAAAATAGCTTATTCTCTTAAAAGAAATTTTAGGAATTTCATCATCATCATACAGCCTATTCAGGTTTGTTTTTCAAGAGGATAACATGAGCAAGAAAACTGCAATTACGGTCGCGCGCGGCGACGGCATCGGCCCCGCCATTATGGACTCAACGCTCGAAATTTTGGACGCCGCAGGCGCGGCCTTGGATATCGAAGAAATCGAAATCGGCGAAGCGGTCTACAAATCCGGTATCAAAAACGGCATCGCCGAAAGCGCGTGGGACAGCCTTCGCCGCACCAAAGTCTTCCTGAAAGCGCCGATCACCACCCCCCAGGGCGGCGGCTTTAAATCCCTGAACGTCACGGTACGCAAATCCCTCGGCCTGTTCGCCAATGTGCGCCCGTGCGTGTCCTATCACCCCTTCGTCAAAACCCATCACCCGAAAATGGATCTGGTGATTATCCGTGAAAACGAAGAAGACCTCTACGGCGGCATCGAATACCGCCAATCCCAGGACGTTATGGCCTCTCTCAAAGTCATTACCCGCCCGGGCACTGAGCGCATCATGCGCTACGCCTTTGAATATGCCCGCGCCAATGGCCGCAAAAAAGTCACCTGTATGTCCAAAGACAACATCATGAAAATATCGGACGGCCTCTTCCACGCGGTCTTCGACGAAATCGCCGCTGAATACCCTGATATTCAAAATGACCACATGATTATCGACATCGGCACAGCCAAGGTCGCCAACCACCCTGAAATGTTCGACGTCATCGTCACTACAAACCTTTATGGTGACATCATCTCCGACGTAGCCGCCGAAGTCACAGGCTCTGTTGGTCTGGGCGGCTCCTCCAATATCGGCGTTGATTTCGGCATGTTCGAAGCCGTCCACGGCTCCGCTCCTGATATCGCGACACTCGGCATTGCCAACCCCTCCGGCCTCATCCTCGGCTCCATCATGATGCTGACCCATATCGGCCAAGGCGACGTGGCCTCGAAAATCCACAATGGCTGGCTGAGAACGCTGGAAGACGGAATCCACACAGGCGAAATTTATCGTGAAGGCGTATCGAAAGAAAAAGTCGGCACCGAAGGCTTCACCAAAGCCGTCATCGAACGCCTCGGCGAAATGCCCGAAACATTTGCGGCCAAAAAATACCCGAACGTCGCGGGCGGCCTAAAACTCCCGCCATTAAAACCCCGCGTTGAAGTCTCCAAAGAACGTGTCGGTGTCGATATCGGCATCAACTTTGACGGCGCGCCCGATGATCTGGCGGCAAAAATCAATGCTTGCGTCACCGATAACCTCAAGCTTCAGATGATCTCCAACCGCGGAACAAAGGTTTGGCCAAACGGCCAGCCTGAAACCTTCTGCGCCGATAACTGGCGTCTGCGATTCATGACCGATAACGGCGAGCATATCAAAACCAGCCAGGTCATCGCCCTGATGACCCGCATGAACGAGGCCGACCTCAACTTCACAAAATCCGTGATGCTGCATAATTATGATGGCAAACCCGGATTCACGGTCGCACAAGGTGAATAATCTAAAATAATAAGGTATACTTAAAAGTGATGATGAGAACCCTTCACTATACTCTTTGTGTATGCGCCTTTGGTCTGCTGTCCTTAAGCCAAAACGCCTCGGCGCAAACCGTTAAATACCTGATGCTCGAAGGGCAACAGCTTCCCCCTGTATTGCAAAACAACCAACCCCTTGCCTTTGATGATCCTGAATTCGAGGTCGTCAAATATTTGAAACTCAAAGAACCCCAATCAATGCGCGAGCGTATAGAACGGCTTGCTCACGGCATTTATGTCGATCTTCCTCCTGAATATGATCACTACGGCTATGAGGTCCGCAGATACATGGCCCATGTTGGCGGGCCGCTGGTACCAACCTCAAAAACCAATGTGGAGGGGCAGCTTCAAAACATAAAAAATGCAAAAATCATCGCCCAGCATTGGCAAAAAACCATGTTTGATGAAATTAAAGATATTGATGAGGCGCTCAAAAACAGTGAATCCGAATCCTCTTACCGCGCGCTTTATAAGTATAATTCGGGAATCGTCCGCGCATTTTTCACAGAGCTGAATAGCTGGCTGGATAATAACGAAACGCTTCTGGCTTATTTAATGACCGTCGATGATGGCGGCTATACATACGAAGCGCCTGTTTTCCGGTTCTCGGATAAAAAAGATTTAAAGCAATTCGCGCGCTACTATGACGCGCAGATCAGGGCGCTGGAGCAAATCCGTAAATACCCGCCATTTCGGATTATGCTGTATTAGGCCTTCGCCGCCTCGATCGTGTTTTTCAATAAACACGCAATCGTCATCGGCCCGACCCCGCCGGGAACAGGGGTGATCGCGCCAGCAATCGCCGCCGCTTCATCAAAATCAACATCCCCGCAGAGCTTCCCGTCGTCCTGACGGTTAATACCCACATCAATCACAATCGCACCGGCCTTGATCCATGATCCTTTAACCATCTTCGCACGGCCCACAGCCGCAACAAGAATATCCGCAGACCGGCAAACGTCTTCCAGATTTTGCGTGCGGCTATGCGCCATCGTCACGGTGCAGTTCTCTGCAAGCAAAAGCTGCGCCATCGGCTTCCCGAATAGCAAGCTCCGCCCAATAACCACCGCCGTTTTACCGCTTAAGTCTTCGCACACGCTTTTGATCAACATCAATGACCCTTGCGGCGTGCAGGGCACAAGACCGCTTTTATCCCCCGCAACCAACTTGCCCTGATTAATGAACGACAAGCCGTCAACATCCTTCGCAGGGTCAATCATCTGCACCAACGCATCACTATCCAGATGATCCGGCACAGGAAGCTGCATCAAAATGCCATGAACGGCAGGGTTGTCATTAAACGCCTTAATCTCGGCGGCAACTTCGCCTTGAGAAGCCTTCTCCGGCAAACGGCTTTCAAAGCTCTGAATGCCCACTTTCTCGCAGGCCGAAATCTTATTGCGCACATAAACATGGGAGGCAGGATCATCCCCCACCAAAATCACCGCCAAACCCGGCTTAACCGCCATCGCGCTTACGTCCGCGGCGAGCTTGTCCTTCAAAGCGCTGGAAACCGCTTTCCCGTCAATAATCTGCGCACTCATAAATCAGTCTTTCTCTTAGAATAGCGCACCTAATACCAAACCGCGCAGCAAATTCAAACCCAAAATCACGATGATCGGCGTAATATCAATCCCGCCAATCGGGGGGATGTATTTGCGCAAAGGCTTATAAACAGGATCGGTCAGCTTTTCTAAAAGGCGGATAAGGTTCTGCGCCTGCGCATTGCCCGCGTTTATCACTTCAAAATTAATCAGCCAGCTTATGGCGATTTGCACGATGATGATGCCGATATAAATATCAACCGCCAGCGAAAACAAATATGCAATCATGCCCATGTTAAAATCCTTCTTTTACGATTTGTTGATAAACCCCGTATACACTATCATATAACTTGAATAAAGCACGTAAGGGCGCGCCGAATGATCCCGTTTGATTTTATAACTCCCGCAACTCTGTTGGTCTTGGCCTCGGGCGCTGCGCTGCCGTGTCAAATCCCCAAAGCTGCCGAAATTACGGTCGTCCCGAAAAGTGCCCCTGTGAAATACGATACCACGCAAACCACCGCGCAAATTCAGGCGCAGGATATCGACACCATCAATCCTTATGGCTTTGACAGCGCCACCCACACAAATGGCTATATGAAGGGGCTGATCTCGATGCGCCCGAAAGTGAAGCTCGATTATAACGATATCCCCAACACCGATCAGGTCTGCATCTGGTATGACACCGTGGCAATTGATATCCTGATAGACCCTACCATCGTCATCCCCAAAGAAGTCGCCGCCGATGCCTGTATGAATAACGCCGTGCGTACCCATGAGATGAAGCATGTCATGGTGGATCGCAGGGTCGTGAATAAATACGCCAAAACCATGGGCAAAAAGGTTTTTGAAGGGCTGCAATCCCGCGGCTTTGTTGTCGGGCCTGTTAAGGGCGCGGATGCGCAAACCATCGCCGCGCGCATGCATAAAACCGTGTCGCAGCTCGTGGAGCTTGAATATAGAAAAATGGATATCGAACGCGCCGAAAAGCAACAAGCCGTTGATAATATAGACGAGTATCAGGCCGTGCAGGCACAATGCCCGAATTATAAACCCGCTACGCCGTAAATCCTGCCTTTAAATCATCAAGCAAATCATCAATATGCTCAATCCCCACCGATAGCCGTAACAGGCCATCGCTCACGCCTGCCTTTGTCCGCGCCTCCGCGCCCATCGAAACATGCGTCATGCTGGCGGGGTGATTGATAAGGCTCTCCGTGCCGCCCAAGCTCTGCGCAAGGGTGAATATCTCAAGGGCCTTCAAAAACGCGTCCATATCCCCTTCAAGCTCAAAACTAATCATCGCCCCGAACCCGCTTTGCTGCTTGGCGGCAATATGGTGTCCGTCATGCGAGGGCAAGCCGGGATAATAGACATTTGAAACGCGCGGCTGCTCTAGCAAGAACTCCGCAATCGCGTGCGCGTTTTCACTGGCGCGGCTCACCCGCACTTCCAATGTCCGCATGCCCCGCAAAGTCATATAGGAATCAAACGGCGCGCCGATCGTACCAAGCGAGTTATTCCAAAGATGAACCTCATCCAGAATATTCTGGCTCGAATTCACAATCACGCATCCCCCCACAACATCGCTATGGCCGTTCAAAAACTTGGTCGTCGAGTGATAAACAATATCCGCGCCCAATGCGAAGGGCTGCTGATGCATCGGCGTAAGGAAGGTGTTATCACACACCAAAAGCCCGTCATGGGCATGTGTGCGGTGCGCGATATCTTCAATATCGGCAATCCTCATCACGGGGTTGGAGGGGCTTTCAACGATCACCATCTTCGGCGCGTCTTTAAACGCCTCGTCCAGCGCATCCGCATCATACATATCAATGAATTTGAGCTTGAAATGCCCTTTCTCGGACAGCGCCCGCAAAAGCCAATACGCCCGTCCATACATATCATAAGGCGCAAACACCAAATCATCCGCCTCAAGCAAATGCAGGATCAGCGTCAGCGCCGCCATGCCGCTGGAGGTCACCGCGCATCCAATCCCGCCTTCAAGCTCAGCCAGCGCCTCGGCAAGCTCATCGCGCGTAGGGTTTTTGGTGCGTGAATATTCATACGTCCCGCGCTTATCAAGCCCGTCAATCGCATAGGTCGAGGATAAATATAGCGGCGGTATCACCGCGTTATAGGCGGGGTCATTGCCGATACCTGCGCGGATAATGTTGGTGCGTCTCTTTTTGCTCATCTCACTGTCCTTCGTCATTGCGAGCGTAGCGAAGCAATCTGCCTGAAGCAAGCGCTGGATGGATTGCCTCGTCAGGCTTTCGCCTTTCTCGCAAAGACGCCCCTTAATAAGGTCCAGATATAAAAACCGCTGCGGTGGTAAATCGCAGCGGCTTTAAATATCGTGTGTGAGCTATAATCTTTAAGACGGTAGAGAGTGAAAAGAATTCTTTCTTTCGATCTGTGTCTATAGTCTTAGTATCCCTTTAAAATATGACCAAAAAAAGGCAGCTTCTGGCCTTTTTCAAGGAATTTCATAACACCCTGAATTCACTTGTATTTTTCCCTGAAAATTTACCATTTTTAAACTATTGCAGTGCATGATATCCTATTATTCAACGTCTAATTCAAGACAAAATGGGGTTATATTAAATGTCACGTACAGGTCACGATTCTCTGGGTATCCGCAAAACACTTACAGTAGATGGCAAAAGCTACGATTATTTCAGCCTTCCTGCCGCCGCTGCAAAAATCGGCGATATTTCAAAACTCCCCTATACTCTTAAAGTATTGCTGGAAAACATGCTTCGCTTCGAAGATGGCCGCACCGTAACCCCCGAAGACGTTCAAGCGGTTGTGGATTGGCAAAAGAATAAAAAGTCGGATCAGGAAATCGCATTCCGCCCCGCGCGCGTGCTGATGCAGGATTTCACAGGCGTTCCCGCTGTGGTTGATTTGGCCGCAATGCGCGAAGCCATGAAATCTCTGGGCGGCGATCCGCAAAAAATTAATCCCATGGTGCCTGTCGATCTCGTGATTGACCACTCCGTCATGGTCGATGAATTCGGCACAACCAAAGCCTTCCAAGCCAATGTTGAGCATGAATTTGATCGCAACGGCGAGCGGTATGAATTCCTTAAATGGGGGCAGGGTGCGTTTAAAAACTTCCGCGTTGTTCCTCCGGGCACAGGCATCTGTCACCAAGTGAACCTTGAATATCTCGCCCAGACTGTCTGGGAAGAGGGCGGCGTGATTTACCCTGATACATTGGTGGGCACAGACTCCCACACCACAATGGTCAATGGCTTGTCCGTTCTCGGATGGGGCGTTGGCGGTATCGAAGCCGAAGCCGCGATGCTCGGCCAGCCTATCTCCATGTTGATCCCTGAAGTTGTTGGTTTCAAGATCACAGGAAAAATGAAAGAAGGCACAACCGCGACAGACCTCGTGCTGCGCGTTGTTGAAATGCTCCGTGAGCTGGGCGTTGTCGGCAAGTTCGTTGAATTTTACGGTTCCGGCCTCGATCACCTGACTCTCGCTGACCAAGCGACAATCGCTAACATGGCACCTGAATATGGCGCAACCTGCGGATTTTTCCCGATTGATGAAGAAACGCTGAATTACCTGCGCTTCACGGGCCGCGACGAACACCGCGTAAAAGTCGTCGAAGCTTACGCAAAAGAACAAGGCATGTGGCGCGACAGCAAGTCACCGGAGCCTGAATTCACAACCACGCTACACCTCGATCTCGAAGATGTCGTTCCTGCCATCTCCGGCCCTAAACGCCCGCAAGACCGTATCGCGCTGACCGAAAGCGCCGCCGCGTTCAAGAAACACCTCGCCACGACATTGGGCATCGATCCTGTCGGCGCGCAAGGCAAAATGGCAGCCGAAGGCGGCCCTGTTGACGCCGTTGGCGTTGACCAAGGCCTGCATAAATCTGTGCCCGTTAAAGGGACGGATTATTCCATGGAGCACGGCGATGTCGTGATCGCCGCGATCACAAGCTGTACGAACACATCCAACCCCGCCGTGATGATCGCCGCTGGTTTGGTCGCCCGCAAAGCGCGCGCACTGGGTCTTCAGGTCAAGCCATGGGTGAAAACCTCCCTCGCGCCGGGTTCACAAGTCGTGACCAGCTATCTCGATAAAGCAGGCCTCACTGAAGACCTCAACGCTTTGGGCTTTGATACCGTCGGTTATGGCTGTACCACCTGTATCGGGAACTCAGGGCCATTGCCGCCCGCCATTTCCGCCGCCGTGAATGAGGGTGACCTCAACGTCACATCCGTTCTTTCAGGAAACAGAAACTTCGAAGGCCGCATATCTCCCGATGTAAAATCCAACTATCTGGCCTCTCCGCCATTGGTTGTGGGCTATGCCATCGCAGGGTCTATGCTCGTGGATCTTTATAAAGACCCCCTCGGACAGGACAAAAACGGCAAGGACGTATTCTTGAAAGACATCTGGCCGACAAATAAGGAAATTCAGGATCTGATGCTCTCTTCCATCACCCGCGAAATGTTCGTGGATCGCTATTCCGATGTGTTTAAAGGCACAAAGGAATGGCAAGCCATCGGCACAACCGCCGCCAGCGAAACTTACGCATGGAAGGATAGCTCAACTTACATCCAGAACCCGCCTTTCTTCGATGGTATGACCAACGAAGCAGGCAGCATCGCCGATATCAAAGGCGCGCGCCCTCTGGCGATCCTCGGCGATTCCGTGACAACAGACCATATCTCCCCAGCAGGTGCGTTCCGCAGCGAACACCCCGCAGGCGAATATCTGGTTGAACATGGCGTGCAGCCGAAAGACTTCAACTCCTATGGCTCGCGCCGCGGAAATGACCGCGTCATGACCCGCGGCACCTTCGCCAATATTCGCATCAAAAACGAAATGGTTCCGGGCACGGAAGGCGGCTATACCAAGCATATGCCTTCAGGCGAGGAAATGAGCATCTATGATGCCGCCATGAAATACCGCGAGCAGGGCACTCAGCTCGTCGTGATCGCGGGTAAGGAATACGGCACAGGATCGTCCCGTGATTGGGCGGCCAAAGGTACGCGCCTCTTGGGCGTGCAAGCCGTGGTCACCGAAAGCTTCGAGCGTATCCACCGCTCAAACCTCATCGGCATGGGCGTGCTGCCCCTCCAATTCACAGGCGGCGTAAACCGCGAAACATTGGGGCTGGACGGCACGGAAACCTATGACATCACGGGCATCTCCGGCGGCCTAAAGCCCAAGCAGAAAGTGTCCATGACCGTGCATTACGCAGACGGGCGCAGTGAAGATGTGAGCCTTGTTTGCCGCCTCGACACGCTGGATGAGGTCGAATACTACCTCAATGGCGGTATCTTGCACTATGTCTTGCGGAATATGGCGGCTTAAGAAAAGCTGAGATCAATAAGTTTAGAAGCGGGCGCGCCCATGATGCGCCCGTTTTCTGTAAGGAATTGCTCTAAAGTTTTTTTGTTTTCTGGGCGCACATTTGTTCCCCTATTTGGAAGGCTACTCTCTATTAGCGACCATTCAATGTCAGAATAGTCAGGCAAATATCCGCAGGTTCTTGTGGGGTATGTGTCGTGGGTTATCTTGTGTTTATCGGCCTGATCCAGAACGAACTTTTTAATTAAGCGGGGTAGGGAGCTTTTCTCAGTGATGCCCCGCCTGCAATTACGCAAAGCCGAGTCCATAGCGTGCCACTTTTCACCTATAAAGCCATTAACCATCCCGCTGTTTTCATTCGGGAATTCTCTTTTTTCACGAAGATGCGTGATGACCTCTCTTAAAATAGATTCGTTTGAAAGCTCACCGAGTATAAGGCCATGCTTGAGATAGATATCATTGAGGTACTGGCCTTTTGTTAAGCCTCTAAGTCCTTGGTATGAAGCGCAGTACAAGCCTTCCCAACTCTCGCAAAGCACATCGATTGGCTCCCCATTCTCATCAAGTATGATCGGGGTTTTCCTGTTTGGAAGGGCATCGTTCATACCGTGCTTATCTCTGAACGTGTTGTGGTTCCGCGCTAAGCCAACGATCAACTCTTCATCAAGGCCGTTAAACTTAAGGCCGTATTTTGTAAGGAATTCATCCACGCTTAATTTTCTAGGAAGTTGTCTCGAGCCGCGTCTTAAAGCCAAAAACCCTTTCTCCCAGTTTTCATTATAAAGCCCCACAATCTCGCCGGAGTTGCGATCTGGCATAGCGTTCTCATTGTGAAGGGAGTGTTTGAGCATATGGTATAATAACAAACGCTCAGAGAGCGCGGGAGCCGTGTTCTGATCCCCGTTCTCACAGAGCGTGTGTTCCAACGAAGATCCACCCTCAAGCTCTCCAAACCCTAAGAGTAGCGCGGTGTCGACATCTGCCCAGCTGATGATGGAAGCCGCAGGACTAACGGGGCCACTGGTTTTATTCGGATTTTCGCCATGTTCTTCGCGCCAGTTTTCAATCCACTCATCAATCTGTTTTCTGCTGAATTGAAAGTTTCTTTTTCTGACCTTGTCCGCCAGAAGTTCAACATTCACCATGAAAAATAGGCCTGCAGGGGTCTTGCTGTAATAGCGCGCAAATAAGCTGGCAGTATCGCGCTGCTGTGGCCCCGTAAAGGCCTGTAAAAACACAGGGCAAAGCGAGGTAGGCGCCTTTGCTGAATGTAAGATGTCGTCCGGCATTCAATCTTATGGCAAGTGTAAAGAAGGATGTCAAATTAATAGGGCTATTCTATCATCTCTTCCGGCGGGGCATCGGGGTCTTCGGGCGGCACGAGAATGCGCTGCCCCAATTGCTCGGCATCCATCAAGATATGGTGGAATTCCGGCTTTTCTGGGCGGTAATTGATATGAAAGGCCGTTTCAAGCGCGGCAATTTCGTTCGTCAGGCGCGTCAGGCGTTGCTTCCCCTCGCGGGTTTGTTTTTCTTCTTTTGAAAACCGCTCGATAATGCCGATGCGGATTTTCTCTGTATTCATGCCCATTGCAAAAGCCAGCTGCACGCCTTCCAAAAACGCCGCAGACGACCCTAAACATTGCGAAATATTCAGCGGCTCTTTGCCTCTCGGCTCGGCGGCGAAGCTAAATGTTGTTGTGCGGTTTGCCCCGCGCAGGATAATTCCGCAGCGCCCGTGTCCTTTTTTGAAATCAACCGAAAGTGCCACATTCGCATCATGCGAAATTTTCACCGGCTTTCCCGCCTGCTCCAGCAGTTTGCCCGCCATGGGTATGGCATAATCATAATCGTTTTTATTCTCGTAATCGCATTTCTCGATCATATCCAAAAACGGATGATGTTCGCCTTTTTCAAAAATGCATTTACCCTCATTATAAATCGCCACCCACCGATCGGGGTTATACGCATATTCATAGTCATTCACGATGGAATCCCACGCCAAGTCCCACTTATATGGATCTGCGCGCTTGGCGATCGGCCCGCGATCCCTGAACTCGGTTAATATTCTGGCGGCCATGCGTACGGTTGAGTGCATATTTTGTGCGCGTACAACGAATGTTTCGACATGTTTGCCATTGGGGTCGGAAAGATCAACGCGAAAACGGTTGCTAAGCGCAATAACGGGTTTCGCGTTGCTGGGCGCGGCGTTCACGTCGCGTATTACGAACTTTTCTCTAAGGAGTGATGAGTTAAAAACGTCCATGAAACCATTGTTTGTAAAAGCTTAAGTCTTCACACTACCATAAATCTATAGGGCCGGAGAACCAAGTGTTTTCATGTTGTTTTGTTCAGCTTTTGACCAGCCGTAATATTGCTGCTGTAAATGCGCGATTGTGCCCTCGATATCCAGTCTTTGGTCAATATCATCAGGCAGCGTATCATTCGCCGCGTCGTTAAATAAACCCAAAGTATTCGCACCGCTTTTACTTTGCTCTCTTTCGTAAAGCGCAATAGAGCCGCGCCCGCGCCCTTTATTGTTTTGGCCGTGCGCGCTTTCTTCCATATATTCCATGGCAAATTCGGTGAAATCAGCGTCGATGGCAGACAATGCGCTCATGCCTGGATTGTCATTCGCCACTTCGGCAAAAACGCTTCCCAGCATGCTTTCCAGCATAATGGAGCCAAGCATCCCTTCATAATCCGCCGCCGCTTTAAACGCGCTGTCGAGCTGAATAAAGCCCGCGCCTTTAAAGCCCGATTTCCCCGGTAATGCATCACATTTTGAAAGTTTGAGTGTCAGATTTTTTATATGCTTTTCGCATTTATTCTTAAAAAAATCTGCATTTTTTGCAGTATTCATTGTCTATGTACCCTCTATAACCCTGAGAATACAGACTTGTTATGAATATAATTTTAAGAATAGATAAAATTCGAAGTAATAAATATATGATTACTTATATTGTATTTGTGTAAAATTTTATGTATTTGCCTCGCGCTGGTTTCTGATATGTTGGTTTTACGAAAAGGTTTACGCTGAAGGACATGAATATGAAGATTGTAATGGCATGGGAGCTCGGCCGTAATTATGGCCACGTCACAAAGCTCGCCTCGATGGCAAAGGCGATTGCCCGAAAGCACAAAAAGGCTGAATTCATCTTTGTTTTGCAAAAACCCGAAGTCATTTTCCCCTTTGTTTCGGGCCTGAATTATAAACTCCTGCAAGCTCCGTATCATCCGCCCGTGCGGATCTCTGATGCCAAGGAGCGCGGACCCTCGCGGCTTTACAGCGATGATTTACGACCCTGCGGCCATTACAGCGCAGATGTCCTCTCCGGCCTTCTCAAATCATGGAGCGATCTTTATGCCCTCATTGAGCCTGATTTGCTGATCGTAAACGCCGCGCCAACGGCGCTCATCGCCGCCAAGGAACACAGCTTCAAAAAGGTGATATTCGGCGGCACATATGATGTCCCCGCCAGAGCAAGCCCCATGCCTCCGCTGCGCTATTGGGAGAAAAACGACCCCGATATGCTTCTCTCCAGAGAAGAAGAGGCGCTGGATACCCTGAATGCCGCGCTGAAAAGCATAAAAATGAAGCCTTTGAAAACCTATGCCGAAACGCTGAATGCGGACGCGCAATATCTCGCCGCCTTTGAGGAGCTTGATCATTACCCCGAGCGCGACAAAATAGAAGGGCGCGAAAACAAATATTACGGCCCGTTCTTCACCACGGAAACAGGCGAAGATGTCAGCTGGAAAAAAGCCGCAAGCAAGCGCATATTCGCCTATATCCGCACCAATGGCGGGGGGTTTAGGGAATGCATGGAGGTTCTGGCGCATCTGCCCAAGGATTATGACTGCATCGTATCTGCGCCCGGTATCTCGCCGCAGGTGAAAAAACAGCTCGAAAATACCGCCGTCAGGATCATCGACGGCCCTGTAAAGCTCGCGCCGCTTCTGAAAAATTGTGATTTAGGGATATGCCACGCCAGCTTCGGCATCTCATGCGCCTTTATCATGAACGGCGTCCCGCAGGTTCTTCTCCCCGGTCATATCGAACAATTCATGTTTGCAAAAGCCGTGGGGCGTCAAAAACTCGGGCGCGGCCTTGCCGGTCGCTTTGGCCCGAAAAAAGTTGCCGAAGTCATGCAGATCATCCTGAAGGACCCGCAATATCTGGAAGCCACAAAAGCCTTCGCGAAAAAATATAAGGGTTTTAAACCTGAAAATCTGGCGGACGAAATTGCGGAAGATTTGCTAAAGCTGTTAAAGACGCCGGCCAAAAAGCCCGCTAAAACCCCTGCGCTCAAGAAGAAGGCGTAAGGCCTGATTGATCATCGCCTCCGCTTTGATAAAGCTGGAACACGTCAATCACTTCCAAAAGCTGCTCAATCTCGCGCTTGCATTTCAGGGCGTGCTGACGCGTCGTTACGGGCACATGAATATTCGAGGCCTCGAACATATCCGCATCATGCGGGATCATCAAAAATATGAACTTCTTGCGGAACATCACCGCCGTCAGCGGCGAATTGTCAAAAATCTCCGCCGCCTCCGACAGCTCTTTGAGCAGGGCAGGGGTGATGGCGGCTTTCGCGGCCTCCGGCTTATCAGAAAATGCATTAAACATGTTCCCGTATTCGTCGAGCGGAACATCTTGAAGCTTTTGCCAGCGGTTGCCCCGCCACCGTTTCACCAAATCTTTATTCGCGGTCAGAATCGTATGCCCTTCAATGCTCTCTTCAGGAATCTCCAAAAGCACAAACAGCCCGTCAAAAAGCGCCTCTGCTTTTGCCTTCTTCCGCCGCAGCCGCGCCTCGGAAAACAAGACCTTCACGCCCTTATACCGCCCCATAAAGCAATCTTCGGCTTCATAAAGATCATGCGCGGGGATCACGCCCGTCTTCGAGATGATTTTGCTGCTGATGCCGCGCGTCGGGTGATATTGAAAGCCCCCCAACACAGTGGCCATTTTCGGCAGGAACTGCATTTTATAATGGCGTTTATAATCACCAAGCGCTTTGGCCGTCCAGATATTGAAAGTCGCGGCAATCACTACGCCCAGAATAATAGAGGCCAAGCCTTTAAGAACATTGGTCTCAACCAAAAAGAACCACCCAAACCCCGCCGCGCCGAGCAAGATAGCAATCAAACCGATACTCATGGCCATAAAGCTTCGGCTGCGCGCCGATTGCATGAACTTAAGCCGCATATCTTCGGCCTCTTTGATAAGGGCCTCCATATCCGCGTTAAACCGATCTTCATCGTGGCGGATAATCTCTGCGCTTTCTGCTATCTCTGTGGTCTCTAGGGTTTCTTCGCTCATGCTGCAATTAAATCAGCTTGATATCCCCTGCGCAACATGCAAATCAGAACTCGGTCGCGGGTATTAAAACTGAACAACATCGCCCGTGCTTTTTGCCCGCTGCTTTAGTGTAACGCCGCTGACCTCTTCAAAGGATGGAATGTCCATAAACAGGATTGTCTTAAGGTCTTTTTCGCTCTCCAGATTGTTCTGCACAACCCGCAGCGCCATTTTTTCTAAGGATTTCTCGAAGATATTGCGCACAAAGCGCGCATTGCCAAGCTTTGCGATATCCTTTTTTAAGCCCTCTTTTATAGTGTCACTTAAAAGGCTACGCGCGCCGGCGTCCAACTCATAGCCGTTTTCATCGCATTGCTTTTCAAAAATCGCCATCAACTCGTCATGCGAGAAATTATCGAATGTGATGTGGTGGCGAATGCGTGATTGCAAACCGGGGTTTGATTTCACAAGCCATGACATTTCCTCGGCATATCCCGCCATCACGACAACAAAATTCCCGCGCTCGTCTTCCATCGCCTTCACCAGCGTGGCGAGCGCTTCATGCCCGAAATCAAGCTCATACCCGTCATTCAGCGCATAAGCCTCGTCGATAAACAAAATTCCGCCCTTTGCTGCGTCTATAGCCTTTTTGGTTTTAATCGCGGTTTTTCCGACATATTCGCCGATCAAATCGCCGCGATCCACCTCCACAACATGGCCTTTGCTTAAAACGCCTTCATTATACAATATATGCCCGAGCAGCCGCGCTACGGTGGTTTTCCCCGTCCCCGGCGCGCCGTTAAACACGAAGTGATTACCCGTCATATAAGCTTTCATGCCCGCCTCTTTACGCTTGTTCTCGAAGCGAAGGCGGCTTTGCACCTGTTTAATTTGCGCCTTAATTGAGGACAAGCCGATAAGCGTCTCCAACTCTTCTTCAGGTGTGTTTGCAGTGTTGATCTGATGGATTTTTAAGGGAGACGGCGCGTAATGGGCATCCTGCCCCTCATCGTATTTATATTCCGGCTCATCAAGCCTGTATTCTGAATCATCGTCATCGGCGCGATCTTCGTCATTGCGATCCTCAACCGTCATCAAATTCACGATCATTTTGCCGTTTTCGCTCTTTTTGAACGCAACATCGGCGAATGTCAGTTCCGACTTCTTGACCTCGGCCCCCTCATCATCCGCCGCAGAGCTTGCAAATTGAGGAAAAACTAAAGAAAGTCCGTTTTCCTGATTAAATTCAGCAAGCTTTTTCGGCGGCTCTGTCTGGCCGTTTGCTCTGGCTTTTCCAAACCATTCTTGCGCAATGCTTTCAGATTTATTCCGCCCCAGCCCGTTCAGATACATAACCCCCAAAATATACTGGGATTCCCGCTCGCCGTGATGCGCGGCTTTCTTGATCCACTCAAGCGCGTATAGGCTAGGGTAGGGCGATAAGGCCTCTTCCAGATAATGATAACTTAAAATGCGGAGAGCTTTTTGATTGCCTGTTTTGGCATCATCCATAAGTTTGGATAGATTCAATGACATATTTTTACACCTTCTAAATTACACGCGACTGTTATCAGTCTTTTTTTATTAACTCTTTGTTAATAATATCGCGGATGTGAAGGTGCCCGCAAGGGAAACCGGAATTTTTGATTTATATCAGGCGTTTATGCTTTTTCGTCTATGCTCGCGCTTTTGCCGCTGAGGGTGGTTTTAGACGACTCGCCGCCGGATTGGAGATTCTGAAGAATGCTGTCCAAAACCTCGCGCACATCTTCATCTTCGCCAATATTGCGGAACTGCTCCAGCGCGTCCTGATAGGAATTGATGATATCTGTGATGTTGGAGGCCACCTTAAAGGCGGGCGCGGATTGCTTATCAATGCTTTCAAGATCGGCCACAAGCTGTGTGGCCTTGTTGATCAAGGCATTGCTGGTAATAGAGATGATGTCGCCTGACCCGCCTGCGCTCAATGTCGCGATATCAGCCTTAAGCTGCGCAACATAGGCATCGTTTCGGGATTTGAATGTCTCGAGGTATTTCTGCGCCAGATCCTGCCGGCTGAGGCTGGAAGCCCCTATGAGTAGATTGCTTGCCATATCCTTTGCCAAGACTCCTTATCTACCTTCATTATACCGCAGAATTACATTTCCGCGCAATAAATTACGGCTTAAGGATTGCTCTTGCATTCACGGTCATTGTGATCGTGGTTTCACCCGGTGATGCAACGGGAGCCGCCATTTTCGCATCCGCTGCCATCGCCATCATTTCCATGCCGCCGCGCTGATATACGGGCTGCGGGTTATAATTGCCTTGCGTGTCGATGTCTTTCAGCTCCGCTTTGGATTTGCCCAAAGCAACCGCCGCGCGCTGCGCACGGTTTTGCAATTTTTCTAATGCGGCTTCCAGCATCTCGTCTTGCACTTTGGCGGCCACTTCCGGTGAAAGCGTATAGCTTAAACCGCCCATAATGAAGCCTGCGCCTTGAATTTTACCCGCAAGCTCCAACAGCTTGTCCGAGTTTTTTGATTTAAGCTGGACGCTCTGCGTGCCTTTCCAAACCATATTCGCGGGGCGGTCTTTCTTCCCTGCATTTTTATCATATTGATACACGTTATATCCGCGCGTGATCGCCTTAACGTCAGGATAGGCTTTCGCAAGCTCCAACGCTTTCGCCATCGCTGTATTCACATCGTTTTGCACTTTTTTGTTATCGGTGTTTTCAACTTCAATCGCCAAGGATGCGATGAGCAAATCCTGATCGACTTCGCGCTGCTCGGTGGCATTAATGTGCAAAAGGCTCTCATTTTGTTCAAGCAAAAACACGGGATCATTTGTCTCCGCAAAGGCCGAAGCGCTGAATAAAGCCATAACAAATAACGCAACATAAGCGAGCAAAACGCGCATGAGAAATCTCCTGTTTTTTTATGAGTGTGTGGACACCATAGCGAGTCATAAACGCTCCTGCAACACACAGATTCTTTTCGAAGGGTTTTTCTTTTGCCCCCGTAAATACCTACAGAGGCGAGGACAATCAAACACTCCAAAGGATGAAACCATGAAAAAGAAATACGCATTCATAATCGCGGCGTTGGCCGCGGCGCCTCTGCTTATTCCCGATAGCGCGGAAGCCGCAAAATGCAGGCAATACAACAAAACAATCCGTATCAACGGACAGCTTGAGCTGGGCGTGGGCAGTGCCTGCCAGCAGCGCGACGGCACATGGGAAATTGTAAGCCTGAGAGGGCTGCAGCCCGTTCGGGATCGCCTCTATAACGAAATTTATGATGACCTGTATGACGATGGCTACAATCTTGTCGTGGTGAATAATTATCACACCCCCGCGCCCAGATATTATGCGCCGCGCTACCCCCGCGTCACTTACTATAAACCCGCCCCACGCTATGCCTATAAGCACAGCTATAAACATGGCAATAAGCACGGCCATCATGGCAAAGGCAAAGGCCATAAAAAACACCATTAAACCGCCGCCCTTTCGAATATCGGGCCTTGCCCCTCCCTCCGGCCCGGTAAGAGCGCCCCGTCCCCGTCAAACATGATAGGGGCGGGGTGTTTTCTTAACCGCGGTTTCTCTTGACTGAATTATGAAAATAAAATATAAAATACCCTATGAAAGAAGATCCGAAATACGCTATCGGCATCGCGTTGGAAGCAAATTCCAGAAGGTATAACGGAGAAACAGAGCATTGGTTTCACTCCTATGTGACCTTTGGCCTGCAAACGCGCCCGAAAGAAACCAGAGTGCTTCAGCAGCTCCATCACAATGTGTTCCATAAGACGGCTCAGGGCTTCGGGCCGATTATTCCGTATGTAAAACCGCTGCCGTTCAAACTCACTCTTTTGGAATCAGAGACCTTCACAACCTATTTCGTGGGGCGCGAGATTGATATCTTGCCGATGTGGAACCACGGCCTTCGCGATGCTATAAAACTCAAAGCCCGACAAGAATTCATGAGCGAAGACTATCGACATGGTGAAGGGGCTAATAACTGTATTAAACAATGCCTAGATACACTCGCCGCTATGGGGCTTGGCCGTGATGCGACGTTGTTGATCGCCACTGCGGGCACAAAAGCCCCCGCCAGAGATATCCAGATTCAAGATCAGTTTTCCTATGCGCAGCACCCTGTGATAGCGCCCGAACAAGAGGCGGAAATATTGGCGCAGCTTTGGGAGGAAAACAAAATTCTGCTGGCGGCCCTTCAGGAGCCCGGCTCACATGAAAAACTTTTGCCGCCCATGCAGCAGCAAAAACTTCCTCCTGACTTCTTTTAAGCGCGGGTTTATATGAGAAAATTATCTATATATTACGTAGAACGCCCCAACCCCGCCGATCCTGATGGGTCCGCGCATAGCTATCTTGCGTTGATTGATGAAACCAGCGGCGATGCTCTGACCCGCCAGAGCCTCATAAAAGACAAATACAAAAGCAAAGAGATCAAGCGCCGCAACGCCAAGGAAACAAAAGTCGAGATGGGGCAAATCCATTTCACGCAAGCACCCGACACGCAAACCCAAAAAGGCGGCACCCTTCAATGTGAGTTCGAATATAGCGCCCGCAGCCTGATTAACAACGAAATCTTTGCGATTATCGGCGGCGATGAAGAGTTCATCATGTGCATTTGGGAGATGATGAAAGAGCACGCCGAGCAGATTGAGGAACTTGGGCTGATTTATGAATGCGAGGATGACCCGAACGCCCTCAATTGCCGCGCCTTAGCCATGGCCGTGGTAAAACGCGTCATGTATGTGTTGAATAATCGTGACTACGAAATCCCCGACGACGAAACAAAACGATATAGCCGCAAAGGCCGCGCCGCCTCTGATTCCTGGGTTCTTTATCGCGGACTGGACTAAGTCCTACTCGCTCTCAACGCGCCCTAAACAGGTGTGCTCAATCTCATCGACAAAAACCGCAAACGCCGCCGCATTAAACGTATCCTGCCCATTGGAAACATTCAGCGCCACAAGCCCCTCAACGCACTGCGCCGCGTCGCTGTCGCGCTCGTCGGGTTTATGGCGATCCTCGGGGAAATAAATCTCGCGAAACGCCTCGCGGTCAAAATCAACCTCGCCGTAACAGCAAATCGCACAATACGGCAGCTCGCTCGCCGCTTGCGTCCTCAGGATATCCCGCTCTGAATCTCCGACCAGCCCCAGCATATCCGCCATTGTCGTGTTCAACCGAAACACCAAATCACCGTCTATCACTTTTGCATTAACATACCCCCCCATGCAGCGATCACCGGTCGCCAGCAATTCATGCTGACGGAAAGTCGCGGTCTCCTGCACATCGTCGCGGATCACCTCAAGCAGCATAACACTGGTAAAAATTCCCGTCCCGCCGCCGTTCTCCACCACAACAACGGCCTCATAGCCCGCGCCCAATGGCCCGACATGCCCAATCGCCCGATACCCGACAAAGCCATTGCTCGTGTGGGTCTGCCCCGATTCTTCATCATAAAGGCTCATCGTATAGCCCGAACTGACGAACTTATCCTCGTCCAGCGGCGCTCCCTTTTCATCGGAGGAAAGCTCCTCGCCTTCGCAGTTTTCAGTAGGGAAAACGGGCACATCCCCCGTGCCGATATTGTTCAAAAAACATAACGGATCAACAGGCGCGCCGGCATAATCATAAAGCTGCGGTCTATGCAGCGCCTCTTGCGGCTCTTTGGCGGGAGACGCTTCTTGAACAGCTTCAGCAGCGGGCGCTTGCGGCGCGGCCAATGGTTCAACTGGCGGTTCAGCCAAAGGAGTGGTAACGGGTTCAATATCCTGCACATCCATTCGCAACGCATCACGCACCTCATCCTGCGCGAGCGCAGGCAAGGACGCGCAAAGCGCAAACGCCGTAAATGCAAATATGAACAGGTGTTTCATACGAAAAACCATATCATTAAGCGCAGAAACGTCACGTGTTTTTTATTATGTGGCGGTGAGAATGAAAATCTGGACCAGCATTTCGGACTAAGTCCGCTTTTTTGGCAAAACGGAAAATGTTAGTCCGCTTTTTACCCATAAAAAAAAGACGCATCTCCGCGCCTTCAGTGTTCATGCTATGCGATTTTTTATGGGTTGGGAAGAGCGGGATTATTTATCAGTGGTCTAACCCCGCCGTCATTGCGAGCGCATATCCTTTTGTCATTGCGAGCGCAGCGAAGCAATCCACAAACAGATTGCCGCGTCGCGCCTTTCGGCGCTCCTCGCAATGACGTTATGGGGCGGGCATAAAAAAAGACGCAATTCTCGCGTCTGATGGGTTTATTCTATGTGGTTTTTTTTAATATTAAACAGCTTTTTTGTTGTTTTGGACACGTTTTATCATTCTTGCAGCGTCACTTGCTTCTTTACCATCAAGTACATCTCTTTTTAGTGTTTCGTTCCTTAATATTTTTTCTATTTCACTCACGTCCACTTTTAATCCAGGAGTAACGCGGCGAAGCTCCTTTCTAATTAAGCTAATAATAGGGTCAGATAAAAGTGTAGCTGCAACAGTAAATTTATTTACGCTTTGAACGTAATCGTGAAAGTTTTCTATAGCAGATTTGCTAATGGCTTCTTTGCAAAGAATAAACAACTTATCTTTATCATCGTCTTTTCTTAAGTTAAGTTCTGTAATTTTGAATTTACAAAGCAATTTTTCGTCTACTTTGCCCTGAACTTTAAGCTTATATATTTGCCAATCATCGCCATTAGTTAAAACAACCCAATCAATTCCTTCTTTCGCACCATAAGTAGATACTTGGCGAAGATGGTTCTCATTTAAACTGGTGCCTATTGATTTTACTTCTATAAGGTATTGTAACTTGTCCTTATATTTGATGGCTATGTCGCAAAAAGTTTTTCTTACGGCATATTCACGAGTGATCTCGGTTAACAAATCGTAGCCAAATATATCTGAGAGCATGCGGGTGATAATATCAACTGTATCGGCTTCCCCAATATCGTGCTTCTCCGCGTTTTTTAACGCTTTTTTATATTTGCTAAGTTCCTTTGAAAATCTGTCTGATACTTTCTTAGGAATAGCCGCCATATTTGTCCCCCATTTTTTTACATCTAATGCACCTTATCAGGTTATATAAGCAACTCAAAGCGCTGATGGATTTAATCACTCATCCCCCATCTTCAAGGCCGCGATAAACGCACTCTGCGGGATCTCCACATTCCCGTATTGGCGCATCTTCGCCTTACCCTTTTTCTGCTTCTCCAGCAGCTTCTTCTTCCGCGTGATATCGCCGCCGTAACATTTGGCCGTCACGTCCTTACGCATCGCGCTCACATCCTCACGCGCCACAATCTTGCCGCCAATCGCCGCTTGAATGGCGATTTTGAACATCTGGCGGGGGATCAAATCTTTCAGGCGCTCACACATGCCGCGCCCGCGTGAAACCGCGCTTTCACGGTGGACAATCATCGCCAGCGCATCGACAGGCTCTTCATTCACGCGAATTTCCAGCTTCACCAGATCATTCTCGCCATATCCGTCCAGCTCGTAATCAAAGCTCGCATAACCCTTGGACAGCGACTTGAGGCGGTCATAAAAATCAAACACCACCTCGTTTAAGGGAAGGCGATAAACCAGCATTGCGCGGCCCCCCACATAGGTGAGGTCAACCTGCACGCCGCGGCGATCCTGACACAGCTGCAGCAATCCGCCGACATATTCATCCGGCACAAGGATGGTCGCTTTGATCCACGGCTCCTCGATGCTCTCGATGCGCTGCACTTCGGGCATGTCGACGGGGTTATAAAGCTCGATCTTCTCGCCGTTCGTCAAATGCAATTTATACACCACGCTCGGCGCAGTGGGGATGAGGTCGAGGTCAAACTCGCGCTCCAAACGCTCTTGGATGATCTCCATATGCAAAAGCCCCAGGAAGCCGCAGCGGAAACCAAGGCCAAGCGCTTGGCTGCTTTCCATCTCGTAATGCAAGCTCGCGTCATTGAGGCGGATTTTGCCCAAAGAATCGCGCAGCTTTTCAAATTCGCTGGCATCCGCAGGATAAAACGAACAAAACACCATCGGGATAGAAGGCTTGAAGCCCTTCAATTTCTCCGCGCAGGGTTTGCGCTCATCTGTGATCGTGTCACCGACATTGGTCTCGCTGATATCTTTAATGCTGGCGGTGATAAAGCCCATCTCGCCGGGGCCAAGCGCGGGCAGCTCCACCTTCTTGGGGGTGAACATCCCGACGCGGTCAATCTCGCGGGTTGCGCCGTTGCTCATAAACTTGATCTTTTGCCCTGCGCGCAAATAACCGTCCATCACCCGCACAAGCACAACAACGCCAAGGTAAATATCATACCATGAATCCACCAGCAAAGCCTTGGTCGGCTTTTCGCCGTCGCCTTCGGATGGCGGGGGCAGGGTGGTGACAATCGCCTCCAACAGATCAGGAATGCCTTTACCCGTTTTCGCGGAGACTTCGACGGCCGCCGAGCAATCAAGCCCGATCACGTCTTCCACTTCGCTCTTCACTTTTTCAGGGTCCGCCGCAGGAAGGTCGATCTTATTAATCACAGGGACAATCTCGTGGTCGTTATCCAGCGCCATGTAAACATTGGCCAGCGTTTGCGCCTCCACCCCTTGGGATGCGTCTACAACGAGGATAGAGCCCTCACAAGAGGCCAAAGAGCGTGAAACCTCATAGGAGAAGTCCACATGCCCCGGCGTGTCCATGAGGTTCAATTGGTACGTAATGCCGTCTTTGGCGGTGTATTCAAGGCGCACGGTCTGCGCTTTGATGGTAATGCCGCGCTCACGCTCGATATCGGTGTTATCAAGCACCTGCTCGCTCATCTCGCGCTCTTCAAGCCCGCCGCAGGTCTGGATCAGGCGATCCGCCAATGTGGATTTGCCATGGTCGATATGCGCGATAATCGCGAAGTTGCGGATATGTTCTAAGGGTTTTGTCATGAGGGAAAGAGATACGGGGGATAGCGGATAATTTCAAGCGGGATTTTTACATTCTGCGCGAAACTATGGGTTTTACACAGAAAGCCGCGCGGCCTTTTCCGTATAAATTTGCAATTTTCATAGCGATATATTTATGATGATGTGTAAAAGGGAGTTTACAAGAACTGTTTTGAAGGGGCATAGAGATTATTCAGCTTTGTTTTTAACCGCCGTAATCTTAAGCGGCGCTTCACATGCTGAACCCAAAGCGCCCGCGCCCGACGATATACCCGAACATTGCATAAATATGAAGATGATAGAGCAAGCGCGTGATAGCGATCTTGCACTCACTGATACGCGAGGCGTTTTATTAGCGGTATTTGAAAAACATTCCGCGCGTTACACCGCCATACTGCCTGATGAGACAAGAATATGTGCCAAAGGGTATGAAGCCGATGCATATGGCCAAGAGGCGTATGGAAGTATCGGCAGGTTTTGGCCGGATGGAAAGCCGGAGCTGGCGGAATGGAAAGTGAATTTGAACGCCCGAATGCTGGGGGTCGATTTGCCGACAGAGGCTTCAAAATCGGAGGCTGCAGGAGACGAAGCAGAGGATGCGCAATCAGAAGTGGTGAAAGACCTAAGGAAAGCCTCCCTGACCGTCGCGCACGAGCCGCGGCACATCGAACAAAGAATGATGGGCATTCATGCCTATATTGAGGCGAATATATCGCCGCAGGAGCGCGCTGTGCTGAAATGGTTCACCGAGGCCGATGCGCGCCTTCAGACCATTCTTGCGGCCTATACAAGCGTTGACCCTGCGGATTTGGAGAAGCTACGAGAGCATGACACTTATGTGGAAATGATCGAAGCGTTTGAAAATACTTTTGATCCTGCGTTGAATAATTTCGCGCAAGCCGGGGCGGCAAGCATTCTGGCATTGCCTACCAATCAAGCGTTGTTTGAGGCAGAGGTCAGAAAATCCATAAGCGGCGCGAAAAAAAGAGGACTGTCTTATACGCCTGAATTTGACCTCCAAACGGGAGAGCAAGCAAATACATGGTCGGTTTTAGATGATCCTGTTTTGATGGGCGAAATCGGGGTTATGATAGACAGAGATGGAAATATTTTGGGGACTTACACATCCGAACAAGGCTTTATCGAGGCACTTAAGGCGAGCGTAGATGACGCTGATTTAGAATACGCGGCGCACCAACTTAATTCGACCTCTTCCCTCCAGATAGAATCGGCAGCCCCTCCCGAAAACGCATTGCGCTAAATGCACAAAAGGACGCATGAAAAACGCGTCCTTGTTAATTTTTAATTTAGATATAAGTTCTGAATTTTAAGCGTCAGCGCCTGGTAGCTTTATTCCCGGCTCTCTACTCATATCTGAGCTAATATTTGTCTCTAGCTGTATGCCTGGCTTATTGCCCGCTGCTACGGTAAAGGCTTCTGTAACGTCGCCACTATTGTGGTGCAACATCGCATGTCCTGCTTCATATCCCATATTTTACACTCCTACTATTACTGTTATAATTATACTCAGTTTTTCTTAATGAAAACTTAAGTTCTATGAATAATTAACGGTACGGTATTTCCTTCTTTTCCTTCGCCTGTCTCATCGTCTAGTAAAATCATGAGAATTTGATGAGAATTCTGCATGTGTTTTGCAACGGATTGGTGAAGCGGCATTCCAAAATCCCTAAGTTCACCTTCATCCATAATGAAATCAAACTTGTTGGTTCCCAGATCAAACTCAAACCAAGATACTTGGTTCTTGAATGGTTTGTCGTGAAAGACAACAACGCGTCCATCATCCTTTATGGCGACTTCGACATGGAGAGGATTGTCATCATCAACGCCGTGTACGAAATCCGTTAAATTTCCAACGGGAGTGCGATTAGAGATTTCATGGGTTTCTTCAGTCATCTGTTAACTATACCCATATTTTTATTCGAAAGCTATATCACACCCTGCCTTCATTACAGTTTTATAATACCATGTAAAAAGCGGAAATTGCAAAGAAAAACCGTGTTTTTTATCAACAAAATCAGGGGGATAGGGGTATTTTTAAACAAAAATATTAACGCTTTGTTAACTTTTATGTGTGAGCGGCAGAAACGTACCGTTAATCGCGTTTCCGTCTTTGGTCTGCACGATTTGCACTTCCGTGGCCTTGGTGAAATAGGGTCGGATCAGCCATTGAATCTTCACACCCAGATCAACGCTTGTGCCGTCTTTCTTGAAAACAGTGACGGAATAGTCTTTATCATTGTATTCCATGCGCTCCAGAGAAGCGTAATCAATGTCTTTCGCGTGAAAGATAAAGGCTTCTTTGGTGATTTTATTGCAATAAATATCCATTTCATCAGATTTGAACAGCACGTTCAAATCCGCAGAGTCGCCTGGCTTAAAGGCGCCTTTTATGCTGCTTTTCTGCGGGTCTTGCGGTTTTTCGCTCATGAATACTTAGCCTGAAATAGGGCAAAAAAAGAGGGGTGAGAACAAGTCCCACCCCGAATCATAGCATTTGAGGGTAAATCTTTAAAGTCTTGAGTGCGTTCGCGATAAACGAACATGACTTATTCCTGTGTCGGCGCTGGCGCTTCCAACTCAATACCATAGCTCAAAGTTTTGGGCTGTTGGTCTTGAGTAAACTTAATGACGTATGTATCAAGCGTCTCGCCGCTTTGAATTTTGCCGATGTAATCTTCTTCTGCACCTTGCGCATCCGCACCGATAGTTTCGAGTTCAAACTCTGTGGCACCCAAGGTTTTTCTAACCGCATCCGGAATTACTATGTTGCTGGAAATGCCTGGATTTCTCTGCGCTGTAACTTCAGTCGCAAGCAATTTTTGATCGGCAAATGTACCGCCTGTTGTGTTAATCACAGCTGCCCATTTATTGTCGCCGTCCTTGTCTTCAAACATAATCAATGACCCATCAGACCCTCTCACAGTAAAGTTACCGTCGCTGGCATCAAGATCCAATTCGGCATCTTCTTCCAATGCATCCTCTTCCGCGCCGTCTTCATTGTTTTCAACCTCTGGAGTAGCATTTGAATCTACTGGCGCAGTTTCAAGGGCTTGCCCGCCGCCTGTTTCGGTTGAGCCTGTCTCGGTTGAACCTGTTTCTCCGGTCCTTTCACCGTCAGTGTCATCTTCTTCTACTTCTACTGGAGTAGCCTTAACGCGCGTGGCAAGCGGAACATTACCGCCAAAGCCGTTCGGCACGTATGGCGTGTTGCCTTTACCGTCTTGTGTAACAAGAGAGTGAATGGCTTTACCGCCGCCAAAGAACAGCAACATGCCGATCAACAATCCGACGCCAGGAATTTTTCCGATCGGGCCGAGTTGACCTTTAACCCAACCTGTAAGGAACAGCGCCATCGCACCGCCGCCAAGCGCGCCGGAAATCACATCGCCGTTTTCCATGTTCGGAAGGTTTTTAAAGAAGTTAAACACGCCGCCCGCAGCGCCGCCCGCAACGTTCATAACGTCTTCGCCAAGTTCGTTACCCATGATCCAGCTAGTGCCTAGCTCGCCGATATCACCAAGAGATTCCATCGGTGTCTGGCCATTGCCGGGGGTATTTGAGCCGCCTGTCACTTTCGCTTTAACAACGGTTCCATCTTCAAGTCTTACAAAAATATATTCGGCATCGGCATCGGCATCGGCATCAGCATCAGCATCGGCATCGGCATCAGCATCAGCATCGGCATCAGCATCGTCCTTTGCGGCTTTTATAACGGCATCTCTGGCTTTTTTAACCTGATCTACCGGCGTTGTGCCCTCGGCTTTCAACAATGCAACAGAATATGCTTCTTTAATCGCCTTATTATCGTCAATCTCACCGTTTTGAACGATCAGCATCGCGGCCTGAAGGAACGCATCATCATTTAATGAAATTGTTGGGTAATCATTTCCTTGGTCATAGTTCATTTTCAAGAACTTTTGCAGCACTGTTTGTACACGCGTTTTAGTAAGCGGATCTTGGATATCCTTCACGGCATCATCAATCTGCAAAAGGGAGCGTTGCAGTGTTTCTGCGTTCATGCGGGCACGCATGCGGTCACCCTCTGCTGTCGCGTCTTTAAACGCCTCGCGGGCGGCGTTGCGCGGCGCAAGCAGGGCCACTTTCTCATTGCCTTTACTGGCGTTATAAGCCATCTCTGCGGTTCTTTTAGTGCCTTCCGTAAGCTCTTCTGCCGCTTCGGCGGTGCTCAAAAGCCCTTGGGTTGTTGCGATCAACTGGCTGATGCCGTTCAAATCTTCGTATTTTGTGTAATATTCAGGCTCGCCTGTTTCAATGCCCACGCGCGCTCTGTTGTAATACAAAGTCATCATGTCTTCATTGAGTTCCCGGCCGGATGCCATCAAAGATTTTGCAACTGTCGCGTAATTCGGGTTGTCAAAGGTCTTGTCTGCCTCATCAGGGTATACCTCGAAATTGAGCTGCATAAACTTCGTCATAATCAAAGTAAAATCATCGGCCTGGGTAGATCCGGCTTCAAAGCCTGATTTGCTAACCGCATCCGCAACGAGCAATTCAGCACGTCTTTCGCGAAGCGCGTCTAGTGTGTCTGAAGCATCCTCGGCGAGTTGCTTCGCGCCTCTTTCCGCGCCTTCTTGATTATTATCAAAAGCCTTCTTTGCGGCTTGCCAAGCTTTTTTATCTTCTTCGCTGCGCCCTTTAGAGCCTTCCAGGATATCTCTTTCCAACTCAAGACGATCGGCAATTCTTTCGCGCTCTTCAAGCGTTGTAATAGCCTCGGCAATCAAGCCGTCAATATTATCCGGAGTAGTCTTCGGCAGTTTTTTCACCTTTTCTTTCTCTGGAAAAATTGTGCCGCCAGTCAATTCAGCAAGATTTGTATATTTAGTTCCTAAAACAGGGTCAGACCATTTGCCGAAATAAGGCATCCAACGGCCTGTTATAAAATCTTGTTTAGCCTCAGCAGTTTCAAGAGTTGCCCAAGTTCCAAATTTTCCAATTTCCCTTGGTATAAAGGCGACGGTATCACGAATGGAAAAACCGTCTTTATCATCGTCTAGTAATTCTCCTAAACCCCATGTAAGTCCAAACCCTAAGGCGTAGAGACCTGTGGCCCCTAATACTCTTGACGGGTTTGTGAGGGCCACATCGTTGATGAAGCCACCTGTTAGAATTCTTGATGCCGCGCGCCTAGGTGCAGCGAAAACACTTTCTTTTCCAGCCCCGTCTGCTCCCTTAGGGCCTCGGTATTGAATATCTGCGGCCGTCTCTGTTTTGATTTTCGCGCCATAAACGTTGTTAAATTTTGCATCCGCTTTATAAGCGCCTGTCCAGTAAGCGCCGAAACGCGCCATATAGGCTTTTATGGTTCTGTTGTGATAGATTTCTCCGGGCTTACCCACAAGTTTACTGCCGCGCATGTAAAATGCCCACTCTTTCGAGTATTGCATAGCTGCGGCAAGGAAACGCCCAGTTCTGCTATCGCCAAAATAGAGGTCTGTACCCAAAAGATCATCCGCGTGCCTTCCGGGAAGCTCACCGCTTGCGGCTTTGAGGATGTCTTGCCCCCATTCCTCGAAGTCGCTGCCTTTAATCCATTCTGGGTCTTGACTCAATTCTTTTAAGATTTGAGATCTTTGAGGCATCGTGTCTAGATCGTCACCTGACGCAGTTCTAAATACTCCTGGCTGATCTACATGCTGACGCAGACGTCTTAAGGTCAGAACGGCATGTACTGAATAGGCTTCCATTCCTAGGTCGCGCATTTGTTTGAGCTTTGATACAAAAATTGTCGCCGCTCCCGAACTTGTAAATTTTTCTACAAGTGCGCCGCTCTCATCTCTCTTAGCATATTTTTCAACCAATTCATTCATGGCGATACGCTCGAGGTTTTCAGATTTTAGAGCATTAACGCTAAGAATAATATTTCGTGGGGCGGCTCTGTGATTAATATCAAAATCAATGTCTCGCTCAAGGCGCCAAAGCCATTGGGCTGAAACGGTGTTTCCGTCGCGACCGCGCGAGGGGCTTGGCCCTGCGCCTGGCCATTTACCTGTAATTCTTGTTTCGGCATTTACAGCATGTGCATTTGCATTCGAAAGACCATTAATAGACCCGCGGATCATATCTGACGTTATCACTGCTTGCTGAACAGAAGATCCGCTGTCAGAACTGCTTAAAACCGCGTTTACCGTGTCACCGTTACGGATTTTTCTTGCCGTGTCTAACATTTCTTGGCCGTTTTCACCTGTCGAGCCTTGCAAAAGGTCGTCGCTCATGGCTTTAAATTCATCTAACGTGGATAGTAATCTGTCTTTTTGGCTTTGAGTCATGCCGAAACGAAGGTCAGATACAGCCTTGGGGCTCCCATCTTCGGCTTTACCTGTGGTGCGAACAATAAAATCAGTTTCTACATGCGCTTTAAGTTCATCTATTCCTGCACTGAAGTTATTCAGGTTTGCGGTATTTCTGGTTTTGAAATCATCGATAATTGTTGCAATCTCAGCATCGGTTTTTCCGCCGTCTACTGCGCGCAAAATATCCTCTTGAAGGGTGGATAATTCGTCAATGATATTGTTTTGTTTCATAAACTCATCAACGCTGCGGATAACTGGGCGAACAGTTTCTGTTCCGCGAATCCTCATGGCTTTTACGGGCACTCTCCAATCTGTCATACCTGCCCAGAATGTTGATTCAAAAGGGTTGAAAGTTCTTCTGGTTAGCACTTTTACATGGTCTAAGCCAAAGCGCTGTTCTGGAAGGCGGATGCCTGTTGTTCCAACAGTATAAAAGTCTTTACCGTCAAAAGGTTTAAGAAGCGCAAAATATCTGTGTTTTAGCAGTTCTCTAAAACCTGGGATTTTATTCAGTCCCAAATACGCGAAGTAAACTTTTGTTCTTGATGCTTGCTCTAACCATGAAGAAGCAAAATAAGTACTATTGTCAAATTTTTGTCTTGGACTGCCACCAGGGCCACCGCCGCCAGCGCCACCTCGGCCACGACCACCGCCACCAGTTCCACCGCCACCAGGACCGCCGCCGCCAGGACCGCCGCCGCCAGTTCCACCGCCACCAGGACCGCCAGTATTAGGGCCACCAGTGTTAGGGCCTTTAAACTGTTGATGATAAAAAGGTGTTGCGGCTTCTAGCTCGCTTATAAGAGTATCCACCCCATCCAAATCCATACCGAAATCAGTATAAACTTGTCTTAAGGCATCTGTGTCTAATCGGCCGGTTTGTTCGGCACTGTCGAGTATTTTCTCAATTTCAGACATAACAGCGCGATTTTTATTGAAAAAACTGGTGCCAAAGCTTGAGAAGCGACCAGAATAGATAAGCTGTTTAATATCGTCTGATACGTCTGTGCGAGCCGTTGTCTTCACAACCCAAGCGCTTAAGTCGTTTTGCTTCAAACCTGTAATAAAGTCACTGTCAACAAGTTCTAATATTGCCTGAGCCTGAGTGCCTTTTATTCCAGCCGCGCTCAATCCAGATTCAAAATTTGTTCGAATAAGGTCAGTAAAAAACGCGCCATTAGTGTTGGAAAATGTGGCGTCACCGTCGCGAGGGCGGCCGCTTCCTGTGTTCGTTCCGTTTTCAGCGTCATTAGCCGCATCGGCAGTTTCATCTGCTGCTCTATTGGCGGCTGCTTCCGCGGTCGTGTCAATAATGGGTTTGTCGGCATTATCGGGGCGCGCAGCATAGCGCGCGGTTCCCTCGCGGGCGCGTTGTTTAACGGCGTCGCTGGCGTTTGGATGCGCCGCGATGAATTTTTCGATATCTACAATGCCGCCTTGCGCATTCGCAGCGCGGATGGCGGCATCAAAGTTATCAGCAAAATCTTGGTTGTTCGCGATGCTTTTAAGAGCGTCGATTATATCCGGGTCGCGCAGAAGTTCTTTTGTGCTGGGATCAAGGTCGTCAATGTTTTTTGCTTCGCCGTTAAGCCATTCATCAAGCTGGCCGGAGCGCAAAGCGGCTTCAAAATCTGCATGTGAAAGGATTTTTTCAAAGTCGGCAAAAAGTGTAGCGTCATCAAACAGCTTACCGCTATTTTCGAGCAGTTTTAAACCATCTCTAATTAATGCTGCACCAGCCATACCCTCAAATTCCTCTTTTTTCTCATTGGCGTCTTATTATTAAAAATAACGCTTATGAGCGGTTCTCAAATACTTTTAGGGGGTATGGGGAGAAAATCTCTTGAAAGATTTAGCCTTAAATGCGGCGGTTTCTTTCATACCCTCTATTCGTAATACCGTTTCTTGTGACCTGTTTTTATTCTTTAATTTACGGTCTGTCGGTATTTACATCCTCATTATGAAGAAAAGGGGTTAACAAAGTCTTAACAAAGTTAACTTTTATAAAAGTCTGTGTTGGAATATTCAGGTCTTTGAAATCGGGGCACTTGACGGATCAGGTTTAATGCCATCGCCCGCAGCGGCAGATATTCTGGGAGTGAACGCGGAAGGGGTAAACCCTCCGGAGAAGCGATTGGCCGCCTCATTGCTTAAGCCGGATCCTCTTGTTCCTGTGCTGCCTGCAAAGGCGCGGTTTACCTCGGGGGCTTCAAGGCTGCTGTGATCATCAGAGCCTTCAGGGCGCTCCCCGCGGTTTTCTTCTTCCATTCTGTCATATGCGCTGCCGACTTGCTCTTCTGCTTCTGCGCCGCCGCTTCTTCGCATCTCTTTTGCTGTTTGGGCTTTCTTTTCCAGTTCCGCATACCCCATTGTAAAAGCCGGCACCCAGCCTGCAGTTTCTAATCCGGCGGCCCAACCTGCAACGCGCCCGCCGCTGCCCGTAGCTCGCAGCCCATGATATAGGCTTCTTAATGGATCAAGGTTTCCTCTTGTTAAGGATACAAAAAATGGACTTTCCGGTTTTGCCACGCGGCCATATTGAAGGGCTTGGTGGGCACGGGCGCCCAAATTAAAACGCTCGGATGTTCTTGTTGAGTTTTCTGCAATGCGGGTCAGGCGATTATAGCGCATACCATGCCAAATCTGCCCCCATCTTGCGTTGATTTGACCTAAATTTGCCGCAATCTGCCCGAAAACATCCCCTGTGAAGTTTGCGCGCGAAAGAGCAGCTGAGGCCCTTACAGCGTTATCGCCCGCAACGGCAAGTTTGGCTTCATGCGCCGCCGCGCCGCTTAATCTGGTTGAAGCCAGCTCCGCAGCCTCTTGCATGCGCCCGGGCATAAATTTTGCCTCATGCGAGCGTACCGTGAAGGGCTGTAGCATCCTTTTTGCTGTGCCGCCCCAACTGGCGGACTGATCTACACCTGATTGTACAATTCTCGTAAATCCCTGCCTGACTGAACTTAAGGTCAATGAAGATGTTACATTTTCCGGCGCAGTTGCTATCCCGGCGGTGACCGCGACGGTGGCCGCGGCTCTTGCGGAATTGAACGCCTGTCCGGTTCTGATCGCCATAAATCCGCCGCGCCCAACGCCGTAAACGAATCCGGCTGTCCCTGCGGTGAAAACGCTCGCCACGACCACGCCGCCGATCTCTCCGGTGGCTTTTCCTGTACTGTAAATCACTCGCTCATAACCGTTTTGAGGAGGCGCAACCCCCATAAGAGTATACCCCTCTCCGATTTTGCGGCTGAAAAACGCGCTGATCGGTTCCTCCGGCTTGCTAAGCCAAGGCTCTTTATCTGTCATGTATGTGTAGCTATTAAGTGTGTGTCTTCCCGCCCAGCGCCCAAGATCAAAAACCATACCTACGCCAGAGCCAAGGCCTTCCGCCACGCCTCTCTTTAATAATGACACGGAGCGAACGGGGTTTTGGGCAACATATTTGAAAAATCCGCCCGTGGCGTTCGCCGCGCCCTGAAGATTGCCGCCCGGATCTTCCCAAAATTGATCGTTCTTTTTTGCAACCCATCCGCCTGCGGCAACGGCCATGCTGCCGGCTTGCTCGTAAAAGGCCTGATGACCCTCACCAAATGCTTTTTTTACAGGGTTTTTGCCATGGGATTGGCCAAGTGAATCCAGATAATCCCGCGAGGCGCTTTCAAAATCCGCCCGCGCATCGCCAAAGCGTCCGCTATTTTCGTCCCAGTTTAGTTTTTTCCCTGAAACATTGTTCTTGTCTATATCACGTATGGCTTCAAGAAGTTTATTTCTATCACCCGCAGGAAGCGCGGCAAGCTCCTCAGGCGTCTTATCCTTGATCTCATCCAGCAGTTCTTTGATTTTATTTATGCGGTTGCTGCGCTCAAACCCATTGCCGTCTTTTACGCCTGCGTCAATCTGACGCTCGAATTCTTTGATATAAGCATTGGCATAGGCGCGCGCCTCCGAGAGGTACTCTCCTTGCGCTAAAATTTGTTCTTCTGACTGTGCCACTGTGCTTACACCCTGTTTTTTTATTCTGCGTTCAACTCTCGATTATCTTCTAAATCCGGAGTTTCCGGATCCAGAGAATCTTCAAGCTCTTTCAGCGTTCCGCCAAACTTTCCGCTTCCGGACATAACCAAAGTTTCATTCTCGTCTACGGTCATGGCGTCTGGGTCATCAAGCTCATTAGAGGTTGAATCAAAAGCGTCGCCCAGATCGGGTTTCTCTGAAACTGAAAATGTTGAAGGATCAATGCGCTCTGCCAGCGCATATTTTGAACTTGCCGAAATAACCTTGTAATCGGTGGCCTCAAGGTTAAATCCTTTACTGACTTGTTTATTCATGAACATCATGGCAACGCCTGCCGCGAGCAGGACAATGCCCCAACCTTTTGCCGGCCCCGGCCCCAGGAATGTAACGGCGGCGCCTACGGAAAGCAGGGTCGCTTCTGTTCCATGGTTGCCGATAAAACGGCCAAACCAGTTATCGCCGATCACTGAAGCGAGTGAGTCTTCGGCTTCGCTCAGCGTGCCGCTATTTGCCGAAGATACGAGATTGAAAAGGCCTTCCGACAAGAGACCACCAGCCGCGTTAAGGCCTTTGCCGCCATTAAGCAACAAGTCACCTGCAGCCGCAACGCCTGCCACCGCCAAAGGGCGACCTAGTGTATTCCTTGCAAGTGTTTGTCCTAATCCACCGGCCATAAGCCTTAATACCTTTAGTTTATGCGCGTAAAAATTTCGCGCTGTTTAAACACATTCAAGGTATGGGAAGAAATGTTTTGGAAAGATTATATGTCTTAAAGACGTTTCTTTCATACCCTCTATTATTCTTTAAAACCAGTGGCTTAAGACTTCTTTTTAGTGGTTGAGCCTTTTGACCTTATCAATGTCAAAACCTATTCGTGGTTCTGGCATAGTGGCTTTATCAAATTACATTATAGTTATGTGGGGTTAACGAAACGTTAAAGATTTTAAGAAAATCGCTTAATGCTTAAAGTGGCGCATGCCCGTGAAGACCATCGCAAGGCCGCGCTCATTCGCCGCTTCGATCACTTCTTCATCACGGATTGATCCGCCGGGCTGAATAATCGCTGTCACGCCGGCATCCGCCGCTGCAATCAAACCATCCGCAAACGGGAAGAACGCATCAGAGGCCACAACGGAACCTTTCGCCATGGAATGCTCAAGCCCGGCAACTTTCGCGGCTTCCTCGGCCTTCCATGCGGCAATGCGCGAGGAATCAATGCGGCTCATCTGTCCTGCGCCAATGCCGACGGTCGCGCCGTCTTTGGCGTACACAATCGCATTGGACTTCGTGTGTTTCGCTACGCGGAACGCGAAAAGCATGTCGTCCATCTCTTTTTCTGTCGGCTCGCGGTCTGTCACAACCTTCAGCGTGTCGCGATCAACGCGGCCCGTATCGGAATCCTGCACAAGCAAGCCGCCCGAAATGCGGCTCACCATTTTGCGTTGCTGCGAAACATCGGGCATACCGCCTGTCGTCAAAACGCGGATTTTATCTTTGGATTTAAGAATATCAATGGCATCAGGCGCAATATCGGGCGCAATAATCACCTCAACGAAACGCGTCACGATTTTTTCCGCAAGCGCCGCCGTAAGGGTTTTGTTCAGCGCAATGATGCCGCCAAACGCACTGACGGGGTCGCATGCTAGTGCTTGGTCATAGGCTTGCAGGATGTCATCATGCGAAGCCACGCCGCAAGGGTTCGCGTGCTTGATGATCGCAACTGTCGGAGCTTCAAATTCCGCGACAAGCTCGAACGCGGCGTCGGTGTCATTGAGGTTGTTATAGGATAATTCTTTGCCCTGCACTTGGCTGGCGCGCCCCGCGCCGGGGCGGTGGGAATCGTTGAACTGATACATCGCCGCTTTTTGGTGCGGATTTTCGCCATAACGCAAAACCTGCTTCAGGCTACCGGAAAAGCTGATGCGGCGGGGGAAGCCGAAATCATCATCCATCTGCGATACAAACCAGCTCGAGATGTTGGAGTCATATGTTGCCGTCACGGCGTAAGCGGTTGCTGCCAAACGCTTGCGTAGCTTGTGGGTCACTTCGCCGTCATATTTATCAAGGCAATCTATGATTTTTTTGTAATCTCTGGGGTCTGTAATAACGGTCACGAAATCGTGATTTTTCGCCGCTGCGCGGATCATCGCCGGCCCGCCGATATCAATATTTTCGATGCATTCATCAAAATCTTTGCCGCTCTGAACGGTCTCCACAAACGGATAGAGGTTCACAATCAACATATCAATATCGGAGATATCGTTGTCTTCCATCGCTTTCACGTGGCCCTCATCATCGCGGCGCGCCAGCAGCCCGCCATGAATTTTCGGGTGCAGCGTTTTTACGCGTCCGCCCATAATTTCGGGGAAGCCCGTATGATCGGAAACATCCTTAACCTTAATGCCCGCATCTTTCAGCGCCTTGGCCGTGCCGCCCGTGGACAGGATTTCAACGCCGTGCTTCTCAAGCGCCTTGGCAAGATCCTCAATGCCGTCCTTATCGGAAACGGAAATCAGCGCGCGTTTGATTTTTACAGAGCGGGGGTCACGGATAAGGGTATCGGTCATTTTGAATTTTCTAATTGTTTAAAAGGGTCGAGCATTGTTTTAGCGAAAATTCAGGATTTAGCAAGGGCGCTCTAACGTCCTTTCGGCACAAAAACCCCGTGAGTACCGGCCATACTCTCGAAATAATCCGTAAGTTCGGAAGAGGCCTCGCCTTTCCCCAAGATCAAATAGCCGTCATCGGGCAGTTGTTTTGCAATATTGCCGAGAACCTTCCGTCTGGTCTCGCCGCTAAAATCACACAAAACATTGCGGCAAAACACAACATCGAATTCCCCGAGATCGCCCATAGGATCAAGCAGGTTGAACTGCTTGAATGTCACCATTTTTTGAATATCCGCGTTCAGCCGCCATTGATCGCCTTTTTGCGTAAAGTATTTGAGCAGCCGCTTTGTCGGCATGCCGCGCTGAACCTCAAGCTGGGAATATAGAGCGTCGCGGGCTTGGTCGAGTGTATCGCCGGAGATATCACTCGCAAGAATGTCAAAATCCCAACCCGCAAACTCCGCCATGCGCTCTTTAATCAATATCGCCAGAGAATATGGCTCTTGCCCGCTGGCCGCCGCCGCGCACCAGATTCGGATGCGTTTGGACTTTTGGCGCGCATCTTTCAACTTGCCTAAAAGCGCATCTTCGAAAAGATCAAACGGCGTGAAATCACGATAAAACGCCGTATCGTTCACCGTCATAGTCTCGACGATCTCATTCACCAAAACGGGGTCGGGGACGCCGTTAAGCGCAATCGTCATCTCAAGAAGGGTAGCGTAGCCCCATTTTTTTGAAATAGGGTTTAGACGCGATTCTAATAAATAGCTATTATCCTGAGACAGCACCAAGCCTGATTTGGTCTGCAGTATGTCTTTATAAATATCGAAATCAGTGAATTTCATGCGTCTCTTTCAATTAACCCTGCCTGTGTAAATTTTATTTTTATGATCTCGCTGTCAAAGGGCTTCATGATGTATTCATCCGCGCCAGCATCCATGGCTTTTTTTATAAAGCTGACACCGTTTTCGGTGGTGCAAAATATCACTTTAGGCTGCGCGCCGTTTTCAAGGCCGCGAAGCGCTTTTAAAAACTCCAGGCCGTTCATCACAGGCATATTCCAGTTCAAAAGCACGGCATCGGGCAGCGCGGATTGGCACGCCTCAAGGGCTTCTTGACCGTTTTCTGCTTCTTCGCAGGAAAAGCCGAGTTCGCTGATGATGCGGGCAGCGACTTTCCGCACGACGCGGCTGTCATCTAAGATGAGACAGGATTTCATAAGTTACGCCTCTCCCTGATGCGCTTTGATTTTTATGATGAATCTTTAAGCGGGCGGATGTTTGATTATGATATGAGCAACCCCTTCGGCAGGGGCTTCACAAGTAAGAGTATAACCGTATTCCTGCGCGAGCAAGCCTGTGACATAAGGATGCACAAATTTAGGCACGAGATCTGCGCGCGGGAAGGTCAGCGACAGCGCCTCGTTCATCTTCTCGCGCGGGCCTGCACCATCGCCTTCGCAAATAATAACCGTGCTGCCTGCATCGCCTGCTTCGACTTTGATTTTGCCGCCTTTGGGCATGCATTCAAACGCCAGCAAAAACCCGCACATCAACATCTTGGAATACGCATCGGGACGATCATCGCCATAGCCCAAATCGCCATACGGGTCCCATTCCTGCGTAATCTTATCTTCTGCATCAATGATCGAGGCGATGGTTTTAAAAACGTCTTCGGGCTTAATGCTGCTATCCGCGCCGCCTGCGCCATAGGCCATGCGATAGGCCTTGAGCTTTGCGGAGGCTTGATTCGCGCTGAAGGCGATCAGGTCCGTCACTTCTTCACCCGCATCAGGGCCCATCTCGGTCAGGAACTCAATGCCGTTATTCACCGCGCCGATCGGCGAAATAAGGTCGTGGCAGACTTTGGAAGAAAGAAGTTCGAGAATTCCGATATCAATTGATGTGCTCATAAGATTCCTAGGGGTTTTTAAGTAGAATTAGAAGTCTATGTTATAGCCTAATTTCTGCACTTCTTGAAGGATCATCTTTTTAAACCCCTCAAGCGCCGCTTCGCTGCTTGCTTCTGCGCGGCACACCAAAACATCTTGCGTGTTGGACGGGCGCAAAAGCCACCACCCATCAGGGCTTGAAATGCGAATGCCGTCAATATCATCGGCAACCATGCCTTCGGGCAAATTGCCTTTCAGGCTTTCCGCGATTTTCGGCACAATCCCGAATTTTTCGGATGCTTTCACTTCGATGCGCATCTCGGGCGTGTTGAACAGCGTGGGAAGATCCGCCGTGAGCGTAGACAGCGCGCCGTCAGCTTCGCTCAGCTCGTTCAGCAATCTGATCCCGCAATACAGCGCATCATCAAAACCGTAATATTTATCCGCAAAGAAAATATGCCCCGAAAGCTCACCCGCCAAAGGCGCTTTCAACTCGCGCATCTTGTCTTTAATCAACGAATGCCCCGTCTTCCACATCACGGCCTTGCCGCCCAAACGGTTGATCTCGTCAAACATCACCTGAGAGCATTTCACATCCCCGATAATCGCTGCGCCGGGATGCTCCTCCAGCACTTCGCGCGCATAAATCGTCATCAGGATGTCACAGCGCAAAACCGTGCCGCGCTCATCCACCACACCAATGCGGTCGCCATCGCCGTCAAAGGCTATCCCAAGCTCGCATCCATTATCCGCAACCGCCTTTTGCAAATCTACAAGGTTTGCATCCACGGTCGGGTCGGGGTGGTGGTTCGGGAAACTCCCGTCAATATCATCGAAAAGCAGCGTATGCGTGCCGGGCAGTTTTTTCACAAGGCGGCGCAAAATCTCGCCCGCTGCGCCGTTCCCTGCATCCCACGCCACTTTCATATCGCGCTTGCCGGTGAAATCTTTCATCAAGCGCGCCACATATTGATCCTGAATATCAATGGTTGTTTGCGACCCTTCGCCATATTCAAATTCGCCCGCCGCCGAAATCTCGCCGATCTCTTGGATAAGCGCGCCAAAAACAGGGGCATGCTGCAAGGTCATTTTAAAGCCGTTATAATCCGATGGGTTATGCGAGCCCGTAATCATAATGCCCGCATCCGCGCCGCGGTCCTTCACCGCGAAATACAGCATAGGCGTGGGGCCAAGCCCGACATTCTCAACTTTATGCCCTGTTTCCATCAAGCCTTTAATAAGCTGCTCGCAAAGCTCCGGCGAGGTTGTGCGCCCGTCATACCCAACGCAGATTTTTCCGCCGTTTTTCGCGCCCTCACATTTGCGTTTCACGAACGTTCCGAACGCCAAACCAAGCGCGTACGCATCCTCCGTAGACAGATTCTTACCGATTTGCCCGCGAATGTCATATTCACGCAAAATCGTGGGATCAAAGGAGTAGGCGGGGTTTTCTTTACTTTGGGGGTACATGTTATGCGCCTTTTTCTAATCTTCTTGCGCCGTCGCGGATAAGGCGCTTCACGCCTTCTCCGATTTCCGGATCATCGGACGCATAAGCCAAATTGGCTTCAATAAATCCAAGGCGGCTGCCGCTGTCATAGCTTTTGCCTTCAAAACGCGTGGCGGAAAAAGGTTGCTTGCCGATCAGTTTCGCCATCGCATCGGTCAGCTGAATTTCGCCGCCTGCGCCCGTTTCAAACACGGAAAGATGCTCGAACACTTCAGGCTGCAAAATATAACGCCCGATCACGGAAAGGGTGGACGGCGCGTCTTTGGGGTCGGGTTTCTCGACAAGGCCTTTCACGGGCAGGCAATCGCCGTCCTCGCTGTTCACATCCACAATCCCGTATTTATGTGTTTGATCGCGCGGCACATCTTCAACAGCGATAATGTTTCCGCCTTCTTGCTCATAGAAATTCATCATCTGCTTCAGGCATCCTTGCGGTGCTTTCACCAAAACATCGGGCAGTAGAACCGCAAACGGTTCATTTTCAATTAGTTTTGAGGCACACCAAATCGCGTGCCCAAGCCCAAGCGGGCGGGGCTGACGGGTCAGGAAAAGCTGTCCTGCGCCCATTTCGGAAGCCTGAACCTTCGCGAGCATTTTTTCTTTGCCGCGTGCCTGCAGTGTTTGCTCAAGCTCTGGCTGGAAATCAAAATGCTCCTCCAGCATGTTTTTGTGACGGCCTGTCACGAAGATGAACTCCTCGATCCCGGCTTCGCGGGCTTCTTCCACCACATACTGAATCAGCGGACGATCATTGATCGGCAGCATTTCTTTCGGCATAACTTTGGTGGCGGGGAGAAAGCGTGTACCTAATCCAGCAACAGGGAAAATGGCTTTACGGACGGGGCGTTTAAAATTTGAATCTGTCATGATGCTTTTATAATGATTTTTTCAAGAGGTGCAAACAGCAAGAATAATTATTGACATAAGGTAAGGCTCTCCATATTTTGTCATAAATTATAAAAGGACGCTGCGTAATGAATAATCTTGAAAAAAACATACTTCTGGCGGAAATGGCCTTCCAGTTCATGCAAAGAATTCGATCCGAATTATCAACGGATCTTCAGCGTGAATTGATGACTGCGGCGACCTCAACAATCGCTGATATCGGGGCGCTTCAGGGTGATATGCAATTGGCGGCCAATTATGACTCTGTTGTGCAATTTTTAGCGACAGCCCTAGGGCAAGAATCAAGTGAAACAGCTATCAGCATCAGAAATGCTACGCTGCGAATTGCAGATATTTTTGCTAAAGGTGGTCGCTTGATGGGTGCGGAGCAATTCTCGGCCGTTGTTCCTGATCTGGCAAACACCCCTCAAGGAAAAGAAGCGCTTCGGAAAACGGACAGTCCATTTGCAAAATTTATGCTGGAAGCATCGCTATAATATTATTTCAGCAATAAATCCCGCGCAGCATTGAGCTTTGCCGCCATCCATTCGCTGCCTTCGTGGTCTGGGTGAACCTTCTGCATAAGCTTCTTATACGCCGCTTTAATCTCGGCCTCGCTCGCGCCCTCTTTAAGCCCCAATATCTCATACGCCTCTTGCGCGCTGTTAATTTCCGGCGGGCGCGGAGTGTCGGCCTTACCCTTTTTCCACTCCTTGTAAATCCTCAGCATCACAGGCGCGATCGGGATGAGCAGCGCAAGCGCCGCCCCCAGCCGCCCGGACACCGCCATAAACAGCAGCGCCAAAATCAAAACGATAAATAAGGCAGATAAAATGAGCGATTTAATCTGGCGCACATTCGCGTTCAAGAAGAAGCGGTACAGCGCATAAAGCGCGACGATAAGTCCAATAATGAGAAGTAAATACGGCATGAATTTCACCCTAGCAAAAGCGTTTGAACTGCGCCAGTATGTTTGAGATGGATACAAAACAAAAATTATCCGCGCTGCGCAGCGCGATGAAGGAGAGCGGGGTGCAGGGCTATCTCGTGCCTCGCGCCGATGAGTTTCAAGGCGAGTTCGTCGCTCCGTATGCGGAGCGCTTGCAATGGCTCAGCGGTTTTACCGGCAGCGCAGGGATCGCCATTATTTTGGTGGATAAGGCGGTGGTGATGAGCGACGGGCGTTATACGCTTCAACTTGACGCGCAAGTGGATTTGAATTGCTTCGAAACCGCCAATTCCGTGAAGGCCAAACCCGAGGAATGGTTGTTCGAAAATGGCGGCGGCGAAATTGGATATGACCCGATGCTTTTTACGCCCGCGCAGGTCGAGGCTTTTGAAAAGAAAAACAACGCATTAAAGCCAATTTCTGAAAATTTGATAGATCAAATCTGGCAAGACCAACCAGGCGCGCCAAAAGGCAAGGTTTCGCTTTTCTCTCAAAAGCTTGCGGGTATTTCCGCAGCTAAAAAAATAGAAATCGTTAAGGCGGCGATTTCCGAGCATGCCGCGCAAGCCTGCCTGATCGCGCTGCCCGATTCCGTGTCATGGCTGCTCAATATCCGTGGCAGTGACACCGATTTTATCCCGAGCGTCCATGCCCGCGCGCTTGTGCATGCTGACGGCGCGGTGGAGCTTTTCATTGATAAAAACAAGCTGGGCGGCCTCGACATCCCTGCGATTGCAAAGCCGCCGGAAGCATTGCTGGAAACTTTGAACGCCATAGACGGTAAGGTGTTGATGGATTTCAAACATACCCCCATAGCCTTAAAAACCGATAACGCGTTGAACGCGCCCGATCCTTGTATCGCCCCGAAAGCGATTAAAACCGAAAGTGAAATCACTGCAATCAAAGCTGCGCATATTATTGACGGCGTAGCGGTCACGAAATTCCTGTATTGGCTTGCGCATCTTGAAGGCGAAGTCACCGAACAAGACGCGGAAAGCAAAATACTGGCGCTTCGCAAAAGTCACCCCGCATTTAAAGGCATGAGCTTCCCGACCATCGCCGGGTTCGGTCCCAACGGCGCAATTATCCATTACCGCGCCAGCGCCAAAACCAATGCTCCGTTAAAGCAGGGCAGCTTGCTCCTCGTCGATAGCGGCGGGCAATATTACGACGGTAAGACAATCGCGGGCACAACCGATATCACCCGCACGGTGGCAATCGGAAAGCCAAGCAAAGCCATGCGGGAGCATTACACCCTCGTCCTGAAAGGCCATATCGGGCTGGCGAATGCGACATTCCCTAAAACCGCCACAGGCGCGCAGGTTGATGTGTTCGCCCGCAAACCTCTCTGGGAGGCGGGCATTGATTACGCGCATGGCACAGGCCACGGCGTAGGGTGTTACTTGGCCGTGCATGAAGAAGCCGCAAGCCTTTCTGTGCGCGGCACATCGCCCGTAAAGCCGGGAATGCTGATCTCTAACGAGCCGGGATTTTACGAGGAGGGCGCATACGGCATCCGTACGGAAAATCTCGTTCTGTGTGTAGAAAAAGGCGAGATGCTCGGCTTCGAAACCATCGGCTACGCACCGTTTGATAAAACCCTGATCGTCATGGATATGCTGAATGAGGGGGAAAGAGCGTGGTTGAAAGCTTATAACGAGGAGATTAAATCCCACATCTTGCCAAAGCTCGATGCGCCCGAAGCGAAGTGGCTCTTAAGCCAGATTGATCTTTAATGTCCCGCCTTGATTGAGGCCGCAAGCCCGGGATGGAAGATCACTTGCTGCGTAATGTTTTTGATAAAGGCAGATTCGACCATGTTTTTTGATCCGACGATTTCGTGGACAATCATATAATTGCCGGCGAATTGCGCTCTTAATTCCACATAATCTTGATATCCGACTTCAGGTTTAGATGAGATTTGAAATTCAGTATGCAGCGCTTTGTTTTTGCCAATACTATATTCATCAACCTTCATTTTATCAGACAGCGCCTTAAAGTTTTTAATATGCCGCCGATGCAGCACTTCTTTTGCATCGGAATAGGTCAAATTACGCGGCAAATCATATCCGTAAATCGTATATTTAAGGGTATGACGCCATATGGGATCAAAATATTCGGCTGTCAGGGCTTCTGATTTTTCGGAGTGGTAAAATTTAGGCTCTTTCGGCGCGTAGGTGTCGTTTTGTTCGGGAAAATAGGAAGAAAAAATCCCGAGCGGCGATTGCCGCTTCACCCAATCTGCCCGCACATCGTTGTCATGCATGGTGACGCCGCTGTTGAAAATCAAGGAATTGAAAAACTCCTTACTGCGCGTAGATTCAATAATCTCCGGCGAGCCGATAAGGATTTGCTCCATTTTTGTGACATCGCTAAATAACACGCGCGCCTGAATATGTTGCGGGCCAAGATTCTCGTCCTTGTAAGAAATCAGCACTTCTCCGGTGGCTTGGCTGGTGTTTGGGAAAAGATTTTTGCGCTCGACGACTTCCCCGCCTTTATCGGAATAAAACTCAACATAAGAATTCAAATATTGAATGATAAATTTCTCTTTTTCTTCTTCGCTTAAGGCAGAGCCAAGTGTTTGCTGGGTTTTTAAAATATGCTGCTTAATAGCGTTTTTATAAGGGCGCTGGTCTTGAATGGCGGTGAGTTCGGTTTCATAGACAACCCGCTTTGGCCCGACCCTGAAGGGTTTTTGCTCTAATTTATAGTTCTCTGGAAGCAGAACCTCATACAAGCCCGTAGGCGACGTATAGCGGGTCATCGTGCCGCTCGCGCTTAAATGAAGCGGTGAAAGAAGGCAAATTATAAAAAGAGCAGATTTGATTTGGGCGCGCCACATCCGACAATTATAAGCCAAAACCTATTGATAAAAAATAAAAAACCGCCAAAAAGATGGCGGCTTTGAATTGTTTTGATTTAAACGAGAGGGTTTAAAAACCGTCACGATCGCGACGTTTACGATCCATTTTGCGAGACCGACGAATATTTTCGGACTGCTCGCGGGCTTTAACCTCGGAAGGTTTTTCGTAGTGACGACGAATTTTCATTTCACGGAAGATACCTTCACGCTGCATTTTCTTCTTCAATACTTTCAAAGCCTGATCGACGTTGTTATCGCGTACATTTACACTGACCACAGTGCTCACCCCTTTCTAAAAGAGTGCTAGAGTTAATTGCCTTTTCTCATGAAAAAGCTCACATTACCTATCAATCCTTATGCGCAAATGCAAAGGAAAAATGAAAGAATATACTTAATTCTATGGCTTTTAAGCGTTTTATACAAGTTTCAGCCCTTTTTGCGCTGCTGATCGCGCCTTCTTTCGCAAAAGAGGCGCAGCGTCCCCAGCCTGAAATCTCCACCGGTTTGGCGCAGGTTTCAAAGGCCGTGGGCACAGAGTATATGATCGTTACCGCCAATCCGCTCGCCACGCAGGCAGGGGCGGATATCCTGAAAAAAGGTGGAAGCGCCGTGGACGCCGCGATCACCGCGCAGCTTGTTCTTGGGTTGGTTGAGCCGCAAAGCTCTGGCCTCGGCGGCGGCGCGTTTATGCTGCATTATGATGCCAAGAATAAAAAGCTCACCTCCTATGATGGGCGAGAAACCGCGCCGTCTTTGGCAGGGCCGTTCCTGTTTCAGGAATTGGGACAGCCGATGGATTTCATGACGGCCGTCGTCGGCGGCAGGGCGGTCGGCGTGCCGGGCATCCCCGCATTGCTGAAAGATGCGCATGATTTATACGGCAAGCTCACATGGATGGAGCTGTTCGATGCGCCGATCAAGCTCGCTTCCGACGGCTTTGTGGCCTCCCCGCGCCTTGCCAAAATGGTGGAAGAAGCCGCCCCCCGCCTTGCCAAAAACAAAAACGCTTCTGCGTATTTCTTAACGCTTGGCGCGCCCGTGAAGGCGGGCGACACGCTAGTGAACACCGCATACGAACAAACCTTGCGTGACTATGCCTTCTACGGCCCCTCGCGCTTCTATCAAGGCTTTATCGCCAAGGATATCGTGGAGACGGTGCAGAATATCGAAGCCAATCCGGGCTTGCTGACGCTCGAGGATTTCGCCGCCTATGAGGTCAAACCCCGTGACCCCGTCTGCGGTCCTTATCGCTCCTATATTGTGTGTTCCATGGGCGAGCCGTCTTCGGGCGCGCTGACCATCCTGAATGCGCTCGGCATTCTTGAAGGCTTCGAGGTCACCAATGACGCAAAAGGTCGCCGCCTCATCGTCCAAGCCTCCGCGCTAGCTTTCGCGGACCGCAATCTCTATATGGCCGATCCCGATTTTGTGAATACGCCAAATGTCACGCTTCTTGATCCTGAATACATCAAAACCCGCGCCGCGCTGATCACCCCTGATGCACCCTTAACCGATATCGTAGCAGGCGTGCCGAAGGGCTGGGGCGGCCCGCTCTATAAGCAGGGCATATCTCTCCCTGAAAAAGGCACAAGCCATATCAGCATCGTCGATAGGCACGGCAATATCGTGTCCATGACCACCACCGTCGAAGGCGCGTTCGGCAGCCACGTGATGACAAACGGCTTTTTGCTGAACAACCAGCTCACCGATTTCGCCTTCACGCCCATCGCCGAAGATCAAAGCCTCGTCGCCAATATGGCTGAAGGCGGTAAACGCCCGCGCAGCTCCATGTCCCCTACGATTGTCTTCAACGCCGATGGCGCGCCCGTGCTGGTCGTTGGCTCGGCGGGCGGCTCTCATATCATCGGTTATGTGCTGGAACAAATCATCGCCGCGATTGATTGGAAACTCTCGCCAGAAGGCGCCATGGCCTTGCCGCACACTCTTTCGCGCAATGGCGAGGTGGAAACCGAAAACCCCGATCTTGCCGCCGCGCTAAAAGCCGCAGGCGCAGCCGTGGACGTGAAAACCCTAAACAGTGGTTTGACAGCGATCCACATTCAGGGCGATAATTATATAGGCGTTGCGGACCCGCGGCGCGAAGGCTTAGCCCAAGGAGAATAAATATGAGAATTTTACTGACCGCCCTAGCATTAATGATGATCGCCGCCCCGTCTTACGCCGCAGATAGCGTTGAAGGCTATTGGCTCACGGAAAACAAACGCGCCGTTGTGCAGGTGGAAGAATGTGACGCCAGTCTGTGCGGGCATGTTTACTGGATTATCGAAGGCGGCTTGCAATTTGATGAAAACAACCCGAATGAAAGCATGCGCACGCAAGCCATGTGCGGCCTGCAAATCCTCAGCGGTTTTGAAAAAGAAGGCGTCGGCGAATGGGAAGACGGCAAAATCTATAAAGCCGATGACGGCGACATCTATGATGCGGATATTGAAATTCTGGAAGACGGAACGCTAAAACTGCGCGGCTATGTTGGCGTGCCGATGTTCGGCAAAACCCAAATCTGGACACGCGTAAACAAATCTGATTACGCGGCCTGTAAAGCGCCTAACTAAGCGGTTTTGAGATCAAGCGCGGCAGCGAGGAGGGCTTTGGTATAGTCCTCCCGCGGGTTTTCGAATATATCCTTGGCCGCGCCGCTCTCCACGACCCGCCCGTTTTGCATCACGATTAAGTCATGCGCCATGGCTTTCACCACGCGTAAATCATGGCTGATAAACACATAGGAAATCTCGTGTTTCTTCTGTAAATCGCGCAGCAGGTCAACAATCTGCGCCTGCACAGACAGATCAAGAGCGCTGGTTGGCTCATCCAGCACAATGAATTTAGGGCGCAAAGCCAGGGCACGGGCGATAGAGATGCGCTGGCGCTGCCCGCCTGAAAACTCATGCGGAAAGCGGTGGCGCGTCTCCGGATCCATATCCACATCTTCCAAGGCGCGGATAATCTGCTGCTCGCGTTCTTCGTCGCTAAACTCTTTGCGGTGGATTTTTAAACCCTCACCGATAATCTGCCCCACAGACATGCGCGGCGACAGCGAGCCAAACGGATCTTGAAACACCACTTGCATGTCTTCACGAAACGGCAGCATTTGTTTCTGGTTAAACCCTGAAATATCGTTGCCTTCAAACACAATCGTGCCCTGCGCGTTCAAAAGCCGCAAAAGGCCGAGGCCAAGAGTGGTTTTCCCCGATCCGCTTTCGCCGACCACGCCGATTGTTTGCCCTTTTTTCGCGACAATGTCGATATTATCAACGGCTTTAACCCATTCGCTCACTTTGCCAAACAAGGTTTTCTTTTTCGGGAAATGAATTTGGATATTCGTGCCGCTCATGACCACGGGCGCATCGCTATCCACCGCAATCGCTTCGCCTTTGGGCTGCGCGCTCAAAAGCATCTTGGTATATTCATGCTGCGGTTTTGCAAACAAAGCCTTCGTCTTGTTTTGCTCAACGATCTTGCCGTCTTGCATCACGCATACGCGGTCGCTCATTTTCTCGACAATCGTCAGATCATGGGTGATCAGCAGCAGCGCCATGCCGAGGCGCTTTTGCAAATCCTTCAAAAGCTCCAATACCTGCGCCTGAACTGTCACGTCCAGCGCCGTTGTCGGTTCATCTGCGATCAACAGCTCGGGGTTATTCGCCAAGGCCATCGCGATCATAACGCGCTGGCGCTGCCCACCCGAAAGCTGATGCGGATAGGCATCAAGGCGGGTCTTGAGATTGGATAGCTCCACGAGATCAAGCAGCTCCAGCACCCGCTCCCGCGCCGCCGCCTTGCTCATCTTCTGATGAATAAACAGCACTTCCGCAATTTGCTTCTCGATAGTGTGTAGCGGGTTTAGCGCCGTCAGCGGCTCTTGAAATATCATCCCGATCTGTTGCCCACGAATGGTGCGCATATAGCTGTCACCCTTGCCGACAAGGTTTGTGCCTTCAAAGAGTATCTGGCTCTCTGGCGTGTGAATCGCGCGGGGGTAGGGCAGAAGCTGCATCGCAGACAGGGCGGTCACAGATTTTCCCGATCCGCTCTCGCCCACAAGCGCCACAGTCTCGCCCTTGGCAATATCAAACGAAATATCATCCACCGCGCGAAACAGCCCGTCTTGGGTCTTAAAGTCTACGGATAGGTTTTTGATGGATAGGAGAACCTCGATCATTCTTTCTTTTTATACTGGACTGTTCGTCAATGCACATGAAAATTATTTGATCTCGCGAGAATGTCGTGCAAATAAATATTATATAGTATAAAAAAACTAAATACATTCTGTAAAATAAAAAAATCAGGGAGACGGCATTGGAAAAAATATCAAAAATTTTTGATCCGGTAACGGATGTGGAAAGCATCATTCCATTGAGCGGCGGGCGCATGTACAGAATGGTATTTGTGAACCCTAATGGTGCCTTCCAAACAAAGCACATTCATTCCCGTCGATCTGCCGAAGAATATGTTAAAAAATTTGATCTGATATCGCGCGCGCGCGATGTGGGCGACGATAAAATTTGGAATGCCTTTAACCCTCATTATATTGCCAGCGCAGATGCCTATAAAGGGTCAGAAGGGGCGTCTTTGACTATGCGCGGCGGGGAAATCCTTCATGTGAGCATGTCGTATCAAGAGATTGTTGAAGTTGCGGGGCTCACTCCAGGATTCAAGTATAATAGCGGATATCCGCAAATCGAGGAGCTTGCGATTAATCCTACGCTGATTGCCATGCTTCAGGAGATTGGAATACAAGACACGCTTAAAAATTCATCTGGAAGTGCGGCAACGGAAGTCTGGTTTAAAGGCGGGGAGGATCGTGGGCGCGGACTTATGATTTCAGGGTCTTTAGAAGCTTTCGAAGCGCGCTTGCGGGCGCATCAAAGCAGAAATATTGTGGTCCTCAAACCTGAAATTAGCGAAGGAACGGCAGCTGATGGACGTTATCAGGATATCGCGTAAGGCTTATTTCTTCACACTCAAAACGCGGTAAATATCATTCGTGATCTTGGCTTCCACGCCCTGCATATCGCCTAAATCAAGCTCGTGCAGCTTACAGCCCTTATCTTCCGCCATCTTCACAATCGCGCCGGTCACGTGGTGTGCATCCCGAAACGGCATGTCGAGGCTCATCACCAGCCAGTCAGCCAAAGCCGTTGCCGTGGTATACCCGTCCTCGGCGCTTTCCAGCATCCGCGCGGTGTGGAAAGTGGCGGATGCCAGCATTCCGTCCATCGCCTGCAGGCACAGCGAAAGCGTATCAACGCTGTCGAACACAAATTCTTTGTCTTCCTGTAAGTCCTTGTTATATGTCAGCGGCAAGCCTTTGAGCATGGTCAAAACCTGCACCACATTGCCGTTCAGGCGGCCCGTCTTGCCGCGCACCAATTCCGCCGCGTCAGGGTTTTTCTTCTGCGGCATAATAGAGCTGCCCGTGCTCCACTGATCGCTCAGCGTGATAAACCCAAATTGCGGCGTAGACCAGATAATGATCTCTTCCGCTAGCCGAGAGAGGTGAATGCCCGAAAGCGCGCAAACAAATGCAATTTCCGCGACAAAGTCGCGATCAGAGACCGCATCCATAGTATTCGGGATCGGCGCTTCAAAGCCAAGCGCTTCCGCCGTCATCTCCCGATCAATCGGAAACGGTGTACCCGCCATGGCTGCCGCGCCGAGGGGGCTGAAATTCAGCCGCGCCGAAGCATCTTCCAGCCGCGATTTATCCCGTTCCAGCATATGCCAATAGGCATCCAGATGCGTACCCAAAGCCACAGGCTGCGCGGGTTGCAGATGCGTAAAGCCGGGCATCACATCGCCTTTATGCTTTTTCACAAGGGTTTCAATCGTGCCCTGCAGGGCTTCAATCTTGCCGATCAAAACATTAATCGCATCGCGGCACCAGAGCCGGAAATCCGTCGCAACCTGATCGTTCCGCGACCGCGCCGTATGCAGCCGCCCTGCGGCGTCGCCGATAATCTCCCGCAAACGGCTCTCGATATTCATATGAATATCCTCAAGCGCCGCGCTGAAGGTGAATGTACCGCCTTCAATCTCGCCGGCAATTTGCTCAAGACCGCCTAAAATCGCCTTGCCATCGTCTTTGCTCAAAATCTTTTGCTTCACCAGCATCTCGCAATGCGCCTTTGATCCCGCAATATCCTGCGCCCATAGCCGTTTATCTACATCAATGCTCGCATTGATCTGTTCCATGATATCGGAAGGCTTCTCGCTAAAGCGTCCGCCCCACATTGTGTTTGAATTTTTCTTTGTCATGGTTTCACCTTAAACCAGACGCTCGCCCAGATAAATACTGATTGTGAGGATTTACAAAATTAAGGCGCAAGAACGTAATGTATATAAAGCACGAGGCCAACGGACACGGCCAAGCCAATCATCATTTTCAGGAAGTCTTTGCCGATCAGCGGGAACACATAGCCCAGCTTATACGTCGCACGGTATGTTGTTGCAATCGCAAGTTCGCGTCCACACAGCAAGCCCACAAACACCCATGTTGTGCTCATGGGGATGGAGTTCATCTGCTTGAAGTAAATCAGGATCAGCGCATAGATAAAGTCGATAATCGTGGCGGAGCGCATAAAGCGTGTGCCCGATTTTTCCAGTACAACGGCTTGAATTTTCCCGCCATGTGTCCAGAAAATAAAACCAAGCACAGCCACCAAAACCAAAATCACCCCCGCCAGCATTTCTATGCTGAGGCTGCGCGGCAGGAATACAGCAATATTCGCCATGTCATGGCTTAGCCAGCTATACCAGAGGAAGCCCGTGGAGGCCCATTGCAAAGTGCGCCAGAACGCCCGCTTATTCGCAGTAACTTTGTCGTATTTCTCGTTGATGATGCGCGCCACAACCATCCACACCATATAGGCAATTATCGCCGCCAAGCCGTATCCGATTACGGATTTCACCAGCATCTTCTCCAGCACGACCGTGGAGGCAAAGGTTGAAAGCACAAGGAAAGTCGTGGAAACGGGGATGCCGATTCGCGTCAGGATAACCAGCAATCCGGGCGCGGCCGCGTGATACCATTGCAACTCTACTGGCGGAAACTTCTTTAAACGGCCAAAGGAGATATCCCCGCCATAGGCATACCAGCCATAGATAAGCGTTGCCGCCAAAACGGCGCTCGCCGCGGCCCATAGCCAATACCATTTGAATATTTTTTCATTGGAGGCAATGAACGTCCCCAGAGTCTGGACGGCGTCATTGCCGATGACGGAATACGCGGCTAAAGAAAAACCGATCAGGGCGTATAGGGTCTGAAAATCCATGAGCCAAAGAGTGCATAGTTAAGTTTAAAGAAGCAAGTTTTAAAAACCTACGCCGCTTTACTTTTGTTCGAGCCTTTAATAAAAGGCGCGCTGCCGCGCACTTTCGTGTTGTTGCGAAGGCGCACGGCGTTGATCTTGATGAACCCGTCCGCATCTTTCTGGTCGTAATCACCGGCTTCATCCATGGATGATTGCTTCGGATCATATAGCGCGTTGGGCGATGTGCGGGCGATTGGGTAGGCCACACCTTTATAAAGCTGAACCTTCACTTCGCCGTTCACCGGCTCTTGCGCCTTGTCCATTGTATGCATCAAAAGCTCGAATTCGGGCGAGAACCAGAAGCCATTATAAATCAGCTCTGCAACTTTAAGCGACAATGTATCTCTAAGCTTCATCACTTCGCGGTCCATCGTCAAGCCTTCAAGGTCGCGATGTGCGTTATGCAAGATTGCCCCGCCCGGCGTTTCATACACGCCGCGGGATTTAATCCCCACAAAGCGGTTTTCAACCATGTCCAAACGGCCAATGCCGTGGCGCGTGCCGCACGCGTTCAAAAATTCGAACACTTGCAAATCGCCGTTCACGCTCTTACCTGCGCATTCCGCTTTCACAGGAATGCCCGCTTTGAATGTAAGGGTGAGGATTTCCGGCTCATCAGGCCAGCTCTTGATTGTGGATGTGCGTGAATATACGTCTTCGTCGCACGGCGCATTCGGGTCTTCCAAAATGCCTGCTTCATGCGAGATATGAAGCAAGTTATCATCTTCGGAATACGGCTTCTTGCGCGTCGCAGTCACAGGGATGCCGTGCTGGTCGCAATAATTCAGCATATCTTGGCGGCCTTCAAAACGTGTCAGGAATTCATCCATCTTCCACGGCGCAAGCACCTTGATATCAGGCTTCAGCGCATAATAGGAAAGCTCGAAACGCACCTGATCGTTCCCCTTGCCTGTCGCGCCATGCCCGACAAACTGGGCGTTTTCCTTGATGGCAATTTCAATCTGGCGCTTGGCGATAATGGGACGGGCAACCGACGTGCCGAGCAAATAGCGCCCTTCATAAACCGCTTGGGATTTGAATGTGGGGTAAATGTAATCGCGCACAAATTCTTCGCGCAAATCTTCGATATAAACTTTGGTCGCGCCGATCTTGAACGCTTTTTCTTCTGCCGCTTTGAAGTCTTCTTCCTGACCGACATTCGCGATATAGGCCACAACTTCATAGCCTTCTTCGATAAACCATTTCAAAATAACCGACGTATCCAAACCGCCCGAATAGGCGAGTACGATTTTACCTTTGCTCATATCTTTTGATCCTTATTCTCTATCTGCTCATCTGTTCTGGCCTTGCTTTTAAACAAATTGGCGATGAAACCAAAGACTTTTTTAATCCCCCGCCAGATTTTCGGCAGAAGCCAGATCAAAAACAGGATCGTTAAACCGAGCAGGCACAGGAAAATATAAGGATGCGTCAGCGCCGTCCACACCCCGCCAATCACAATCAAGTCTTCGGCAAAGCTCGCGGTCCAATTCGAAAACGGCTCTGGGCTGGTGTTGATGAGCATACGGCTTCCGGCCTTGGTTGCATGCGCGGTGGTTGCGAGTGCCCCGCCCATAAGCGCAGAAGATAGCTCAATCACCGGCCCCATGCCTTCCGCCGCGCCATAAGCCATGACGACCCCCGCCGGAATGCGGATAAATGTGTGAAGCCCGTCCCACGCCGTATCCACGCCGGGCGTTTTATCCGCCACAAATTCGGCAATGAACATCATGCCCGCCGCAATCAACACCATCGGATGCGCCACATAATCAATGCCCGCGGGCAGGGTGGTCACGCCCGTATTATGCATGATGCCCATAACAAGGATCGTCGCATAAAGATTAATCCCGCTTAAGAAAGAAACCCCAAGCGCGGTTGATATCTGCTGTATGGCGGCTTCCGGGGCCATAGTTTACGCGGCCTTCCTATTTTTAAAAGCAACGCCAAACGCATGATCCAGATCGGCGATCAGGTCGTCCGCGTGTTCCAAACCAATGGAAAGGCGAATAAGCCCGTCCGTCACGCCGACTTTATCACGCAGCTCAAGCGATACGCCTGAATGCGTGGTGCTGGCGGGGTGGCAAACAAGGCTTTCATTCCCGCCCAATGAAACGGCGGATTTAAAGATCGTCAGCGCATTGATAATCGCAAAGGCTTCCGTCTTGCCATGCTCGCTCATGCAAAATGAGAACGTAGACCCAGGGCCGGAGCATTGATGCTTATACGCTTTTTGATAGGCGGCATCGTCAATGAAATCAGGGTGATGGACTTTGACCTTGATGTAAGGGTTTTCGTTCAGCCACTGCGCAACCTTCTTGCCTGTCGCCGCAGATTTTTCCGCGCGGATCGTCAGCGTCTCAAGCGAGCGCGCAATCATCCAGCTTGAATGCGGATCAAGGTTCAGCCCCAATAAATTGCGCGTAGAGCGAATAGGCGCAAGGTGATCGCGGCTGCCGCATACCGCGCCTGCCACCAGATCACTATGCCCGCCGATATATTTCGTCACGGAATACACTGCGATATCAAGCCCATGCGGGATAACCTGTTGGAACACAGGGCCAAGCATGGTGTTATCACACACCGTTAAAGGGCGGTGACCGGTTTCTTTCTCGATGATATCCACGGCCTCCAACAGCGCATGAAAATCCACCATCGTGTTGGTCGGGTTGGCGGGCGTTTCAAGGAATATCATCCCAAGGCGGCCTTTTTTGCTCGCCTCGCGCATCGCTTCAAGCATCGCCGCCCCATCAAGCCCGTCACTGAAATCCGCAGTCTCAATGTTAAACTCAGGAAGAAACGAGCGGATCAAGGTTTCCGTCCCGCCATAAAGGGGCACACTCTGCAAAATCACATCGCCGGGGCGAAGATAGGCCAGCATCACGGTTGAAATCGCGCCCATCCCGCTTGAAAACGTAATCGCGCTTTCCGATCCTTCAAACACAGAAAGGCGGTCTTCAACAATCTCCGCGTTCGGGTGGTTAAAGCGGCTGTAAAGCAAGCCGCCCACGCTGTCATCACCTTCAGGCTTGGGCTTACGCCCCGCCGAGATATGGAAGAACTCCTCGCCTTCCTCCGGCGTTTTATACGCAAATGTCGAGGTCAGGAAAATCGGCGGCTTCACCGATCCTTCCGAGAATTGCGGATCATAGCCGTAAGACATCATCATCGTTTCGGGTTTCAGCTGATGCGCGCCGATGGATGTCTTTTTATAGTTGGTTTTTTTCTTACTCATTTCTCTTGGCCTTTTAGGAGCTTCTTAAATTGGATTTTTACGTTTTTTAAATCTTCTGTCTCAAGGTTAACGACAATTTTTACGCAATTCCCATGGTCATAAGCTTCATCCCAAATATGCATTTCTGCGAGGTAGTGTCCTGTGGCGTCTCTTTGCTTTATAAAAAACCAACACCTTGCATCATCTGAAGCCAACTCAAGCGTGTCTTTGGGGGTAGAGCTTTTCAATGCGTTTTCAAAAGCCTCTAGCTGAAAATCAGGTACATAAGATTGCATTTCTGCCCTAATAAAAGGATTTTGTGATTGAAATAAAAGTTCTACTCCAGACGTGTTTTCGCCTTCGTATCTTTCGATAAGCTTTAAAGAAACTTGATTTTTTTGGTCTTTTAAAAGCATCTTATTTATTCCCGAAATTGAAGCTCTTTTGGCTGATCTTCACGCCTGCATCTTCCAAGCACCACGCAAGGATCGCTTTTTGCGCGTGAAGCCTGTTTTCCGCTTCATCGAATATCACGCTCTGCGGGCCCTTGGCAACATCTTCGGAGACTTCTTCCCATTCATGGATAGGCAGGCAATGCATGAAAATCGCATCCTTGTTGGCATGCGACATCAGTTCTGCATTCACCTGAAACGGCCAGAATTTCTCGATATCTTTGCCTTCCTGCCCCATGGACACCCACGTATCTGTGACAAGAACATCAGCATCTTTCGCGGCCTTGGCGGCGTCGTTGGTAAAAGCCACGCCCTTCGGCACATTGCCGTTCAAATCTGCGGGCAACGCCATGATGAAATCAAACCCGAATAAAGGCGCCGCGTCGATATAGCTCTGCGTCACGTTGTTATAATCGCCGAACCACGCAATTTTTTTGCCCTCGGCTGTACCAAGTTTTTCTTCAATCGTCAGCAAATCCGCCATAATCTGGCAAGGGTGTGAGTGATCGGTCATCCCGTTAATCACAGGGACTTGCGCATATTTCGCAAGCTCTAGAAAATCTTCATGGCTGCTCATCCGCACCATAATGGCATCGACAAACCGCGACATCACCAGCGCCGTGCTCTCAATGCTTTCTGCGCCGCCAATTTGGCTCTCCGCTTTGTTCATCACAACCGTATGGCCGCCAAGTTGCTTCATCGCCACCTCGAAGCTCATCCGCGTCCGCGTGGAGCGTTTGTCGAACATCATCGCCAGCGTCAGCCCTGCAAAAATCTGCGGCGGGTTAAACTTCTCTTTCTTCAAGGCATGCGCCTTTTTCAAAATCCCTTTCAGCTCATCGGCTGAAAAATCATTCAAATCTAAAAAATGTCTCATGCTTTTATTCTTCCATATCCGCAAGCGTTTTGGCGATGATGTCCAAGACTTCCTGCGCTTCTTCTTCATTCATAATCAAAGGCGGCGTAATCCGCAGCGTACCTTTACCGGCGGCTGTCGCCATCAGGCCGTTGGCTTGCAACGCGCCGAGCAGTTTCTTGATATCAAAAACCGTATCCACGCCGATCATAAGGCCCTTGCCGCGAATATCGACAATCTTGTTCGATCCACGCTTGATATCCTCAAGGCCTTTAAACAGTTTCTGCGAAATCTTGTTCACGTTCTCCATGAACCCATCAGCAAGCATTTGCTCCATCACGCAAGCCGAAACCGCGCATGCAAGCGGGTTGCCGCCATAAGTCGTACCATGCGTGCCCACAACAATCGCCTTGCCGAATTTTTCTTTCGCCGCCATTGCCCCGACAGGGAAGCCGCCGCCCATGCCCTTCGCCCAAGCTGCAATATCCGGCTCAACAGGAGCCGCTTTATTCGTTGGCGCACCGCCATTATCCACGCATTCAGGGCAGCATTTAAATGCTTCATACGCATGCAGAGTGCCCAAACGCCCGAAGCCCGCTTGCACTTCATCAAAGATCAAACAGATATTCAACTCATCACACAGTTTGCGCAAACTCATCAAAAACTTTGGATCTGCGGGCGTCAAACCGCCTTCACCCTGTACAGGCTCAACGATAATCGCAGCCGTTTTCTCCGCCGACGCCAACGCCTTCACGCTCTCGATATCATTAAATGTCGCGTAATGAACGCCGGGCAAATACGGCCCGAAAAACGGCTGTGAGTTACGCTTTTCCGTGACGCTGGCTGATCCGTATGTCCGCCCGTGGAAGGAGTTGTGAAACGCGATAATCTCGTTGGCTTGCTCGCCTTTTTCATCATACGCCCATTTCCGCGCGCATTTTAGCGCCGCTTCCACGCTTTCCGTTCCCGAGTTTGAAAAATATACCAAATCAAAGCATGATGTATCTATAAGCAACTTTGATGCTTTAAGCTTCTCTTTCGTGGCGTAAGACGCCTGCACAGCCATCAAACGCGCCGCTTGTGTCGCAATCGTTTTAATCAGGGCAGGGTTGTTATGCCCGAGGCTCGCCACCGCAATGCCCGCCGCGCAATCAATATACTTTTTTCCATCCGTATCCCACGCATAGCAACCATCCCCATGATCCATCACCACAGGCTGCGGCGCATAGGTCTTAATCAGATACTCGAATGACTGATCGATAATCTCTTGGGTTTCGTTACTCATTTATGCATGTCCTTCAATTAATTTTTGTGCCTGTACTTCGTTTTCGTATGATTGCCGCTCGGCCTCACTAAACAGCATTGTCCCCGGGCCAACGGGCTCGTATATCTCTGATCTAAGCGCGTCTTTCCGTAAACCCGAAAGCAAGTGAATGCGCCGCACACCCGCATCAAGCGCCGCCTTGCAGTTCTCAAGCTTCACCTTCATCCCGCCCGTGGCGGTGCCATCGGAGATATAGCCGTCAATTTGTTCTGCCGTAATTACTTCGGCGGTCTTCCCGCCAATCATCACGCCATCAACATCGGAGAGGAAAATCAACTTATCCGCCGTTGTGCCAATCGCAAGCTGCGTGGCAATCGTATCGGCGTTGATATTGCAAATCTCGCCTTCCGCTGTAACCGCCAAGCATGCGCAAGCCACAAAATTTGTGGTTCTGAATAAACGGTTGATGGGCCGCGAATGCACCGCCGAAATCTCGCCGACAAACCCGAAATCAACAGGCTTTTTCGCGCGCAAATGCACATGCATCCAATCCGCAGGAACAGCGTTCAGCGACAGCCCCTCAAGGCTTTGCTTCGCCATCGCACTTGATACTTTAAGGGAAAGCTCCCCGCCCATAACATGTTTCATCACATGCAGGCTCTGCGCATCGGTAACCCGCCGCCCTTCGTGTTTTTGCACCGGCACGCCGCGCTTTTCCGCTTCGACATCCATCGCGTTTCCGCCGCCATAAATCAGCAAAACCTTGATCCCCTGCAGGGTCAGATCGCGGATATTGGAGAGCAAATTCTCAAGCGCGCGGTCGTCTTCAACGATCTTCCCGCCCGCTTTAATGACAAAGAAATTGTCCTTAAACTTGCTCTCATAAAAAGCATTGATAAAAAATTTCGGTAATTTGTTTTTCTTAAGCATTTTACGGGTATAGCGGGCTGATATTGAACAGCCCCTCCTTTTCATCTAGTCCAAACATGAGGTTCATATTCTGCACCGCGCAGCCTGCCGCGCCTTTCACAAGGTTATCAAGCGCACCTTGCACAATTATGCTGTTTCCGCCTGCCTTCGCAAAAGACAGATCGCAAAAATTCGAGCCCACAACATTGGCGAGCGCCACACTATCCGTGATCCGCACAAATTCTGCCGTTTCATAGGCTTGCTCCGCCAAATCCAGAGGCTCTATATCGCCGGATTTCAGCGTGATAAAGGCGGTGGCAAAAATCCCCCGCACAAACGGCCCCGATGTCGGCACGAAATTAAGCTGGCTCTCATCAATCTGCGCCGTCCGCGTAATCTCGGGGATATGCCGATGCGCGTTAATGTTATAGCTCTTCATGTTATGCGATCTGATCGGGTGATGCGTGCCGTCGCTGGCGCTCTTCCCTGATCCGCTTGATCCTGTTACCGCCATGATATCGGCATGCTCGATCAAGCCCGCAAACGGGTGCAGCATAAGCTGCGCGAGGAGTGCAAAACACCCCGGGTTCGCCACGCTTGAGGCTTTCGCAATAGCTGCTGCGTTAAATTCTGGCGCGCCATAGGCCACCTCTTTAAGCAGGGCAGGGTGCTTATGCTCGCAATAATATTTCTCGTAAACAGCCGCATCATCCAGCCGATAATCGGCGGATAGATCAATCACTTTCACGCTGCCATGTAAATCCGCAACCACGTCCTGCGCGGTTTTATGCGGCAACGCCAAAAACACCACATCGCTGTTCTTGCCAACGGTCTTATGGTCTGTATTGGTGATCGTTAAATCCAGATGCGCCAAATGCGGATAAACCTCTCCGATCGGCGTATCCTCGCCCGTCCGTGAGGTCAAATACGCAATCTCGACATGCGGATGCGCCAGAAGAAGCCGCAGCTGCTCCAGCCCCGTATAACCGGTAATGCCGATGATGGACGCTCTGATGGGTTTATGCGGCATTTTTCTGATACTCCGTCGCCCACCGCGCAATCGCAAGATCCAGCCATTCATTCGAAGGCTTGAACGCGTTGAAGGTGATAACACCAAGATGTTCTTTCAAAATGTCCTGACCAACTTGGTTATCCGTCACAGGGCCGCTAATCACATCCAAAGGCAAGCCAATCTCCGCGCAGCCCCGCGCCAAACCAATCGCGCCTACGGGGTCCCGTGCGCAGCCGATATGAAAGCGCACATTGTTCTGGATTTGCGCGTCCTGCAAAATGTCATTCACGCCATATCTGCCCATCAAACCATCGCCAAATTCGACCATAATCGCATCGGGTTTAGATTTCGAGAGATGCTCAATCGCGCCTTTCGCAACGCCGACCATTTGCTCGGCAGGCATATTCGCCGTTGATGTAATTCCGCAATCCACGAAGGACACGGCTTCATAAACCCCGTAATCCTGCATCTTGAAAGTATCGCGCTGCGCCCCAACGCCTGTCAGCTTCGCGCCCGCAAGCTTCATGCCCATCCGCGTTAACGTCTTGGTAATCTCCACCGCCACGGTGGTCTTCCCGCTATCCATGGATGTTCCCGTGGTGATAATAAGCGGCACATCGCTTTTCAAATTGCTGACAGGCTTAAACTTCGCCGCTTGGCCGATATTCAAAAGCTTGCCCTTGCGCGTAATCCCGCCAAGCACCCGAACCCGCAAAGGCTCGCCCACTTCCTGCACGTTCGCAGACGTACAAACGCCCGCCACGCCGCCGAAATTCAGCAGGTGAATAATATCATCCACCTTCAAGGACTTCGGCAAATGCCCGACAAACCCTTGCAGCGCCATGCGGTTCCCCAGAGCCACGGCAATGATATCGCCTTTTTTAAGCTTGCTCATCCGCCCCGTGGGCAGCTCCAGCTCGTTATAGATGTTCTTGTCTTCCAACACCTGAACCGCAAGAACCGTCCCCATATTGCAAGACAGCGCATCGGTGAGTTTTTCTTCGTGGTTCAGCTGGAGATTTTTCGTTACGGAGCTGATTTTATCAATGTATATTTTTGTCATGTTTCGGGTTCTTTATCTGTTTAGTCACAATGCAACGCTTGGGCTACTCTTTCAAGAGTCCAATTAAGCGATTTTAGGTCTGGCTGATTTTAAAAAATGGAAATGGCAACAAGAAATGCCCGCTTAATCGGAGTTGATTAGCGAGGGCGTCGACGGATGCAAATGATGTTCACGTTCTTGTTCATATCCGCATTAAAACGATATTTTGATCTGCGTGTCAATTTATATTTATGCCTTAAGCGGCAGCGCAGCCTCAACCACACGTGCCCAATATTCCATACCGAGCGGCAAAATATCATCGTTGAAATCATAACGCGGCGTGTGCAGGCCGTGATTATGGTTGGAGCTTTCATCTTCTTCCGCTTGCCCCAGCCACACATAACAGCCAGGGACGTCCATAAGAAAACGCCCGAAATCTTCCCCGCCCATGGACGGCGCGATATCGGCGTTCACATTGCCTTCGCCGAATAAATCCTTGGCCAGCCCGACGCAAAATGCTGTCTCCGCAGGGGTGTTCACTGTGGGGTCCAGCACAAATTCAAACTCATAATCAATATCCGCGCCCATGGCGTTGGCGATGCCGCGTGCGGTCTCTTCGATTTTCACGCTCAAAGCTTTGCGCAGCTCTTGGCTATAGGTGCGCAGTGTGCCGATCATTTCGGCATTATCGGGGATGATGTTATGCGCCCCTTCGCCCGCCTTGAAATAGGTAATCGAAAGCACCGCCGGATCAACGGGCGCTTTGTAACGGCTGATAAGCGTTTGCAGCGCCGTAATGATCTGCGCGCCTATAACAATCGGGTCAATCGTGCGGTGCGGCATCGCCGCGTGTCCGCCTTTGCCCTTCACCGTCATGCGGATAACATCCGCGCTGGCCATTAAATGCCCCGTGCGCGTCGCAAATTTGCCTTTCGGGATTTGCGGCCAGTTATGCAGACCGTAAATCTCATCACAAGGGAAGCGCTCGAAAAGCCCTTCATCAATCATTTTATGCGCGCCTTTTTTGCCTTCCTCGGCAGGCTGAAAAATCAAATGCACTTTTCCGTTAAAATTGCGGTTCTCCGACAAATACTTCGCCGCGCCCAGCAAGGTCGCCGTATGCCCGTCATGCCCGCAAGCGTGCATTTTGCCCGGCGTTTTGGATTTATGCGGTTTGTTGTCTTCTTCCGTGATGTTCAGCGCGTCCATGTCCGCCCGTAAGCCAATCGTCTTGCCGCTGTCGTTTTTCTCGCCCTCAATGGTCGCGACAATCCCCGTCACCGCAATGCCGCGCTCATGGGCAATGCCCCATTCGCTCAGCTTTTTTGATACCAAATCAGACGCAAATGTCTCCTCATATGCGGTTTGCGGGTTCTCGTGCATGGCGCGGCGATATCCCGTAATCTCGTCTTGGAGGGCGGCAATAGAATTTCTGATACTCATAGGGTGGTCTTTCACAAAGTAGTTTTACGAGGGTCAAATGCATCACGCACAGCTTCACCGATAAAGGTAAGGAGCGTGAGCATAAAAGCAAGGGACACAAACGCAGAAATCCCCAGCCACGGCGCTTGCAAATTGTTCTTACCCTGCGCTAACAGCTCGCCAAGCGACGCGCTGCCCGGCGGCAAACCAAGTCCCAAAAAGTCCAAAGACGTCAGCGCCGTAATTGATCCCGTGAGGATAAAGGGCATAAAGGTGATGGTCGCCACCATGGCATTGGGTAAAACATGCCGCCATATAATCGTGCCGTCGCCAACGCCAAGCGCCCGCGCGGCGCGTACATAATCAAAATTCCGCGCGCGCAGAAATTCCGCGCGTACAACATCCACAAGCGCAACCCATGAAAACAACAGCAAAATAAACAGCAGCGTCCAAAACCCCGGAATAAAGATGGAGGAGAAAATAATCAGGATATAAAGGCTCGGCATGCTCGCCCAAACCTCAATCCCCCGCTGCATCACCAAATCCAGTCTGCCGCCGTAATACCCTTGCACCGCACCCGCGGCCACGCCAATCACCGAGGATATGAACGTCAGCACCAAGCCGAACAGCACCGATAACCGAAAGCCGTAAATCACCCGCGCCGCCACATCGCGCCCTTGATCGTCCGTGCCGATAATATTGGTCGTGGTCGGCGGGGAGGGTGCAGGCTGCGGGAGGTTATAATTAATCGTATCAAAGGAAAAACGGATCGGCGGCCAGAGCATCCAGCCCTTTTCCTCGATGAGATCGCTCACGAATTCATCGCGGTATTCTGCTTCCGTCTCGAAATCCCCACCAAACGCGGTTTCGGGATAATTCACGAAGGTCGGGAAATACAGTGCGTTGTCATACTTAATCAGGATCGGCTTATCATTGGCGATAAACTCTGCCCCAAACGCCACCACCAGCAACGCGATAAACATCCAAAAGCTCCAATAGCCGCGTTTATTGGCTTTGAATTGTGAAAGTCTGCGCTGCGTTATAGGAGAGATTGCCATGCTCTATGCTTGACGAAGCCCCGTTCATTGTCAATTCACAATCCTATGTGTTTTATAAATATTAATGGTTTATTAACCTTGAATTTGCATAATAGGGCATGACTTTTGAAACACTAGTGATTCTTGGTTTTGCGGCGGTGCCGTTCATAGAGTTTTCGGGCTATATCCCAAAACTTATAGAAACGCACAATCATAAAGGGCCGATCAAGAATTTCTCATATCGCATGTGGAGTATCTGGCTTATGAGCGGATTGATCTCATTGGTTTATGGCGTGTTTCACCTCCAGGATTTTCTATTCACGGTTTGCGTAATGTTTAATCTCGCACCGGTGGCGGCAATCCTTGGTTACGCGCTGTATAAGGAAGATAAAGCCAAAATCGCGCGCGGCCTTTCACGGTTTTTAAATGTTCAAAACAGCGTTACTTTACAGGCTGCGGGGTTTTTCAAAAATTCGGATTATCCTTATAATTCAGGCTTGGGATTCGAGCCTATGACGCTCTCGCCTCAAAATCAATTCGCGGATCAACCATCACGTAGACAATATCGCGGATCAAATGCATCACGAGGGATATCAGCGCAAAGATATACAACGTACCCAATACAACCGGATAATCGCGGTTAATCACGCTCTCATACCCCAAAAGCCCAAGCCCATCGAGGGAGAAAATCACCTCGATCAGCAAGCTCCCCGTAAAGAAAATATGCACAAACGCCGCAGGAAAACCCGCAATCACAATAATCATCGCGTTCCGAAACACGTGCCCGTAAAGCACTTGCCGCTCACCCAGCCCCTTCGCGCGCGCCGATAAAACATATTGCTTGTTGATCTCGTCCAGAAAGGAGTTCTTCGTCAAAAGCGTGAGCGACGCAAATCCCGATATCACCATCGCCGCAACGGGCAGCACCATATGCCACGCATAATCCAGCGCCGCTTGGAGAAGGTTCATCTCCTCCCACCCATCGGAAGTCAGCCCCCGCAGGGGGAAAAGATCAAAATACCGCCCGCCCGCAAACACCACGATCAGCAAAATCGCAAACATGAAGGACGGAATCGCATAGCCGATAAACACGGCCGCCGATGTCCAGATATCAAACGGTGTGCCGTCACGCACCGCCTTTTTAATGCCGAGCGGAATCGAAATCAGATAGATAATCAGCGTGCTCCAAAGCCCGAGCGAGATAGAAACGGGCATCTTCTCCAGCACCAATTCCATCACATTGATATCGCGGTAATAGCTATTGCCCAGATCAAACTGGATGTAGTTTTTAACCATGATCCAGAAGCGCTCGTAAGCGGGCTTATCAAACCCGTACAACGCCTCAAGCTCGGCAATGAATTCAGGGTCAAGTCCTTGCGCCCCGCGATACTGGTTGCCTTGGCCTGTCGCGCTTTTGCCCATAGCGCCAACGCCCGCATCGCCGCCCGACCCGCCGCCAAACCGCGCCGTGGCTTCTGTGCCATGACCTTGCAGTTCGGCAATCATTTTTTCGACCGGTCCGCCGGGCACAAATTGCACAATCACAAAAGATATCAGCATAATCCCGAACAGGGTCGGGAGCATAAGAAGGATGCGTTTGAGGATGTAAGACAGCATGCCCTTAGTATAAGCAAAAAAATGCAAACAAAAAGGATAAGAAAATTTTATCCCGCAGTAAGATCAAAACCATCGCCGCCGGCGCGAATATGCAAGTTTTCGACATTGGCGAGAGAAAAGTAAGAAATGTCAGGGTCTTCAGGGAATATGAGGGATAGCCCCGCAGGCTTTCCGTTCTCTGTAAACTTGGCTTCAAAGCATGCCGGCACTCTAAATCCGAAACCGTCATGCCCGCGCGGGCGGTAAGGAAGATCAGAGTTGATCGTGCTGAAAGGGTGGCCTTGCACCCGTACATTTCCGCTTTCTGCGTGTCTTAATGTGCGCTTTAAAATCGAAGTTTCGTATGCGGGCAGAGTTTTTCTGCGGCTGCCGGTTAATCTGTTTTCTGTGTTTTCGAGCACTTCGATGAAGGCCTCTTTCATATCTCTGGATATGCTTACAGAAGCCGCAAGATGAAAGCTTTCAGTAAACGCTCTCGCAGGTTTGAGCGAAAATATATGCCCTTCTTCATCTTTATTGAACCGTAAAAACCGTGCTAAATGCCCCGGCACTTGCATAAACATTGGGGTTTTTATTGTGCCGCCCGTAGAGGGGTTGTGCGCGAAATAGCAAATGCGCGCATAAAATTCACCTGCATCAACAGCTTGCATAATCGTGCCGCCGCTTTGCGCAAATTGGCCAACAGAGAAATCTTTTATGAAATTCGCATCTCCGGGCTGCGTTACCGCGCGAAGTTTCAGGCCGTAGTCACACGGTACACACACAACGCGGCGGTCTTCCGACCAGACAACGCGGCCATTCTGGATATAGTTTTCATACACTTCGCCTGTATTTTCGGTGAGCATTGTGTGGCCCATGGTTTGGTGAAAGAGCCATCTGTTTTCTTCCATAAGCGTGCTTGCTTCTAATATGCATTTTGGACCGGCAATTCTGAGGCTGTTTAGCGACGCCTCTATGGGGCGCTGCTGTAAAGGGTCTAGTGTGCAAAGATCTTTATGTAGGCGCGGCGATACGGCAGGCCAGAGCGCTGCGGGAAGGTCTGCCTTGGCTCTGAAGGCCACAACGCCCATTAAGTTGTCGTCAAGCGGGCCGCCCTGTCCGTTGCTTGCGGCGAGCATCGCATCTTGGATATCTTTTGTGTTGAAATAACGGATATCGGGAAGGTCTGGCCTAAGGTGTTGCTGTAAAGCAAGAAAATCAGGCGGTGAAACCAGCTTTGCCAAAACGGCCTCTTCCTTGCCGCTCTCATAGCTCTCTACGGATCTCACAAGGTTATATGTAGCGCCGGGATGTCTGCCGAACTCAAGAAACGCCTTGCGAACCTCAGCTGTGTTCTCCCTGAAGTCTGAAGGTGTAATCCCTACAGCTCTAAACCTGTCATGTAATCTTTCGGAAGGGGTCGACATTTTTCACCTTTAAAACACGGTTTATAAAGGGCGGAGTGTTGTTATGTCAACTTAATAATATAGGGGGGTTATCCTTGCGAAGGCCCGTCTGGCTTATCGGCTTCAGGGACTTCTTCGCTTTGTTTGAAGTAAGCATCAACATCTGCGGCGCTTTCCCATCCCGTATTAGCTTTAAGTTGCTGAAGGGCGGCTTGCTCGCAAGGATTGGTGGGAACGCAGGCTAAGGCGGCTTTTAACTGCTCGGCGCAAGCATCCATGTCGCCGTTTATCGAATAAGCACCCGCAAGGTTAACGCGCGTGATGACGCTGTTGGGGTCAAGCCGCGCGGATTCCTTAAAGTATTCTAGTGCCTTTTCGTGCTGCCCAAGCTCGAGAAGCTCGCAGCCTGCATTATTCCATGCCGCGCTGTTTTCAGAGTCTAGCGCGATAACCTCTTCATAAATCGCCAAAGCCTTTTCCGGCTCGTTACATTCGGAAAGCGCATAAGCTTGGTCAAACAAAAGATCAGCCTTGATTTTGTTTATGCGGGCTTTTTGCGCGTCGCTAAGCTGCTCTGCATCAAGTTCGGCGAGGTCTTTCTCGAAAAGCGCAAGCTCGTCTTCGGCAATTTTCAACGCCTCTTCGGGCTTGCCGGCGATAATCGCTGCGCCGTACACGTCATCGGGGTCAAGCATGTGGTGCTGAACATGGCCGGATGGCGTGATTCTTGTTACGAATTGAATATTATCGGATTTTTTGTCCTGCGCGGCTGTCCAGAAAGATAAAAACATCGCGGCTTTAATCGCGCTATTGGCTTGGTCGGTGCTTTCTATTTGTCTGAGATCAACTGTCTCAACGTTAGCGCCGCCTTCTTCACGGATTTCTTCTAATGTTCTGGACGTCATACGCACACCTCATATTTTCTTTTTGTAAGAAAATAAGCATACCAAAAACGCCTGTTTAATGCGAATTTTCTGCATAAGGAACTGATATCATTTAATAATGCGGTGGTTTATCCCGCGCGGCGATCTCGGTGGCGGAAAGCCCTGTATCATGATCTTCGCCAATCTCGGCGATCTTGCCTTCGGCGCGCGCCAGTTTGCGCTCAAGCTTCACAATCAAATCATTCTGCGATAGCAGAGCGCCGTTCATATCCTCAAGCTGCTGCTCGATATGCGAAAGCTTAATCTCTAAATCCGTAATCCGTTTATCGCTCAAGGTTTGATGTTCCATTCTTCTATGCGCCACGCCCCGCGCTCATGTTTAAGGATCGCGAGCGCGCCTGTCGAGAGTTTGATATCATGCGCCTTCGCAAAACCCTCAAAATCTCCCGTAATATGCGGGGCAAAGCGGGCAATGCCGTTTGATGTCACGACCAAAACGGTCTCGTTATCATCATGCGCAGCTATCTGATCGGCAAAATCAATCCAGTTCTTAATGATCTCTTGCGGGTTCACTTCCCACCCGTCAGGCACAACCGCGTGCGCATCCCACGCGGCAATCGCCTCTGCGCCGATCCGCGCGATCACTTCGCTTTCCGTCTTGTTCTCATCGGGGCCGTAATCAATTTCATTAAATATATCAAGCTGGTAAACGGGGTTGCTGACGCCGGAACTCTTCACGGCAATTTTCGCCGTGTCATAAGTCCTGCGAAGATGTGATGAGTAAATAACGTCAGGTATCATCCTGTTTTTATTGAGATATTTCCCTAGGGCTTCGGCCTGCGCGATCCCTTTTTCCACCAACGGTAAGTCGGTGCGCGCCCCCACGCGGGTCGGGGTGTCTTCAGGGCCGAATGTATTCCCGTGGCGGGCAATAATCAAAGTCGTCATTTGAGAAGCGCTTCCGCCCGCGCTAAATCTTCGGGCGTATCAATACCGCTTTGGATAACGCCGCTTTCAATCTCTACTTCCACCGCTGTAATCTCGATGCCGTTTTCCAGCATGCGAAGCTGCTCTAATCCCTCAAGCCGCTCATACTTGCTTTGGGGCAGGGCGCAAAAACGCTTCAATACATCGACGCGAAACCCGTATAAACCCATATGTTGATACACCGGCGAAGCTTCTGCGTTGTTGTCTTCCTTGCGGATGGCGGGGATAATATTTTTCGAAAACCACAGGGCTTTGCCGTTGCTCACAATCGCGGTCGTGCCGCTGAAGGGCGTGATTTTCTTCGCCTCGCGCAGGCGATCAAGATCATACCAGCTTAGGCGGTGAACAGGGGTCACCACATCGGGTTTATCATCAAACGCTTTAATCAAGGCTTCAATCACATGGCGCGGGGTGAACGGCGCGTCCCCTTGAAGGTTCAAAACATAATCAGGCATCTCGCCTCGGAGCTTCAAAGCCGCGAGCACCCGATCCGATCCCGTTGCACAATCTTCGGGCGTAATGATGCACTCCACGTCAATCTCTGCGGCGTGATCGGCAATGCGCTGGTCCTCGGTTGTCACCAAAACATCCGCGCCCTTAATGCTGCGCGCCAACTCGACAACGCGGGAAAGCATGCTGATGCCGCCAATTTCAGCAAGCGGCTTTCCGGGAAAGCGCGTTGATGCGTATCTGGCGGGGATGGCAATTGTCGTCTTCATAGATCGAACCTTAAGTTAGCTTTAAGCCTATAATACCGAAAAGGATCAGCAATATAAACGCACATTTAATAAGTGTAAGGGCTTCGCCATAAAAGAAATAAGCCGTGATGGGCACGCCAATCGCTCCCATCCCGATAAACATTATATAGGCCGTCGATGCCGGAATTGATCTCATCGCAAAGCCCATCGCGATAATCGACGCCGCAATCAACAGGCTCGCGATCGCATTCGGCACTGGCTTTGAAAACCCATCGGTTGCTTTAAGCGCAATGGGCCAAAAGGCTTCCAGAATGCCCGCTAAAATTAATAAAAACCATGCGAGCATTATTCAGGCTTCGCCCACCATGTCTGCGAGATCAGCGGACTAATCCCTGACAGCGTATCGGGGCGCTCGATTTTCGCCCAATACGCGATCCGCCATTTCGGATAATGCCACATCGGAATCACATAATGATTCCACAGCAAAATCCGGTCCATCGCATGCACATGGCTCAGCAAATCTTCGCGGCTATCGGCCTTCACCAGCTCTGTAATTAGCGTATCAATCGCCGGGTCTTTCACGCCGATATAATTACGGCTGCCTTCAATGTCCGCTTTCTCGCTGCCGAAGAAATCCCATTGCTCATTCCCCGGAGAATCGGATTGTCCGTATGATCCGACCGTCATATCAAAATCAAAGCTGTTCATGCGGTTTTGATATTGCGCGCTGTCCACCACGCGGAAACTCGCCTGCGCGCCGATGCGTTTCAGGTTTTTTACAAACGGCAAAACCCAACGCTCAAACGCGGGGTTTGAATCAATAATCTCGAACTCGAGGCGCACACCGTCTTTGACGCGAATCCCATCCGCGCCGAGCACCCAACCTGCCGCGTCCAGCATCTGCATCGCCGTACGAAGATTCTCGCGGGCATTGCCCGATCCATCCGTCACAGGCGGGCTATAAGTCTTGGTAAATACTTCAGGCGGAATTTGCCCTTTGAACCGCTCCAGAAGTTCAAGCTCCTTGCCGCTCGGCAACCCGCTGGAGGCTGTCTCCGCATTATCGTAATAGCTGTCGGTGCGGATATATGCGCCGTACGCAAACTGCTTATTCGACCATTCAAAATCAAACGCATAAGCCAGCGCCTCGCGCACTTTCGGGTCTTGAAAAACGGGGCGGCGGATATTGTATAAGAACCCTTGCATCCCTGCGGGGCGCGTGTTTTCGATCTCTTCCTTTATAATGCGTCCGTCAAGAACGGGCGCGGCGTCATATGCGGTTTCCCAAAGCTTGGCGGTGTTTTCGATCTGCACATCAAAATCACCTGACAAAAACGCCTCAAGCGCTACGTTGTTGTCGCGGTAATAATCGTAAACAACCTTATCGAAATTATTAAATCCTTTGAAAAGCGGCAAATCCTTGCCCCACCAATCATCACGGCGCGTATATTCGATTGAGCGGCCAGCCTCGACCTTGCTGATTGTGTATGGCCCGCTGCCCAAAGGCGCGTCCAAAGATGTCTGGTTGAACACTCGGCCCTCGGCTGTCCAGTAATGCTTCGGCATCACCGCCATCTCCGCCACAATCAACGGCAGCTCCGCATTGCCCGCCACAGCAAACGTGAATTTCACGCGCCGCTCCGAAAGAGCCTCGGCCTTAGAAACTTCCCCGTAATAGGCTTTGAAAAACGGCTGTCCTTCATCGCGCAGCGTCTCGAATGTCCACACAACATCTTCTGCCGTAATGGCTTTGCCGTCCGCCCATTTCGCCTCTGGGCGTAAATTGAAGGCGACCCATGATTTATCATCGGGCATCTCGATGCTTTCCGCCAAAACGCCGTATAGCGTGAACGGTTCATCCCACGCATTTTGCATCAGGCTTTCATACACAAATCCAGAACGCATAAAGTTCAAACCCGCCGCTGGCGTGCCTTTAACGATAAAGGGGTTAAGGCTGTCAAACGACCCAATCGCGTTCAGCTTAAGCATGCCGCCCTTCGGCGCATTCGGATTCACGTACTCAACATGTTTGAAATCGGGGCCGTATTTCGGCGTGCCGTGCAGCGCAATCGCGTGGCGCGGCTTCGGCTCTGTTATGTCCGTCGCAGGGGCAGGGGCATTCGCGGTCTCGATGGTTTCAAAAATCTCATCGGCGGCATGCTGCATATCTTCGGTCGAAAGCGGCTTTTGTATAAGCGCATGTTCAGGCGTTTGCGCCATTGCGGGCGCAGCAAGCAGCAAAGCCAGAAAAAACGTCGCGAAATATTTCATTTTAAAAATCCTTTTTACCAATTAAAACCGGCCATCATAAAATTCGGGTGCGTTGAATATGTGCCGAGCATAGCACGCATTTTTGCGGGATCAATCCGCCCATTCGTAATCACTTCATCCCAATGAATACCCACCAAATTCATCACACTATCAATCCCAAACCCATTCGCGCCTGTGATATCGGTATGAAAACTATCGCCAACCGCGCAAATCTTACGCTTTTCAGGCCGCCCCAGTAATTCATAGCAAGCTTCATAAACAGGCGCATGCGGCTTGCCGTGATAAATCACTTCGCCGCCCATTTTTTCATAGGCCGCGGCAAACGTGCCCGCGCATTCATATTGCGCCGCGCCGATATTTACCACCAAATCGGGGTTCGCGCAGATCATCGGCAGGTTTTTATCCGCCGCCACTTCAAGCTGCGCCATCAAAATCGTTCGCTCGCGGCTTTCTGTGCCGGGAATGGAGTTCAGAATAAAGCTCGCACCCTCTGGGCCGCTGAGGATATTCAACCCCATGCCTTCGGTAATCTCGCTGCCATAATCATTGCCGATAAACCAACACTCATCGCCAAGGGCATCACTTCTGTTTTTCAAGGATTGATACGTGGCCTCGCCCGACGTTACCGCATGATCATAAAGGCTGCGCGGAATGCCCATCGCCTCCATCTGCCCGCATGCCCCGTCTGCGCGGCGCGGCGAATTCGAAAGCAGGCATGTTTGCTTGCCCATATCCTGAAGCATCTGTAAACACCAGATTGTGCCCTCGAAAGGGCGAATGCCGTCATGGATCACGCCGAATATATCGAGGATAAAATGATCGTAAGCGCCCGCGATCTCCTCCAATCCTTCAATCAGGGGAACGCTCATCTACGCCACTTCCTCTTGCAGTCCTACGCGCCGCGCTCTTGCGCCTTTTTTATATGCGCCTTGCAGGTCGGGCCGTCCGAACAAATATCCTTGCCCGAAATGCACATCAAAATCCGAAAGCTCCTGCATCTCTTTTTCTGTTTCTATCTTGGCTGCAATCACGCCAATGCCGTTGGCTTCTAATTTGCGCTTGCAACGGTGCATCTCGGCAAAAATCTTTTGGCCTGCGCGGCTGCCTGAAAGCATATCGCCGTCAATTTTCACAAACCGCACCTTGTAGCGCATAAGCTCGGAGATATTCATTTTTATGTTCGAAACATGATCCAGAGAAAAGCAGCAGCCTAATTGCCCCAGCCCTTGCATAATCTCGAGCATCGGCGGCGGCATATTCTCGAACCCTTTTTGCGGGATCTCGAAAATCAAACGCGGCGCTAATGATCTGTTCTTCGCCAAAAACGCCAATAAACGCTGCATGAAGGCGGCGTTGGTCAGGGTTGAGCGTTTGATATTAATGAAAAACGGTGCGGCGCGCTCCACATCTGCGGAGGCTTGAATGGTCTTCAAACAATGCAGCAGCAAAAGATTGTCAATCTTGCCATCCATATTGTCCTGTTCGGCGACTTTCATATAACGCGAAGCTGGCAGGTATTGACCGGGGCGCGCCCGAACCCGCGCAAACATCTCGTAAAATCTAACCTGTCTTTGCGGCAAACGCACAACGGGCTGCACGAACACATCAATGCGTTTTTCATGCAAAGCATGTTTTAACAATTCGCTGACCACCGTATCACTCACCCCGTCAAAGTTTTCTCTTTGCGCGGGTTTGGGAGGCAGAGGCGCGTTTGGCTTCGTCGCGCGTACAGGTTCCGCCATCGCTTTCTTTAATTCCAGATCAAACGGGGAAGGACTGCGCTCCAGCGGCATCGGCGCAGAGGATGTTTTACCCGCTCCAAGGCCGCGCATCGCCATACGGATCGCCGAAATATCCGCCTTAATCTCTTCAATATCATTGCTGTTTACGACTGTATCTTTGGCGAGGTCTTTCTGGCGATCAAAAAGCGTTTTGAACTTAAAGCTCGCCGCCGTTTCCCAGAATCCTCGCCGCCGGTTCTCGGTGAAGTGCATAGCGCCAATCGCAAAGGCACTGAACGATACAATAGAAAGCTCAAGCGATATGAAGCTGAGCAGGGCGGTGCAAAGCGTTCCCAAAAACACAGCCGCAATCAAAGCCACGCGCGGCGTCTTGTTATATTTCTGGGGTCTGCGCTTTTTCCTAGCCATGCGCGGTGCCGATCGCCTCCGCAATGTTGCTAAAACCGTCCGCTTTCAGAAGCGCCAAAAGCTCTGCGTTAACGTCCTTAGCGACGTTCGGGCCTTTGAAAATAAGCGCCGTATAGAGCTGTACAAGGCTCGCCCCCGCTTTGATTTTCGCATAGGCTTGTGCCCCGTTTGAAACCCCGCCAACTCCGATAATCGGCAGTTTCCCGCCCGTCAGCCTATAGAAATTCGATATCACAGCCGTAGATTTATCGGTTAAAGGTTGCCCGCTGAGGCCGCCTTTTTGCTCTCTAAACCCATTGGATAAAAACGCGGGGCGATCAAGTGTGGTGTTGCCAAGAATAACCCCTTCGATCTTGGCGTCCATCAAAGTGGCCGCAAGCTCTGCCTGTTGTTCCTCATCCAGATCAGGCGCAAGCTTTACCAAAACCGCAGGCGGGTGGTCGCCGCATGCTTTCTTGCGCTCATCTTTCACCGCCGCCAAAAGCTCCAAAAGCGGTTCGCGCTTTTGCAAATCGCGCAAACCGGGCGTATTCGGCGAGGAAATATTAATCGTCAGATAATCCGCCATCGGCGCCAGCATCTTGATCAGTGTTGAATAATCCTTGGCGGGGATCGTCTGATCTTTGTTCATCCCGATATTAAGGCCAACCACGCCTGCCTTGCGCGCGCCTTTGGCTAAATAATTCTCCAAATTGGCTTTGAATTCATGCATCCCGCCATTCGGAAATCCCATGCGGTTAATGACCGCATCATTCGCGGGGTCGCGGAACACGCGCGGCTTGGGGTTGCCCTCTTGCGGCTTCGGCGTCACCGTCCCCACTTCAACAAACCCAAAACCCATATCAAGCATAGGGCCAATCACTTCGGCGTTTTTGTCAAATCCGGCTGATAGACCAACGGGATTAGGGAATTTTAAACCCCACAAAACTTGTGCCAAAGCGGGGTCTTGAAGAGATTTACACGCCGGCATCAAGCCGCTCTTCAAAGCTTTCAGCGTCAAATTATGCGCTTTTTCAGCATCCAAACCAAAAAGAACAGGGCGTGCGAGAGGGTATAAATTAATCATAATATGATTGTATTATCACGGATACAGGGCAAGAAAAAGAGCGCGTATCGCTTTTCAAGGGAGTTTTAAGCAGGTTCAGGCAAGCCTAAATGCTGATCGGTGGTCGCATTGTTTCTGAAAAAGAATGCCTCGGGAATATCTCTGCCAAAATCCATGTCCTCAATTGGCGCATCTTCAAGCTGAACGAAGATGCCATCCGTTTTTGCGGAGTCGTTGAATGCCTTTAAGCGTTTGGACGCAAACGCATAAATGCTCCAGTTAACGATGCCGCCTATCATCATAATTTGATAGGGTAGGGGCATGTCCTGAATTTTGTACTGCACGGCTTGTAGCTGCTCATTCGCAATGCTGAAGACGCCTGCTAAACCAAAAGCGGTTGAGGCCATAATGGGGCGGGTCACAACAAAATCCGCAACATTTTTGATGCCCGGAATGTTCAGCCACTTGTGCTTATAGCTTTCCGGCGCTGCTTCCTGTTCGCGCACAAACGACAGAATGCTGAGCGAAATGATATTCATAACGCCATTAACCCCAATGCCGCCTTGCAATGAGCCTTGTTTATTCAAGCCGCCAACAATTTGCGCAACATAGGCACTCATTCCCCCAACAAATACGGCTGACTCATGCGGGTATTGTGCAAAATTTATAAGATTTCGGGGGTTGAAGGCAGTGTCTTGAGGTTCTGCCTCATCCTTTTTCGCGGTGCGGTCGCCATGCGCAACCATTAAGACATCAATGGCAGACATAACAGCCCCTGAAATAACAAGAGCAGGATCACCTGATTGAACGCCAATCGTGCTTAAGGCCAAGGAACAGGGTAGGTTTATGCCGTAAGAGATTTTGGTAGGGTAAGTTTTTATAACAAAATCCAGCGCCTTTTTGGGAAAGCGCGCAAGTGATTGCCAAATGCTGTTCTTGGCAGGAAGGGCTTCGGAATAGACAAGGGCATCATCAATATTATCTGCGTAATTGGCAAAATTGAGCGGCGTAATGTGATCGTCCGAAAGTGTGTAATCAAAAACGCTGGGGGCCGCGAAAATGCTTTTAGTTGAGGCTTGAAGGTTTGTAGTCAAAACGCTATACGCTCCTAATATTATTTAACATAATATATATGTTTTTGAATACAGAAGCAATACTTATTTGAGGTGGTCTTTGCAAGCGTAAAGATAGATGAAACCCGTATAGGCCGTGAGATAGGCCGCGATTAAAAGAAGTGTTTGCCCGACAATAAGGGCATAGGGCAGGGCAGGGCCGAGAATAAGAACGCCCAGCGCAATCATCTGCACGGCCGTCTTCCATTTCGCGAGCTTTGTCACGGGCATCTGAATATCCATAGGGCCGAGGAATTCCCGCAGTCCCGACACCAAAAACTCCCGCGTGAAAATCACAATCACGAGGATCATCCACACCCCGTCTAGCCGCCCGAAACCGACAAGTAGCACAAGTAAAGCCCCGACAAAAATTTTATCCGATATAGGGTCAAGGAACGTGCCGAACGCCGTGATGAGATTGTATTTCCGCGCAATCACGCCGTCAAAGAAATCCGTCAGCGAAGCAACCGCATAAAGCAAAAACGCCGCCCATGTCGCGGCTGCGCCAATCTCGGCTTCCAGAAAAAAGCACAAGGTGATCGGTAAAATCAAAAAGATCCGCGCCATCGTCAATATGTTAGGGATATTCCACATTCAAAATATATACCAAGCTTTCACGCAAAAAAATACCCGCCAAAAGACGGGCATTTTCAAAAACTTTAAATTCTAGCCATTCGCGGCCTTGCCGGACGCTTGCTGTGGATCACGAAGAACATATCCGCGTCCCCAAACGGTCTCGATATAGTTATCGCCGCCTGCAACATCTTGGATCTTCTTGCGAAGCTTACAGATAAACACGTCGATGATCTTCACTTCCGGCTCGTCCATGCCGCCATAAAGATGGTTCAGGAACATTTCCTTCGTCAGCGTCGTGCCTTTACGAAGGCTCAAAAGCTCAATAATGCCGTATTCTTTACCTGTGAGGTGAAGCGGCTTGCCGTCAACATCAACCGTGCGCGTATCAAGGTTCACGCAGACTTTACCGGTCTCGATCACGCTTTGTGAATGCCCTTGGCTGCGGCGAACAATCGCCTGAATGCGGGCCACAAGCTCGCGCTTATCAAACGGCTTGGTCAGATAATCATCCGCGCCATACCCCAGACCTTTAATTTTGTTATCAAGCTCGGTCAAACCGGAGAGAATCAAAATCGGTGTCTCGACTTTCGCATCGCGAAGCGCCTTCAAAACGTCATAGCCATCCATGTCGGGCAGCATAAGATCCAGAATAATGATGTCGTAATCGTAAATCTTACCCAGATCGAGGCCGTCCTCGCCCAGATCGGTGGTATCCACGATATAGCCTTCCGATTTAAGCATAAGCTCAATCGACTTTGCGGTGGAGGTGTCGTCTTCTACTAACAATACGCGCATAGTTAAATCCCTGTAATTAAAGCGTTAAAAGGTGGGTGTTAATCTTTCTTAAGCTATATCTTAACAAATATTAACGTCGTTAACAAATATTAATTTAACTATTTCGGCTGATCGTTGCGACTTGGCGGGGCAAAAAGCCCTTTTCCCTCGGACGGGAGAATGGAAAACGCGTCTGAAAGATAGTATTTTCCGTCTCTTTCCTCGATTATATTGACCCGCGTATTGGGGAGTTTGATGTTTTCGCGTACATGATACCCGCATCTTTTGTTGAGGGATTCTATTGCGCTGGGAACGCTGCTCTTTTTCGGTTTGATGGCATATGTCTGCGCGTCAAGCTCTGCGAGCGTCAGGCCGTGGCCATCTTTTGAGGCCAATAGCAGCGCCTCTATAACCTTATTCCGCAGAGGCGTAAGCTTAGATGTACCGTAACGAAAGCCATATGGCATTTTGCTAAACGCCATCTCGGCTGTCGGTTGCCCCTTCGCCATTTTGGTAAAGCTCGCTCTTAATGTGTCAAAATACACATGCCCCGCCACAACCCGAAGGCCGATAGGGTCGTTGTAATATGAAGGTTTCGAAGTTTTTGCCATGGTTTATTGAGCCTCCGGAGGCGCGGGGAAAGGGTCAAAAACCCCGTATCCTTGCCCGCGTTTGCCGCGCAGAATATTTTTCGCCGTGATGCCTTCCAAGCGCTCTTTGTGATCTGGGGAGGCATCGCGAGCATTATCAAGAGCCTCATTAATGGTCTTTCTAATCTCATACATTCTGAGTTGGATAAGCGCGTCGCTGTGATTTTTGCTCCTCTTGGCGTTGTCCGCTAAAAGCGCGTGTTTAATGTCATCTCTCCCACAAAGCTTTCCCGCATTGCTAAAAAGATACCTCAAGAGCTTCGCGTTGTGCGTCGAAAGAGGGAAGGGCTGATTATGATCTGTAATAGACAGGCTTTGGCTCTGTGGGGTGTATTTAAGAACTGAGTTTTGAAAACTATCAAAAATAGATTTCCCCGACAGGTGTTTGCTAAAGCGCTCTATGCCGTCAATACATTCTATAAGCTCCGCAGGCGTAATTGTTGATACACTGTTCTCGGGGCAGCGATCTGCCCCCGCCCTAAGTATGCGAACACACAGCGCGCTGCTATTTTCTGGGCTTGTGCATTCCTTTTCATCTTTAAGCGCGATAATGAAATGCTCGATATTTGTTCTATCAAGAATGGTTTTAATCCTGCTGATTTCGGCGGCGCTTTTTGCCGGTGCGACAATGATGCAGGCGGGGCCGTTAATAAGTTTCGCACTCAAGCGATCGGTCATCACAAATTCTTTTCCGCGGCGATCCATATCCGCGTAAAAGCGTCTTGTTTGTCCTGCAGGATTTAAAAGTATAATATTCATGACAGTTATTTGCCATAATAAATAGGCAAAGTCAATGAAATAGCGGATAATCACTTTCACATTCCGCGCGCTCTCACGTATAATAAAACTATGGATAGACTGGCCGATCAGGCGCTTTCGCGCATTCAAAACCTCAAAAACACCGAAAGCTATGGCGAGGTGACAAAAATCCTCGGTCTTTTGGTCGAAATCGCGGGCTTCGGGCAATCATTGAGCATCGGCTCTGTGGTGCACCTCAAACCCACGCCCGATAACGTTATTCCGTGTGAAGTTGTGGGGTTCAAAGATTCTCACGCGCTATTAATGCCTTTTGGCACGCTGGAAGGGGTCGGATTAGGCTGTAAAGCCGTCATACTGGACCACCCGCCCACTGTTTTCCCGACGAATAAATGGCTGGGCCGCGTGATCAACGCGCTGGGGGAGCCGATTGACGGCAAAGGCCCGATCATAAAAGGCACTGATGGCGTGCCGCTGAAAAATAAACCGCCGCCCCCGCATCAACGCCAGCGTTTGGGCGGGCAGCTTGATCTGGGTGTGCGCGCCGTAAACTCCTTCCTCGCCACCTGTCAGGGACAGCGTATGGGGATATTCTCCGGCTCGGGTGTCGGTAAATCCGTGCTGCTATCCATGATGGCACGCTATACGGCTGCCGATGTATCGGTGATCGGTTTGGTCGGCGAACGCGGCCGCGAGGTGCAGGAATTCCTCGAAGATGATCTGGGTGAGGATGGCCTCGCGCGCTCTGTCGTGATTGTCGCCACGGGTGATGAGCCGGCGCTGATGCGCAGGCAGGCCGCCTATATGACGCTGTCCGTGGCCGAATATTTCCGCATGCAAAACAAACAGGTTCTCTGCCTGATCGATTCCATCACCCGTTTTGCGATGGCGCAGCGCGAGATCGGCCTGTCCGCAGGGGAGCCACCGACATCCAAAGGCTATCCGCCCACAACATTCTCCGAACTCGCAAGGCTTCTTGAGCGCGCAGGGCCGGGTGTGGTCGGCGAAGGCTCAATAACGGGGCTGTTCTCGGTTCTGGTGGAAGGGGATGACCATAACGAACCCATCTCTGACGCCGTGCGCGGGATTGTCGATGGTCACATTGTCATGCAGCGCGAAATCGCCGACCGCGGAAGATACCCTGCGATTAACATTTTGAAGTCCATTTCCCGTTCGATGCCGGGCGTGTTCAATGACGAGCAAAACGCGATTGTTAAACGCGCAAAACAAATCATCACCACCTATGAGGATATGGCGGAGTTGATCCGCCTTGGCGCATATCGCCGCGGCTCTGATCCTGCCGTCGATGAGGCGCTGGTCATTTACCCGCAAATCGAGGAATTCCTGACGCAAAACAAGGATGATAAAACTCTGGTTGATGAGGGCTTCGCGCGCCTCGCCTCTATAGTGGGTATGGCTTATGGCTGATCTTAAGGGGCTAATACGTGTTAGAAAACACATCGTCGAACAAAAGCAAAAAGCGGTCTCCGAACTGTATCGCATCGCGGAAGAGCTGAAAAACAGCAAAGAGGGTCTGCTCCTGAATTTGAAACTCGAAGAAGGCAAGCTCAAGGATATGAGCGTCGAGATGCTCTCCTATTTCGGGCCATATTCGGAAGCTGTCAAAGATCGCGTGAAGGAGATCGACAAAAAAGCGGTCACGCTGGAAAAGCGCATACAGATGGCGCAAGAGGACATGCGCGCCGCCTATAACGAATTAAAAAAGGTTGAAATCACGCAGGAGCGCCGCGAGGACGAAGAAGAAAAAGCCATTAGTAAAAAGGAATCCGATGAGCTGGACGAGATCGCGATTGAAGGCTTTCGCCGCAAGCAAGAAGACTAGGCGCTGACCGCTTTCGCCTTGCTCTCATCGGCCTGAATGGTCACCCATGTATCGGGCTTTTGGAATGAAAGCTCACCCGTAACCTGCGTATCGCGCAAAGCCTTGGCGTAAATGCGCCGCATCTCGGCTTTCGTGCTTTCCGAAAATTGCCCTTCTGTGCGCACCGCTAGATCAAGCCGCGAATGCGTCTCATGCGGCCTGAATAACCCGTCAAGCTGCACTTTCCCCATCGCATCCAGCTTAAGGTCAAATACAAAGCGCGTGGTTCTTATCCCGCGGGCGGTCTCATCGTCTTCGCTCGCCTCTCGCTCATGGCGGTAATACAGCGCGACTTTTTGAATATCCCCGCCCCACGCCATCGGCAAGTTGAGCGCCCGCCAATCCTGCGATGCGGGCTCGGAGGCCACGCGCCCCAAAAGGCTGCCTTCTTGCGTAAGTTTGGTAATAGATCCGGCCTTACCCGCGGCGCGCAAAGCATCTTGCGCCTTATCACCCAGCCATTGCGACAGATCCCCGCCGCGAAGCGCCGCGATAAAAAACAGCGCGGCAGGGCCCATCTGCGCGGGCGCATTCGGCGAAGGTGTCACATTCATCATCGCTTGCGCGGTTTGCGGCGCGGCGCGCATTAATGTCTGTGCGATATCTTCCAGAGCAGGCCAATGGGCTTGCGGCGCGAGCAACACAGGCAGCGGCACGGCGTAAACTTGCGGGCTGACCGTGCTTGCAATCGCGCTAATCGGGCTGACCTGCGGACTGATATGAACTTGTGTGCCGATGGTCACGTTCTCGCTGGGATATTGCAGGGCAAAAAGCTGCTCCCCGCCGATTTGCGGGAAGGAAACGGTAATCACAGGCAGCGCGTTTGTTGTAATGTTCGTCACAACGCCCGTGACCGTCGCGGCGTTTTGATTGTTCAGAATCAACGCTTCAGGCTTGGTGTGCGCGTTAAGCGAGGCGTTTGGCGTAGGCGCATATATCTCGCCTTTCGCGATCACTTGCGCCAAGGGCGGCGCAACCCCTTCAATCTTCACATTCAAAGGCTGCGCTTTAAACGCAGGCAGCGGAGCGGCGGCGCTTGCGGCCACAGTGCCATCTTGCGGTATCGGCAGGCTCGTAATCTGAGAGGGCGCGGCTTCTATATTCGTTTGCACTATCGGCGGCGTTATAATCTGCGCGCTCGCAATCTGCACGGGCGGGGCGTTCGGTGAGAGTACATTTTGCAAAAACACCTGCGCTGCATTTAACGGCTGCGCGATCTGAATGGGGGCAGGGGCGCTCGCGGCCTGTTCTGGCAAAACCTGTGCGATCCCCGTTAAGATCACAGGCGTATCAGCAGAAATAGGCGTAACCGCAGGGGTGAGGGAAACGATTTCGGGCGCAGGGGTGGCGGCGGGCGTTTGCAATATCGTGTCTAAAGCCGCTTGTGTTTGAGGAAGCGCATTTTGCGCGATGTTTTGTATTTTAAAATCAACGCTTTGTATGATGGTGCTGATAATTTGAGTCAAGGGCTGTGCGGGCGGTAAAACGCTCGCCGCCTGCGCAGGGATAGGCTGCAACCGCACAATTGACCCTTCCGGCGGCAATGCACGTTCTATTGCGCTCGCGCTCTCCGGGTGGCGAAGCTCGACAGGCAAGGGCTGGCGGTTTTCCGGTGGCGGCGCTGCGGGCGCAGGTGGCTGCACATCCACCCTCACAGGCGTCGACGTTGCGCGGTCTACAGGGGTATCGGCCTTCGGCGTAGGAAGATTGCGGATCGTAACCGTATCGGGAAGCTGTGCCCGCCCGTCTTTCTTAACCTGATCCGCCCTGATCTCCACTTCAACCCGCGCGCCTTTTGGCGGCAAAGGCTCTCCTTCAGGCAGTCTCACCTCAACCGTGCCTCTATCTGTTTGAATCCGCACAGAGCCGTCATTGCGGGTGCGCACAACTTCACCCCGCACCCGCAGCGTTTTTGGTGAGTTGTCGCGGTCTTGACGAATATCATCCGATACGCTGGTCAGGCGCGCCTCGCGCCCTGCGCTTTCACTGCGTGGTGCTTGCGAAGAAGGCTGCGGTACACCGATCTGTATGCGTGTATCACTCATTCTTTATTTTAACATGAATAGGGCTGTGGCAGGAAAGCTTAACTTAAGGCGCTGATTAACCGCCCGTGCTGGTCTTTTTCTGCTCTTCCGCCATGGCTTTCCAGACCTGCTTAGCAATCGCCATAACATCTTCCGCTGCGCCCGAATTCGGAGAGCGTGTAAGGATTGGCGTTTGGTGGCGGATGCAGTCTTTAACCTTGGGGTCTTGGCGGATCATCCCTGCCAGTGGCGGTTTAAGGCGAAGGAAATTCGAACATGCTTTCAGCAATGTTTTATAGGTTTTCTCGCCTTCAATATCGCTGCTGGCTTGGTTCACAACAATCGAGATATTTTTCGACATCCCCGCCGCATTCCCGAGCTTTATAAACGCATAGGCATCCGTCAAAGACGTTGGTTCATCGGTGGTAATCAAAACCGTGCGCGTTGCGGTGGCCGCAAGCATCCTCACGGTGCGGTCAACCCCCGCACCCAAATCGGCAATTACGATGTCATAGCTTTCCGAAACCTCGATCAACTGATCGCGCAAATGCGCCAAACGCTGTGAAGGCAGGGCAGACAAAGAAGCTTGCCCGCTGCGGCCTGCGATAATATCAAATTCACCGTCTTCATATTCCTGCACGACTTTGTCCAAGGACAAACGCCCGCGAATAACATCGTTCAAATCCCGCTTCGGCATAAGGCCAAGTTGAACATCGACGTTCGCCAATCCTAAATCACCGTCAAAAAGCAGGACTTTTTTGCCCATCTTGGTCAGGGCATGCGCCAGAGTAATGGAAAACCATGTCTTACCGACCCCGCCTTTGCCCGATGCCACGGCAATTAAATTCTTCGCTTTTCTAAAATTCGGAGCGGCCGGTTTTGTTTGCGCTGTTGTATTTGTATCGCTCATTGGTGTGTCCCTGCGCGGCGTTGAGGCCGTGTTGCTTGGTTTGGTCTTGAAGTCTCGGCTGCCTTGTCGCGAAACGCGCCAGGCATGAATAGTCTAGACAAAGATTGAGGATTTAGCGAGATAAACCCGTCCGCAACCTTCGGCGTATTGGAACCATCTGCAAAGCTCATGCCACCGTGATGGGCGGCGGAGAGCAATCCGCCAAGTCTGCGGGCGATATCAATGCGGCTCGGAATCAATGTATGTGCGCCGATCGTCGCGAACACGCGCCCAATCTCGCCGGATTCTTCGGCGTCCATCCCTGCGGGCATAACAAGATACGGCGTCATATCGGCCGCGCCGATAAATTTCGCAAGCGTCTTCACGCTTTCCGCTTCGAACGGATTAGTGCCCGATGTATCAATCAAAATCTGATCGCAGCCCTTAAGCTTGGCAATTTGATCGCGCAGCTCTTGCGGGCTGGCGGCGCGGTGAAGGTCAATCTGTAAAAGTTTTGTAAACGCCGCAAGCTGCTCTAAGCCCCCTGCGCGCATGGTGTCTGTGGAAATCACGCCGACCTTCAAACCGTTCATCGCCCCGCGGGCTGCGGCTTTCGCAACCGCCAATGTTTTACCCGCGCCCGGCGGGCCGGAAAATAAAAGCGGCTTTTTCGAGGGCTTGGAGGGCAGGGGGGTGAAGTGAAATAAATGCTCAATCGAGGCAACCATAGCGGTTCCGGGTTGCTCGAACCCGATCACGGTGGCGCATGATAATATCTGGTCCGTCACATCTTCAGGCACAGCGTGGCGCAGCATCGCATCGGTAATTTCCTCTGCAACCGCGCTCTCGTCTTCTTCGTCATCATATTGAAGCCACGTCTCGGCGGCGCTGGGCGCGTTTCGCCCATGAGTCTCGAAAGCGGGCGCACCATAATTGCGGTCATCATAATCGGCAGGGTCAATAGCAGCAGTCAGGCGAACGGCTTTCCCACCCTTTTCCTCACGGGTGGCGACAATCACGGCATCTTCACCGAGCGTATCACGGACCATTTGCATCGCCTCTGTCATGGTTTTGGCGTAAAAGGATTTTAGCCGCATAAATGAACTTCTTACTCAAATAGAATTATAAACAAAGACTATTGTATCACACCAGCACCTTCCATAAAAAGTGGGATAAGGCTGTGGATGACTGGGGATAACAAAAACTTTGTTGACATAAACACTGCATTGCCAATACTCTGCCCCTCTTAGGAGTATCTTAATGAGTGTACCAGCTATTTCCCATGGGGCTTTATGGACGCGCATGCCGGAAATCGCAGAATTTGCCTCTGCGGCTATGCAGGCAGGCGGGCGCACAGCCGTTCAGGCCAAGAAATATGGTTTGGTAACACGGTGGAAAAGTGACGAAAGCCCTGTCTCAAACGGTGATGATGCGGCGAATGAGGTCATACAAACCCGCCTTGCAAATTTGCCGAAGCACTTCCCCGATGTCCCGCTTTTCCAAACCGCGCCAATCATCAGCGAAGAGGACGATCATACAATAACAACTCTGCCGCCCACCTGCATGGTTATTGACCCGATTGATGGCACGGACGCATATTTGAGTGGGCAAAACTTGAAGGATTGGACATCACTTTTTTCTCTGCGTGTGGATAACTCAATCGCTTTGGGGGTGGCTTATGTCCCTGCCTTAAGGAGAACATATATGGCCATGGCGGGCCAAGGCGCATTTGTAAAAGACGGCCTCGAAGGAGAGTGGAAAAAACTCTCCGTAGAAGGCCGTCCGATGAACTTTGCTGACCTTAAGGTCGCGGGTGCGGTGCGCCCTACGGGATCTTGGGGGCTGACGGATAGGTTTTACGACGCAATCAATGCCACAAGACGCAACAGAAGCGGCGCTGGCTCTGTGCTGAAATATTTCATGATGATTGATCCCGACCTTTTCGGAAAGCAGATGAGCGAGCTACCGCAGCTTCTTGTGCGCACACAAAGCTGCTGCGCATGGGATCTGGACGCCGCCCTCCTGATCATGGCCGAAGCCGGGATACCTGCAAGAACCTTGGATGAGCAAGACCCGCAATTCATGATGGGTGAAAACTTTCGCACAGCCGAACAAATGTATTTCGCCCCGCAAGGCTGGGTTCTGAGAGATGAAATAACGGCTGAGAAATTCCCCGAAGCCCGCAGCATATTGGGTTTGGATTAACGCAACGTCGCTAAACCTGTCCTAAAGTCTGTATCCGCGCTTTCGGATGGATCTCGTTCTGGCTCATCACAACGGTTTGCGGCCTGAAACGCTCGATCACGCTGCGCACATAGGGGCGTATCGCGGGCGAAGTCAGCAGCACAGGAATTTCCCCTTGAGAAGAAAGCTCGTCATAGCGCTCGCGCACCGCGGCGATAAAATCCTGCAGCTGTGTCGGCGGCATCGCGAGTTGCTTATCCTCACCGTCCCCGACCAAAGCATCCGCAAACGCATGCTCCCATTCCGGTGATAGCGTCACAAGCGCCAAAACATTCGAGGCATTGGCATTGCTATCGCAAAGCTGACGGGCAAGGCGCGTGCGCACATGCTCGGTGATATGCGCAACATTTTTGGTGAAGGCGGTTGCCTCCGAAATTCCTTCTAAAATCGCGGGCAAATCCCGCACCGATACGCGCTCGCTCAAAAGATTCTGGATCACCCGCTGCAAACCGCCGACATTAATCTGGCTGGGGATCACATCCGCCACAAGCTTCTGATAATCCTGCGGCATCTCGTCGAGCAATTTCTGCGTCTCCGAATAATTCAGCAAATCAGGCATGTTGTCTTTAATCAGCTCGGTGATATGCGTCGTAATCACCGTCGGCGCGTCCACAACCGTATAGCCTTTGAAATGTGCTTCCTCGCGGTATTGATCATCAATCCACATCGCGGGCAGGCCGAAGGTCGGCTCGGTCGTGCTTTCCCCGGGCAGGTTGATGGTTGCGCCGCTCGGGTCCATACACAGCATCATATTGGGGCGCACATCGCCGCGACCCGATTCAATTTCCTTGATCCGCACCACATAGGCATTGGCCTCAAGCTGAAGGTTATCCTGTATCCGCACGGCAGGTAGAACATAGCCCATATCCTCGGCCAATTGGCGGCGTAATCCTTTGATTTGGTCGGTCAGCTTATTCCCGCCTTCACCCTGCACAAGCGGCAGGAGGCCATAGCCAAGCTCGAGGCGGATCGTATCCATCGCCAGCGCTTTTGAAATCGGCTCTTCCGCAGGGGCAGGGCCTCCGGGTGATCCGGGCGGCCTGTCGAGAACTTCTTGCGCGGCGGCGGCCTCTACAAGCTTGTTTTGGGTCTTGAATGAGAAATACGCCATTGTGCCTGTTATGGCCGCAAGCGTTAAAAACGGCATCGCCGGAATAGCAGGCACAAGCCCAAGCGCCGCCATCAAAACGGAACTCATCGCCAGCGCCCTTGGATACGCGCTAAACTGTTTGAACAGCGCCGCCTCGGCAGAACCCTCAACGCCCGCTTTTGAAACAAGCAAGCCCGCACCGACAGAAACAATCAGTGCCGGAATTTGGCTCACCAAACCATCACCAATCGTCAAAATCGTGTATGTCTGCGCCGCTTCCGCAAGGCTCAAACCTTGCGATACAGAGCCAATAATAATCCCGCCGATAATATTAATAAACGTAATCAGCAAGCCCGCAATAGCATCCCCGCGCACGAACTTCGCCGCACCGTCCATGGCCCCGTAAAATGTGCTTTCCTGCTCAAGGTTCTTGCGGCGATCCCGCGCTTCGTCCTCGGTAATCAGACCCGCCGACATATCGCTATCAATCGCCATTTGCTTACCCGGCATCGCGTCCAATGCGAAACGCGCCGCAACTTCGGCAATCCGCCCTGAACCTTTGGTAATCACGACAAAGTTCACAATCACAAGGATAGAAAACACCACGATCCCGACAATATAATTATCCTGAATAATAAACGTCCCGAACGCCCCGATCACCGCTCCGGCCGCCTCTGTCCCCGTATGCCCGTCAGACAGGATAAGCCGCGTGGAAGCCACGTTAAGTCCTAGCCGGAGCGAGGTCGCCACCAGCAAAACCGTGGGGAAGGTCGAGAACTCAAGCGGCTTTTGAATAAACAAAACCAGCATCAAGATCAAAACGGAAAATGTAATCGAAATCGACAGGCCGATATCCAGAAAAGACGCCGGCATCGGCACAAGCATGAACAGGATAATCGCGATAATCGCGAGCGCGAACATAACGTCATTGCGGAAATACGGCGCCATTGCCGCGCCCATTTTACCCGCATTAAAACCGCCGCCGCCTCTCGCGGAGGGCGCTGAAGGCGCAGAAGACTGCGCGGGTAATTTAGATCCGGATGAATCAGACATAGCAACTCTGAGTGTATGTGCGAACGCGCGCCCTGAATAGAGCTTTCTTTAGTTTATCCGTCTATGGGGAGAATATCAAATATCCTGAAAATTAAAGTCTTAAGAGCCGTTCGGAAGATTTGCAACAAGCCCGACCTCACCTGTGCTCGGATCATAAACAGCATCAAGAACGGCTGTATCTTCGATTGCGCTGCCCGCAAAAGCTCTCGCAATAGAACCGTCAGGGTCTTCAATATTATTTTCTGTAAGCAGAGCAGAAACATGTGAAACAAGTTCAGCGGGAATAGTAGCAGGATCAATCGTAGTGTTCTGGCTGGCAATCTCGGCGTTCATAGTATAAAACTCATTTCGCCCCATGGCCAGGATAAGCGCAGGGTTGGCCGCGTCCGGAATAGTAAAATCTTCGCCGGCGCTGTCTTTAGTGGCGTTATATTGCGCCATGAACTGCTCTTCATCCATGATCATCATCTGCTCTAAAATAGTCTGGGTAAAACCGTTTACTGGCATGGCTTGAACAAGTGCATTTCGGGCATAATCAAGCCTTGCCGCTTCAAAATTCTCCAATCTTGGCTTGATCTCAAAGTCAATATAAACACTTGGGTCATCATAAATTTTCTGTATTTCTGCAAAACCGGCGGCATTTACGCCCTCGGCGATCAGGCCGAGTGGCTCAGAAGATTCATTAAAATTACCTTGAATTTCTAATGCAGGCTGTTCTGCGGTCTGCGTAAGTGATTGCGCCGCTGCGCCTAAATTCACTAATTCCGCGGCAAGCGCAGAAGGGTTGCCCGCACTACTCGCAAAGGCGTTGTTCACCGCCGCGCTTAACTGCTCTGCGCTTTCCAAGGTCGGCTCATGCAAGGTGCTGCCAAAACGGTCATAAACGTCTGTAAGGTTTTTTTCACCGCTCTCTAATCCTTGTATAAGCTCTGAAATTCTGGGGTCATTCGTGGCAGTAAACAGCTTTTTTAAGTTGATAACAGCGAACTCCTCGCGCTCATCGGTATGCACATTATTATCGCTGCCGCCATTATCCGCTGCGGCTGCTTCCGCTGAAGCATCGTCTTGCCCCATAGACTTTGCAAAAATCTTTTTAAGAAAGTCGCCTAAGTTGAAGCCACCAATGTTTAAATTTAAATTGGCGAGCCACCCCATGACGGTGTTTTGAAGGTCTTTATCGTCCTTAAGCACGTCCTGCAGGAATTTCCCCGCGCCGCCTTGCTGTGATTGTTGCTGCTGTTGATCAGCCATTTTATTACACCTCTATTTTTTTATGCGCCGTTTTTTTATACTTTTTTACGCTTCCCCTCATTATGAAGAGGAAGTCTTAATAAAAACTTAATAAACGGAAGATAAATAAGACCGTGCGTTTTGAAGGGGATAGCCTGAAAAGTTTGACAAAACGCTGAACACGATTTAAGTGTTCCCATAATATTAAAAAACTGTGTGGAGTATTAAGATGCCTAAATTCAGACCTTTTACCGAAGGGAGCAATTACATTGTTCCAGATCTAACGAGGCTTTTTGTTGTTACGGACGGACGCATAGAAACGCACGGGATGACCGTGAGTACGGAGCCTAAAGGTCTTCAGCATATCAAACCGGAAACCGAAGTTGGCGCCCCTAAAAATACAAGTTTCATAAATCGCCTGCGCCGAATAGGCAATGTAACCGTTCAAAACAGCGGCAGCTCAACAACATACGAAAACCTTAAGCCCGCCAGTGCTTTTGTAGCGGCTGTTAATGCAGAAAGAAGCCGTATTGAAAGTAGGCAAAAAGAACAAATCCTTCTTCAAAGTGCTTGGTATAGAGGAAAGACTTTATCCGATATTTCAGATGAAGTAGTTGTATTGCCCATTAATATTCCACTTACATTAGATCATGTATATGCAGGTATTACAGGAAACTTGAAGGGCGGGAATGGAACGGGAGTGTTAGACCCAAATAAATGGATTGATAGGGATGAAATATTTTACTCATCCAGCACGGACGTTTGGAAAGCTCCTGTGAGAGGGCTTGTTTTGGGAGGAAGCCGAGATTTTGACGCTGCCGCAATCGCTGAGATGATGAATAAACACAAAATTGAAGATAGGGAATTTATATTATTCGCGCCCCTAAAGGGTTTAAGGACAGGCTTTACAGCTCAGGACTTTGCGGGGCTAGAAAAAATGCACGACGCCTTCAAAGACTATGAAGAAGGGAGAAATCCTTTCTCAAATAAATCAATAGACACTGCAGCAATGAAGACACAATTTGCTTTAGATGTTAAAGCTTTCAGGACACAAGTTTTAAAGAAAATTCCACTATCGGATGTCCCTGCATTTGGAAATAATTCAAAGGCGTTTGGTGTTCAACTTGGGCATGTTCCGGAGATTGCCGACCCAAGCCCCTAACCACCGCTCGCCTTCGGAATCTTAACGCCGTCATCCTTATAAGCATTCAGCTTATTGCGAAGCGTACGGATAGAAATCCCGAGGATATTGGCCGCATGCGTGCGGTTGCCCAAACAATGCTCCAGCGTGTTCACAATCATATCGCGCTCCACATCCGCAATCGTCCGCCCGATAAGGGTTTCGACATTGCCCGGATTCTCGACCGGCGCAGCAGCAGGCGCAGATGAACCCGCCCCGCCAATGCCTGATGCGCTCGGCGCACTGGCCGCCGCCGTCGCAGGCTTGTTCGATTGAAAATCACCATCTTGCAGATGAATGGCCTCGGCCTCCAGCTCGTCTTCAATAGAAATCAAAATCGCGCGGTGCATGGTGTTTTCCAGCTCGCGGATATTCCCGCGCCATCCATAAGCCTGCAGCTTCGCAATCGCATCGCTTGAGAGCTTTTTCTTCTCCACGCCGTTCGCTTCGGCGTACTTATCGGCAAAAAACTGCCCCAAGGTCGCCACATCTTTCGGGCGCTCGCGCAAGGCGGGCAGGGGAATATTCACCACATTAAGGCGGAAATAGAGATCCTCGCGGAACTCGCCTTTTTCAACGGATGCTTCCAAATTACGGTTCGATGTCGCGATAATCCGCACATCCACCTTCACGGGGGTATTTGACCCCACGCGGGTCACCTCGCGCTCCTGCAATGCACGCAGCAATTTCGCCTGAAGCGATGGGTGCATCTCCGAAACCTCGTCCAGCAGCAGCGTACCCGCATGCGCCTCTTCGAACTTACCGATGCGACGCGCGCTCGCGCCCGTGAACGCGCCTTTTTCATGGCCGAACAACTCGGACTCCAGCAAATTCTCGGGGATCGCCGCACAGTTCACGGCAATAAACGGTCCGTCTTTACGCTTGGATTTACGGTGAATGTACTGGCTCATCACCTCTTTACCCGTGCCGGACTCACCCGTGATAAACACGGTCGCCTCGGACGGCGCAATTTTATCGGCCAGCTTCAAAACGCTCTGCATGGACGGATCATCGGCAATCATCGTTGATTGCTCTTCCGTCACCGCCGCCAAAACCGCCGCAATCAAATCCGCATCAGGCGGCAGCGGCACATATTCCTTCGCGCCTTGCTCAATCGCTTTAACAGCCGTGCGCGCATCCGTGCCGATCCCGCAGGCAATCACAGGCATGTGAATGCGCTCAAGCTCAAGGCGGTCAACAAATTCGCGGATTTTCTGCTTCACATCCACCATGGCAAGGTCTGCGCCCTTGCCGTTCAGCAGCGCACCAATCGCTTGCTCCGTATCTTCGCAGTGAATAACCTTCGCACCCTTTTGCAGGGCAATCTTACCCGCTTGGCTAATATAACCTTCAAGTGTTCCGATAATCATGAGACGCATTGTTGATACCTTTGTTTACGCTTTAAAATATCAATCAAAATAGAGGATACGGCTGGCGGGGGGAAGCTCTGAATTCAAAACCATCTCTAATTTGCGCGGGTTTTCCTGCGCAGCAATAGAAACAGCCGATATACGGATAAGGGTTTTGATCAAGGCTTCGTCGTTCGAGCGCTTTTCAAGCTTCACCGCCATCGGCGCCATCACAACCGTGCCGAGGATCGCGCCGTAAAAGGTGGTGAGGAGGGCAACAGCCATCGCAGGGCCAATCGTATCGGGGTTTTCAAGATCCGCCAGCATCTGCACCAAACCGACAAGCGTCCCGATCAGACCCATCGCGGGCGCAACTTCTGAAGCCCGCCTGCAAATATTGGAGGAACGCTTATGACGCTCCACCAACGCATCGGTTTCTTGCGAGAGCAGGAAATTCACATCCTGCGCCTTATAGCCGTCAATCACCATCTGCATGGCCTTATGAAGGAAGGGGTCTTTCGACAGCTCTCCGTCAAAACTGCTGAGGATCAAAACGCCTTTTTTCTTCGCCGTCACCGCAAAATCAATAAGGCTGGTCGCCATTTTCTTGGGGTCGGTTGTCTTGGTGCGGAACGAGCGCATAATCGTCGCCCCCGCATTCGCCAGCTCTTCACCTGTAAATGAAATCGCCGTGGCGGCCATCGTGCCGAACACAACAATCATCAAAGACGGAACGTTAAAGAAATTCGCGTTGCTCTGGCCGATCGCAATCGCGCTGCCGATCAAAAGAATTGAGAAAATAAGCCCCAGAAGCGTTGCTAAATCAACTTTCGAGCTAGGGCTCTCAACATAAATATTCGGCAAAGGTGCGGTATCGGCAGCGGCCTCTTCACTTCCCTGATTTGCGGCTGTGTCGCTCATACGGTCTCGCTTTAATTTCTGTCGGATTTAACGATTTCGGTCATGGTCACGCCAAGCTTGTCTTCAACAACAACAACTTCGCCGCGCGCCACAAGGCGGTTATTCACGTAAATATCAATCGCTTCACCAACCTTGCGGTCAAGCTCCACAACCGCGCCGCGACCAAGCTTCAAGAGCTGGCTCACCTGCATGGTAGAGCGCCCCAGAACAGCCGAAATCTGCACAGGAATATCGTAAATCGCTGTCACATCGCCGGCCATCGGCTCGCCGATATCGTATTGATGCGCAATTTCTTCCGCGCCTTCGGATGATGTCATCTCGCCCAAATCCATAGGGTTTTTATTAGCGCCACCAGGGGCTTCAAACATGGAGTCCAAATCCCCGTCATCGGACCCGGAGGCCGCATCACCGCTTTCAGTTTCGGTAATATCGTCTTCTGTGTTGTCTTCATCACTCATCAGGCTTCTCCATTATTTCCGAAGATGCATCTTCGGGTGCGGGTGCGCCGGGTTCAGAACTCTCCGGCGGCGTTTCTGGTTTTATAACATCAACCAATTGTTCTTTATTATCATGACCTTTTACGCCTTCTCCTGCAAGCATCTCCTGTAAAATCTGCTCAATTTCATGGGTCATAACGGCCGCATCACGGACAAACCCACCATCATCCCATGTTAATTTACAGTCATTTTCGGCAATATTCGCATCGCCTGTCACGCTGTAGCTTAACGATTCATGCTGCTGGGCAACCTCGCCCATAAGCGTATCAACCCCGTGTGTCAGGCTCTCTGCAACGCGAATTTGCAGCGTATGTTTACCGCCATGCGCAATCAGCGTTTTTTCGAGCGCATCGCGAAGCTCTTCAAATCCGTGATGTGCATTCAAAACAGGAAAAAGCTGCTTAAAAATGGAAAGCGTCAGCTTCACACTTTCAACCTCATAAGCTTTCTCGCGCTCATGCTCCTGCGCAAAAAGCCGCAATGTTTCTTTGGAAATAACGTTCATGACCTGCGCAAGGGCTTGCTCGCGGCTTTGCGCGGCTTCGGCCAATCCTGCGGCTTTGCCTTCTTGAAAGCTTTGCGTCTTTGCCGCGGCTAATTGTGCTTCGGAAAAAACAGGCGGCGGAGGCGGAAGCTCCTCTTCCAGAATGTCTTCTTCCTCTTCTTCCGGCTCATCGAAATGATTCATATTGAAGAGAAATTTTTCTTTTCTTTCGCCCAAGTTTTCGTTTTTCATCCTTTTACGCAAATATGTGTTTTAGTAAATAAGCTCGTCTTCGCTGTCGCCGCTGGCGATTGTGATCTCGCCGCGGGATTCAAGATCCTTCGCAACATTGACAATATATTGTTGGTTTTCTTCAACATCTCTGAGGCGTACAGGCCCCATCGCGGCCATATCTTCCTTCATAATCTTCGCGGCGCGCTCGGACATATTCGAGAAGAACAAATCCTTAATCGCTTCGCTTGCGCCTTTAAGCGCGGTCGGCAATTTTTCTTTGTCCACGGCGCGAATAAGCGTCTGCACAGAGGCCGGATCAAGGTTGCTGAGGTCTTCAAATGTGAACATAAGAGAGCGAATTTTCTCCGCCGCTTCCGGCGCGGATTTCTCAAGCTCTTCCATAAAGCGGGTTTCCACCGCGCGCTCCATATTGTTGAAAATCTCGGCAATAAGCTCGTGTGAATCTTTTTTCTGTGTGCGCGCAAGGTTGGTCATGAACTCCTGACGCAATGTCCGCTCAACCTCGTCCAGAATGTCTTTTTGCACCGCTTCCATGCGCAGCATACGGTGAATAACTTCCATTGCGAAATTCTCTGGCATAAGCCCCAAAACCCGGGCGGCGTGGTCTGTTTGAACCTTCGATAGAACAACGGAAACCGTTTGCGGATATTCTTTTTGCAGGAAGGTGGCAAGGATCTCTTCGTTCACATTGCCAAGCTTTTCCCACATCGTGCGACCGGCAGGGCCGCGAATTTCTTCCATGATACCGTCAATCCGGTCACCCGATAGACCGGCTTTTGCAAGCAAGCGCTCGGTGCTGTCTTGCGTGCCGACAAGCGCGTTGGTAGAGGTCATCTGCTCCGCGAAATCAACGAACAGGCGCTCAACAACCGCAGGGCTGACCTTACCAAGACCCGCCATGGTTTGAGAGATTTCCATGATCTCTTCATCGTCCATCTGCTCGAACAGCTTTGCGGTTTGATCTTCGCCAAGCGAAAGCATCAAAATCGCGGCCTTTTCAGCCCCCGTAAGTGTCCGATAATCCTCGCGTACTCTCATTTACTCTTATGCCTTCGTTTAGCTTTCGTCTGTCATCCAGCTGCGGATAACAGAAAGTGTTTCGGTTGGGTAGTTCTCGACAATTTCTTCCACGCGCTTGATAGACGAGGACTTCACTTTGCCATCAACACCGGAAATATTGATAAGGCTTTCGACCTCGTCTTCGCCCGCGTCATCCGGCCCTTCAATAGCAGGGGCGGCAGAGCGCATGGTCAAAAGATCGGCTTCCAGATCGTCGTCAATCTCCGGTCCTTCAGAGGCCAGAAGCCGCGATACCATGGGCTGTAAGACAAGAAGCACAACCAGTATAATCATAACCGCAACGAGCAGAACTTCCGCCGCGTCAATCAGATCGGCTTTGTTAAAGCCAAGGAACATGCTCTCATCAATCGCTTCTTCGTTTGTATCCACTTCCGCGAACTGCATGTTTTTAACGGTCAGCGTATCCCCGCGCTCGGCATCAAAACCAACCGCGCTGCGCACAAGCTCTTCAATCTGGCCAATTTCCTCAGTCGGGCGCTCTTCATAGATTTTGTTGCCTTCGTCGTCGCGAATATAGCGCCCATTCACCAAAACAGCGACAGAAAGGCGGTTAATCTCGCCGACTTCACGCACGGTGCTGCGGATCGTCTTGCTGATCTCGAAATTCGTCACTTCCTCAACGCGGTTATTTTCCGCAGACGGCTGGTTATCGGCCAGTAAATCACCGCCTACGCCGGGTAGATTGTTGCCGACGCTCACATCGTCACCCAAAGGCTCGCGCTCTGTGCTTTGTTCTTCCGTCACTTGCGAGGACCGCACAACCTGGCTTTCAGGATCAAACAGCTCTTCATTCGTGCTGATGCGGTCAAAATTCATCTCCGCAGTCACAATCGCCCGGACATTGCCGTGACCCACAATGCGGTTCACTTGATCTTCGATTTTATCGGTCAGGCGTGATTCATAGCCGCGGCGCAGCTCTTCGGCCTTCAGCGTGAACATATTGCCGTTTTCGTCTTCACCGCCTTTGGCCAGCAAATTCCCGTTACTGTCGATAATCGTAACATTCGCGGCCTTAAGATCAGGGACGGCCGAAGCCACCAAAGATTGAATGGCAATCACTTGTTCGCGCTCAAGGTTCGCACCGGGGCGAAGGCCAAGCGAGACGCTGGCGCTGGATGAGCGGCTTTCGCGGCTGAACAGTTCACGCTGCGGGAGAACGAGCAGAACCTTGGCGCTGCGCACGGCATCAAGCGATGTAATGGTGCGCGCCAACTCCCCTTGCAGCGCCCGAACCTGATTAACGTTTTGCACAAAATTAGTTGTCCCGAAACCCGATTGTTGATCGAAAATTTCATACCCCAACGACCCGCCATTCGGCAAACCTGCTTCGGCAAGCAGCAGCCGCGCGCGGCCTACATTTTCTTCCGACACGTTGACGCGCGACCCGTCAGGAGAAACGACATAAGGGATTTCTTCTTCCTCCAGTTTGGCGGCAATCGCCCCCGCATCCGTGGATGATAAATCGGTATACAGAAGCTTCATCTCCGGCGTTGATACGCGCAGGGAAACGAAGACGAAAAACAACAAAAGCCCCACCAAAATTGCGCCCATAATAGCGAGCCTTGATGGGCCAAGTTGTTTCAGTGTTTCTAAAAAGCTGTTCACGCGTGTCCGACCTTGGTGTTTAATGGCTTTAAGGCATGATAACCTAGGGGATAGGGTGCCTCATTCGAATAATGTTATAATAAACATAACCTGTTTTATCGAATCAAACAAACCTACAGTTCTATTATAGACGTTTTTTTAACTATTTGCCATCTATGATTATCCACAAGACGCGCTCCAGTAATGGTTTTAGGCTGTCCTTTATGGGAAGAAAAAGTTGACTTTTCCATTATAATGTGGGACAATGATAGTAGGGTACTATGCCTATAAAAGATTTTTCTTTTTAGGCGGTTAGGAAAAAGTAATGATTGAAGCAGTAAATTCATCAGTAGTGAATACGCAATTGCTTCGTGGTAACGCGGAGCAGCTAAGCGCTTCCGCACGCGTGGAGGTTGTCTCTGTTGAGCCGACTGAAAAAGCCGCGCCGCTTTTGGCCCCATTCGTTAGTCCTTACATCAGCGTTGATAGAGACCGCGGAGCTGTTATCCAGATTCGCGACTCCGATACGGGCGATGTTCTTAAGGAGTTTCCATCAGAATCAGTCGCTAGACTTCGTTTAGACGAAGAGACCACCGCTGTTTCTACAGATGAGCCAAGAAGCGCCCCGCAATCTGCATCTGCTGCAGCGGGCGGCTTCCAGACAATTTCTATCGCACAAGCGACGCCCCCTGCACAAGCGCAAGGCGCAGGTTTGGCGCAAGCCGCAATCGCGGCCCTCAGCACCGGTGCGCAATCCGGTCAAGGCACACCGACCGCCAATGTGCAGGTCAGCGCCTAATTTAACTCTTCCAATTTTTTATGATTTATTCTGATTTTGGCTTGGTCATCAGACCGCCGGCCACTTCTTTATTGATGTTAATAAGCACATCAAGCTTGTTCTTTGAAGGCTCTGCCAATATATCCAATTCACGCTTAAAGATGAAATTCGCCAAATTCACGATATTACTGCGCAAATCGCTCGGGCGTTCATCGTCCTTGCTTTCAATCGCGGTGTCATAAAACATCATCCAGATTTGACGGTTATATTTCAAAACAGTCTCAAGATCTCCGGTTTTCTGCCCGTCCCAAAGGTCCTGAATATCCTTCAGCATCTTCGCGGATTTTAGCAAAACCCGCGCCTCAAGATCACGCTGATCGGGCGTGTTTTTCTGCGCGTTGTCGCCATAGGCGCTGGCCGCTTGTGCGTATGGGTTCCCGCCCGGAGGTTTCGGTGTATTAGATGACATTACTAATCAATTCTCTTTCGTGCTCGATAAGCTCTTTGGCCAGTTTCATGGCTTTGTAATAATTTCCTGCAATAATGTGTTCGTTGATTTGCGAGATAAAGATCAAGCAAGATGGTGCCGCTTTTTGTACATCGGCAACCATTTCAAAATATTTTTCGTGATATTGGCTGGGTTTGCGCGCGATATACATGCACTGAACAAAGAAATAGATTTTCTTGCAAGGGCTGTCGGCTTCTTCTTCCTGCATCACGTCCTTTTCCCGCAAGATCGGGGAGTCGCCGGCAATGTGCAAACGCGTGCGCTGCTTGTCGTTAGTGATAACGGAATCACCAATCAGAATTTTTTCACCGGGTTTGAGATCAATTACGAGGGCCATGGAATTCTTCCTTCACTGGAGTTAAATGGCTTCTGCCACACTATAGTATAAGAATAGCAAAAGGGTCTTAAAAAAAGAATAAAAAATATGAACGGGAAAGGGAAATATAGGATGGGTGATCTTTCAGTCGCTTCCATATAAAAAAAGCCCCGGCGTTCTGCCGGGGCTTTTGTGTAATCGGGCAATGCCCCAAAATTCGTTTAAATTAGAAGAGTCTAAGAACTGACTGCTGTGACTGAGACGCCAATGACAGAGAAGTTGTACCCAACTGCTGTCTGGTCTGCAATGCAAGCAAGTTCGCGCCTTCTTCGTTCAGATCGGCAAGTGTCAAGTCATCTGCACCGGCGCGGAGCGTGTTCACTGTGCTTTCAGTGAAGTCTCTACGTGTTTGGATGATTTGCAGGTCATTCGCGATTGTCGCACCGAAGTTACGAACATCGGAAATCGCATCTGCCAACTGGTTGGCACGCAAGGATACTGACGCTTGTGTGCTGAAGTAGTTGCTTCCTGTGAAGTCAGTAAGACCAAGAGAGGTCGTTCTGAAGTCTTGACCTTTTGTCGTCAATGTACTTGAGCCATCTTCGTTGAAGATAGTAAGCAAGTCATCGTTCTCAAGAAGGTTAATACCCTGGAAGCTCGCATCGCCAACAATCGCATTGATCTCGTTAAGCGTTTTATTGTAACGCTCAGAGATGTCTCTCAATGTTGAACGGCTACCTGTGAAGACACGAATATCCGCACCGTTACCGATCACTGTGTTGTCGACTTGCACTTCTGCGTTGGTTGTGTTGCCTGGAGTTCCATCTGTCACTTCGATCGAGAAAGAGTCGATCGCAAGACCGTCACCAACTGTGATCTGGATTTCAGAACCGACAAAAGCGGCAGCAACTGTGCCGGCGCCAATCGTGCCATCAGCGAGTGTGTTGATGGCTGCAACCAACTGGGCAACTGTACTTGCTGCATCAAAAGTGGCACTGAATACGCCGCCTGCTGCAGGGTTAAGGTTACCAGCGTCAATCTTGACTTTAATGGTACCGCCACCAGAGAAGCCCTCAATGTCTCCAAACAAGGAGCCGATTGTCGTACCAGCAACGGCTGCGCCGGTAGCTGTACGAACGTCAAGAGCTGTAATCTGCTTAGAGCCGCCATTAGCGTTGATTTCAACTTGTGCTTGGTCAACCAAAGATTCCGCAGAGTCGAGCTGTGCTAGAACAGCTGTAACCCCGGCATCGGCTTCTTCAATTGTCCGGATGGATAGTGCAATCCCGTCAAGAAGCGTGTTCAAGTCGTTGGCACGGTTGCCGAAAGACTGTGCGCGGAAGAAGTTCAGCGGGTTATCTAGTGCTGAGTTCACCCGTTTACCAGTCGATAGACGAAGTTGTGTCACATCGATAGAACGTTGCGTTGATTGAAGGGAGAGAAGGTTGTTCCGCAAAGCGGAGGTTAGTGCTACATCACCTGACATAATAGTTTCCTTTCCTAGGTTTTATTGTCGTGACTGGCCAAATCCTATGACCAAGTTATAGCATACACTAAAAATCCTTAACACGCAGTTAATTTTTTACAGTTACAAACCACTAGTTTTCGGGTGCCTTTTCGCTTAAAGTCAAAGCCGTCATGAAAAGCACCTCTGCACAAAATTCCAAAGACCTCACAGCCATGTATAAGAAGGGCTACAAGCTCTTCATACACGGCGACAGCGAGGGCGCCATAGCGGCTTTAGAGCCTCTTGTGGCGCAAAAACCCAACGAATCCGGCCCCTATGTCATCCTCGCTTCCGCATTGGTGCGTTTGAAGCGCTATGAGGAGGCCAGAAAAGTTGTGGATTTAGGGTTCGAGAAACAAAAGAAAGACCCTGATCTTTATATGATGCGCATTGAGGTGCTTGCAAACGCAGGAGATATGCGCGAAGCCATGGAGGTCGGCTCCGAAGCCGTGGATCTTTTTCCGGATCATCAGCATTTAGCCATGAATTTCAGTGCGTTGGCCTGCCGCGGCGGCAGTGACTTCTTTCTGAAAGGCACGCAAGTAGCCGAGAAAATCCTCGAAAAAGACCCTGAAAACGTCGAAGCGCTAAATAATATTGGCTCCGCCTTGCTTGCCATTAACAAGCCATTAGAGGCCGCTAAATATTTCACTAAGGCTCTACGGGTAAAACCGGACCATATTAATGCATTGCTTAACCTCGCGGCGGCCTTTGAAAAGCTCTATGAGCATGAAAAGGCGCTCGCCTTCCACAAAAGCATTCTCGGCTTTGAACCTGAAAACGGCCTTGCTATGTGTTCAATCGCCAGTATCAATTCAAAGCACGGCCTGTCCGCTGAAAACATCCCGCTTTTCGAAAAAGGCTTGGCCGCGCTAAAGGCTGTCAACAACATGGATGGCTGGACGGTTTACGCCAGTAACCTCGTGTTTTTCAGCCATTACGCACCCGATCTGCCGCGTGAAAAAATCAGGGGCTATATAGATGATTGGTATAATTTTGTCTGCGCAGGCGTAGAGCAAAAACCCCGCGTGACCTTTAACAATACCCCTGACCTTAAGAGGAAGCTTAAAGTCGCGCTGCTCTCAAACAGCTTTAAACAGCATCCTGTCACGTGGATGACCTCCGCCGCCCTCAAAAACATCGACCGCGATCAATTCGAGATCAAATGCTATTCCAACATGGAGCCTTCAAGGGCCGACATCATTACAAGGGCATATTATGATCTCTGCGACAGCGTCACAGAGGTTTACGAGAAATCCGACGAGGAGCTTCTGAGGCTCTTAAGAGAAGACGAAATTGATATCCTGCTTGAGCTAACGGGACACTCCGAAGGCGGCAAACGCCTTGTTGTCTCCGCCCACCGCGCCGCGCCTGTGCAGGTTAAATGGGTCGGCGGCTTGTTCGACACCACCGGCGTGCCTGCGATTGACTGGATACTCGGCGACGACACCCAAATCCCCGAAGGCGATGAAAAATGGTATACCGAGCGCGTCTACCGCATGCCCGATGATTACATCGTCTATGATCCGCCAAATTATGCAGGCGAGGTTCAAGCCCTGCCGGCGCTCAAAAACGGCTATGTCACCTTTGCAAACATGAATAACCTGGCAAAAACAAATACATACTCCATCGCGCTTTGGTCGAAAATCCTGAAGGCCGTGCCGAAAAGCCGCATCCTGATGAAATTTCCGAACATGGACACACCCTTTGCGAAAAAATACCTAGAAGAGGAGTTCGCCAAACACGGCATCGGCGTCGATCGTTTGATTATCGAAGGCGGAGTAGGGCACGTAGACTTCATTAAATATTACAATACCATTGATATTGCCCTCGACCCACACCCTTATACGGGCGGCCTCACAACCTGTGAAGCGCTCTGGATGGGCGTTCCTGTTGTCACGCTTCCCGGTGAAACCTTCGCAGGGCTGCACGCCGCCACCCACCTTCACAATGCAGGGATGGACGAATGGATCGCCAAAAACGAACAGGATTATATAGACATCGCTGTGAAATGGGCCAATGATTTGGAAGGGCTTTCAAAGCTCCGCGCAGGTTTGCGCGAGCAGGTGAAGGCATCGCCGCTCACCGATGGCCCCAAATTTGCAAAGAATTTAGAGAAGGCATTGCGCTTTATGTGGAAAGACTGGTGTGATGAAAAAGACAAACACGAGAAAGGTAAAAAATGAGCGATATTAAAGACTTACCAATGACAGCTAAAATGGATTGGCAAGAGCCGGATTTGCCAGAAGGGCGCGCGCTCAACGCAGATGTTTTGCCCTTTGTCGAATTCCTCGCTATGCATCAACGCATTGGCGGGCGTAACAGCCTCAAACCGAAAACAAACTTCTCCCCCGAAGCGCTTGAAAATCTTCGTGAAACCGATGATGTGATGAAGGCGATTGATGATGATTACATGTTCACCAGCTTTTCCATGGAGCCGGAAAGCATCCAGTTTTTCAAAGAAGTCATCAAAATGTTCAAACCGCAGGTCATTCTGGAGCTTGGCGCAGGCCTCAGCACGTTGATCCTGTCTAAAACCCAAAACGATGTTGTGGGTGACGACGCAAAATATGTGACGCTGGAACAAAATCAAGACCACATGAACGAAATCAATAAACTGGCGGAACGCGCCCATGTCGATAAGTTCTTTGACTCTCATGTCATAGATATCATCCGCTATGCGGTGGGTGACGAAGGGGATCAGGCGGCTGATAAAGCCATTCCGTGTTTTGATCTGGATGAAAAAATGCTCCATGACGCGCTCGGCGGTGTAAAACCGGATATGATTATCATTGACGGCCCGATGGATGAAAAAACGCTTGCGGGTACATCCTTCGCCAAAACCCTCACGCTTCCTGTGCTCTCGCTTTATGTGTCTGAAAAGGCGGTGTATTTCATGACGAATTGCTATCAGGACACGGAAATCTTCGCGATGTCGCAATGGCACGCCAGCGGCGCAGCAAATGTTATAGGGATCAAGGCCGCAGGGGATGGCCTGATGGTTGCCCTCGCGCCGATCCGCGTCGAAGGCCATGCGTAATTAAACGAAGTTAATCAGCCCGAAGCGCTGCTCGAGCAAATCCATAATCTTATTATAAAGATAGGGTTTGATCGCGGCAGGGCCGTCATAAAGCGCGTTAAAGTCTTCGGCATAAAACGCGACGAACTCAACACGCGGATATTTCTCTTCCGTATCCGCATTCTTCGCCAGCTTTTCTTCCGAGCTCATTCCGTCTTTAAAAAAGCGCCGATAATATTTATGCCCCTTGGTCACGTGAATGCGCCCCCGCCATAAAATGCGGCTGATCGCAACGTGATCCCACGAAATCACTTTCCGCCATGAAAAACCATCAAGCGCCGAGCGGCGAAACATCGTGTTCACAAGCGTGCAATTATTAAGCATCCCGACAGATTGCAAATACCGCGCAAGGCGGTTTTCGTGAAAATCATACAGCGCGCCTTCCATCACGGCGGCCTCGCTCAGGTCATCAAAAAATCCGTACATATCCGCGCAGGCATAAGACACGCCCTCATCCCCGTCCAGCGCTTCAATCGCCGCCGCCGCATATGACGCATCAATCAAATCATGCGCACCCAGCCACATAAAATACTCGGACTTGGACATCTCGAACGCCGCTTGGAAATTCGCAATCGCCCCAACATTGCTGTCATGGCAGTGATAGACGAAACGCGCGTCTTCGTCCGCAAACCGCTTGGCTATGTCTGCCGATCCATCGTCAGAGACGTTGTCGCACATCAAAAACTTCACATCCACGCCCGCAGGAATGTTCTTCAAACACTGCAACGTCTCCTCAAGGTGTTTCACCTCGTTGAAAAACGGAACGGATATAACGGCTTTGGCTTCGATAAGAGGGGAGGTCATGATGGCTTACGATACCCGCTTCACCCACGCACCCGGCCAATGCGTGATGTTATGTTCAAGATTGCTTTCGTTAAACGGCCATTCGGGCTGCTCGATCACAAAATTCGGGTTCTCGGTCACGAAATCTTCCGCCGCCCGCATCGGGTTATTGGTCGTCCAATCCGCTTCCCCGCGCGGCACATCCGCCAAATCATACATAATGCCATCGGTGGAAACAATGTATGACCCCACGCTCACAAGCTCCGCATAGGCTTTCAGCTCCGCCAGAACATGGTCGTAAGTATGATTGGAATCAAGCAATACCATAACGGTCTCGCCGCCCTTCACTTCCGCCTTCACCTTTGCCACAATCTCCGGCGCAATGGATGATCCTTCATACATCGTAATCAGATCAAACATCTCATGCGCTTCAATCGCCTTGCGGTTATGCTCGCGGATATCAATATCAATCCCCACAATGCGGCCCTTGCCCATCGCCTTACAAAGCGAGGCATAATAAATCAGCGACCCGCCATGCGCGATTCCCGTTTCAATAATCAAATCAGGCTTCACATTATAAATCACTTCCTGCGTGCGGATCATATCCTCGGGCAACTGAATAACAGGGCGGCCCATCCACGCGAATGTATATTGGTATTTCGCGCTCCACCCCGTCTTCACCCATTGACGGGAGAGTATCTCGAACGCCTCTTTCGAATAAAGATCATGGCTCTTGCCCCCGGCTTCAATGGTGCTTGCGTCTGTATCAATTGTAATTTTCATCTGTCTTTAATCCCATTCCACGAGGTCAATGTTAATGTTCTTTTGCTTAAGCAGCGCTTCAATCTCGCCGCGATAATTCGGGTTCATCACCAACGCGGATTGTATCCCCCGCGCGGCCAATTCATCAGGCGATATAATACTATGTCCTGTCCCCGCAATAAACCCGCCCTGTTTATTCGGGTTCACATCCGCGATGGCATCAATGAGCGCGCAGTCCTGATCGGCAATATTACACACCGTCACGCCCTTCGCGCCCGCGCCCCAAAGCGCGACAGGGCCTTTGGCCTTCAGCCGCTCAAGCGTCCCGCGAAGCTTCGCTAAGTGATCCGCATAATGCGCTTTATACGCCTCCACATCCGCCACAAAATCGGGGGCGGGCGCAGGGGCAGGGCTTTTCGCGTCTGCCGCTGGCGTGCTTTCCCCCCATAAATACTGCCCGTCAAACACAGTGCCGACATCCACCATCTCAAACCCGCATTTCTCAAACGCGAGGGTAATAGAGGCAGGCGTGAAGAGAGAGCAATGCTCGTAAAAGAAATCCCAAATCACGCGGTTTTTGAAAATCCAGATCACATCCGGCGTTTCAAAAAACACCTTCGCATGCGGGGCTTTCGCTGTGCCGCCCGCAACGGCCCTAATTAATTCCAAAGGCTGCGCGACATGTTCAATCACATGGCGGCAAACCACAATATCAACAGGTACATTCGTGCAAGCATCATCATAAAACGTCTTTTGAAAATGGATGCGTCCCTCATGCGTGGTCTCATCCCCCACATAGGTCGGATCAAACCCGTATCCCGTATTGCCCGTGCCTTCATACTCGACCAGCTTCTTCACAAAGTCACCTTTGCCGCAGCCAACTTCAACGATACTAGAATTCCTCGCGCCCTTGTTCTCAACAAGCATCTTCACCAAGCCATCCAGATACGCATTAAAATGCCCGGAATGGCACTGCGTATTATCGTAAGACTGGTCGTAAGATGTCTTGGTTTCATCAAACGCGGCATTAAACACAAAACTACAAGCCTTGCACGCCGCCATGTCCAGATCACCCTTGGCAATCCTTCGCGCATCTTCCGCGCTTTCAAAGGTCATATTCTGATGAACGGGCACATTTTTCTGCGAAAGAAAATGGATGAGGTCAGCGCTATCGCATATCGGACAAGAAATCATGGCTATGATCCTACGGCGATATATTTGTGCAGTCCATCCTTCAGGCTGATTTTCGGTGACCATCCCAAGGATTTTAACTTCGATATATCCGCCACAATGCTCGCCACAGGGTCAATCTTTGCAGGAGGAATGCTGAGCAATAAATCCTCCGATACGTCCATTTGCCCCGCCACCATTTTAGCAATATCCCCCAGCGCAACCGCCTCGCCGCTACCGATATTATACGTACCGCTCTCATCAGATTGAAGTAGCGTCGCAAACGCCGCCCCCACATCATCAACATGAATAAAGTCACGCACTGCGCCACTGTTAATCCCGAAAGGTTCAATCTCCCCGCGATACGCCGCGATCAAGGAAGGGATCAGCTTCCGCTTGTCTTCCCCCGCGCCATACGGAAAGAATATGCGCCCCCAAGCAAAACCAACCCCGCGCTTTTTACAAAGCTTCCGCGCTTCGCTGCGCAGCGCGTTTTTGCACTGCCCGTAAAGACTGCTCGGGGCAGGGGGCATATCCTCGGTAAAAACCGCTGCATCTCCCCATTCATATTCCGCGCATGTCCCCGCGCCGATAAACCGCGCCCCGCCATGCGAAATAAAGGACCTAAGCAGCGACAGGCTGCTTTCTTGCCAGAGAAGATTTTTCGGAGAATCCCAAAACTTCCCATGTTCGGCATACCATGCCAAATGGATAAGATGGCTCGGGCGATGCGCCGCGATATAGGTATCGACGCTGTCCGTATCGTCCAAATCCAAAAGCGCGGAAGAGGGTGCAAGGACATCCGCCTCTTCAGGTAGCGTTTTAAGAACCGCCTTGCCGATAAATCCGCCCGCGCCTGTCACAAGAACTTTCATTTAAAACACTTCAATCTCGGGCACAGCTACAACACGCTTGCCGCCCCATTCAGTGATGAATTCGAGGCTCTCGCCAATCTCGGTCTTCAAATTCCACGGCAGGATAAGAACATAATCGGGCTTGGTCTCCGCAATCCGCCCATGTTCAACAATCGGAATATGCGAGCCGGGCATAAACTGCCCCTGCTTGGCGGGCGCGTTATCCACCACATATGAAATCAAATCAGGGCGCACCCCCGCGAAATTAAGAAACGTATTCCCCTTCGCCGCCGCGCCGTATGCTACAACGCTCTTGCCATCTTCTTTCGCCTGAATAAGAAATTTCACCAGATTGTTTTTCACGCGTTCCGTCTTGCTTTGGAATCCTACATAGCCTTCCAAAGAATCCAGCTTCGCATCGCGTTCCCGCTGGAGGAGGGCGTCCACTTTCGTCGTAACCTCGCGCGTGCCGCTATCGCTGCGCTGCGCGAACACCCGCAAAGACCCGCCATGCGTCGGCAATTCCTGCACATCAAAAACGCGTAAGCCGTTCGCCTCGAAAATGCTCTTCACCGCGATCAGCGAAAGATAAGAATAATGCTCATGATAAATCGTATCGAATTGCAATTTCTCGATCAGGTTCAAAAGATGCGGAAACTCGAATGTCGCCACGCCGTCTTCTTTGAGCAGCGCCGCAAAGCCACGAACAAAATCATTAATATCCGGCACATGCGCCAGCACATTATTCGCCGCCGTCAAGTCCGCTGCCTTGCCGCGCGCGGTCAAATCTTTGCCCAAATCCTCCCCGAAAAACGCTTCAACAATCTCGATGCCTTTTGCCCGCGCGGACCGAGCTGTGCTCGCCGTCGGCTCTACCCCATAACAGGGAATTCCGCCCGCAACCGCATATTGCAGCAAATACCCGTCATTCGCCGCCACTTCACAAATCATGGATTCTGCGCCCAAGCCAAAGCGTTCAACCATATCTTCAACGTAACGCTTTGAATGCGCGAGCCAGCTTGAGGAGGTCGCGCTGAAATACGCATATTCTTCGGAGAAAAACTCCTCGCGGTCTGCGTGATCCTCCGTCTGCACAAGCCAGCACCCGTCGCACACCAAAACCTTTAAGGGATACCATTTCTCCATCGCCGCATATTTCGCGGGCGCGATATATGAATTGCTCGGCGGCGCATGCCCCAAATCGCAAAACACATGGCTCACTTCTTTGGCGCAATGGCGGCACTTCATAATGCTATCCCTTTAAAACCATCATCCAAAAACGCCTTGTCTTTATCCCGCTGCGAAATCACGGACACTGGCAAAGGCCATTTAATCCCGATCTTCGGATCATGCGGGTTCACGCTATCCTCAAAATCCGGCGCATAGGCGCTTGAGTGAAAATACATCATCTCCACATCTTTGCTCAAAGTCTGAAACCCGTGCGCGCACCCTTCAGGGATCAGCAGGCTGCTATCATCATCACCAAGTTCAATCGCAAAATGCTGCAAAAATGTCGGCGATCCTTCGCGTAAATCCACCGCCACATCCAGAACGCTTCCGCGCAAACAGCTCACGATTTTCATCTCTGCGTGCGGCGGCTTTTGATAATGCATCCCGCGAAGCGTCCCGCGCTCGGCGGTATATGTGCGATTAATTTGTGCAATCGGCTCGTCCCAACCTGCGACCTTTAAATCCTCGGCGCAAAAGCTGCGCTCCAAAAACCCGCGTGCATCGCCAATGGGAAGGCGCGTAATCACCTTCACACCGTCAATCGGCGTATCGCTGATCTCAAATCTCACTGGCATACTCCTGAATTTGGATCGTGCAGGCGCTTCGCGCTTCGCGCCCCTCGGCCACGTCTTTATACCACTCTATTGTGCGCTCCACCGCGCGTTGCAAACCCCAATGCGGACGAAGGCCAAGCTCGGTCTCGACCTTGGTGATGTTGAGCATCAGCAATCCTGCCTCATGCGGGCCGGTATTTGTGCCGTAACGCACATCGCCGCCGCTATAGATTTTGCGGGCAATTTCGATCACGTCCTTCACAGGCCGCGTATCTTTTTTCGCGGGGCCAAAATTCCACGCCCCGTCATAATCGCGGCTATCAAACATCTCCGCTGCCAAATACATATACCCGTAAAGCGGCTCTAACACATGTTGCCAGGGACGCACGGAATCCGGCGCTCTGATCTCCAATGTCTCGCCTGCGCTCCACGCGCGAATGGCATCAGGGATCAAGCGATCTTCCGACCAATCGCCCCCGCCAATCACATTCCCCGCCCGCGCCGTGGAAACCCGTACGCCGCGCTCGGCAAGAAAGGACTTACGATAGCTCTGCGTCACAATCTCCGCTGCCGCTTTGCTCGCGCTATAGGGGTCATGCCCGCCGAGCTGATTGCTCTCTTTATAGGCTTGCCCCGTCTCGCGGTTCTCGTAAACCTTATCTGTCGTCACCACGACAACCGACTTCACAGCCGTACACTCCCGCAAAGCATCAAGCACATGCGCCGTGCCCATGATGTTGGTGTCAAAATTCGCCAAAGGGTCTTTGTAACTTGCGCGCACAAGCGGCTGCGCCGCCATATGAAACACAATATCAGGATTAAATTTTTGAATAATGGCGGCGGTGGCCTTCGCATCACGAATGTCGCAGATATTGTGCTCAATCCCTTCTGCCACGCCCGCCAGTTCAAACAAAGAAGGGGTGGTATCGGGCGCAAGGGCAATTCCGCAAATCTCCGCCCCCAAAGAGTGCAGCCATATCGTGAGCCAGCTCCCCTTAAATCCGGTATGCCCGGTAATCAGGACACGCTTGCCATTCCAAAACGTTTTAGAAACCATTGCGTTACCCAGCCTTAATCTTTCCAGACCTTCCATGGCGGCGCGCCGCTCGCCCATAAATCTTCGAGCTTCATCTTATCGCGCAGCGCGTCCATCGGCTGCCAGAACCCTTCATGTTTAAACGCCGAGAGTTCGCCGTCCTTACAAATCCTGTCAAGCGGCGCATGCTCCCACATTTGGTCATCTGAATCGATGTAATCCATCACGGAGGGCTCAAGCACAAAAAACCCGCCATTAATCCAGTTATTGTCCCCCGCAGGCTTCTCGACAAACGCATCCACTTGCCCGTCTTTAAAGTCGACTGAGCCAAAACGCCCCGGCGGCTGCACAATCGTAATCGTCGCTTTGCGCCCCTGTTCTTTGTGAAACGCGATGCTCTTCTTGATATCAATATCCGAAACGCCGTCCCCATAGGTGAAGCAAAATGTCTCATTCCCCAAATGCTCCGCCACGCGTTTCAAACGCCCGCCAGTCATCGTATCGGGGCCTGTATCAACAAGCGTCACCTTCCACGGCTCGGACTGGTTGCGGTGAATCTGCATATTCCCGCCATGCTTCATATCGAATGTCACATCGGATGTATGAAGGAAATAATTCGCGAAATACTCTTTGATCATGTGGCCTTTATAGCCAAGGCAGATGATGAACTCGTTCACCCCGTGGCTGGAATAAATTTTCATGATATGCCACAAAATCGGAAAGCCCCCGATCTCGACCATAGGTTTGGGGCGCGTGCCTGTTTCTTCGGCAATGCGTGTTCCAAGGCCACCTGCTAATAGAACTGCTTTCATATCTGGAACCTTCCGTGTGAATCTCTTAAAAAAATCGTACAAGACTTCCACATAAAAAAACACCCCGCCATCTCCGGCGAGGTGTTTTCCGTGAATAAGAGGGACGCACCGAACGAGGGTTAGGGTTCAGTGCCTATAGGGTAATAGGCATGAGGGCATTGCCCGATGCGTCCTTTTCTATGAGAATACCGCCCATTCTGGATGATATATGCTTCCCACAGAAAATCTGGAACTTGTTCTTTAGGGGTTAGGGAGTGCCGGGTAGCATATACCTAAAGTCCAAGCTCCAAATTACTTAATTTATCTCAGTCTAAGCAGATCTTCTGTCATCTGGTCGACTGTTGTAATCACCCGTGTCGAGGCCCCGAAGGCGCGCTGTGACACGATCAATCTTGCAAATTCATCCGCCAGATCCACGTTGGAAGCTTCCAAGGTCGAAGGCTCAACGAAACCTGCACCGCCGGCTCCGGCGACGCGAAGGTTTTCCTCGCCTGACTCATCGGCTTCCGTATAGGCCGTACCTGACACTTCCGTCAGGCCGTTTTGGTTGGCAAATGTAATCAACGGGATCTGATAAAGATCGGCAGATGCACCGTTAGAGAAACGGGCAACCACTTTCCCTTCACGGGTCAGCTCCACACCTGTTCTCAAACCAAGCTCCGCACCATCCTGATCCGAGAAGATCACGTCATAGTTACCGGCGAATTGTGAGAACCGCTCAACATCAATGCTGATATTTTGCGGGTTTGCGCCGTTCCCCCAGTCAATTTGGGTCAAGTTGATGTCAACATTGCCTGCATTGTCTGCGGTAGAGTTCAATGAACCGTCACCATTGAAGTTGATCAAACCGCGGCTTATGGATGTACCGTCTGGGTGAACAACATTCAACTGCCACCAACCACGCTCGTTATAGTTCGCATCACCCGGAAGGTTTTGCAAAGTGGGGAAGTCTCCGCTGCTATAAGGGGGCGTATCACCCGGCAGACCGTTGCTGTAAGTCGCACCTACCAAGTTGTTAGAGGTGTATGTGCCGGCTGTAAGGCCAAGGTTTCCAAGAGGAAGGCCTGCCACGTCAGTCAATATGATGTTCTCGGTACCGAGTACAAAGTCATCACGCTGAATAACGATTTCACCGTTATTACCGAGATAGGCAGTCGCGCCCGGTACGTTCGTATTGATGTCGGTGATAAGATCATTCACTGTTCCTACAGCAATGTTCGCACCGACAACGCCGTTCGTAGGAACGGTATCAATTTCATACGTACGCGCCGCGCCGCCATCAACTTGAAGTGTGAAGGTGTTACCATCTGTGCCGCCCAAATCATCAATAACATTTGATGTGGCTTGAAGGCTGCCGATTTGACCGTTGGCGATACCTTGAGGGCCGTAGACTTTTGTGTAGTTGAGGGTCAATGTCTGGGCTGTCCCGAGAGCATCAAAGACCGTCAATCCACGTGAGAAGTCAGGCGCAGATGTCACCGCGTTTGCAAGTGCCGTATCGACTTCGTTCGCATCAAGGTTGATCGCCAAATCTGCCGTGTTCGTCGGACGGGTCAAACCGCCAAGGAACGCAACATCCGCAGGAACAAGAGAAACCAAATCCCCTTGGTTCGCAGGAAGGTTGCCCTGTGAGTCAATCGGCCATGCATAAAGCACGAAGCCCGATGCATTTCTCAGCAAGCCTGTCGCATCTTCGGAGAACTGACCGGCGCGTGTGTACAAGAATTCTTGTCCGGTTTGCGTTGAACGCTTGACCGGGAAGAAACCGTTTCCTGAGATCGCCGCATCTGTAGAAGAGGCTGTTTGCTGGATTGATCCTTGCTGATCAACGCGCTGCAGGCGGTTAACAGAAACCGTACCCGGTGAATAGCGCGATGAACGGCCTTCTGAGGTTACCAAGCTCTGGAAAGATGCTTCCGAGCGCTTGTAACCGGTTGTGTTGATATTGGCGATGTTGTTCGAAATAATCGCGGTATTCTGGCTTTGCGCGAACAAAGCCGACACGCCTGTAAAAAGTGATCCAAAAAGTCCCATAATGTAGTCTCCTTCTTTAAAAGTGTTTTAGGTCCTAGGGGTGGCCTGTAAGGGCCGGTTTTTATTTGATCCGCAAGGATCGGGTTGTGGTCCGCTAGGACCGGGTTAAAGTCTTTCTATCGTTTCAATTGCGCAAGCTGCTGGGTCATTTCGTCGATCGTATTAATCAATCGTGAATTGAGGCCAAAAGCCCGTTGGGTTACAATAAGGTTGCTGAACTCATCTGCGAGATCGACATTCGATCCCTCCAGAGAGGATGCCTGTAATAATCCTGTGCCGCCGAGCCCCGCATCAAAGAGGGTGACCTCTCCTGAGTTCGCAGTTTCTCTGAAAGCCGTGCCTGATATGCGTTCCAAGCCATTGGCGTTGGTGAAGTGCGCAAGCGGAATTTGAAACGCTGGTACGCGCTCGCCATTGCTGAATACGGATTCTACAACGCCTTCGCGTGTAATCTCTACGCCCACAAGCGAACCCAGAGGCGCGCCGTTTTGTTCCGCGGCAATCACGTTATACCCGCCCGAAAATTGCGAGAAATCGGCCATATCGACGTTCATCGTGACCGTGGAGGTCGGGTCCGCGTTATCAAAGGTCAGCGTTCCCAGATCAACAAGCGCTTGCCCGTTGGCGTCCTCGGTCACGTTAAATGTGCCGTCACCATTGAAGTTAATAAGTCCTTTAAGCACCTCTACATTCGTCCCGCTTGTCGGATTGGCAGGGTCAACGGTTGTAATCCTGACTTCCCACCAGTTAAACGGGTTGGGTGTGGTTGTGTCTGCAATCGGCGGAAACGCACTCTGGTTCGGGTTCGCAAGCCCGTCCGCGGTAATATCCGCTTCAGGTGCATACGCATAATCCGCATCAGCAGGATCGGGAATAATCGCCAGACCCGTGCCGCCAAGAACGCTGGCGGAGCTTCCTGTGATATCCAGTGTGGCTGTCGGATCATTGGCCTGCACAAGTAAACGTCCATTTTCCAGACGCGCAGTATAGGGGTTCGCGCCGCCGCCATCCGTGAAGTTATTGATCACATCAATCACGTCTTTCATGGTGTTGGCTTGGTTAAGCGAAATATCCGCAGGATCGGCAAAGGTTACATCCAGAGTGTTCGTGCCATCTGTGACCTGTAAGACATCGCCGGCCAAAATCCCCGGCGTAGGGCCTAAAGGATCAACCAGAACATCTGTGGCGTTAAATATTTCGCCGGATCCGCTTGTAAAGTGAGCCATCGGCCCGATGGTGTGGCGGAATTCGAAATTCACGAGGCGCGCCGTGCCTGCTTCATCATATACGGTAAGGCTGCGGCTGAAATCTGCGGCTTGCGCGCTTACGGGTAATAGCTGCGCCGGCACAAGTGTATGCGGATCAATCGGCGCCTCCGTCGCACTCAGATTGATTGATAACTCGCCAAAACTTGTCGGCGTTGTTTGCGTCTGGAATAAATCAACATTCACAAGCTGAAGCGATGATGTGCTGGGGCCTGATGTCGCCAGTCCGTTTTGATCTGTCGGCCATCCATAAAGCTCATATCCGGCGGAGTTGCGAAGAATACCGTTTGAATCGGGCTGGAATGTGCCGTTGCGGGTATAAAGGAAACCCTCATCCGCCGCCGCGCCCGGGGCGCGCACCGCAAAAAAACCGCTCCCTATAATCGCCAAATCTGTCGTTGAGTTTGTCTGCTGCACTGCGCCTTGCTGCGTTACGCGGTTAAGGCGCGCGCTGCTCACAGATCCGTTTTGGTCAGAGCTGTAACGCCCTGTGCCACTTGTCACAAGCTCATGGAACGCCGTGTCTTGGCGCTTATACCCGGTCGTCGTTATATTCGCGATATTCTCGGATGTCACGGCGGTCGCGCGCTCTTGTGCGAGCATCCCTGCAGTACCTGTATAAAGTGATCCAAATAAACTCATGTCTTTATCCTTTAAATTTCATCCTTCTTAGGCTTCTTCGCCGCTTTCGCCTGTATCGTCAATACTTTCAGGCTCTTCGTCTGGTTTGTTAACATTCAAAACATTGGCCAAAGAAACCGCGCGCTCACCAACGAGCAAGAAGATCAAACCGTTCTGGTTCTCAATGCCGCGCACTCTGCCTGTTACCACGCTGGTGCTGCCCACCGCTTGACCGTCAAAGTCGAGCGCATCAATGCGGATTTGGTACGTTCCTTCGGGGACGACCTGACCGCTATTATCTTTGCCGTCCCATGCAAATTCTTGGTTACCTGTATTCTTCGATCCATCGGTCTCGTAAACCGTCTCACCGTCGCTGTTCACAACGCGGATTGTTGTCTCCGTGGATTCTGCATTTAGTGCGTATGTAATGTTGGATGGGTTTGTGCCGTCAAAATAGAACTCGGATGAGATATAACTCGCATCAAGCCCGACATATCCAAGCGACGCACTCATCGTGTTGCCAAGTTGAAGCGCAACCAAGCTATCTAGTTTTTGATTCGTATTGATCTGCTGCTCAACGCCCGTAAATGCCACAAGCTGGTTCGTGAACTCTGTCGTGTCCATCGGCGAAAGCGGATCCTGGTTTTGAAGCTGAACGGTCAGCAGGTTCAGGAACTGGCTGAAATCTTCCGCCAAACCGGTTTGTGAAGCCTGCGTGTTGGCCTGTTGTCCAAGCGCCGTGCTGATTGTTACATCTGATACCATCTGTCTATCGTCCTTTTATGCCAAAATGTTGTAACGCATGTGCCCTGTCTCGGGATCGACATTCCACGTCATCGTTGATTCAATAATTTCCATCTCGTCGTTTTGCTCGCCCGCGCCTGTGCCGCCTTTGTCATGGCCGCCGCCGCGCTCATTTTCGCGATCAAAATCAAATCCTTGCTCGGCCAGTTCAAGGCTAAAGCCCTCGCTTTCAAGGCCAAGCTCCTGCAGCGTGCGCTCCAAAGCGTTTGCGTCGCGCTGAAGCATCAGGAACGTTTCCGGCTTTTCGACAATCAATCCCGTTTTCACGGTCTTGTCCTTACCAAAACTCATGCTGATTTCGATCCGCCCAAGCTCCGGCGGGTCGAGGTGAATGTTAAATTGTGTGTTCTGGTTGTTATTCGCCGCGCGCTGAATATTCATCGCAATGGCCTGCGTGGCGGGGTGTGGAACGCTCGCCGCATTCGCTTGCGTCACAAGGTTCGTAAGGCTCGCCGCTTGCCCTGTGCTTGCCGTGAGCGGCGTAAGCCCAAGCTGCTCCATCAATTCAGGCGTAAGCTCAAAAGACCCAAGCAACGCATCATCGCTCAGGGAAATAGCGGGCAGGGCAACAGTCGCCGCCGCCGCCACTGCGCTCTGCATGGGAGCGCCTTGCGCTTTTAAATTTTTATTGGCAGCCGCCAGTTTCGAAACATCTTCACCTTTGCCTGCGGCTTTTTTCATCAACGCGTCAAAGCTGATATCATATTCACTTCCGTCGCCGTCTAAATTCGCGGCGGCGCTTTCACCCGCGCCAACATTCAGCGCATTTAAACGCGCAGCAATTTTTGATAGCGCGGCATTTTCAAGGCCGCTTGCCGATGTCGGGCTGGTCGCAGATCCGGAAGCAGTAACGCTTGTCTCAACTTTTTTCGCAGGCGCAATCAGGGATACAAATCCGGCAAACAACGCCGCCAATTCATCTGACTTCTCGGAAACATCCGCCGCGTCAGTGTCTGCAATGGCGGCTTCTGCTAATTTCTCTAAATTCTGGAATTGTGTAATTTGCGCAGGCGTAAGGTTCGCATTAATCACCGCCGGATCGCCGCTTTCAATAAGTGCGTTGAGTTTTTCTAAGGCCTGTTCGAAATTGCTGAGCAGCTCATCAAGCTTTTTCTCGTCATTAATAAGAAGCGCATTTAAAAGGCGAGGGCTGCCGTTTTCGATTTCCTCAAGCGTAATGACCCCGTCGGTCAAAGGCTTAAGCACGTCATCAAAGGCTTGCTGGTTCAGCGCCAATGTTTGCGTCAGCGCCGCACTATCACCAAGCTGCGTCGCTTGGATAAAGTCTTCAACTTCTTGCTGTATTTCGGAGTTCGCTGCCAAAATCTGGATCAGGCTCAAAGATGGGCTCTTATCAAGCAGCGGATTGTCGGAGGATAAAAGCTGTTCGTCTGCTTCTTCGCTGCTGCTTTGTGCTTTCACTTGCGCATCGGTTTTAGAAATCTGGTCTTCCGCCGCCTGCAACTGCGCCATGATAAACTCCAGGAACCCTTGTCCTGTCGTTTCCGGCGCACCAATCTTCGCGCCCTGGTTTAATCCCTGGGCCTGTCCTTGGTTCTGCAATGTGAAGAAAACGTCTAAATTCATGATCTATCCTTAAGCCGTTTCGCTGAGGCTGGTTGAAATGCGCTTTTTATCGCCGCCATCTTCAAGCCGGCCTGTCTGGCCATAGCTGACAACGCGGTCTTTTTTCACTGCGTCTTTAACGGCGCTGCGGATCGTTCCTGAAAGCCGCTCCATCGAACGCTGCATGCGCTGCAAAGCCACCATGTTGCTTTGTGAAAGCTCGGCAAAATCAGACTGCATCTTCTCTAGCTTTCTGCGAAGGTCAGGGTCGATATTGCGCATCTCGTCTTTGCGGGCAAGCATCTCTTCCACGCTCATTTGATACGCCTTCGCGCTTTCGAATTTCTCGTTCTGTATCGAAAGAAACCCTTTCGTATCGGAATTCAAAAGAGCCTGTGTCTCGCGCTCGTATACATTGCGCAAAAGATCGATGCTCTCCATCATCTCTTGCATGGCTTTGTTCGGATCGCGGCTCAAAATACCGTGATGAACAGGGGCTGTCGGCGTGTTTTGGCTATGCTGTCTCATGGTTTATGCCTCTCCGTTGCTTGTTTTCGGCATGCGGATATGAACCTGCTGCCCAATCTCTTGCGCTGCCAATAATGTGCTTTCTGTCTTTGCTTTTGATCTTTGATAAAGCGCGGAAACAACCACGTTGTTCTGGCGGGTTTTCTCACCCAGCAATTTCTGAAGATTATCAAGGCGATCAAGCAAGCCTTTATCAGTGCCTCTAAACTCGTCCACTCTTCCTCTAAACTCTGCAGAAAGACGCGTATAGCGCTCAGAAATATATTCTTTTTCATCTTGGATAATGGCGAATGCCAACATGTCATTCTGTGCCAAAGCCTGCGCTTCCTTATCGGACATATCCAAAAGGTTTTGCGTCACTTTAATCAGTGCATTCAAAGCTTGCGCCTTATCCTGAGGCAAAATCTGGATCGGCTGAACAACCGGCTGATGTGCGTGTAGATTACTGTGTTCCATTATCTGCTTTCTCCTGCATTCTGATCATTTCTTCTTTAACGTTATCGGCAAGCCCGATGCTGCCTGTCTGGGAAATAATCTTCCCGTACTCTTGAATAAGGATGCCCTGAAAGACTTCCTCGCCTTTGCCGCCGCCGAAAAGACCTTCGCTGCTGATGCCTTCAAACATCGGCTTCATCATCTCGGATATAAACACCGCTTCAAATTCGCGCGCGGCAGTCTCAATCTTCTCAAGATCTTTTTCGCTCTTAAGCGTCTTGCTTGTTTTCGCAACGTCCCCTTGCGAGGCCTGCAATAAAGCAATCGTTGTATCGGGGGTCAGATTGCCGTTCATCTACATCACCTCAATATCGGCTTGAAGGGCACCGGCCGCTTTGACCGCCTGAATAATCGTAATAATGTCGCGGGGTTTCATGCCAAGGCGGTTAAGGCCGGTCACAAGATCCTGCAATGTCACGCCGCTCTCAAGAAGTGCGAGCTTCACATCTTCGCCCTGATTCACCTCAATATCGGAGCGGGGGACAACAACAGTCTCGCCATTCTCGGCAAACGGGTTGGCTTGCGATACTTGCGGCGTTTCATTCACTTTAACGGTGAGGTTACCTTGCGCAATCGCGACATCACTAATGCGCACATCCGCGCCCATAACAATCACGCCGGAGCTTTCATTGATTACAACGCGTGCAATCTGGTCAGGCTGAATGGGGAGCTGCTCTATATCTGTAATAAGGTCAACAATGCTGCCGTCATAATTGGTCGGGCGGCGAAGCACCACGCTGGCCGCATTTTCTGATGAGGCCAAATTTGCCGAGGTAAAACCGTTAATGGCCTGCGCGATGCGGCGCGCTGTTGTAAAATCCGGGTTCTTTAATGCAAGGCGAACTTGCTGCAATTCTTCAAGCTTGAAATTAATCTCGCGTTCCACGATCCCGCCATTGGCAATGCGTCCGGCGGTAGGGATGTTCTGTGTCACGGTCGCCGCATCACCTTCGACACTGAAGCCGGAAATGCTCACGCCGCCTTGCGCAACCGCATAAACTTCGCCATCAGCCGCAAGAAGCGGGGTCACCAAAAGTGTACCGCCCTGCAATGATGATGCATCGCCAAGTGCAGAAATGCTCACATCAATCCGTGATCCTTGATTGGTGAACGGGGGCAGGGTGGATGTCACCATAACAGCCGCCACATTCCCTGTGTTCATGTTTTGCCCGCGCACGTTTACGCCAAGGCGCTCCAGCATCGCAATCAAGCTCTGCTCTGTGAACGGGGAGTTGTTAAGGCTGTCGCCTGTGCCGTTAAGCCCGACAACCAAACCATACCCGACAAGTTGGTTTTCACGCACGCCCTCTATATCGACGATGTCCTTGATCCGTGAAGTTTTTGCATAGCTTTGTGATATGCTGGCAAAGAAAAGAAGCCCGCTCACCGCAAGGGCGCACGCGAATAAAAATACTGACGAGCCTCCCTTACCTGAATGGCCCGCCATACGTGTTTTTTGTTTTTTGTTTTTCGGTCTGAACATTTCTTATGTCCTTGCTTTTCTTTTTTGTTTTACGCAAAAATAGTTCTGCGTATATGTGTATGCGAAAGTTGTGCCACTTTTGATCGAGGGTAAATTTATATATATTTCAAGGGGTTGTGATTGTTTTTCGGCAACCTTCAAAGAGGAAAAAACTGCGCGAATAAAAAACTTCAAAAAAATCTGCGGCAATTCTTTCCGCATCTGATGAAAAACCGTGTATAATGAAGAGGTAACTAAGGATTTAAACGCAATGAAAATTCAAGGACCAGGCCAAACCCAAGGCCCCTCCAAAACCAAGAAAAAAGACGGCGCAAGCGGAAGCGATAAAAGCTTCGGCTCTATGGTCTCGAAAGGCCCTTCCAATTCCGGCGCAACCCAAAGCTCACAAAGCATTGCCCATGTTGATGCGTTGCTTGCGGTTCAGGGCGCGGAAGACCCGATGGCGGGCGCAGCGAAAAAGCGTATGCGCCAGCGTTCGGTAAAATTGCTTGATGGCCTCGAAACTTTGCGTAACAAAATGCTCATGGGCACAATGACAGTGGGCGATATGATTGATATCGCCGATGTGATCGCCTCCCACCGTGAACGCATAATGGATCCCGCTCTCACAGGGATCATGGATGAAATTGACCTGCGTGCGCAGGTTGAATTGGCGAAAATGCGCGTCGCTCTTGATGCACAAACAGGCAAGCAAGTCCGCCGCGAAGGTTAAAACCCCACTCATCCGCAATCAAAATTCCCGCAGATACGGCTTTTTCTTGTTTTATTCTAAAACCCTGAGTATATTCCAACACCTTGGGATTTGAGACCAAGAGTTTTGTGTTTAAAAAGGATTAGAATAAATGGCTTCACCAAGCAGCGTAATTGTCCCTCAGGACTACGATCCCGAAAATGACAAGGGCGAGTTCATGAACCCCGTCATGCTCGAATATTTCCGCCAATCGCTTATCAGCTGGCGCTCCGAACTTTTGCGTGAATCGCAAGATACAATCTCTAAAACCCTCCAAGGCACAGAGCTGCAAAAGCCGGATATGACTGACCGCGCATCCGAAGAAACCGATCACGCGCTGGAGCTTCGCACCCGCGACCGCGAGCGCAAATTGGTGAAGAAAATCAACTCCGCCCTTGAGCGTATTGATGACGGTGAATACGGATATTGCGAAGAAACAGGCGAGAATATTTCAGTCGCTAGGTTGAAAGCCCGCCCAATCGCCACCATGACCGTCGAGGCGCAAGAGCGTCACGAACGTATGGAAAAAACCCAGCGCGACGATTAACTATTCTTAATGAAGACCTGTCTTTCGATCATTTTCCTGATCAAAGATTTGGTCGTCGTTGATGCTGTCTAAGTATTCGATAAGCAATCTTTTTGTGTGAATGTCTGCAGAATATTTCGGTCTAAACTCGGCTGCCAACGCTTCAAGACTGGTTTCGTCGCCCTGTAAAATTAATATGTCGTCGCTATACCCTATAATTTCCGGAATGCCGTATTTGCCGGCAGTCTCACAGGCAAAGGCATAAAACCGTACAAAGCCGGGATCGGCATTTTGCGCCCGAGCAAAAAACTCCATTCTTGCCGTTAAGCTATGGGCCTCTTCCATAGACAAATCTTCGGTTGCTTCTTGATTATAGGGCGTGATGACCAGCAAAGGCGTATTATCGGGAAGCGCCCGGATCTCCGAGAGGGGGTCTTCACAAAATTCGTATTTAACGGTCTCGTTCATTGGTAACTCAGATCTTATTAGAAAAACTTTTATAACCCTGATCTAAAATTATGTCAATAAAAAACCGGCCCATCAGAATGAACTGAAAAGGCCGGGGTGTAGAGTTGGGTGGGTAAGGTAACTGTTTGTTATTTTTCTTTCTTTTTTAAACGTAGGCGCAGAGGGTTGTGGCATAAATAGGCGCTAGAAGCGAAGCGTAGCAGCGCTACGATAGCGACGCAGCAACGCAGCAACGCATTTATGACGCAACGATCAAAGCCTTAGAATGGGAAAACGATGTCATATAATTGCTGCCCGTATCTGGGCTGCTGAACATCGGTAATCTGGCCTTCGCCGCCATACGCAATCCGCGCTTCGGCAATCTGTTCGTATGAAATCGCATTGGCGACAGAAATATCTTCAGGACGGATCACGCCGTCAACTTGCAAAATCCGCTTCTCGAAATTCACCAAAACTTCCTGACGGCCGTGAATGACCATATTTCCGTTCGGTAAAATCTGCGTAATCAGCGCCGCCAATTGCACTTCGATTTTCTCGTCGCGCTCAACCGATCCTGTACCGCTATGGTTTGATGTTGAGTCAAAATCAATCAAATTGTTGTTATCAATCGCCTCCGGAAGAACGCGGTTTAAAGCCTGCTCATATCCCAAAAGTGCGCCAAGTTGAGAACCTTCTCCGCTGGAGCGTGTGCGTGATGTTTCGTTTTCCAGCTCTGCGCTGTCATCAATATCAATCGTCACGGTGATGATATCGCCGACATCATTCGCGCGCTGGTCTTTAAAGAAGGTTGTGCGGTCACTCGCCCAAAGCGAATTCACCTGCGGGTTCACGTTTTTCGGGCTAGGCATCGGCATGCTGACAGGTTGATATCCGCGCTCTGTTGTCGGGTTTTCAATCTTGCTCATCTGCGGCGCTTGCCCGATATTGGCAATGCGGTCTGCCGCGGAACATGCGCTGAGGGCGCTTCCCGTCAATAAAACCAATCCTAATTTTAAAACTCTATGTTTCATGTTTTTCTCCTTACGCACCTAAATTAAAAATTCTGAACTGTGATTTCGCGCGCGCCTGTCACAAGCCCTTGCACGGTTTCGTTGCTGCTCGTATTCGTCACGCGGATGTAATCGCCCATTGCACCAAATTCCAGCGCCTTGCCTTGCGCGGTCAGCGTCATGCCATTGGCTGTAAACACCATGGTCACATTCTCTCCGCGATCCACGATCCGAGGCGCTTCAATCTCGTTTAATTTCACCGTCTTGCCCGACATCAAAATGCGGCGCGGTGTCATGCCGACCAAATCTTCGGCCTTCATTACCAAATCATGGTTCACGCGCTCTTCCGGCATGTCGATGAAATCAATATCGCGAATGCCGATAAGGTCGCCCGCCTGCAATGTTGTGCGCGGCACAGGCACTTTCACAAGGCGCTCAACGCTGCCGCTCACGCGCATCTGGCGCACGGCGTTTTCTTTTGACGGCGCCGCCAGCATCGCTTCAAAGCGATCGGTATTGGGCAGGTAGTTCAGCGAAACCACTTCAACACTATTGGGCGTTTCATACGGCAAAATCATCTCGGCCATTTCATTCGGGATAATCACGTTGAAATCGCCGTTCAAACCTTCGCCGTGAAGCGCATTTTTGATGCTGTCTTCAACCTGATTGCGCTCGATAACGGTCGCTGCGCGCGTCAAAACAATGGTATCCGCGCTTGATACAGGGCGCCAATCTAAATCCAGCGCCTTGGCAATGCGCATCAATGTGCGGGCATTCAGCGTCATATCCTGACCGGGGCGGGGCGCAGGGCCAAGCACGCGGTCGGCTTTATTATCCAGCCCATCAAACAAATCTCCAAGCTTGATAGAGCTATCCGTAATCACGCTGGCAGGTTTAAGGCTCACCGCAGAAGCTGTTTTCGAAATAGCCATGCTCACAAAAGCCATCGCCATAAATCCGATCAGCGTAAGCGCTGTGCGTTTTAAATGAAGCGGTCTTTGTCTTGTCTTGTTCATGGCTATTCCCTTTCCTTATGCTACCCGTTTACGTCCTATTATCTAAGCTGAGTGGCTGTTTGCAGCATCTCATCCGATGTCGAGATTACGTTTGAGTTCATCTCATACGCACGCTGCGCTTCGATAAGCTGTGTAATCTCTTCCACCACGTTTACGTTTGATTGCTCAAGCGCGCCTTGGCGGATCGCGCCGAATTCTTCCGTTGCCGGGTTGCCTGTTGTCGGCGCGCCCGATGCGTCTGTCTCCATATAGAAGTTATCGCCGACCGCTTCCAAACCTGTGGGGTTCACGAAATTCGCAAGCTGTAATTGGCCCAAATTCGATGTCGCGGTTTGCCCCGGCAATGTCACAAGGACTTCACCGGTATTGTTGATATCAACGCTCAGCGCATCTGGCGGCACGGTAATGCCCGGATCAACTGCATATCCTTGCACGGTCACAAGCTCGCCATTTTCGTTAAGCTGGAATGTCCCGTCACGCGTATATGCTGTTTCACCGCTCGGCAATTCAATCTGGAAGAACCCTTCACCTGTAATCGCAAGATCAAGCGGGTTTTCCGTGATCTGGATCGCGCCTTGTCCGTGCTGGCGGTAAACCGCGCCCGTGCGCACACCAAGACCCATCTGGATCCCTGATGGAACAGTCGTCCCGCTATCCGAACTCGTAGAGCCGGGGCGGTCAATGTTTTGATAAATCAAATCCTGAAAGGCCGCGCGCTGGCGTTTATAGCCTGTCGTGGTCATGTTCGCGATGTTATTCGATATCACATCTACATTTGTTTGCTGCGCCAGCATTCCTGTTGCGCCGATATCAAGTGATCTCATGGGTCTTCTCCTTTTTAAAGTCTAATTAGTTACTGCCTGTGAGCTTTTGTATCGCTCCACGCAGGCGTTCATTTTCGGTTTTCAAAATATTCTGTGTCGCTTGGAAATCGCGCAGCGTCTCAATCATCCGCGTCACTTCCACAACGCTGTTCACGTTCGAGCCTTCCAAAGTGCCTTGCTTCACGCGCGTATTGGCGGGCGGAATGGGCGCTGCGTCGGTCTTGTACATATTATCGCCAAGCGGCTCGAGCTTCTGAAGGTTTTCAAACTCGACAAGCATAAGCTGTCCCAACTGACCATCCTGATTGGACACAACGCCTTTTTCGTCAATCTTCACTTCGCTGGAGCCGGGCGGAATAACGATATTACCGCCGCCTGCGCCCGCAACGGCGAACCCGGCAGAGCTGGCCAAAATGCCTTCTGCGGAAAGTTGAAAATCACCGGCGCGTGTGTAATTAATCTGTCCGCCGGGGCCCTGAATACCAAGAAAGCCCGGACCGTCCAAAGAGACGTCGAGCGAATTACCGGTAACGGAAACGGAGCCGGGGGAGGTGTCATCATACTGTCCCTTGTTCCACACAAAAGACAGCGGATCATCAACGCCGTCAGGCGCGTCATGGCGGGGATCCGAGATAAACTCCTCAAAGATCAAATTCTGACCGCGATATCCGGTCGTGTTCATATTGGCAATGTTGTTGGCAACAATGTCCATATTGGTCTGGAGCGTCATTTGCCGCGACAATGCGAGATAGATACTATTTTCCATCACTTTTTCCTTACCCGTTTCGGGTGTTTGTTGAACTTACGCTTTTAATTTTGCGCATTGATTTCGAAAGGGACGTTGCATACGCCGTGCCAGTTTAAAAAACCAAGATAAAACAATGGGTTGTAAAATCACGGCCTTGCCCCAAAACTCTAAACCCGAGTCGCGATGGGCATTACGGCGAAGGCGGCGGTGGTAATTTTTTCCGCCTCCCCCTGTGTATAGTTTGTCAAAGCCATAAGCAGCGCATTAGACGCAAGGGCCGTTTTCTTTTATACTGGTGAAGGAAAATTCCTCCATCATCACAAACCTTTAAAGAGCCCGCCATGTCAGACGAAGAAGACCGAGACGACCTTGATAACGAGAATGAAGACGGAGAATCCGCCGAAGGTGAAGGCTCCGGCGAAGAAGAGGGCGGTAATAAGAAGCTCTTTATCATCATCGGCGCGGTTGTCGTTCTGTTGATCGGCGGCGCGGCCGGCGCATATTTCACCGGCATGCTCGACAGCGTTTTGGGCGTTGAACACGCCGAAGAATGCGTCGAGGAAGTTGATGAGCATGGCGAGGTTCTGCATGCCTGTCCTGAAGAGGCGGAGCATGGCGAAGACGAAGAACATGCCGAAGAAGACGCAGGCGATCACGGCGGCGGTGATGGTCATGGCGCAGCAGCAGGCGGCGGTAAATTTATTGAAATCCCGACAATGATCGTAAACCTCAACACCGATGACGGCACGCCGCGCTATTTGCGCCTCAGTGTGCAACTCGAACTCAAATCCTCTGCGGATTACCCGAAGGTTGAAGCGGTGATGCCCCGCGTAATCGACCAATTCCAAACATATTTGCGGGAATTGCGCGTGCGCGACCTGCGCGGTTCAGCAGGAATTTACCGCCTGCAGATGGAATTGCTTTGGCGCGTAAACCAGGCTTCCGCACCTGTAAAAGTAAAAGATGTGTTGTTTCAGGAAATTTTGATCCAATAATGCTATACTGAAGATAGGCATGCTTATTGCATTATAAAGAATGAATGAAATAACCATAGACATAAGAACCGAACAGCATGAGTGATACAAGCACCGAAGAGCTTGAGAATGTAAGCGAAGAAGAAACAGCCGCAGCGCAAGGCCCTGCGGTTGATGCCACGGATTCTGATCTGGACGAAGCCCTCCCCGATTTCGATGATCTGGAAGATGCGGAAGGCGGAACGCGCATTCTCAACCAGGAAGAAATTGACTCTCTCCTCGGCTTTGATGATGACGGCGATGAGGGCGAAACCTCAGGCGTTATGGCGCTTATCAACTCCGCCATGGTCAATTACGAGCGTCTGCCGATGCTCGATATCGTGTTCGACCGCCTTGTTCGCTTGATGTCGACATCCTTGCGAAACCTGACCTCCGATAACGTTGAGGTCTCCCTCGATCAAGTTTCAACTGTGCGCTTCGGCGATTACATGAACTCTATTCCCCTCCCTGCAATGCTCTCGGTCTTCAAGGCCGAAGAATGGGACAATAACGGACTTCTTGTGACAGACTCCGCCCTCATCTACTCCATCGTTGATGTGCTTTTGGGCGGACGTAAAGGAACGCCCGCGATACGCGTGGAAGGCCGCCCTTACACCACCATTGAAACCAAGCTCGTGGAAAAAATGGTTGCCGTCACGCTCGGCGATTTGTCCTCCGCGTTTGACCCGCTTTCCCCCGTCAGCTTCAACCTCGACCGCATGGAAACAAACCCCCGTTTCGCCACCATCTCCCAAAGCGGCAATGCCTGTGTGCTGGCCCGCCTTCGGGTGGATATGGGCGATAGAGGAGGGCGCGCCGAAGTCCTTATTCCTTACGCGACGCTGGAGCCTATCCGTGAATTGCTCTTGCAGATGTTCATGGGTGAAAAATTCGGCCGTGACTCTATCTGGGAAAGCCACCTGACGACCGAGCTTCATAAAACCGATATTCAGCTCCAGGCCATTCTCGGTGAAAAACTCATCCCCCTTGGGCAAATGCTGAACTGGAAACTGGGAACCACCGTGATGTTCACCACCCGCACAGAAGAAGACTTAGAGCTTCGCTGTGGTGATTTCCCGATGTTCCGCGGCCCTGTCGGCCAAAAACAGGATAATATTGCTGTGAAGATTGAAAATTACATCGAACCCGAAGAGGATGATGACTAATGAGTGCTGACTTACTGAGTTTAATAATGGATTTTGTTGTTTTGGTGGCGCTCGGCGGCACAATATACTTCGCAATGAGGCTGAATAACGGCCTGACCAATTTCAGAAGCAGCCGTGAGGAATTAAAAACCTTGATTTCAGAACTGAGCGAAAACATAGACCAGGCACAAAGCTCGATTGAATCTTTAAGAAAGGCCAGCAACACCGCCGCAAATAATTTGGAAGATGTTCTTCATGATTCAAAACGTATGGCCGAAGACCTTCGCATGATTAATGATGCCAGCAACAGCCTCGCCAACCGCATGGAAGGGCTGGCGCAAAAAAACCGCCTCGCGGCGCAAAACCTGACAAACGAAGATTTTGAAGACGACGAATTTTTTGATGAAGAAAACGGCAATGATAACGCGCCGATAAGGGGAAACATCGAAACCCCGTCTTTCTTTATTCAGGATAAAGAATTTGATGATAATGATACTGGCGAGTTTTCAAGCCAGGCCGAAAAAGAGCTTTATGAGGCCCTGAAAAAGAATAAGAAAAAACGCTCCGGAGGCGCATAGTTTTAATGGATTACCAGAAAATAAAAATTCTTCCGATCTTGGTCATCGTCGCGATGCTTGCCTTTTCCGTGCGGCTTGTTGATTTCGCAACAGGCGTAAGCACATTGACAGGCTCTGCCTTTGCAGAAGACGGCGCGCCAACCGAAGATAGCGCGCAGACCCCTGATGATGCCGCGCTCACCGAAGCCACAGAAGAGCCGATGGCTGCTGATGCTGATGCAGATGCCGAAAAAATTGCTATGTCTGGTACTGGTGAAGATGCCAAGGAATCCGAAGCAAAAGAACCTGAAAAAGCCGCAGAGACCCCTGCAAAAGAAGAAGACACCAAGGACGAAAACAAACCCGAAATTGACTGGCGCGATGCCGGCGATGAAGAGCTTGGCTATTCATCGGTACGCATGGAAATGTTCGACGACCTCGGCAAGCGCGGCGAAAACCTCGATCAGCGCGAGCGCGACCTCGTCACCCGCGAAGCGCTTCTTAAGGCCGCCGAGCAGGAACTCGACCAAAAATATAACGAGCTTTCACAGCTCCGCAATAAAATCGAAAGTCTTTTAGGAGAGCAATCCGAAGAAGAGCAAGCCCGTATCACAAGCCTTGTGAAGGTGTATGAAGGCATGAAACCCAAAGACGCCGCGCGCATCTTCGATACCCTCGATCTTGATGTTTTAATCTCTGTCATGTCCCGCATGGGCGAGCGGAAACTCTCGCCTATTCTGGCCAATATGAACCCCGAACGCGCCCGCACGGTCACCATCATGCTCGCCGAAGAAAAACAGCTCCCCACATTGCTGCCGAATTAAACCGCTCTTAATAAATTCCGGTCTTTCCCATTCTGCGCTATTCCTGTTATTCTAAAGGAGTTGCTTGAAATTATTTTTGCACTAGGCGCGAGCGACGACGAATAGAAGGCCCTTATTTTAGGAGCGAAGCAACACCCTGCAAAAGGAAATGCAAGGAACTCATGGCTAATCAATTTCTCGGTTTATCACTTTTTATCATGCTGTTGTCGTTCTTCATCGTCCTCAACAGTGTCTCGGATTTTGAAATCAAAAAATCAAATCCCGTGCTAAACAGCCTGTCGCTGGCTTTCTCCCTCGACACCCCCAAACAGGCACCCAGCGAGAAAGCCGCCGCCAAAACCGAAGAAATGCGCAAAGGCAGCTCACTGGATAAAATGCAAGGGCTGTTCGAGGCCAAAATCACGGGCGTAGAGGCGTCACAAAACCGCCTTGGGACCGTGATGCATATGCGCCTTCCTTACGCGGAGTTTGAGCGTGAAATCACATCAAGCGTCTTGAAAAATTCCGGCCAAGACCCGCTTGCCCGTCAGGGGTTCTTGCCTATGCTTGTGTCATTACTCGAAACCAAAGACAGCGATGAAGCCTATAAAATGAACATGGTGGTCAATCTGCCGATCTCCCCCGCCCAAGCCTTGAGCGAGCAAAACCCTGAAGTCTTTAAAACCACAAAAAGCCTCGCCGCCATCGCGCTGCGCCTCGAAAAAGCAGGCCTCCCGAAAAAACTCATAACCACAGGTTTAAAACAAGGCGATGAAGGCATGATTGATATCTTCTTCCGCCGCTATGAACCCTTCAACCCCTTTGTGGGCGTGAACACGGAAGGGGCACTGTAATGGCTAAAAAGGACAAAGATAAAAAAGAAGAAATTCCCGAAGAAGAGGCCCCTCAAGAATTTGTGCGCTTGCCCGCCCCCCCGACCATAGAGGCCGAAGAGCCGCACAGCCTGCCATGGCTCATCACCTTCACCGATGTTATGGCTTTGATGCTCACCTTCTTTGTCCTTCTATATTCCATGAGCGTCCCCAGTCAGGACGATTGGGAAGAAATGAGCAGCGCGCTCAACCGCCAATTCAAAAAAGATTTCAGCGCCGAGTGGTATGAAGGCCCGCAAGACAGCGTCAGCATAGATAAGCTCGACTTCACAGAAGCGCAAAACCTCGGATATCTCAGCTCGGTCATTTCGAAACTTGTTGATGAGGATGAAAACCTTAAAAACGTCGTGCTGATCCCGCAAAAAGACCATCTCGTCGTGTCTTTACCTCAAGAAATCCTGTTTGAATCCGGCGAGGCAACCGTCGCCCCGAAGGGAAAACAGGCGCTTTTCACCCTTGGCGGCATTCTCTCCCGCATTCGTAACCGCATTGAAGTGGTTGGCCACGCAGACCCCCGCCCCGTCCCCGCAGGAAAAGGCTTTGGTTCAAACTGGGAACTGTCTCTGGCCCGCGCCACGAATGTGTCCCTGATCTTGAAAAACGTCGGCTATTCCCGCCCCGTCACGGTAAGGGGGCTATCCAGCGCACGTTTTGATGAACTCCCCGATACCATTTCTCAGGAAAAGCGCCTCGATTACGCCCGCCGCGTCGATATCCTCATCATGAAGGATGATGGCTCTGAGCGTGAAATGTCGGGATTCGATATCCTGTATTAAAGATTTTTTACACAAGCGGGATAAGCCCGGCCAAACACTGCGTCCTTGCTTGTTCTTGAACCCTACATATGGCAGTCTTGAAACTATGGTGCGTGTCTATATATCAACAGCTTTGATGATGCTCCTGCTTATGGCCAATGCGGCGCAAGCAGCGGAGATCAGCATCCGCACAGGATCACACGCCGATTATTCCCGCCTTGTCTTTGATTGGCCTGAAAAGGTCAAATACACCGCCGTAAAACAAGGCGAAAACAAACTTAAAATTGAGTTCGAAAAAGCAGCCACCCTCAACACGGCGCAGGCCGCAGGCAATCCTGTCGATAATATCTCCGGTATTGAGGTTTTAAGCGAAGCGCCTTTAAGCGTGCTTGTCTCCGTGCCCCCGACCAGCCGCGTTCGAGACTTCACCGCCGCTAATAAAGTGATTATTGATGTCTATAACCCCACGACAAAAACCGCCGCCGCGCAAACCTTCACAGTAAAATCTCAAACTGCGCCTAAAGACAGCCCAAAAGCGGAAGAGCCCGCCGCACCGAAAGCCGCAGCAGACGAAAAGCCAGATGAAAAAGCGCCGGAAATCCCGTCTGAAACGGCTGCGTCCGAACCCCCACCGGAAGAAGAGCTGATCGAACTAAAGGGCAAAGAACCCGCAACGATGATCACGGTCTCTTCAACCAAAGCCTTCGGCCTCGCGGTGTTTGAAAACGCGGGCAAATTATGGCTCGTCAATGATCAAAACGATATCCTTCTCACACCTCAAATCAGCGGCCCTGAGGCGAAAAAGCTCGGCAAACTCGAATCCACCGAAATCGGAAACGCAAAAATTTATAACCTCTCCGTGCCTGATGGCCTGAAGGTTAAAGGCGCAGGCGGCGGCGTTCTCTGGCGGTTGCTCTTTTCTCCGGATCTTACTGCCGCTCTGCCGATCGAGCCTGTGCGCACTGACGTAAACGAAGACGAAGTGCGCAGCGGAAAGCTCATGTGGCCTCTCGAAGGCGCGCGCTCCGTGTTGGAAACCATTGACCCCATCACAGGTGAAAAAATCCTGATCGTAACGGTTGAAGACGCAAAACAGCTCGCTGGCCCGCCGCGCCAATTCATTGATTTTGATGTTTTGAATTCCTTCGTCGGTCTCGCGATCGTGCCTAAAATCGACGATCTACAGGTTAAAGTCGTGCGCGGCGGCGTGGAAATCAGCAGCCCCAAAGGCCTTGCCATCGCCTCGCAAAATCAGGTTAAAGCCGCCATCCGCGATATAGAATCCAGAGCCGAGACCCCCGAAGGCGCAAAAGAAAGCACCGACGCCCGCATCTATGATTTCGACACGTGGCAGCTCGGCGGTATTGATGTCGTGCAAGAAAACCGCAACGTCATCCTCGCCGATCTCAACGATATGAGCGAAGGTACGAAGGTAGAAAACATCCTGACACTCGCCAAAATGTATCTCTCCAACGGTATGGGGCATGAAGCCATCGGCATGCTCAGATTCGCCGAAAACGAGCTTCCTGATTTGGTCAATACGCCTGAATTCCTCTCGCTGCGCGGCGCCGCAAGCGCGCTGGCAGGGCATAACGAAGACGCCTTTAAAGACCTCTCCGCCGCCAAACTAAAAGAAATCCCGGAAGTGCAAATGTGGCGCTCATACGTCCTCGCGAATTTGGGTGACTGGCAGCAAGCCGTCAAAGTAAAACCCGATAATCTCAACGCGCTTTATGATTACCCGCCCAAAATCCGCAATGACTTAACTCTGGGCTTGGCGGAGATCGTTCTGAGAAACGGCGAGGTTGATAAGGGTAAAACGCTTCTGGATCTGGTCGAAAAGGACATGAAAAACCTCGCGCCGGAGCTGCAGGCGTCTTTGCAATATCTCAAAGGCGAGGCCGCCCGCCAGGAAAACGAAACCAAAGAAACCCGTAAATTCTGGGAACCGCTAACCACAGGCAAAGATGATCGCTTCCGCGTCAAAGCGGGCCTTGCGCTCACCCGTTTGCAAATGGATGAAGGCGAAATCACCCGTGGCAACGCCATTGATAACCTTGAGCGCCTGCGCTATGCATGGCGCGGCGACGAGTTGGAGGCGCAGGTGAATTTCTGGCTCGGCAAAACCTACTTTGACAGCGGCCAGTTCATCAAGGGTTTGAAAATCATGCGCGAAGCCTCAAGCTTCGTCCCCAACACCAACCTCTCGCAGCGCATCGCCGAAAATATGGGCGCGGAATTCACAAATTTATATCTGAATAAAGAAAAACTCTCCGAAACCCTGCCCACCGACGCCGTCGCGCTCTACGATCAATTCACCGAACTTGTGCCTTTGGGCGAGGAGGGCACGCGCGTGATTAAGGCGCTGGCGGAACACCTCGTAAACGCCAATATGTTCGGCAGAGCAGGGGACTTGCTTGCCGGCCAACTCGCAAGGCTTGATGGCGAAGAAGCCGTATCCATCGCCGCGCGCCTTGCTGCCATTCGCTTGCTGGATAAAAAACCCGACCAAGCCGCCGAAGCGCTCAACGTCGCGCAATCGAAGCTTCAGGCCCTCCCCGCCGAAAAGCAAAACCCGTCAAAATATCTTGATCTCTCGCTTATGCGCGCCCGCAGCCTCTCGCTCCAAGGTCGCCCTGACCAAGCGCTTGTCCTTCTCGAAGACCTCGATAAAACCCGCGCCGCAAATCGCCTGCGCGCCGATATCGCGTGGCAAGCCTCGTATTGGGATGATGCCGCCGAAGCTCTGGGGGATGTAATCCTCGATCAGGAAATCTCGCTCACCCGTCCTTTGGACGCTGAAAATACTGCGCTCTTGCTGCAACGCGCCGTGGCTCTCAACCTCGCCAGTGACCGCGTGGCCCTCGCCAATATGCGCGAGAAATATTCAGACGCTATGGCCCAAACGCAAAAGGCGAAAATCTTCGAAGTCATCACAAGGCCGCGCCAAAACGCCGCCCTCGCAGACCGCGAAACATTGCTCTCCGTCGCGCAAGAAGTCGACCTCTTCTCGGAGTTCCTCAATACATATAAAGATGAAATAAATTAAAGCGGATTAAGGGCGCTACCCGCCGCTCGTGGAGGTGATCGCCGTTTGCACAAGGCTGCTGTCAAAGCTCTTCACCAGCGATCCCGTAATCAAATACCACCCGTCAACCAGCACGAAGAAAATCACCTTAAACGGTAATGAGATCGTCACCGGCGGCAGCATCATCATCCCCATCGACATCAGGATAGAGGCCGTGACCAGATCAATAATCAGGAACGGCAAAAAGATCATAAAGCCAATCTCGAAGGCGCGGCGAAGTTCGGAAATCATAAAGGCAGGCACAATCACCTGAAGCGGCAGCTCAAGCTTGTCTTCCGGCATCTCGCTGCGGTTCATCTCGACAAAAAGCTGCACATCTTGCTCACGCACATGCTGGATCATAAAGGTCTTAAACGGAATAATCCCGCGCTCGAACGCGGTAATCTCGTCAATATCCTCATTCATCAGCGGCGCAACCGCCGTGTCATACGTGGCCTGTATAGTCGGCGCCATAATGAAAAACGTCAGGAACATCGCCAGCGAAATCATCACGCTGTTTGGCGGTGTTTGCTGCAAACCAATGGCTGTGCGAAGGAAAGACAGAACAACCACAATCCGCGTGAAGCTGGTCATCATAATCATGATCGACGGCGCAAGGGATAAAACCGTCAGCAGCGCAACCATCTGAATAACGCGGCCCGTTACTGTGCCGTCGCCGTCTTGCCCCAGATCAATACTGATATTTTGCGCCATCGCCTCTATAGGAAGCACCGCTCCGAAGAGCAAAATGGCCAATGCAAAAAAGAATCGTTGAGACATGCTTTTAATTATCTTTAGGTGTGATGTTGGTTTCAATGACTGTTTCGTCATTAACCCCAAAAATGACCAGATGCTGCACATCGTCGCGTTGAATAATCGCCAGGCGTCTGCGCGCATCAATCGGCAAAACTTCCACCATCTTCAAGCGCTTATCACCTTGCGAACTTGGTGCAACGCCCGATAATCCAAGTTTTTTAAGCAAAAGCGCCAAACCGCCCATAAGCCCAAGCACAAAAACAAGCGCGGCAAAAAGCTTCAAAAGGCTGGGTAAATCAGAAAATTGGTCCATAAATCACTCTTTTTCGTTTTCTAAAGATACATTAAACGGGTCAGGCTTGCCGTTCGCCCGATAAACATAGGACAAAATTTCCGCCACCGCCATAAAGGCTTCACTTGGAATAGGAGAATCCAGCTCAACTTGCGCCAGCATCTCCGCTAACGCGCTGTCTTCCCTCACTTTTATACCGTTTTCAAAGGCAAGCTGCATGATTTTCTCGGCAATAACGCCCCGTCCGGCGGCTGTAATCGTCGGCGCATCGCCCAATTCCTCCCCTTCGGTCAAGGCCACAGCTGTCTGACGCTTGTGCTTTTTCTTTATATTTGAAGGTTTTAACCGCTCATCACGGCTGATTTTACCCCCATCATCATACTGGTCGAACCCATCATCCATAAAACTGGCACGCCTTTCGCATTGTTAATCCCGAGGCTCCGTAAAGTGAGCACAATGGTTAAAAAAGTAAGGTAACATACAATGACGTTAGACAATATCGCACTTTTCAAAGGTATCGGCGCCAAAATGGACTATTTGAACGTCCGCCAGCGCGTAATCTCGCAAAACATCTCCAACTCCGACACGCCGGGTTATCGCCCGCGCGACATCGTGGATGCGGATTTCTCAAGCGTATTGAAGAACGTCACAGGCACATCAGATGCGGTTAAAAACGTCCGCTTGGAAACAACGCAAAGCAATCACTTGCCCCCTCCGGGTCAAGTCGATGCCGGACGCAACAGAAAGCAAGAAGAAACCTATGAAGTCGCCCCCACAGGCAACGCCGTGGATATGGAAGAGCAGCTGATCAATTCAGGGCAAACCATGATGGATTATAATTTAATGACAAACCTAATGCAGAAGAATATCGGAATGATCCGCACGTCTCTCGGCGGTCAATAAGGTAATAAGGAAGGATTGAAAAAATGGGATCAGAACTTCTAAATGCAATGCAAATTTCCGCCATGGGTATGCGCGCGCAAGGCACACGTGTCCGCGTTATCACAGAAAACGTCGCCAACGCCGCCACAACAGGCCAGACCCCCGGCGCAGACCCATATCGCCGCCAGACAATCAGCTTCAAAAATGAACTTGATCGCGACAAGGGCGTGAAACTCGTTACAGTCGATGAAATCGGCGAAGACTACGAAACCCCGTTCCCTCTGAAATATATGCCCGACCATCCGGCGGCCAACGCAGAAGGCTACGTGAAAATGCCAAACGCCAATTCGATGTTAGAGGCGATGGATATCCGCGAGGCCCAAAGATCATACGAAGCTAATCTCGGGATGATCGAACAATCCAGAACAATGATGCTCAGAACAATAGACCTGCTGCGCAATCAATAGAAACATGTTAGAATGGAATTTGAAAAGGACTGCTTAAAATGAACACTATAAACCCGAATTTCGCGCTCAACGCTTATAACAAGACCGCCGATATGATCACCAGAGCCTCTGAAAACGCAGACGGCGAAGGCAAATCAGGCAGCGTCGGTGATAGCGGCGGCGTAACCTTTTCCGATTTCCTGAAAGCCAAAGCGTCACAATCCGTGGATGCCTTGCGCGCTTCCGAAGAAATGTCCGCCAAAGCCGTAACCGGCGAGGCCGATATCGTCGATGTTGTGCAAGCCGTCGGCAACGCGGAACTCACCCTCCAAACCGTTGTCGCCGTGCGTGACCGCATGATTTCCGCTTATCAAGAGATTATGCGTATGCCGATCTAAGGATCGCTTGGCAAGCCCGGGGCTTTTGCGCTACGTTAAATTATGAATGATACAGAAGTCCTAGAAACCGCTCAACAAGCTCTGCTGATCTCGATCCAGCTTGGTGCGCCGATTCTGCTTGTTGGCTTGCTGGTGGGTGTTACGATTGCCCTTATTCAGGCACTAACGCAAATTCAGGAAATGACCCTCGTTTTCGTTCCTAAAATCTTCGCGATATTCCTCGCCTTCTTCATCTTTTTGCCACACATGATGAAAACCCTCGTCGTATTCATGGAAACCCTCGCTGATCGTATGATCGGCCTCAGCTGACCCTTAAGGAGCGCGCATGGACACTGCTCTTGAGGCCTTTCTAACCACCGGCGTTTTCGCCTTTATCCTGACCTTCGTGCGCATCGGCACTGCCGTTATGATTATGCCGGGCGTCGGCGATTCGTTCGTCTCCAACCGCGTGCGTCTGCATTTTGCTGTGGCGCTGACCTTTGTGCTTTTCCCTATGCTTATGCCGCAAATGCCGGACCCCATGCCCTCGACCTTCGGGCTGTTCACCCTGATTATCATGGAATTTATCATCGGCATTTTCTTCGGCGCGATTGCCCGCATATTCATGAGTGCCCTTGATACCGCAGGGATGGTGATCTCCATTTCTTCCGGTTTGGGTAACGCCCAGCTTTTCAACCCCGGGCTTGCCGCCCAAGGCTCGCTTATCGGCGCATTTTTGTCTGTTACGGGCGTTGTACTGATTTTCGCCACCAACATTCATCATCTTTTATTTATGGGCATATTTGAAAGCTATGATTTCTTCCCCATCGGCGCGCTGCCCGATATCGGTTCAATGGCCGAGCTGGTTGGGCGCGCTGTCTCGGTCAGCTTTTCTGTCGGGGTAAAATTTGCCGCCCCCTTCATTGTTCTGACGCTGATGGTGTATGTCGGTATGGGGGTCTTGGCGCGGCTTATGCCGCAGGTGCAGGTTTTCATGCTGGCGCTGCCGATGCAGATTTTACTGGCGATCACCCTCACCATGATCGTCCTGTCCGCCGCGATGATGTATTGGCTCGGGCAGTTTGAACAAGGAATGATCTTCTTTTTGAAGACCGTCGGGGCATAACGTCACATGGATATGGTATAATCAGATATGCCTGATGATAATACAGACGACTCCCAGAAAACCCGCGAAGCAAAACGCAGTTTTGTTCGCATTATATAAAGGCGGCATAATTTATGTCTGATGATAATACAGACGACTCCCAGAAAACCGAGGACCCCACCGCCAAAAAGGTGGATGAGTCCCGAAAAAAGGGACAGGTGGCGATCTCCCGTGAAATCAACACATGGGTTATGCTTCTGGTCGCCACAATTCTAATCGGCGCGTTCACACCCACTTTTTTCTCAAAGCTGAGCATAATTCTAAAGGCCTATATCGAAAACGCCCACGACTTCCCGCCCATGCCCGGCGGTATGCATATCGTTTTAGGGGAGGGGTTCAAGCATGTTTTCATGCTTCTGGCGTTCCCGTTTATCATGCTGATGATCGCGGCTTTCCTCTCGCCTTTTATTCAGGTCGGGCCTTTATGGGCGCCGGAATCAATTAAACCCTCACTCAGCAAAATATCGCCGATCAAAGGCTTCAAACGCTTGTTTTCTGTGCGTTCTCTCACCGAATTCGGCAAAGGCATTTTAAAGCTCGGCCTTGTTGGTGCGCTCGGCTTTATCATCCTCTCGCCATATTTCGATAAGTTCGAACACCTTGTCGGCATGCCGATGATCTTGCTACTCGATGAAATCCAGGTCTTGGTCATGCGCTTCCTAATCGGCGCTTTGGTTATTCTTCTCGTGATCGCTGTCGCGGATTTGGTCTATCAGCGCTACGACAACATGAAGAAAATGAAAATGTCCCGTCAGGAAATCAAAGACGAATTTAAACAAACCGAAGGGGACCCGCATGTAAAAGGCCGCTTGCGCCAGCTCCGTTCCGAGCGCGCCCGCCAGCGCATGATTCAATCCGTGCCCACCGCCAATGTGGTGATCACAAACCCGACGCACTATTCTATCGCCCTTAAATATGACCCCGAAATTATGGAGGCCCCAAAATGCGTCGCCAAAGGGATTGACGAAGTGGCCTTGCGAATCCGAGAAGTCGCAAAAGAACACGGCGTAGAACTCTATGAAAACAGACCCTTAGCGCGCTCTCTTTATGATACGGTTGAGATAGACCAGACCATCCCTGCCGATCAATTCCAGGCAGTCGCCGAAGTTATTTCCTATGTTTTCAAAAAACAGGGCAAGCTCAAGTAAATCTCTAAATCGGGATAAAATGGGTATAACGAGGGGATAACCTTGTGAATTCTCCTGTCTTTGTGGCACTTTATGAGAATGGAACTGGATAACAAAGCCTTCATCGCCCGGCATCATAAAACCGCCCAAGGCCCTGCGCAGAACATGCCGCAGCAAAAAACCTATGACGGTATTGTTGCGCTTTTATTGCTCGCAATTTTCATCGGCTTTCTGGTGTTCATTTTCACAGATACGCGCCTTAACGATATCACCAAAATCTTCACCGGTTTTACCTTCGTCATCTTCAGCATTGTCGGCACAATTCTATACCGCTCACACAAAATTCAGCGCTCGCAATTTAAAGAGCTGCGCCTTGTCCGCGAAGTCATGGAAGGTTCCAGAGGCGCGCGTCTGATCGCCGACAGCGCCGATAACACCCTTTATTATAACCAGAAATTCGAGCGCCTGTGCCGCGGCGTTGGCCCGCCGGGTTACCAAAGCCTGCATAAGCTGTTCGAACATAGCGATGAAGTCACCGCCCATTTCCACATGCTCGCCGATCAGGCGCATCGCGGCCTCACCGATTCTATGGAGCTGTTTTCGAAATTCGAAGACGACGAACGCTGGCTCATGGTCACCGCGCAACCCATCGCGGGGCGGGCAGGGCACGTGCATTGGCGCATTGATGATGTCACCGAAAAACACTCCGCCGATGTCGCCCTTCGTGACGAGCGCGAAAAGCTCATCGACTTCACCGATAACGCTCCTGTCGGTTTCTTCTCCGTAAACCAGGACGGACGCTTTGTTTTTGCCAACGCCACCTTCGCAAGATGGCTCGGCGAAGACCTCTCCGCGCTTCTCAAACAAGCCAAAATCCATACCTATCTGGTCGAGCCGCCCGAAGGCGCCGCCCCGTATGATCTTGTCGCCGATGGCAGGCAGCGCCAAATCGTCGAGATGCAAATGAAGGGCACCGCCGGAAAAACCTTCCTCGCTTCCATAAACCAAGTCGTCGTCAGGGAGCCGGGCGGCAAGGTCCGTACCCGCGCAGTTGTCCATGATCTCACATCCGAAAGCGCAATGCGCCAAGCCTTGAAAGCTTCGGAAGACCGCTTCCAGAAATTCTTCGAAGAAGCACCCTTGGGCGTTGCCATGGTTGATCAGGACGGCCTTCTTGCAGATTGTAACCTCGCTTTCGCCAGCATGCTCGGTCAGGATATCGAAGAGCTTGAGGGGCAAAAATTCGAAGAACTTATAGACGAAGAAGACCGCGCCGCCGCGCTCGCCGCCATTGATCGCATAGAGCAGGGCAAGGGCCTCGATGCGCCGCTGGAAATCTCACTGCTGTCCAAAGACGGCCCCGCCGAAACCCAAATGCATGCGCGGCGTTTCCGTCAAGGCGGGAACATTGTTTTGCACTTCATTGACCTCACCGAGAAAAAAGCCCTCGAAGCGCAATTCGCCCAAAGCCAGAAAATGCAGGCCGTCGGACAGCTCGCGGGCGGCGTTGCCCACGATTTCAACAATCTGCTCACCGCCATGATCGGCTTCTGTGATCTGCTCTTGCTTCGTCATAAGCCGGGCGATCCGTCCTTCGGTGATATCATGCAGATCAAGCAAAACTCAAACCGCGCCGCCAATCTCGTGCGCCAGCTCCTAGCGTTTTCGCGCCAGCAAACCCTGCGTCCGAAAATCCATGACATAAGCGACATCCTCACCGAACTGTCCCACCTCATGCGCCGCCTTATCGGCGCCAATATTGACATGGAGCTTGTCCACGGCCCCGATCTCGGCCTCGTAAAGGTCGATGAAGGCCAGATGGAACAAGTGCTCATCAACCTCGCGGTCAACGCCCGCGACGCCATGGAACAAAAGGGCGAAAGCGGCGGCAAGCTCACCATCGAAACGCTGAACTTCACCAACCGCAAAGCCAAAAAACTGATCTCCGAGGAAATGCCCCCCGGCCATTGGACGATGATTAAGGTCTCCGACACAGGCTGCGGCATCCCGAAAGAAAACCTCGCGCGGATCTTCGAACCCTTCTTCACCACCAAGGCCGTGGGCGAGGGCACAGGCCTCGGCCTTGCCACCGTATACGGGATCATCCGCCAAACGGGCGGCTTCCTCGATGTAGAAAGTGCCGTCGGCAAAGGCACGACCTTCCTCATTTACCTTCCCCGCGCCAGTGAGGAAGAGGCCGCCGCCGAAGAAGAAGACGCCCGCAGCTATGAACCCCAAGAAACCAAAGACCTCACAGGCTCGGAGCGTATCTTGCTCGTGGAAGACGAAGACGCCGTGCGCACATTCTCGCAGCGCGCTTTGTCCAATAAGGGCTACGAAGTCCTCACCGCCGATAGCGGCGATTCGGCGATGACCCTCATGGAAAAAGAGGATCTCAGCAACATAGACCTTCTCGTCACCGATGTTGTGATGCCGGGCATGGACGGCCCCACGCTCGCGCAGCGTCTCCGTCAAAGCTCGCCGAAGCTGAAAATCATCTTCATGTCGGGTTATACCGAGGATAAACTCAAAGACCATATGGGCGATAATATCTATTTCCTCCCCAAGCCCTTCACTCTCAAGCAACTCGCCGAGAAGGTGAAAGAGGTCCTTGAGGATTAAAGTTCTTTTTTTGTTCTTTTTGTGTTGACGTGAGAACAAAACTGGTACATCCTGTCTCCAGAACGTATCAAATCTTATCGATTAATTGCACCCACACCGAATCTGTGGAAACATGAGGAGACTTATATTATGGCTGTTACACCCCTACATAAAGAAGACAAAATGACCCCGAATTCAAAAGAGAAACAACAAGCCCTAGACGCAGCCCTTTCCCAGATCGAACGTGCATTCGGCAAAGGCTCCATCATGAAGCTGAACGGCGAACACAGCCCGAAAGACATCGCTTCGATTTCAACAGGCTCTCTTGGCCTTGATATCGGCCTTGGTATCGGCGGCCTTCCAAAAGGGCGTATCGTTGAGATTTATGGCCCTGAAAGCTCCGGTAAAACAACATTGGCGCTGCATGTTATCGCCGAAGCTCAAAAAGCAGGCGGCACATGCGCAATCGTCGATGCGGAACATGCACTCGACCCTGGATATGCGAAGAAGCTCGGCGTGAATGTCGACGAACTTTTGATCGCACAACCCGATGCAGGGGAACAAGCGCTTGAAATCACCGACACGTTGGTGCGCTCCGGCGCGCTTGATGTCCTCGTTATTGATTCTGTGGCCGCGCTTGTTCCCCGCGCTGAACTTGAAGGTGAAATGGGTGACCATCACGTTGGCCTTCAGGCACGTTTGATGTCCCAAGCCCTTCGTAAACTCACAGGCACAATCAACCGCTCCAACACCATCGTGATCTTCATCAACCAGATCCGTATGAAAATCGGTGTAATGTTTGGCTCTCCTGAAACAACAACAGGCGGAAACGCGCTTAAATTCTATTCATCCGTGCGTCTCGACATTCGCCGCATCGGTCAAATCAAAGACAAAGAGGAAATCGTCGGCAACCAAACCCGCGTAAAAGTCGTGAAAAATAAAATGGCTCCGCCATTCCGTCAGGTTGAATTTGAAATTATGTATGGTGAAGGCATTTCCAAACTCGGGGAACTCCTTGACCTTGGCGTTGCCGCCAATCTTGTCGAAAAGGCAGGTGCGTGGTTCTCATATGACGGGCAACGCATCGGGCAGGGACGCATCAACTCGAAACAGTTCCTGAAAGAAAACCCTGAACTCGCCGATAAGCTCGAAAAACAAATTCGCGCAAATGCCGGTCTCATCGCTGATGAAATGCTCACAGGGCCTGATAACGATGATAAAGCGCCGGATCTCACAACCGTAGAAGCGGATGAACCTGAAAAAACAGAAAAAGAAGACGCATCTGAATAAAATAACCGGACTTAGTCCGAAAAGCGGGTCCACTATCCCTGGTGGGCCCGTTTTTTATCTGAGGGATGTAAGGGCCTTGAAGATGGAGCAGGGGGTTAGCCCTTCTCCCGAATGATCCGGCTTTTTTGTTTGTCCCAATCCCGCTTCTTCGTCGCATCCCGCTTATCATGAAGCTGCTTACCTTTGGCTAAACCAATCTCGATCTTCGCCAATCCACGCCCGTTAAAAAACAGCCGCAGCGGTACAATCGTATAGCCTGCGCGGTTCACCCCGCCGAGCAACTTATCAACTTCCTTTTTATGAAGCAGCAGCTTGCGCTCTCTTTGCGGCTCATGCTGCATCTTTTGCCCTGCTTGCTGATATTCGGGGATGTTCATATTGAATATCCAGATCGCGCCGTCTTTCGGTCCGACATAGGCTTCCTTGATATTCGCCTGCCCTAGGCGTAAAGACTTCACTTCCGTCCCGACAAGCATAATCCCCGCCTCAAACTTTTCCTCAACGAAATAATTGTAGCGCGCCTGCCGGTTATCGGCCACCGTCGCATTGGTGGAGATCATCCCGCTCTTTTTTTTGTCGTCTTTTTTCGCCATGATTATAAAGGCTTATTTCAAACCCGCATGCGCCATCGCCGCATCGACCAAAGGCTTGCCCTTATCGCTCAAGGGCAGCAAAGGAAGGCGCACTTCGTTTTCACAAAGCCCCATCTTATTCGCCGCATATTTCACCGGCGCAGGATTGCTCTCGCAAAACAAATCATTCCCAAGCGGCGCAAGCGCGTCGCGAAGCTGATAAAATTTCGCCATATTTCCCGCCGCAAACGCCTCGATCATATCTGCATTCATCCGCGGTGCAATATTCGCCACCACAGAAATAATCCCGTTTCCGCCTTGCTCCATAAATTCACCCACAGAATCATCATTCCCCGAAAGCTGGCAAAAATCACCATCAACCAGCTTCGCCAATTTAGCAGGGCGGGTTAAATCACCTGTTGCGTCTTTCACGCCGACAACATGGGGAAGCTCGGCAATTTTCGCAATTGTCTCATCGCTCATATCCACCACGCAGCGCCCGGGAATGTTGTATAAAACAATCGGCAGTTGGGCCGCATCATGGATCGCCGTGAAATGCGCAATCATGCCGTCTTGCGTCGGTTTATTGTAATAAGGTGTCACAATGAGGGCCGCCGTCACGCCGGCCTCTTTCGCCGCGCGCGTCAATTCAATCGCCTCGGCTGTGGAATTCGATCCCGTTCCCGCAATAACGGGAATTCTCCCCTTGACCACATCGACGCAACGTCTGATGATCTGCATATGTTCATCATGGGAAAGCGTCGGAGATTCACCAGTTGTGCCACAGGGCACAAGGCCATGGCTGCCTTGTTCAATCTGCCATTCAACCAAATTCTCAAATGCCGCCCAATCAATCTCGCCGTTCTTAAACGGAGTGATCAGCGCAGGAATAGAGCCCTTAAACATTGTTATTCTTTCTTTTTTTATATTTTTAAAATGTGCGCCAATGTACACGCCAAGCCGCGCATATGCAAGATTCTTGGGGCCATCGCGCTGATATTGTTTTTTGCTCCGCAGGCTTCGGCCATCGAAGGGCCGATGAACACGATGCAAAGCAAGGCCGTGCAAACGCAAACGGTGCGGGCGTTGCAATCCATAAACCAGGGGCGCTGGGAAACAGGCCGTGACATCATCGCCGCCACCAAAGACCCTCTATCCGCCAAGATTTACCTCTGGCTGGAATTCACAAAACGCAAAGACATTCGTAATTATGGCCGCCTCGCGCAGTTCATCCGCAAAAATCCTGAATGGCCGCTGATGTCCAGCCTCAAGCGCAAAGCGGAAGAAGATATGCCGATGGAGCTTGGCCCTGCGGAGATACTCGCATGGTTCGATGACTACCCGCCAAAAACCGCCGATGGCGTAAACCGCTATGTTGCCGCCCTGATCCAAACAGGCAAAACAACACAAGCCCGTGATTTCCTCTCCGATTGGTGGGCGACAACCAGCATGTCGCGCGATAATCAGCGCGAGCTTTTCAGGAAATATAAAGGGTATTTGTCCCGCGAAGCGCATATGCGCCGCTTTGATGCCATGCTGCTTAGCGGTGAATACACTAACGCCAGAGCCATCGCCAGCGTCCTTGAAAACGGCTATCCGCAACTCGCCGAAGCGCGCATCGCGCTCGCGCAGGAAGCAGGAAACGCGAATGCATTGATTGCTGCCGTGCCCGGAAACCTGCAAAATGACGCAGGGCTTTTATATGAACGCCTCAAATGGCGCAGAAAAAACAATCTCGATACCGCGGCCATGGAAATCCTTCACAAAATGCCGCCAGCCGATAAAATCCTTAACCCCGATGAATGGTGGCGCGAACGCCATATCCTTATCCGCCGCTTGCTGGAGCGCAAACTTTATAAAAGCGCCTATCTTCTCGCCGCAGGGCACCAACAAACCGAAGGGTTTTCTTTTGCTCAGGCCGAATGGTTGGCGGGGTGGATGGCGCTGCGCTTCATGAGCAACGAAACCGAAGCCTATAAACGCTTCTCCAATCTCTATCGCAACGTCAGCAGCCCGGTTAGCAAAGCCCGCGGCGCATATTGGGCCGCCCGCGCCGCAGAAAATTTCAGTGATAAATCATTAAGCATCACTTCCTATAAAATCGCTGCCGGATTCCCCACCGTGTTTTACGGGCAGCTTGCCGCCGTGAAGGTTGGGCAGGGCGGGCGCCTTCCCACGGGCGCGCCGCCAAACCTATCCTCCGCCGAACAAAAAGCCTTCAACGAAAAAGAGCTGATCCAAGCCGCTATTTTGTTCAACAGCGCAGGCATGTATCAAGAATCCGGCTGGTTTTTAAAAGCCTTCGTAAACGATAACAAAACCGCAAAAGGCTACCGCTTCGCCGCAGATTTAGCCGTAGAACTGAATCAGCTCAAAACCGCCGTAGAGCTTTCCAAATCCGCAACAAAAGAGGGGCTTTTTCTCACCGCGCAAGCCTACCCTATGATTGTAAACCGTTTAGGCGGCATATCTTTGGAAGGCTCGCTCGTGCATGGGATTATCCGTCAGGAAAGCCAGTTTGATTTTCAGGCAAAAAGCCCCGCAGGGGCATTGGGCCTGATGCAGCTTATGCCCGCAACTGCCATTGAAACTGCTCGTAAAATGGGTATATCCCACTCCACCTCGCAGCTCACAACTGACCCCAATCACAATATCCGTCTGGGCAGTGAGTATCTCTCGCGCATGATCGCACGCTTCGGCGGCTCTTATCCACTGGCGATCGCGGCGTATAATGCCGGCCCCGGGCGCGTTGATAAATGGCTGGAGATTTTCGGCGACCCCCGAACGGGTGAAGTCGATCTGGTCGATTGGATAGAACTCATTCCTATCTATGAAACCCGCAACTATGTGCAGCGGGTTTTGGAGGCAACCTATGTTTACCGCCTTCGACTCAAAGGCCAGCAGGCCGAACCCACAGCAAAACTTCATACGGACGCAACTTTAAGGTGAGTGCGTGCGCATTCTTTATAGTTTTGATATTCAAATATTAACGAATATAAGCTAAAGTATATATAGAAACATTATGTGCTGTGGGGGCAAATGAAGTTACTTCTAGCAGACGATCATACTCTATTCAGAGATGCACTCGTCCAATATATACATCGTGCGCAGCCGGATGCGGATATAACCTTGGCGAAAGATTTCCATGAAGCCTTAAGCTGCATGAAGCGCAATCCCGATCAGGATCTTGTCTTGCTGGATTTACGCATGCCGGGCATGAACGGCATGGATGGCTTCAAGACTATGAAGGCATCCTATCCCGAAACGCGGCTTGCGCTGATGTCGGGGGTCGCCGAATCTGAGGATGTCGAAGCCGCTTTTGAGCTTGGGGCTATGGGGTATTTCCCGAAAACCCTTTCCGGGCGGGCACTCCTTCAAGCCATTCAAAAGGTTATAGGCGGTGAAAAGTTTAAACCGCTTAATAATGCCGCCAATGCGCTCATGCCGTCATACCATTCTGATGAAAAGCCAAAATTATCGGTTTTCGACGTTACTATAAAAGACCCCGCGATAGCGGAAAGCATAGCGGCCCTGACCCCGCGTGAAAAAGAAGTGCTGACATATCTGGTGAAAGGCGCATCCAACAAAGAAATTGCCAATGATCTGGGCTTGCAGGTCGTAACCGTAAAGCTTCATGTTCGGGGGCTTTGCCGAAAACTGGATGCCAAAAACCGAACTCAAGCCGCCCTCATCGGTAAAGACTATGGCTTTGATTTAAAAGGCTGATCCCTCTCAATTAAAGAGGCTTCAAAAACAGTCGTCAAAACGGCATACTGCTCCCATGAGCGAAACGCCCCCACCTGATTTCAAAATTCTGCGCGACGGCACATGGTTTCATGATGGCGCGGAGATAAAACGCGCCGCCCTCGCCAAGCTGTTCTCCGATAAGGCGCTGATTATTGACGAAGGCGGTAAATACTGGCTCAAAACCCCGTTCGAGCAATACGCCGTGGCGGTCGAAGACGTACCGTTTGTGGTCATTGATTATGAGGCCAGCGATGACAGCGTCACCTTCAAAACCAATATGCAGGAAACCGTAGCTTTGGAGGAGGGCGCGAATTGGGAATTGCGCGGCGGCGTGCCCTATATAGAGGTGCGCAAAGGCCTCTTCGCAAGAATAGGGCGTTCGGTATATTATAACCTCGTGGAGCAATTCGGCTCTGACGTAAAAGGATTTCCCCTCGGATGAAACCGGTAAAAACGATTGATGTTCAAAACTGGATGAGCGCAGAGCTTTCACAAAAAGTGATCAAAGCCTTAGGGGCAGGCAATGCGATGTTTGTCGGCGGCTGCGTGCGTAATGCGCTGCTCGGCGAAGCGGTCACAGATATAGACATGGCAACAACCCACCCGCCCGAGCGCACCGTTAAGCTGCTCGAAAATGCGGGCATTAAGGCCATCCCTACAGGGATAGATCACGGCACAATCACCGCCGTTCTGGATAAAAGCACCATCGAGATCACAACGCTTCGCAAAGACGTAGAGACAGATGGACGCCATGCGGAAGTGGCCTTCAGCGATAGTTGGGTCGAGGACGCCGAGCGCCGCGATTTCACGATGAACACGCTCCTCGCCGATGAAAAGGGCAATGTCTTTGATCCTTTGGAGGTGGGGCTTAAGGATCTGGAAGCCCGCCGCGTTGTTTTTGTCGGCGCGCCTTCGAAACGCATCGAAGAAGATTATCTCCGCATCCTGCGCTTCTTCAGGTTCTTCGCGCAATACGGAGCAGGGGAGCCGGATGCAGCGGCGCTCAAGGCTTGCCAAGCGGCGGCGGATAAAATCCCGAACCTTTCAAAGGAGCGCATCACGCAAGAATTCTTCAAAATCCTCGCCGTCAAAGATTCAACAAAAATTTTAAAGCTCATCTTCGATCACGGCGTTTTAAAAGACTTCGATTTCGCGGATTATGCCCCCGAAACCCTGAAGCATCTCTGTTATTTTCAAAATGAATACGGCTTGGTGTCGATCGCCGCGCGGCTTTATGTCCTCGCAGGCGGGAAGGATGAGAACATTGAAATGCTCAAAAAGGGGCTACTCATCCCGAAGGTCTTCCAAAAAGATATCACGGCCATTCAAGGCGTTTTGGCTCTGCCTGATTTGTCGGATGACCACGCCGTGAAGGTCGCCGTTTACAAGTTTGGGCGCACCGCCACCGCGCAAAGCTTGATGATCCAGCTCGCCCAAGACCGCGTGAAAAGAGCCTTCGCAGGCAATGCCTTCAAAATCATCCAGAAATGGGATGTGCCGAACTTCCCCGTTTCGGGCGAAGACCTGATCCAAAAAGGCTTCAAGCCCGGCCCTGGTTTAGGCGCCGAGCTTGAGAGATTAGAAAATGAATGGATTGCTGGCGGGTTTTAACTTTGCCCGCCGTTTTGATTAGGGCCACCTATCAAATAATTGTAGGGTGCGCCGGCCGCTTTTAAAGCCGCTTTATATTCAGCTTCCGACATAAGATCATTGGTTGTCATCTCTGTAGAAACAACCTTTCCGTTTGTATCTTCATGTTCAACCCAAGATGTTTCTGACATGCATCTCGCGTGGTATGTTCCTGGTGTGAGATAGCCTTCATTGTCTACGAAGTATACGGTGTCACCACGCGCAAAGTTTTTTTGCTCAGGAAAAGGCTCGTCAGGAATAGGCTCGTCAGGAATAGGCTCGTCAGGAATAGGCTCCATATCGTGGGGGTTTGTGGTTTTTATAAAAGGCCCTTTGATGCGCCCGCTTTGAACGCCTTCGTTGTGCTCTCGAATCTCGTCGTTGTCGTCTTCCATACCCATAGCAATCTCCTTTATTAATTATGAAAAATAATATACAGTCTTCAATCTAACTGTGCAAGAAAAAATCTTTAAGGCCATTTTACCTCTGGCGGCATAGACATCAAGATCGCTTCTGTATTTCCGCCGGTCTTAAGGCCAAACTGCGTTCCGCGATCATGCAGCAGGTTATATTCCACATACCGCCCGCGGCGAATAAGCTGATGCTCGCGCTCCTCCGCGCTCCAATCCTCGTTCATATGCGCCCGCACTATTTTCGGATAAATATCTAAAAACGTGCGCCCGACATCTTGTGTATAGGCAAAATCATCCGCCCAATCATTTTCGAGATAATCATAAAATATGCCGCCAACTCCGCGTGGTTCATTGCGGTGGGGCAGGAAGAAATACCGATCGCACCAGTCTTTATGCTCTTTATAATAGGACGGATCATGGCGATCGCAGCACGCTTTAAAGGCTGCATGAAACGCCGCCGTATCTTCGGGGTTTTCGCGCATAGGTGTTAAATCCGCGCCGCCGCCAAACCATCCCTTCGATGTCATAATCATCCGTGTATTCATATGCACCGCGGGCACGCGCGGGGATTGCATATGTGCAACCAATGAAACACCCGCTGCCCAAAATCCGCCGTTGCTTTCATCCGCGCCGGGAATGCGCGCGGCAAACTCTTCGGAGAATGTCCCATGCACCTGCGATATATTCACGCCCACTTTTTCAAACACGCGGCCCCGCATAATGGAAATTTCGCCGCCGCCTTTAAGCACGCTGCCTGATTCATTCGGCTCGTCGCTATTGGCGCGGTCCCAAGGCTTCCGCTCGAAACGCCCCGCCGCTAGGTTCGCCTTCGGAGTACCCGTAAGCTGATCTTCAATCGCCTCAAACTCCGTGCAAATCTGGTCGCGCAAATCCGCAAACCAATCCGATGCCTGTCCTTTTCGGTTATCCCAATCTGTCATGTTCTCACCTGTCTAATCGCTTCACCCAAAATCATAGAGGTCGCATTGACGATATTCAAAGACCGCAAGCCTTCTTTCATCGGAATGCATATCCGCGCGCTTGCAACGTCATGAATATTGCCCGGCACACCTGCGCTCTCGCTGCCCGCCAATAAAATATCATCCTCGCGAAATTCAAACGCTGTATACGGCTCCACCGATTTCGTCGTCATTAATACTATCCGCGAAGAGGAATGAGCACTCAAAAAAACCTCCCAAGAGCTATGGCGCACAATATCAAGCTTATCAATATAATCCATCGCCGATTGCCGAATTTTTCTGTCGTCCCATGGAAAGCTTGTCGGCTCGATCACATCCAGCCCCACATCCATGCACGCGCACAAGCGGATCATCGCACCCACGTTCTGGGGAATATCAGGCTGGTAAAGGGCTATGCGCATTTTATGTGCCTCCGCGATGGTTCAAAATCGCTGTAATTTGCCTCATCTAAAATAGCTTCTAGATTAATTCGTGGAAATTAATGTGAAGATATAGATTTAAAGGGGTTGATCCTATATAAAGAGAGAAGTAAAACCACTTCGGTTTATTTTTCAAGACAGTATAAGAAAAATCATGGCATCAAAAACAAAAGACACACACTCCCACGCAGACGGAACGCGGCGTGATTTCCTCGGATTATCGGCTGCAGCCTTTGGCGCAGTGGGCGCAATCAGCTTCGCAGCGCCGTTGATAAACTCGCTCAACCCTGCAAAAGATACATTGGCCTTGGCCACAACCGAAGTGGATTTGAGCGCGATCGCGCTCGGCGAATCAAAAACAGTGATGTGGCGCGGCAAGCCCGTGTTCATTAAACACCGCACTGCCGAAGAAATTAAAGAAGCCGTAGATGTTGATATCGCCACGCTTCCCGATAAGCAAACAGATGAAGAGCGCGTGCAAAAACCTGAATGGTTGGTTGTTGTCGGCGTATGTACGCATTTGGGCTGCGTTCCTGTCGGGCAAAAGCCAACCGACGCACACGGCGATTATGACGGATGGTTCTGTCCGTGCCACGGTTCGCACTACGATACATCCGCCCGCATTCGCAAAGGCCCTGCGCCAAAGAACCTTGCGGTTCCGCCTTACGAATTCGTAAGCGATACGTTGATCAAAATCGGATAAGAGATAAAGAAAAGAGTATAAAATCATGGCAAGTGGTAAGCGCGAGAAATTTGAAAACCCCGTAGTAGAGTGGATTGACGAACGTCTGCCCATCTTCACCATGCTTCAAAAAGAATATGGTGTGTTCCCGACGCCAAAGAACTTCAACTATTTCTGGAATTTCGGCGCTATCGCCATGGTGATGCTCGCCACAATGATTATCACCGGTATCGTTCTCGCGATGCATTACACCGCCGACACAGCCCAAGCGTTCGACTCTGTCGAGCGCATCATGCGCGACGTAAACGGCGGCTGGCTGTTGCGTTATATGCACGCCAACGGCGCGTCTTTCTTCTTTATCGCTGTCTATATCCACATCTTCCGCGGCATGTATTACGGCTCGTTCAAAAAACCTCGCGAGCTTCTATGGATTCTCGGCGTGCTGATCTTCCTGCTGATGATGGCCACGGCCTTTATCGGCTATGTGCTTCCTTGGGGTCAGATGAGCCTGTGGGGCGCGACTGTTATCACCAATTTGTTCTCGGCTGTGCCGCTGGTCGGCGAGAGCATCGTGACATTGCTCTGGGGCGGTTTCAGTGTTGATAATCCTACGCTGACGCGTTTCTTCGCGCTTCACTATTTGCTGCCGTTTATCATCGCCGCCGTAGTGTTCCTGCATGTTTGGGCGCTCCACGTCACAGGGTCAAACAACCCCCTCGGCATTGATACAAAAGGGCCGCAAGACACGCTTCCGTTCCATCCGTATTACACGATGAAAGACACCTTCGGCACGGTTGTGTTCTTGATCTTCTTCGCGCTGTTCGTCTTCTTTATGCCCAACGCCCTTGGACACCCCGATAACTATATTCCGGCTGATCCGCTTGTGACGCCTGCGCATATTGTCCCTGAATGGTACTTCCTGCCGTTCTATGCGATCCTGCGCGCCATCACATTTGATATCGGTATCCCGTTCACGGAGATTGTCATCATCTCCGCCAAACTCGGCGGCGTTATCGCGATGTTCGGCTCGATCCTTCTGTGGTTCGTATTGCCATGGCTTGATACACACCCTGTTCGCTCTGCGCGTTTCCGCCCGCTGTTTAAAATCTTCTTCCTGATTTTGGTGGCTGATTTCATCTTCCTTGGCTATGTGGGATCACAGAGTGCGGATGCCTCTCTCTTTGGTGTGCCGCTCAGCATTCTCGGGCTTTTGGCGACCACATATTACTTTGTGTATTTCGTTGCGATCCTTCCATGGCTCAGCAAAAATGAAAAAGGCAAAAGCCTTCCGGCCAGCATTCATGAAGATGTGTTGAAAAAGAAATCAAAATAAGAAGTTTAGGGATAAACGAATGAAAACAATTCTCACAATTTTATGCGGCCTTACCTTGGCGTTCTCAGTTGCCCCTCAGGCGCATGCAGCCGGCGGCGGAGACACGGTACTTCCTAATGAGGATTGGCATTTTGACGGGCCTTTCGGAACATTCGATCGCGCGGCGCTACAACGCGGCCTCAAAGTTTATCGCGAAGTCTGCTCTGCATGTCATGCCATGAAGCGCATTCATTTCCGCAATCTCGAAGCTTTGGGTTATGAAGAAGGTCAGATCAAATCAATCGCCGCTGAGTACACCATCACTGACGGGCCGGATGAAGAAGGCGAAATGTTTGATCGCCCGGGCCGCCCGAGCGATGCTTTCCCTTCACCCTATCCGAATGATAACGCCGCCCGCGCCGCAAACGGCGCAATCCCGCCTGATCTTTCTCTCATTGTGAAAGCCAGAGCAGGGGGCGCAAACTACGTTCACGGTATTTTGACGGGCTATGAAGAGCCGCCGCATGACATGAAAATCAGCGAAGGACAATATTATAACAAAGTGATGCCGGGCCACGTAATTGCTATGGCACCGCCGCTTCTTGAGGGGCAAATTGCCTATGAGGACGACGCGCCCCAAACCGTTGAGCAATATTCCAAAGACGTGACCGAGTTTCTGCAATGGGCCTCAGAGCCGGATCTTGAAAACCGTAAGCGCACAGGCATCAACGTCATCTTCTATCTGGTGATCTTTGCAGGCATCATGTACGCCTATAAAAAGAAAGTCTGGTCTAAAATCCATTAACGCTGCATTAAGCTCTATGAGTTTATCATAATATAAGGGCCTCTTTTTGAAGAAGACATCTTAAAGCCGCAAGTTAAAGCCGCAAGCAAAAGGAAGGCGTTTCAATATGCCCGATGATGATTACACAAAAGATCAAAAAGACTCTGCGCGCCGTCACTTGATGCAAAGCAAAATCTTCAAAATCGCAGCTATCGGCCTGACCGTTATGGCGGTCATTGTGTCCTTTATGCTCTATAGCACGCTTGCCAATGGCGACGCGCTGACCTTCGTGAAAAGACCCTTTGTTATTCTTATTATGCTTCTTCCGTTTCTACCCGCTTATGTCTTTGCGATGATGTCTAAAAAGCACTATCGAAAAGCGACTAAAGTCTTGCAAGACAACGTATAAGCGCAGAAGCAATTTGTATTCTGCGCATAAAATGCAATAATAAATCATGCGAGACACTCAACAAGAAATCCTGCACTTTTGGTTTGAAGAAATGGAGCCCCAACAATGGTTCCAGCAAAGCGACGCTGTAGACGAAGCGATCAAAGAACGATTCGGTATCACCTATGAAATGGCCAGCGACGGCCTCAGCAATCATTGGGCAAATGATCCCGACGGGGCTTTGGCCTTGGTGATTGTCCTCGATCAATTCCCCCGCCATATGTTTCGCGGCTCACCCAAATCCTTCGCCAGCGACGAACGAGCGCTGCTGGTCGCCAAACAAGCCATCCATAAAGGCTTCGACCAAGTGCTTGAGCCGGTAAAGCGCGGCTTCCTTTATCTTCCGTTCCAGCACAGCGAAACCCTTTCGGATCAAAAGAAATCCGTCGAACTCTTCGGAAGCATGGCCGATGAAAACCCCGCAGGAGACATGTACGCCAAGCGACATTTTGTGCCGATTGATAAATTCGGCCGCTTCCCCCACCGCAACGAAGTGTTAGGGCGCGAAAGCACGGAAGAGGAAATTGAATTCCTGAAAACGCATAAAGGGTTTTTATAAAATGAGCTACCAAGATGTTTTGAAATCTTTAGGGGTGCAAACAACCGCAAACGGGGTGCTGGAAGTCTTCTCCCCCATTGATGGAAGCTCTCTAGGCAAGATCAAAGAACATAGCCCCAAAGACATAGAAGACATCGCCGCCAAAGCAAAGACCGCCTTTGAGAAATGGCGCGCCGTGCCTGCGCCCATCCGCGGCGAGTTCGTAAGGCTTTTGGGCGAAGAACTCCGCGCCGCGAAAGACGATCTCGGCAAGCTCGTCACCATTGAATGCGGCAAGCTTCTTTCCGAAGGCCTCGGCGAAGTGCAGGAAATGATTGATATATGTGACTACGCGGTCGGCCTCTCGCGCCAGCTTTACGGCCTGACCATGGGCAGCGAACGCCCCGAACACCACATGCGCGAGCTGTGGCAACCGCTCGGCCCTGTCGGTGTTATTTCCGCTTTCAATTTCCCCGTGGCTGTATGGTCTTGGAACGCAGCCATCGCCTTTGTGTGCGGCGATTCCGTTGTCTGGAAACCGTCCGAAAAAACCCCGCTTACCGCACTTGCGTGCCAAAACATCTATGAACGCGCCGCGAAGAAATTTCGTGAAGGCGGCCATGAAATCCCCGATCACCTTTCTCAAGTCTATATCGGCGCGCGCGAAGTCGGCGAAGCGCTTGTATCCCATCCCGCGTTCCCCCTCATCAGCGCCACAGGCAGCGTGCCCATGGGCCGCGCCGTCGGTGAAGCCGTCGCCAAACGCTTAGGCCGCAGCCTGCTTGAGCTTGGCGGCAATAACGCGATGGTCATCACCCCCAGCGCAGACCTCGATATGGCTTTGCGCGCCATCCTCTTCGGCGCGGTTGGTACATGCGGGCAGCGCTGCACCTCTACGCGCAGGCTCTTCGTTCATAAAGATATTTACGATGCTCTCGTGCCGAAACTCGCCAAAGCCTATGGCCAAATCCGCATCGGAAACCCATTGGAAGACGGCGTACTCATCGGCCCTCTAATCGACGAGGACGCCTATAAAATGATGAAAACCGCGCTTGATAAGGCTACCAAAGCCGGCGGCAAAATCCTTGTCGGAGGTGGCAAAGCAGACGTCGGCTTGGGCGGCGCATATGTGAACCCCGCTTTGGTCGAGATGCCGAAACAAGACATCTGCATCCACACCGAAACCTTCGCGCCAATTTTATATGTCATGAAATATAGTGAGTTGGATGAGGCGATCGCGATGCAAAACGAAGTCCCGCAAGGCCTGTCCTCCGCCATCTTCACCATGAACATCCGCGAGGCCGAAAAATTCCTCTCCGCCACAGGCTCAGATTGCGGCATCGCCAATGTGAATATCGGTACATCGGGCGCAGAAATCGGCGGCGCGTTCGGCGGTGAAAAAGAAACCGGAGGAGGGCGCGAAAGCGGCTCTGACGCTTGGAAAACCTATATGCGCCGTCAAACCCAAACGATTAACTATTCCGCCGCGCTGCCCCTTGCGCAAGGCGTCAAATTCGATCTTTAATTAATTAAAATTGAAGCATCGCTTAACCGCTTGTTATGATTTATAGCGCATACTTAAAAGATGGGTGCGAATCATATTTCGCGGGTTTTTTGAAAAAACGCCTTTTCGGTTAACCGAAAAAACCTACATCAGAAACAACGTTTAAGTCTCTAATCGAAAAGAAACATTCTTTTTATTAGAAAATGCTGTTTCTCGCAGTTTTTGCGTTACGCGCGAAAATAAGGATATGATGAAGATATCCAAAGACTTTAAAACTCAAACCTAAGGAGTTAGACATGCCATCACGCAGGTTGATATCCACTTCGGACACTAGAGTACAAGCTTTAAAAACACGACACGCAATATTATCTTCCAGAATAGAAGACGCTCAAAAGAGCCCCTCCATAAATGATTTCTATCTCCGCCAACTTAAAAAGCAAAAGCTTTTGTTAAAGGAAGAGATAGTAGGAATTCGTGAGGATTCTCACGAACGAGCCTCGGCCTGAAACAGGTCGAGACCCTAAGATCCCGGTTTCATATCTGGGAATATACTAAAGCAGTGGCTGGTTGATTTCATTCTCCAGCCACTTTTTTAATGCTTAATCGTCCGTGCCGGTGCTTTGGTCAATATCAGGCATGAAGTTCGAGAAATCAAACCCGCCGGTGCCGCTCTGAGAGTCGTTTTCTTCAGGTTGGCTCAGCTCGGCTTGTTGATCTGCCAAACGCTGCGCTTTCACCGCTTCAGGGTCTTTCCCTTGTGCGCGTAAGCCTTTTTCAACCGCCTTCTCATATTCCGCCCATGTGCAAAGACCAAGCTCCGCAGGGTGGCGGGGTTTAAGGTTCGGCGTGTTGGTATGTGTGCGGTCACGCACCGCGTTGATTGTCGGCTTTGTTGTGCCCACAACTTTAACAATCTGCGCATCACTGATTTCAGGATTGTGCTTAAGGATATAAGCAATCGCATCGGGCTTGTCGCCGCGCTTGGAAACAGGGGTGTAGCGGGGGCCTTTTGCGCGTGATTTAACAGGCGGCAAAGTGCTTTTTGAAATTTTCAAAGACGCGCCCGCATCCGCTTGGCAACGCTCAAGCTCTTCTTGCGTAAGCTCGTTATGATCAATCGGGTTGCGCCCAACAATACCCTTACCGATTTCACCGTCAGCCAAAGCTTCGATTTCGATCTCGGATAGGCCGGTAAACTCGGCGATTTGGTTGAATGACAATGTCGAATTATCAATCAGCCAGACAGCAGACGCCTTTGGCATCAAGAGTTGGCCTGAAACATTCAAAGCATTGGACATGATAGTATCTCCTTAAAAATATGTGCAAATACACGTCAAAATTCTTCTCGCCCCGTTCCTAAAGAGGCTAGTCATAAATAGACTTTTTTATGAGGGAACGCCCAATGTATAGGAGGATTTGCGAAAAAATGCAAGATTGATTTTTACCGCCATGCCAATTATCGTGAATGACGATGTTTGATGAAGAATTACCAAAGCCGAAAACCACCGAATTCCCGAGAAATCTGGACGCGCTGTCCATTGGCGAATTGAGTGAATACATCGAAGAATTAAAAGCCGAAATTGAAAAAGCCGAAGGCGACATTGCCAGAAAAAAGGCATCACAAGACGCCGCCGCTAGCATCTTTAAATCTTAAATCGCACCTTTTAGAAAGACACATATATGCGCATAGAAAATGATATGAAACTGGATTTCAAAGACGTTTTGATACGCCCGAAACGCTCAACCCTGTCCAGTCGCAAGAATGTCGATATCGCCCGCGAATTCACCTTTAAATGGAGCAAACGCAAATTCAAAGGCGTGCCCATCATCGCCGCCAATATGGACGGCGTGGGAACATTCCAAATGGCAAAAGCCTTCATCGACAGTAAGCACGGCCTGTCAGTGGCGCTTCATAAGCATTACCCGCTTGATGAAATGAAAAAATTCTACAAGAAAAACGGCCATGCTTCGATGTGGTATTCCATCGGCATGGTCAAAGATGACGAAGAAAAACTTGAAGCCTTCATCAAGGCGGGCGGCAAACCCGATAAAATCTGCATTGATGTTGCTAACGGCTATAGCGAGCATTTCGTGGACTACGTGAAACGTATGCGCGACAAAATGCCTGACATGACCATCATGGCGGGCAATGTCGTGACGGGCGAAATGACTGAACAGCTCATTCTCAATGGCGCGGATGTCGTGAAGGTCGGCATCGGTCCGGGCAGCGTCTGCACCACCCGTAAGATGACAGGCGTGGGCTACCCGCAACTCTCCGCGACGATTGAGTGCGCAGACGCCGCGCACGGCCTCGGCGGCTTAATCTGCGCCGATGGCGGCTGCACTGTGCCCGGTGATATCGCTAAAGCCTTTGGCGGCGGCGCAGACTTTGTAATGCTTGGCGGCATGCTTGCGGGCCATGATGAATCCGAACAAGAAGTGATCGAAGAGGGCGGCGAAAAATTCTTGCAGTTCTATGGCATGAGCAGCGACACCGCGATGAACAAGCACAAAGGCGGCGTAGCGGAATACCGCGCCAGTGAAGGCAAAACCGTGAAAATCCCGTATCGCGGCTCGGTGAATAATGCGCTTCAGGATATTTTGGGCGGCCTTCGCTCCACCTGCACATATGTGGGTGCGCGCCGTCTGAAGGATTTATCAAAATGTACAACCTTCATCCGCGTGTCCCAGCAAATTAACAACGTTTTCGGAGCTTCTTAAAGGCCAATGCCTTATAAACGCCTTGCGCTCATTTCGCGCTATGCGTAAGGTATCGAAAGTTTTGAGTTTAAAGCCTACAAGGAGAGCTTCATATGAGCGATGAAATTAAAGAACGCCTTAAAGAAACCGCAGATAACTGCGTGAAATCTTATGAAGCATGGAATAAAGATAAAAAAGACAAAGGCGCGCGCAGCGCTCTTCAAGACGCGGTTCACGAAATCCGTAAAGTTGCCTCTCGTTTGGAAATCGAACTTGCCACAAGCGAGCGTGACCAAATGACATCAAACCCCATTCCTGTTCCGCCGCACCGCGATGCCCGTGGTCGCCACCAAAAGCCAGATAATGGCCCCGAAGGTGAAGAAAAAGGCGACAACAAAGGCAATATGAGCGAAAAAGTCAGCCAAGGCATGAAACCGCGCCGGAAAGCCCCGAACAAAACATCCGACGAAGACTAAGCGTTATCTTTTAAAGTGCGAAGTTCACCGAAGCGCTCCGCAGAGCCGGCGCGCAAAAACACATTCGTGTCTTTTTCTGTTTTCAATGAAACGGGCAGGGTGGGTGCGCCGCGATCTCTTAACGCTCGAACTTCTTTTAAACGCGCTTTGATCGCCATATTTTCAGGTTCGATCTTTTCGCAAAACTCACCGTTTGAAAGCGTGTATTCATGCCCGCAATAGATTTGCGTCTCATCGGGCAGACTCATAATCTTTTGAAACGAATCCCACATATCTTGGGGGCTGCCCTCAAACAGTCGCCCGCATCCCATGGAAAACACAGTATCCGCCGCCATCAAAACGCCGCTATCGGGGAAATAAAAACAGATATGCCCCATCGTATGACCGGGGGTCTCGATGATTTTAACTTGTTCACCGCCAAAGAAAAACTCTGAATTCTCGTTTAATAAAACATCCAGGTTCTTAATTTTATCGGCTTCCTTTTCCGGCCCAACCACGTGACATGAATGCCAACCAAGCATATCGGCAAGGCCGTCCACATGATCCCAATGATGGTGGGTGATAAGGATGACATCAGGCTTAAGCGCTTTGTCTTCCAAAGCCTTGATGATCGGCGCGGCCTCGCCCGGATCAACCACCGCCACTTCGCCATTCTCCGCTTCCAGAATATAGGCGTAATTCTGCATCTGCGGAATAATCGGCACGAGCGTGACGCTAATCATGGTTTATCTCCTGTTTTAATCTCATCGGTGGAAAGCGCATCCGCAAGCCGCGTCTTCGCGCTCCCCGGAGCGAGGGGCTTTTGCTGGCTGTCATGCGGCGCCCATCCCAAAAGAAATATAATCTCGAAACTCGCGATAATCCGCCCGTCATCTTCGCTGAAATTCTCCTGATAATGCTCCGCCGCCTTCGCGAAAAATGCCTTCCCCGGATTCACGCGGCTCCGCGCCTTGATGATGTTGCTCTCGCCCATCCCGCGCAAATCATGCATCAGCTTAAATATATTCTCATAGCTCACCGTGACAATCTCTGAATCAATAACGGGCAGCGCAAACCCGGCCCGCTGTAGGAGTGCCCCCGCCTGCTGCTTATCCGCGAAAGGAAACACCCGCGGCGACGCGCCCCCTTTAAGCGCAATTTCCGCGCTCATTAAACTCTCGCGCAGCTCATATAGGCTCTCCCCGCCGAACATCGCCGCCATAAAAAGCCCGTCGGGCTTAAGCGCCCGTTTGATCTGCACCAATGCCCCAGGCAGGTCGTTAATCGTGTGAAGTATAAGGCTGCTGGTAATCAGATCATAATGCTGCGGCTCTAGGCCCAAAGCTTCAATCTCGCCGCGCACATCCTCATGGCCAATATCTTTGCGCACCTTAAATTCGCGCTTTATATCGGCAAAGCGATCCTCGATGATATCGGCGGCAAAGCGCTTCAGGAAATCATATTCACCCGCGCGCGCGGTAAATCGGCCTTTGCGCATATCCAAAAGCGCGCGATCAAATACAGCATTATCAGGCGTGTTTACCATTTTTCCGGTCTTGGCGCGTCATGCTCCAACGTATGTACAAATTCCTCAAGCTCGGCCTCAAACTCGGCTTCTTGTTCGGGGGTAATGTCCTCTTGCGCATAGCTCACGGGCTTTTTCTCGGGCGCAATATCGTGCTTTTGAGAAAGCGTCTTACTTTGCTCTTTCAAATTCGCTTTGGCTTTTTGGTTCGCCAATTCCCGCTTTTCTTCGATATTAAGCTCAACCGTTCTTTCCGCGCGCAAGCCCTCAATCGAGCTATAACTCAGCGGCAGCGCCCAATCGGGACGCTTGGCTTCAAATTGCTGCGCCACAATCGCCTTCACCTGACGCTTCGCATCAAGGCGCAATTCCTGATGGAAATATTGATAACACCGCGAGATGGTCACCATCAAATTCGGCTGCTTAGACAGCAGGCGCTGCAAAAGCATGAACTGATAAAACGGAATAAACTTTGTATCCGGCGCTTTCGCAGATTCCGGCGGCGAGGCAATCGCAAACGGATAGATGCGGTGCGGCGTCAGGCCCACATGCGTGAAATAACTCTCGCCCAGCTTCACAACCTTGTTCGGCGTCGCCCCAAATTGCTCGGCAATGAAACGCTTCATAAGTTTTAAATTCGTGACCTCGGGCGGGATATTAAAACTCGGCGCGGAAACCGTCAGGCCGTTACCTTCATGGCGCTGCGGCACGGGCAAATGTTCAATCATAATGCCCGCATGCACGGTGTTTTTATGATCCTTGGTCAGGGGCAACACAACAGCCGTATTCACGGTCTTCCCGTCATGCACAATGAAGTCCACATCCTTGGAGGATAGCCCCGACATCGCCCCGCGGCTCTGCCCTTCCTCCACAAAGGTTGAATGCACAGCGCGCAGCTCTCCCGTTGTCCCTTTAATCGGTTTAAAGCGCGTATCGTCTTCGCCCATCTGGTCGAGGATCGTCTTCACATCCGCCTTTTTATTAATCTTGGAAATTTGCAAATTCAGCTTCTTATCAATCCACGTCTCGGGCTTGAGGTTCAAATGGTGAAAGAGCGAAAGAAGCTGCATTTCAAGGCGCGCATTGGGGATCATCCCCACCGTAATCGCGTTTAAAATTTGCTGCGCTTCCATTTCGTGGATAGAGCCTTTGGCCTGAAACTTCTCGGTTGTGCCGATATTCTTTGGCAAAATATGGCCTTTGTTCTCTTCCACCGCGAGATAAAAGGTGTGAATCCGTTCGTCGATATATTCGGGCGCAGGATAATAATAATTGCCATGCTCAAGCATTTTCCCCGCTTGCGGTTTAAGCCCCAAATGATCGCGGGCAAACAGCACGCTGCTTTTGATGTCGAGTTCGTCCATCGCGGGCAGGTGTTTGATATCAATCGTAATCGGCTCCACCAAATGCCCCGACCATCTGCGCCCGTCAATATTCTGCCCGCCGCGCGGCACGGCGTTGGAAATACTGCGCGCAACGCCGTCGTGAAGATATACCTTCAAACGGCCTTCTTCATCAACGCGGTATGGCAATATCTCGCTGGCCTCGAAATCACGGCTGACAATATCCATGATCTTGCCTGTGTTCTGGTTGCGCATCGCGGTGACCTTAAGGCTGCTCGCGGCTGTCGTGGAAGGGCGGCGCTCTTCAATCTGCAAGGATTTACGCTCCGCCATCTTGATCGCCACGGAGATATAACAGGTCGGCGGATTGCCAAGCGGCGTCCCGTTATCCTGATAGAGCCTGAAGCGTCCTTCGAATTTCTCTGTAATAATATCTTCATCATAATGCGGACCGGAATATTGCACCCGCGCCCCCAAAGCGCGCAGCTCTTTTCTGAACTCCCGCATCGTGAAGAACGTGTATTCCATCGGCAGCTCGGCTTCCCAATGGCTGCGATCATCTTTACGCATGATAAATTCATATGCCCATTTATAGGGCAGGCGGAAAAGTCGTGTGCGCGGAAAACGCTCCGGCAACTCCTCAAGGAAAAATCCGCCGCACCCCGCATCTTGCTTCGGGCGCGCATGCTCGGCATACCACACCAAAAGATCGGCATCGGAAAGCTTGGCCAAATCCTTGCCCATGCTCTTTTCATCCGGCACTTCAAGCAGCACGAATTCTTCCGGCGGGGGCCGCGCATAGTCACGAATAAACATCGTGCCGCCTTTTTTCAGCATCTTGAACTGCTTGCGCAGCGTGTCGCTGACCATCCGCTCGTTATACCGCGAGCCGGAAAAAATTTCGTGCAGAATATAGGAGTTCACAATTGCCCCGACGCTCTCGGCTTCAAAAATCTCCGATGACGCATCCCCAACCTTAAAATCCAGATTAAAAAGCTTGTACCGCTCTTTGGCTTTGTTGATTTGTTTCTTGGATTTATCAAGCCCCGTGAACTTCACCTTCGGGTTCATCGCCGCCATACAATATGTCATCGTGCCGTCATCACAGCCCATATCAATCACGCGCTCACCTTCCTCAAGAAGAAGATGCGAGAGTGTAAACCACGCTTTACGGATGATCACAGGATCAACACCTTTCAGCAGCAAATTGCGCTTTTCGATGTATCCTTCTGCTTCGGTTTCGATTGTTTTGTCAGTTTCAGCCATAATGGACAATGTTTATAGCGTAAAATCCGCAAATAGCCTATAAAAACTCTATGTTTTCCTTGCTTAAACCTGTTCAAACTTTTTTGACCCAAACCGTAGATACGGTTTTGCCGCCGCGCTGCGTGATTTCGGGCGAAATGGTCGATCGTCAGGGCATGATCTCGGGCGCAAGCTGGGCGGGGTTAGATTTCATTACTGCGCCGTTTTGCGACCAATGCGGCATCCCGTTTGAATTCGAGGTCGAACAAGGCGTGAAATGCTCTCCTTGTATCGAACGTCCGCCGCCATACAGACGCGCCCGCGCCGCGCTCAAATATAACGATACCTCGCGTTCTATGATTCTCGGCTTTAAACACGGCGATCAAACCCACGCCGTGCGGGCCTTCACCCCGTGGCTGGAAATGGCAGGGCGCGAGATATTGGAGGCGGCGGATCTGCTCGTGCCCGTGCCGCTGCATTTCCGCAGGTTGATTGCACGCAAATATAACCAATCCGCGCTCATGGCCACCGCGCTGTCAAAGGCGACAAACATCCCCGCAGATGTAAAAGCGCTAAAACGCATTCGCGCCACGAAAGTGCAAGGGTTCATGAAAGCCGCAGAGCGCCATAAAAACGTCCGCGCCGCTTTCGCCATCAATCCGAAAGCGGATGTGAAGGGCAAAACGATTATCCTGATTGATGATGTCCTGACCACTGGTGCGACCGTCAAGGAATGCACAAAAGTTTTGTTGAAAGAAGGCGCGGCAAAAGTGCATATCCTGACCCTAGCCAGAACCGTCCGCGAAGACTTCTAAAGCGCTTCGCCCTTCGCCAATCGGCTCTGGTCAATCTGCGGCGCAAGGCCGATTTTCATCGCCAGCGTCTTCAGCGGCTCAAGCGCATCCAGTGATTTCAGCCCCGCGCGGCGCAAGCGTTTTAAGCCAAGAACCTGTGTGCTAACGATTGAATTCATGCGGTCCACACCAAATACGCGGCTATCAATATCAAGGCTGCGGCGTTTATCGTAAGCCTTCAAAACACTTCCCGATCCGATATCTACGCCCAAGCGCGCCGCTTTCACAATCTCTTCCGCAAGCGCAGCCACATCCCGCAAAGACAGGTTCAACCCCTGCGCGGTAATGGGGGACATCACATGCGCCGCTTCCGCCACCAACGCCAAACGCGGCGCGGTGATCTGCGCGGCCTTGATTGTGCAAAGCGGCCACGCCTCAGGCCCAACCTCCAATGTAATCCCGCCCAAAATATCATGCGTCTTGGCTTGCAGCGCGTGCTCAAACTCTTGTTTTTTCAGGCGAATAAGCGCCTCGGCGCGCTCAGGTTTCTCCACCCACACCACGCTGGATTGATTCCCCGGCAGCGGCACAAGCGCCATAGGCCCGTTCTCGCGGTGAAATTCGGTGGAGATATTCTGATGGGATTTCGAATGATTAATCAGGCACGTAATCGCGCTTTGATCATATTTCTTGGTTTTGATCTGAATGCCCGCAAATTCCCGAACTGCCGAATTGCGTCCGTCCGCGCCAACAATCATTTTCGCACCTATCGCCTCGCCCGATTCTAATGTCACTTTAATATCGGTTTTTCCGATATCAAAACGCTCGAATGTGTCCTCGATAAAATGAACACTCTTCAGCGCTTTAATTCGCTTATACAACGCCGCCCGTAAAGGCCCCGCAGGAATGTTGTACCCAAACTGCTCCAAGCCGATATCTCCCGCAGGAAACTCAATCTCGATCGGCCCGCGCCCCGCATCGCTGTCATCGACAATCCGCATCTGCTGCAATGGTGCGCTCAGCGGCAACAGCCTCTCCCAAACCCCTGTGCTTTTGAGGATATTCAGCGAGCTATCCATCAACGCCACCGTGCGCCCTGAGGGCTCAATGTCTTTAAACGCTTTGGGCGGGTAGGGATCAACCACTGTCACAGCCAAACCCACTTGGCCGAGCAAGACCGCGAGGCTTAAACCGCCCGCACCCCCGCCAAGAATTATAATATCAGTTTGCTTTGCCATGGTGCCTGCACTAGTTTTTACTCATATAGTTTGTAAAGGAGATCATTAAATGGCGAAAGTTGAAATTTATTATTGGACGACGTGCCCGTATTGCACAAAAGCGCGCGGTCTGCTGGCCTCAAAAGGCGTGGACTATAAAGGCTATGACATTACGGGCGATGACGAAGCGCGCCAAAAAATGATTAAACGTACAGGCGGGCCGAAATCCGTGCCGCAAATCTTTATTGATGATAACCATATCGGCGGCTGCGATGATCTTCACGCGCTGGATGCTAAGGGTGAGCTGGATCGTCTTCTATCGGAATAACCTCTAACACTTGAAGGGACCATCTGTCAGGATTATTAGCGTTAGATATATCTTTAAACTGAACCTTTAGGGTTGCGGGTTCATGCAAGCGTCGGGTTGCTTCAGTTCTAATCCCACTCAAGGAGATTGTCATTGGAAACCCTGTTGGAAGTTGGGATTTATACTCATCATCAACTTCAAATGTGATAGTTTTAGGGTCGTAACGCCCCAAGGTTGAGAATGTTTCTTTTCGTTCTGTCATATAAAACTTATAGGATGTTATGGATAATAATTCAAGAACAAAATTGAAAATATGATGACAAGCAATAAAAAAATCAAAACAGCATGTATCCAAACCAATGTCGGCCCTGATATTGCCGATAACATCGCCGCCGTGGAAGCCTTGATCCGAGAGGCCGCATCGAAGGGTGCGACCTTCATCGCCACGCCTGAAAACACCGACCAAATCCGTCGCTACGCGAAAGACCGCTATGAAAGCTCAGGGGATATGGACACCCATATCGCGATCCCGCATTTCAGCGCACTGGCGAAAGAGCTTTCCATCTGGCTGCTCATCGGCTCAATCGGCGTGCGCGCAGGGGATAAACTCGCCAACCGCTCGATTCTGTTTTCTCCTGATGGAAACATCGTCGAGACATACGACAAGATCCATATGTTTAACGTGAAGCTCTCGCGCACCGAATTTTATAACGAAAGCGACGGCATGGAGGCAGGCAGCCGCGCCGTCATCGCCGATATGGACGGTGCAAAACTCGGCATGGGCATCTGCTATGATATCCGCTTTCCCCATCTTTGGCGGGATATGGCCAAGGCCGGCGCGCAAATTCTCTCTGCCCCCGCCGCCTTCACTGTCCCCACAGGTCGCGCACATTGGGAGGTTCTCCTGCGCGCCCGCGCTATCGAAACCGGCAGCTACGTCATCGCCCCCGCACAATGCGGCGAGCATGAAGGCGCGCGCAAAACATATGGCCATTCCATGATTATCTCGCCATGGGGTGAGGTTTTGGCTGAAATGGGAACGGAAGTCGGTATAATAACCGCAGACCTCGATTTAGCCGAGGTTGAAAAGGCGAGGAATTCAATCCCCGCACTCACACATGACAGGGAATACACTCTAAAATGAGCAAAAATAAAGACGTCAAAGAATCTACAAAAATCATCCATACAGGCCACGATCCCAAATCCTATCACGGCATAGTCGGCGCGCCGATCACGCGCGCTTCCACCATTCTTTATGAAGGGCTTGAGGCTTACGAAGACCCGAACACGAAATACCGCTATGGCCGCTATGGCACGCCTCTCACCACCGCTTTCACAGACAGCATAGCGGAGCTTGAGGGAGGTTTTGACGCCATCATAGCGCCTTCGGGCCAATCTGCCATTACGACCGCGCTTTTAGGGTTTTTGAAACAAGGTGACCACTTGCTGATGGCCGACGCAATATACCCGCCCACGCGTTTTTTCTGTGATAATGTCCTGACGAAAATGGGCATAGAGATTGAATATTATGACCCTCTCATCGGCGCAGGCATTGCGGATAAAATCAAAGACAACACCGCCGTGATTTACATGGAAAGCCCGGGCAGCGCGACCTTTGAAATTCAGGACGTGCCCGCGATTGTGAAGGCCGCAAAAGCCAAAAACAAAGCCATTATCACGATCTGCGATAACTCCTACGCCAGCGGCGTTTTGTTCAAACCCTTAATCCACGGCGTCGATGTTTCTATCCTGTCCTGCACAAAATACATCAACGGCCACTCCGATGGCATGCTTGGTGCGGCGGTGGCGCGAGACGAAGCAAGTTTTGCAAAACTTAAAAAATCTGCCACCGATCTCGGTGTGTGTGCAGGGACGGAAGAAACCAATCTCGGCCTGCGTGGTCTAAAAACGCTGCATGTCCGCATCAAGGAAGCCGGAGAGCGCGCCCTTAAAATTGCAAAATTCCTGCAAACCCAAAAAGGCATCGCCCGCGTGTTCTATCCCGGCCTTGAAAGTGACCCCAGCCACGCACTGCTTAAGCGCGACTTCATAAGCGCCAATGGAATCCTCAGCATCTTGCTGGAACCCGCGCCGAAAAAAGCCGTCATCGCCTTCACCGATGCGCTCACGCTGTTTCCCATCGGTTCAAGCTGGGGCGGCTATGAAAGCCTGACCCAACCGCAATATTTGGGTGATTGCCGCACGGCGACAGGCTGGGCGGAAGAGGGGGCTATGCTGCGTCTTCAGATTGGGTTAGAAGATACAGAGGATTTAATGGATAATTTGGCGCAAGCCCTCAAAGTTTTTGAAAAAAATAGATAGTCGTCATTGCGAGAAGGCAAAGCCTACGAAGCAATCTGCTTGCCGATTTTGGATTGCTTCTCTACGCTCGCAATGACTAAAGGAGAAAACAGATGACGAATCTCAAAGACGACGCCCTGTATATGGGGCAATCCGTTGGCAAAGAAAAACTCTCGCAATATCTGCCGCTGAAATGGGGTAACCGCCACGGTCTGATCGCGGGCGCAACGGGAACGGGCAAAACCGTAACCCTGCAAAACCTCGCCGAAGGATTTTCCGATGCCGGCGTGCCGGTCTTTATGGCCGATGTGAAGGGCGATCTTTCCGGCATGTGCCAACCGGGCGAAATGCAGGACTTCCTCTCCAAGCGCGCCGAGGTTATCGGCTTCACAGATGAATATAAAGCCAAAGCCTATCCGGTTGTGTTCTGGGATCTTTTCAGCGATCAAGGCCACCCGATCCGCACAACAGTCTCCGAAATGGGGCCTTTGCTCCTTGCTCGCATCTTGGAACTGAACGACACTCAAGAAGGCGTTCTGAACATCGCCTTCCGCGTAGCGGATGAGCAGGGGCTTTTGCTACTCGATCTTAAAGACCTGCGCGCACTCCTCAATACGGTGCATGAGCAGCGCGCTGAAATCTCTCAAGCCTACGGTAATGTCAGCCCCGCCTCTGTGGCCTCGATCCAACGCAACTTGCTGCGCCTCGAAGACCAAGGCGCGGCAGATTTCTTCGGCGAACCCGCGTTGGAGCTAAAAGACTTCATGCGCACGGACCTTGATAGCCGCGGCAATATCAACATTTTAGCAGCGGATAAGCTCATGCTGTCCCCGCGTCTCTACGCGACCTTCCTGCTCTGGCTGCTCTCGGAGCTCTTCGAAGAGCTCCCCGAAGCGGGCGATGCGGATCGCCCCAAACTCGTATTCTTCTTCGACGAAGCGCATCTGCTGTTCAATGACGCGCCCAAAGCCCTCATAGAAAAGGTTGAGCAAGTCGTCCGCCTCATCCGCTCCAAAGGCGTAGGCGTGTTCTTCATCACTCAAAACCCCGCCGATGTCCCCGACAGCATTTTGGGGCAGCTCGGCAATCGCGTCCAGCACGCGCTTCGCGCCTTCACGCCCAAGCAGCAAAAGGCGATCAAACAAGCCGCCGAAACATACCGCGAAAACCCTGAATTCGATGTCGCCGATGTGATCACCGATCTGGGAGTAGGCGAGGCGCTGGTCTCCACCCTCGAAGGCAAGGGGCAGCCCTCAATGGTTCAGCGCACGCTCATCCGCCCGCCAAGCTCAAGGCTAGGCCCCGCAAGCGCAGACGCCAAAGCCATGCAGATGAAAGCCAGCGGCCTCGGCGCAAAATATGACACGGCAGTGGACCGTGAGAGCGCTTTTGAAGTTCTGAAAAAGAAAGCAGAAGAGGCGGCCAAGAAAGCCGAAGCCGCGCAAGAGGCCGCCGACAAGGCCGCCCCGAAAAAACGCAGCTCAAATCGCCAATCTGTAGGCGAGGCCGCCGTAAAATCCGTGGTGCGCTCACTCAGCTCATCCATCGGGCGTACAATAGCACGCGAGGTTATGCGCGGCCTGATGGGAAGTTTGAAGCGTTAATTATGATGGCTCGCGTATGTATCCTTGATCAAGGATATGCGAGAAGCGCGTGCGGGAATATGTATCTAGGGTTTCAGGCTGCCTAGCAAAACCGAACTTTTCGTGAAGATGGATAGAAGCCGGTGTCGTATCAAAAATATCAACGCTCGTCTTCGCCACAAAAGCATGCTCCGCGTTTACGTCTAAATCCGTAACATCCAAAACCGCGCACATAGTCTCTACTAAAGCGCTTCCGATATGTTGCCCTGTATGCGAGGGTTTCACCGCAAGAATATGGATGTGAGCGCTAACATGCTCGCTGTCTTGATGTGTAAGCGCCATAGCAAACCCAACCAATTCATCATGGTCATAGGCGCCGATAACAACGCCTTCATTGAATGTGTATTCACAAAGATAGTCCGAAACATCCGATCCGTGAAAGGCGTCTTCGTGAACCGCAGCGGCGGCACTATAATCTTCAGGCTTTAAAGCTTTTATATGCATTGTATATATTTAACATATTCTAAGCCAAAACACCAACGCTTACGCCCAGCACTTCGGCCAAAGCTTTCATGGCGCGGATGGAGCCGTCCTTTTTACCTGTCTCGATTTCGGTGAGATAGGGACGGGAAATACCGGCTTCTCGTGCAAGTTCGGCCTGCGTATAGCCGCGATGCTTGCGCAAAGTCTTAACAGGGCTTTCCTCCCGCGCCGTGAGGGCATTGAGAATATCCTCGGGCAAATCATCTTCATCATTATTCACCATGCCGCGATAATCATGCAGCGGAATGAGGACGTAAGGCTTACCTTGGATGTGCAAAAGATCATATTTCATGAATCAAATGCTACAAGCTATCGGCGACATTGTCATCAGAAACGTGTGGAGAGCGTCATTGATCCGAACACGGCGCTGCCGTCCTGCCCTTCAAATTCTTTGCTGCGGGCATTTATGGCGTATGAGAGGCGGTGGCGATCAAGCGTGAAGGCCACGCCCGCCGTCGCATCACCGACAAAATGTTTCTTGTTTACGCTATAGCTGTCTTTGAAGGTATTTCCATCCAGGAAGATATTCCGCGCCACGGCGCGTCCGTCAAGGCTTGCAAATCCATACCAGCTCCATCCCTGATCGGGCGTTTCAAAATACCCCGAACCGGGCATCGCGGGGCGCACACGCGGCGGGGTGTCTTGCAGTGTTTCCTGATACGGTCCGAAGGTGAAAGTAAGCCCCGTTCCCGCATAGGTGTAAACATTGCCCAAAGAGACATTCACATTCGGCACAACCTGCAATTCATAATCATAAAAATTGGCTTCAAAAGCGCGCGGCCATCTGCGCTGCGCAGATAAAATAACGCCCGGCTCAAAGCCGATCTGATTATCCCATCCTTGGGGAATAGCAGAGTCCGTGAGGTGCTTGTGAATAAGCTTTTGCGTTTGTTCGCCAAGCGCCTCTGGCCCAACCACACCAAGCGTCACTTCAAGCTCGTCAATATGATTGTCCTCTAAGGTCGTCAAACCAACCGAGCCATATAGGAACGCCGCCCACGGACGATCTCCGTCTTGATTGCCACGTACGCTGATATCGCCGGGGGTGTAAATATTCTGCCCGAATGTAAAAAACGTGCTGGTGGTTTCGTTCAAATCAAAGGTCGGGATTTTATCCGCCAGCGCATCAATTCCCTCAGGCACAGGGGTGTTCACGTTGAAATAGGTGGCGCGCACCCCGCTGGTGTAATACTGATCCGTCCCGCCGCCGATCAGGTCGTTCTCGTATGAAAGGCTCAAGTAATTCTTCTCATCCGCGCGGCGAACGCGCTGTGTTACGCGCTGTTCTGCTGTCGGTTTAGGCGGGCCAACCGCCTCTTTTTGTTCTTGCGCGCTGGCAGGCAGACAAAGAAAAAGCCCTGCCGCAATAAGCAGAGCTTTTTGCATCAAAGGTTTGATGGCTTTATTCGGCGGCAGCAAAGCCGTTTTTCTTTGTGAGCTTGTCTTTTGCATACGCTATAAATAGCCATCCGCAAGGAACAATCAAGAGGCTGTATATAATGGCCTGCCCAATCGGCATTTTTGTACTCGCCACAGGTTTAATCCACGCATGGAATTCAGGCGCATAAAAGATCGTCCCTTCCACTTCCGTAAGCTCGTACACGCCGTATAGGAACAAATGCACCGCAAAGAGAAAAAGGAACGCCCCGGTAACCTGCATGAAAACGCGCAGGTTAATAAGATGGCTGTGGCGCACCCACATATAACCAATCGCGGCAGTAGCAATAACGCCGCCGAGCGCCGCAGTAATCATTTGCGTAGCATCGACCTGCTTGCTGATTGCCCCCAGCATTAAAGCCGTCTCCATACCCTCACGCGCAACCATCAGCACAGTAAAGAGAAAGATGCCGACCATCGCGCCTTTACCGGCTTTGGCGGCATGTTGATCAAGCTTGTTCGTAATCGAAGATTTGATGTGCTTGGCGTTTTTCATGATAACAAAAGTCAAAGAGGCCACAAGAACCCCCGCGATCATCGCCAAAGCGCCTTCCATAAGCGGGGTGTCTGCCATCTCGGCAATGTGCCAACCTGTTGTTGCGCTCAAAATCAGCGCCGCGCCAACACCGGCAAAAACGGGGGTGCGCAATTCTGTGCGCCCTGTTTTGGTCAGGTAAGCAAGCATAATCGCCACAATCAAAAAGGCTTCAAGTCCTTCACGGAAGGTAATCAGGAATGTCTCAAGCATCGGCGTTTCTCCATCGAAAATTTGTATTCTAGAAATATTGTTATTGAGAATGAATTGCAAGGAAATTATCACCTTTTTCGTCGCGTGCGAATATGCTAGTAAATACATATGCCAGACGGAATGAGTACTATACCGAGAATTAAAAAAGCGTTCGAAGCGGGCAATACTGTTGACCCTGAAAACCTTGTTATTCTGTGTCATGGCTATGGGTCGAACGGCGCGGATTTAATCTCTTTAGCACCGTATTTCGCACATGCTATGGACGGTAAAACTGTCTTTGTTTCTCCCAATGCGCCATTCGGTTGCGAAATGGCGCCCGAAATTCCAAATATGTTCCAATGGTTCCCCCTTATAGATAGAGGGGAAGAAGCTATGCTTGAAGGCGCGGAAATGGCCGCGCCAATCCTTGAGGCGTTCATTGACGAACAAAGAGCAAAATATGGCATCGCCGCGGATAAAACGGCTTTGGTCGGCTTTTCCCAAGGCACGATGATGAGCCTGTATGTCGGGCCGCGTTATAAAGACGCGCTCGCTGGTGTTCTCGGCTATTCTGGCCGATTATTAGGCGAAGCACAGGGTAATAAAATCCCGGTTTGCCTGATTCATGGCGAAGCAGATAATGTGGTTTCTGTTGAGGCGTATCACCAAGCGAAAGAAATGCTCGAAAAAGAGGGGTTTGAGGTCAGTGGTCACACCAGTCCGAATTTAGCTCACTCGATCAATGAAAATGGTATTAAAAGCGGGTCAGCGTTTTTAGAGGCCATTTTATACAAGTAAAATCAATTACTTAAAAAAATTAACTTGCCCTTAATAAAATTTACGTAAAATTTTATATATATTCTAAATAAATTCGAATGAATGGTTTTAAGGGGAGTAAAAATGAAATTTACAGTTTTGGCAGCGGCAGCAATCATCACAGCAGGCTTAACTAGCTTCACAGGGCAGGCACAGGCCATGAACCTTATGATGGCGCTTACCAACGAAAACATCCAGATTGTCGCTTCCATAGACGGAACGCTGACAATCATCGAAGGAATTACAAGTGAGCAAAGCAAAATCGCCAGCGTGGATCTCAATAAAACAGAGCCCTCCGCCGGCGAATAAAACATAATTTAGTGCGTAAATGAGCAAGGCCGTGATTAAGAAATAATCGCGGTCTTTTCGTTTATAAAAAAGCTAAATATTACAGTGATTTTTGCCTCGATTTTAAGAATATTAATTTAGTTAATATTCCGCATTGCACCAACGCACAAAACTCTCAGAGCTTCGGTACGCAACATATTGAAAATGCTTGTATTAATGCGTTGAAAACACCATTTTTGCGTTGCAATACAAAGTGTTAATGGAAGCCTATGCAGCACAAGTTTTTTGTGCAAATCCTTCTTATGGCCCATATTTCGTGGTATATTAAAGGTATCAGATTCGCGAGGTCTGACTTCGGATTTCAGGCCTCCGCCGTCATCGAAAGATGGGTCTACGGAAGTACTGAGAGAGGAGCATGGGAACTATGAGTTTAGCAATGCCACTGGAGAAATGTCAGGCTTTAGTCCTGAATGCCGATTATAGGCCACTGAGTTATTTTCCGCTATCGATCTGGCCTTGGCAGGAAGCTGTTAAGGCCATTTTTAGAGGAAGTGTCAACGTCATATCAGAATATGACCAGACAGTAAGCTCTCCGAACTTCCAGATGAAATTGCCGAGTGTTCTGGCGCTCAAGGAATATGTGCCGATGGCGCGAAGCCCGGCCTTTACAAGATTTAATGTGTTTTTGCGCGATCGCTGGGATTGCCAATATTGCACAAAGAACTTTAAGACACATGAATTGACTTTCGATCATGTGATCCCGCGCTCCAGAGGAGGGCGGACAAATTGGGAAAACATCGTGGCGGCATGCCAGAAGTGCAACACCGCTAAGGGCAGTAAGATGCCACACGAAGTGAATATGTATCCTATGCAGGAGCCTCGTCAGCCCACGATTTATGAGCTGCAGGACCAGGGGCGGCAATTCCCGCCAAACTTCTTGCATAAGAGTTGGGGTGACTTTCTCTACTGGGATACAGAGATTGAAGACATTTAATGTCTTAACAAGAGTTCGGCTTTGCCACGGAGAACGGTTTAGAAACAAAAGCTCCAATGGCACTGCCGTTACAAAGAGGCGAAAAAGGTTTTTTTCGCATTAACGTGCAACCAAAGGAGTCTATAATGTTTAATCATATTACAAACCTTGCACATACACGGTCGATCACAGGGGCAATAGGGTTCTTCCTATTCCACGTAATTCTGTTGGTCGGTTTATCAACCTTCCTGGGTCATTATCTTACGACCTTCGGTGTAATTGACGGTTCGGTCGGAAGCTTTTTCGACGGCGGTTCAGTTCACACAATGATCGGAGCAGGTTGGACGCTAATTTTGTCCAGCATGGTTCTTTCAGGGAAGAAACTCACAAATGATATCATGTCTGTTGTGATAGCACTCGTTGGTGTTTATCTCGCATACACAGTGAATGTTATGTTGGGTATGGTCGTTGTCGGATATCTGACAACACTGGGTAAATAATACTCTTTTAAAAGACTATTCTTTGAAGCCGGGTGCGCGTTGAGCCGCCCGGCTTTTTAGTGCCTGAAAACAAAATCATCCAAAACCCTTGACAGCTCTGCGTTTCCCGCGCTATGAACAACCTCATTACACAATTTTATGAATGATTGTCGCTTGATTTTACTTTTTGAGTAGGAGCAAGCGACGAAGAATAGGTGTCCTATTTAAGGATGCGCGCAACGCCCTCAAAAAGTAAAAGGAACGGCAAGATGTTTGATGATTTATTTGATTTCGCTAAGAAACGCACACTGAAACAGTCTGTTGGTTTCTTTATTTTTCACTCCACATTGGTGCTCGGCGCAATGGCCGGTCTCAGCATGATGGGTGTTTCTTAAAGATAAGATGCGCCGCGCAAACCGCCGCCAACGCTAAACACGCAGCCACGTTGTAGTTCGCCATGGATAGGCCGATAATCGGGTCTTGCCACGGAATGTCGGCGCAACTACCCGTGGGCGCACTCATAATATTCTCAAGGATGCTTTGCGGCGCGGCGGCGCCAAAGTTCGGCACAGCGCAGCCCTCAACGGCCGAGGCCCACCATTTTTGCTCAACGCCTGTATGGTAAAACGCAAATCCTGAATTAATAAGGAATGCCAAACCGCTCAAACCGATCATAAGCTGCGGCACGGCTGCGCGGCGTTTCAACGCCAATCCAATCACCCCGAAAACGATAATCGCAAGATAAGGCAGGCGCTGATAAATGCATAAAATGCACGGTTCTAAACCCAGCGCCACTTCGGAGTACAGCGCCGCCGATAGTGCAAAAACGGAAAAAACCGTAATGCCCAAAAGCACGGCAAACGAACAACGGATCAATTTAAACGGGTTTAAGCTCATAACCATGATTTGATCGTTTCCTTGATGAGGTCAAGTCCTTCCATGCCGATAAACAGGGTCACGAACACCAACATCGCCACCCAAGCAAGCCCCACAGCCGCCCCCGCAATCACCGCCAAACCATCGCGCATAATCACCCCAAGCGCCATCAGCGCAATGCCCATCGCGGGCACAGTATTGGTCAGGGGCAGGGGGATGGTAATAAAAATGGTCAGGATGAGGCCGATCAATCCGATGAGGTTAGAAAAAATTCCGCCCGTAATAAAGGCCAAGCGGGGCTTCAAAAGATACTCAATCTTCTCAAGATACGGCAAAGCCTTCGCCACAATCTTTTCAAAAAACGCCCGCGATATGGTTTTATATTTAATTTTTTCGGGAATCCAAACGGTTTTTCGCCCCAGCATTTGCTGCGTCGTCAGGAAGAAAAGCGGCAGCGCAATAATGGTATTAATCCCAAGCGCGGGCAGAGGGATCGCCGCAGGCAGCGCAAATATAAAGAGCAAAAACCCGAAGCCCCGCTCATGCAGCGCCTCGAGAATATCAAAGGTACATACTTTTGTTGCGGGAAGGGTGTCCTGCAGGTCAATCAAAACCTGCGAGATCGCGCGCGGCGTTTCCTCGGGCGGGTTTTCTGAAGATAGGGGGGGCGTTTGGCTCATCCAAACAAAATAGCAGATTGCTGTTGAAATAAAACAGATAAACGATTAAACATGTCGCTGTCTATTTAACGGTGTGCCCCTGTGGTGGAATTGGTAGACGCGCCGGATTCAAAATCC
>CAYGKM010000002.1:0-55636 GCA_964350695.1 uncultured Micavibrio sp.
CCATACGGACAACAGATTTTAAGTCTGCAGCGTCTACCATTCCGCCACAGGCCCAAAAGCGTTCGTCGTTTTATTTTGATCTGTTTCAAATTTCACCTCACCTGGTTGTTCCAGGTTTCGGTTCATTTTCATTGTCAAAATAAAATGCTGTTTGCTTTTTTAAAGACTTCCAACATTAAGCATAGCTGCATTGGATATGCAATTCCCTGAATGTTAAAACTTAAAATTATGCGCGAAGTCTTTTGCGTAATGTCCGCGCGGAGAGCTTTTGTGCGATCGGCAAGAGGCGTTTATGGTCGATCAGGTTATGGCCGGAATGGACGGCGTCATCCATGATGACGATAGGGTGTTTGCCCATGCCGTTTATGACGATGGGTGGTTTTGACATGCGCGAGATTTTTCCGTCGCGGGTGATGAAGATGCAGCCCAGCATTTGGCGGGCGGCGCCGAAATCAAGCGTGAATGCGGAGAGCGTTGAGAATTGCGATTTATCAATGACTGCGCCGAAAATATCCGTGCCGCCGAAGGTGGCGTTATCAAAGTTACAGGCGGTGAGGTTTGAATCGCAGAAACAGGTGTTGTAGAGCGCGGCGTTATAGAAGCGTGCGCCTTTCAGATAGGCCTCGGACATGTTTGCGCCGCTGAGATTTGTGTTGGTGAAATTGGCCTCGGCGAGTTTGGCATCATCGAGATTGGCGTTGCTGAGATTTTGGTTGTTGAGGTCGGCGTGGTGAAGGCGGACGTTGTCTGATATGGCCTGTTCGAGGCATTTTGTAAAAGTTGTAAAGTTCCCTTGAAATAAAATAGAGTTGTTTTTAGTTGAACGCAGTTCGAAGTGTTTCATGTATTTCTCCCGTATACTTGTATTAATCCACAACACACAACCAATAGTTGTTATTCTTTATATTTTGTCAAGAAAAATTTATGGAGAATTTTGGTATATGTGATTGTTCTTACACCATGATCTTGTTTTCGGCGGCGCGAGAGCCTAGGTTAAAATCATGACAGAAAAACCGATAGTATCGCCGATTGAGAGCGGGGCGCAGATTATTCGCAGCTATGTGAAAAAGCTGCCTGATACGCCGGGGGTGTATCGCATGATTTCGGATAAGGGCGAGGTGCTTTATGTGGGAAAAGCCAAGTCTTTAAAAAAGCGGGTGGTGTCTTATGCGCGCCCTGATCCGCTGCCGTTTCGGTTGCAGCGCATGATTGCGATGACGAAAACAATGGAGTTTGTGCATACGCATACCGAGGCCGAGGCGCTGTTGCTGGAATCCAATCTGATCAAGAAGCTTAAGCCCAAATTCAATGTGCTGCTTCGGGATGATAAGAGCTTTCCTTATATACTTATGACAGCGGATCATGACTTCCCGCAGGTTGTGAAACATCGCGGGGTGAAGAAGCGCAAGGGGCAGTATTTCGGGCCGTTTGCCAGTGCGGGGGATGTGAACCGCACGATTGCGATTTTGCAGCGTGTGTTCCGCCTTCGTAATTGCACGGATAGTTATTTTGCCGCGCGGACACGGCCGTGTTTGCAATATCATATTAAGCGCTGCACAGCGCCCTGTGTGGGCAAGGTGAGCAAGGACGGTTACGCGGCGCAGATTGAAGAGGCACAGGCGTTTCTGGACGGCAAGAGCCACGAGATGCAAAAGCGCATGGCGGAGAAGATGCAAGAGGCGAGCGCGGATATGGATTATGAAGCGGCGGCGGTGTATCGCGACCGAATACAGGCGCTGTCTTCTATTCAGGCGCGGCAGGATATTAATATCGAGGGGCTGGGGGATGCCGATGTGATGGCGGTTGTGCAAAAAGAGGGTAAGACCTGTGTGCAGGTGTTTTTCTTTCGCGGCGGACGCAATCACGGGAACCGTCCGTATTTCCCGCGGCATGATGCGGAGGAAGACCTGAGCCTGGTGATAGCGGCGTTTATTGCGCAGTTTTACGAGAACAAGCCTGTGCCAAGAGAAGTGATTGTGAATTTGATGCCGCAGGAGCGGGCATTGCTTGAGGAGGCGATGTCTTCGAAGGTGAATGCGAAGGTGAAAATTACCAAGCCCGTCAAAGGGGCGCGGAAGCGTGTGCTGGAGTTTGCGCAGAAGAATGCGCTGGCGGCGCTGGAGCGGAACATGGCGGAGACGGTTTCTCAGCAAAAATTAATACGGGGCGTAGCGAAACTATTTTCTATGGATGAGGAGCCGCGGCGTATCGAGGTTTATGATAACTCGCATATATCCGGAACGAATATGGTTGGCGGGATGATTGTTGCGGGGCCCGAAGGGTTTAACAAGAATGCGTACCGGAAATTTAATATCAAGGTTGCGGATGAAAGCGATGATTACGGCATGATGCGCGAGGTGTTGTCGCGCAGGTTTAAGCGTGCGCTGAAGGAAATGCCCGAGATGGGCGGGGAAGATTGGCCGGACTTGCTGCTTATTGATGGCGGGAAAGGGCAGCTCAGCGCGGTGCGAGAGGTGCTGGAGGAGTGCGGGGTTTTGGACGCGGTCACTTTGGTGGCGATTTCGAAGGGGCCTGATCGGCATGCGGGGCGCGAGCAGTTTCATATGGTGGGGAAGCCGCCGTTTCAGCTGCCTGTTAATGACGCGGTGCTTCATTATCTGCAACGTCTGCGGGATGAGGCGCATAGATTTGCAATTGGCACGCATAGGGCGCGCAGGCAAAAGCAGATTACGAAATCGCCGCTGGACGAGATTGCGGGGATAGGTGCGAAGCGCAAGAAGGCTTTGCTGAATTATTTCGGATCGGCGAAGGCGGTGGCGCAGGCGGGTTTGAAAGATTTGCAGAATGTCGAAGGGGTTTCGGAATCGATGGCACAGATTATTTATGACTATTTTCACTAGCTTGAGTTTTTACATGAACTCACAAATTTTTTTCCAGTTTTTTCATGGGGTTAAGTAAAAACTTTAAAATAGTATCTTGCGGGGCTTTTTGGCTCATGTTACGGTTCGCTCATTCCACTAGAAGTTTGTAAACAGTGATCGTTATTTGAAAGGGAGCAACTATGTTTCATCGTGTGAAATCTGAAGTGCAGAACGAAAATGAAAAACCAACATTAGTCAGTACGAATGACGATGCGCCGATTGAAAAAACGGAAGATAAGACCGAAAAAACTGAATTACAGACACCCCAAACCACGTTAGAGATTGAAGTAGACGAAGAGCAGGATAACACTGAAACGACTTCGGAAGCCGACACGCAAACCCCATCACCAGAAAAAGAGGACACACTTGAGATGACTGAGAACGACAAAAACACAGATACCGAAACAACAGAATCAGCGATCAGCCCATATCAACGCACAGGCGCAGCGCCGGCAGCTTCAGGCTATACAGGGTCTTCTTACCCCGGTGCTTCATATGGCGCGAAAGCGGCGCAATCTGACAGCGCAGCCGGCGATCGTCGTTTGACAATTGGCCGCGGTATTACAATGTCCGGTGAGATCGAATCTTGTGATTATCTTCTTGTAGAAGGTACAGTGGAAGCGGCCCTTAAGGGTGCGAACATGCTCGAGATTGCCGAAAGCGGCACATTCTACGGCACTGTAGAAATCGAAGATGCCAATATCTCCGGTCGTTTCGAAGGTGATATCACAGTGAATGGTCGCTTGACGATCAGCTCTACTGCGACTGTTACAGGTTCTATTGCTTACAAAGAGCTTGAAATCGAAGCGGGCGCGGTTATCGAAGGTAGCTTGACCCCGACTTCAGGTGTTTCACCTGCAGCGGCATCAAAGCCGACGGCGTCAAAGTTGAAAGCGCCCACACAAAAAGCAAAAAAAGTTGACACACAGCCAGAGCCCGCAAACACCGATGAGGGCTTGTTCAGCAAGGCGACGGCTGCGGCTGAGTAAATAGAGTAATCCTTTCCTAGGGGATTTTTTTATTGAACAAATGAGAACCAAGCTGTAAAAGGCTTGGTTCTTGCTTTTTATAAACAAAAAGGTGGGGCGATGATTCTTTTGATCTTCGCCCTTATTGATGAGTATGAGAAATAAAGTTCTGAGTAGTGTTCTGATTGCGGCGGCGACCGTGACGGGGTTGGTTTTTTATTACGGCGCGAAGCCGAATGATAATTCCGCTTATGCGTCTAATGTTATGGGCAGTGCGTTTAAAGACGGGCAGACCTCTTATGGCCAGGTTGAAGAGCGCCGCGCACTTCGCAAAAGTATCTCCGTTAATCCCGATAGTTTGCTTGATGTCTATGGGCGTGATGTTTTCGAGGTGTTTGATAAGCCCGAAATGGTGCGCCGTGATGCGCCGACGACTGTTTGGCAGTATCGCAACGAGACATGTGTTCTTGATTTATATTTCACGACCGCAAAAGACAGCGCGATGGCGGCACCTGTTGTGCATTACGAAGTGCGTTTGCGTGACGGAGGTGCCGGCGAGCAGGCGGCGATGGGCCAAAAATGTGTGAAATCCTTGGCGCGTGCGCATGCGGGATTCGGTCTTGTGAACTTCAACGCGATGTATAAAGCGAACTAAACCGTTTTTTCTTTAAAATTACATAGATCATAGGCGGCGCATATGTCGCATTTTGGCTTGCGGGCAACGCAAGTATAGCGCCCATGCAGGATGAGCCAGTGATGGGCGTGGAGCGCGTAGTCTTTGGGGACGACTTTGAGGAGTTCTCGCTCGACCTGATCGACGTTTTTGCCCGGGGCCATACCAGTGCGGTTTGAGACGCGGAAGATATGGGTGTCGACGGCCATTGTGGGGTGTTTGAAATATTCGTTCAATACGACATTGGCAGTTTTGCGGCCGACGCCGGGGAGTTTCACGAGGGCTTCGCGATCTTCAGGGACTTGGCTTTTATGTTCATCGACCAGAATTTGTGCCATGGCGATGACGTTTTTGGCCTTTGTGTTGTAGAGGCCGATGGTTTTGATGTGGCTTTTAAGCCCGTCCAGACCGAGGCTCAGCATTTTTTCGGGGGTGTCGGCGATTTTGAACAGGGATTTTGTGGCTTTGTTGACGCCGATATCTGTGGCTTGGGCGGAGAGGGTGACCGCGACGAGAAGGGTATAGGCGTTTGTCCATACCAGATCGCTCTTGGGGGCGGGGTCTATGGCGTGAAGGCGGGAGAAAAATTCGTGGATGTCTTCTTTGGGCATTCGTTTTGTGTAGGGCTTGCTCATAAGTTCACTATAAAGTGCGGAGCAGTATGTCCAAGCGTAAAATTATTGACATAATTATAAAATAGCTGTAGAACCCTATGATGACAAAATTAAGCTACAGCCCAGTTATAGCGGTCGTTCCGAAATATAATCCGGATACGTTTGCGTCTGATATTAACAATGCCATTGCGGTGCTGGGGCTTGCCAATTCGAATCTGGAGAGCGTGGCAGCGCGCATGGGGCTTGCGCCAGAAGACGTGAATGCCGGTTTGCAGGATTGTTGTGAAGCGCGGGACTTCGAAGCTTACATCGAGCCTTTTAAGCTTGTTTTGGCGCGGCGTGAGATTGAGGCTGGTTATAGTTTAGTCGAAGTAGCGAAAAGAGTAGGGTTTGCAGATACCGAAGCGCTTAATGATGTGTTTTCAAGGCATACTGGGGTTTCGGCAGAGGTTTTTCATCAGGTGATTGCTTATGATCGCGCGGCTTACGAAGCGCTTTATTTCATGGATCCCGAAGCATAGACATTTATCCCAAAAATCGGATTGGCGCGGGGGTTTAAGCGCTTTATCCTTATCTTATGATTCAGCAGCAGGTTATAGCCGAGAGCATTGATTACTTGGTCGCACATTATCAAGAGCGCCCAACCCTTGAGCATTTGGCGGCGCGGGCGGGGTATGAGATCACGCATTTTCAAAAATTATTCAAAGACCATGTTGGCATTAGCCCGAAGCGGCTTTGCCAATATATGCATATGCGCCATGCGCGGGAGCTTTTGGGGGCGGGGTATTCGACGCTGGACAGCGCGCTGGAAAGCGGTTTATCGGGCGGCGGGCGGCTGCATGATTTGTTTGTGTCGTGCGAGGGAGTGAGTCCGGGAAGCATTCAAAATCGCGGGGAAGGCGTGCGGATTGTCTACGGGTTTTACCCGAGCGCGCTGGGTGAGGTGATGATTGGCAAGACGGAGATTGGAGTTTGCTGGCTTGCGTTTGTGATGGAGGAGAGCCGCGAGATGCCGATTGCGGAATTGGCGCGGCGTTGGCCCAGGGCAGAGATTGTGCATGATGATGCGGCGGTTTTGGGCGAGGCGGGCAAGGTCATGGATATTTGGCGGGGGTGCGGTGATACGGGCAATAAGCTTAAGCTTGATTTATACGGCACGAATTGGCAGATACAGGTTTGGCAGGCTTTGTTGAAAATCCCTGTCGGGCAGACGGTGACCTATATGGATATTGCCGAGCAGGTTTGTACGCGCAAGGCATCGCGCGCGGTGGGGAACGCGGTGGGGGCCAACCCTATATCGCTGCTTATCCCGTGTCATCGGGTGATACGGGCGACGGGGATCATTGATAATTATATGTGGGGGAGTGCGCGGAAAAAGTTGCTTTTGGGGATGGAGTCATGCTAAAAGATTTTACGTAATTTTATAGTAGGTTTTTTTTATGCGTATGAATATAGAAGATTTTGGTGGTGTTTTAAGCGGAATTTTCCGTGGGCTTGGGCTGCAAAGCGAAGGGTCTGCGCCGAAAAAGCAAAAGCGGTACTCCCCTGGAGTGATTAAAGCTTTGGAGCATGCCGACGAAGTTATAGCGCAGAGTTTGAGTGAAGACGAAATGATCTCAAAGATTAAAACATATGTTCGCAAGCTTGGTCGTGAGGGTGTGATCCAAACGCACACGTCGAATGGTGGAAAAGAGTTTTTGTATATTGCGGATCAAACGGCCTCGGATAAATTTGTTGATATGATTGATATTTTAAGTCGTTATCGCGGCTATGGCCCCGGGCCAAAAGGGTATCAAAGTAAGTTGCAGTCTAAAATACCTTCTGAAGTTAGAGGTTTGCATACATATGACCACAATCTTAATGCGGCTGTTATTTTGTGTAATTCAAACAATCCAGGGCCATCGTTAGGCGGCCCGCAAAACCCTACAACCCTAGAATATCCTGCATAGAATACAGGCCGTTTTTCGCGTCTTTCGTCCATAGCGCCGCGCGCAGAGCGCCGCGGGCGAAGAGCGCGCGGTTGGTGGCGATGTGGGTGAGTTCGATGCGCTCGCCTTCGCTATAAAAATAAGCAGTGTGTTCGCCGACGACGTCTCCGCCTCTGGCGACGGAATATCCGATTGTGCCTTTTTTGCGCTCGCCCGTGACGCCGTCTCTGGCTGCGATTTTGGCTTTATCGTGTTCTATATCGCGGCCTTTTGCGGCGGATTTACCGATGGCAAGGGCTGTGCCGGAGGGGGCATCGACTTTGTGTTGGTGATGGCTTTCGAAAATTTCGATATCCCAATCTTCGGGGCCGAGGGCGCGGGCGGCTTTTTCGACCAAGGCGAGCAGCATATTTACGCCGACGCTCATATTGGCGGCGTAGACGATGGTGGTTTTTTTCGCGGCCTCTTTGAGGACGGCTTCATCCTCGTCGCTGAGGCCTGTTGTGCCGATAATCATCGCAGTGCCTGTTTGCGCGGCGATTTTGGCGTGTTTAACGGTGGCTTCAGGACGGGTGAAATCAATCACGGCGTCGGCGCGCTCGAAAAGTTCTTCGGCATTTTTGGTTGTGAAGTATTCCGCAGCGCCCGCATCATGCGATGTGCCGCCTGCAAGCTCGAGATCCTTCCACGCACCGCTTTGCAGCTCGGCTACTAGAAGCTGTCCTACGCGGCCTGTATATCCTGCAATTCCGATTTTCATGTTTAACTCTTATATCTTTTTATATTCATCAGCAGTTCATCATACAGAAAATCGCTGAAAGGCAAAGAAATTCTGTCTTTTCTGGCGGCTTCGATCAAATCTTGGAGCGCGCCGATCAGAAACCACCGGGCGTCGAAAGGGAAGTCGCATTTGGTTACAAGGACGGTGAAATCCTCGCGCTCGCAGCGTTCGCAGAGTTTCTGGCAGGCTTGGTCGAGTTCGTGCTGTCCTATGCCTTTATCCATGAGTGCGAGGCCGATACCGCCGTTATCTTCCGAGAGGGGGGCGAGATGCGGGGGGAGGCCGCTGACATATCCCAATGAGATGGAAAGCCCTGTTTTATTATCGCTGAAGGAGATCCCCGTGATGGAATCATTAAAGTTTAGCGAGGTTATGAGGGTTTCGGCGGCCATAGGATTTGGCTTTAATCTTTCAAATCATCCCAGAATTCTTTGACCTTGCCAAAGAAGCCGCTGGCTTCGGGGGAATGTTTGTTGCCGCCGCCATCGGAGGAGAAGTCCTTATCCAGTTTTTTCAGCATATCTTGCTGGGTTTTGTTCAGGTTCACGGGGGTTTCCACGAAAGTTTCGATATAGAGATCGCCGAGTGAATCCGAGCCAAGGACGGACATGCCTTTACCTTTCAGGCGGAATTGCTGGCCTGTTTGGGTGCCGGGCGGGATTTTGACCTTTGCGGACGAGCCTGCGATGGTCGGGACTTCGATTTCGCCGCCAAGGGCCGCTTTTGTAAGTGTGATAGGCACGCGGCAGAACAGGTTCGGGCCTTCGCGTTTGAAGAGTTTATGCGGCTTAACGGAAAGCAGCACATAAAGATCGCCTTTTGATCCGCCTTGCACGCCTGCTTCGCCTTCGCCGGAAAGGCGGATGCGGCGGCCTGTGTCGACGCCTGCGGGGATTTTCACTTTAAGGGTTTTGTCCTTTTTGATGCGGCCTTGACCGTGGCATTTTTTACACGGATCTTTGATGATTGTGCCGGCGCCGGCGCATGTGGGGCAGGCGCGTTCGATGGTGAAGAAGCCCTGTTGTTGGCGGATGCGGCCTTGACCTTCGCATGTCGAGCAGCTTGAGGCTTTTGTGCCTTCTTCCGCGCCGCTGCCGTTGCATTTATCGCATGTATCGTTGAGCGGGATGCGGATGGTGGCGTCTTTGCCTTTGAAGGCTTCGGCCAACGAAATTTCGAGTGTGTATTGTATGTCTGCGCCGCGTCCTGCGCCGGAGCGTCCGCGCCCTTGGCCGCCGCGCCCGCCCATGAAATCGCCGAACATGTCTTCGAAGATATCGGAGAACGCGCCCGCGCCGCCCGCACCGCCAAAGCCCCCAGCCGCGCCGCCGCCAAATCCGCCGCCGCCCATAGAGCCGTCAAAAGCGGCATTGCCGTAGCGATCATAAGCGGCGCGTTTTTGTTCGTCTTTGAGGACGTCATAGGCCTCGCTGATTTCTTTGAACTTGGCTTCGGCCTCGGGTTTGTCTTTGTTTTGGTCGGGGTGATATTTTTTCGCCAATGTGCGGTAGGCTTTTTTGATTTCATCCGCATTGGCGGTTTTTTCAACGCCGAGTGTTTTATAAAAGTCCTTAGACATTATTCCTGTATCTCTTTTTCTTTAGGCCAGAAAATTTCTCCGATTTGGGAGAAAAATCCGCCGGAATTTTTGTTGTCGTTTTCGGCCTGCATACGCACTGAACGGTTATATTCGATGCGTTTGGGCCGTGTTTTCAAATGTGCGTAGGCCTCGTTGATGAGGCGAAAGCGCAGCTCTGCCATGCGGCGATTTTGGGGGTTTAAATCAGGGTGGTATTTTTTAGCCATGATGTGATAGGCCCGTTTTACGTCTTCGTCAGACGCCTTTGGCGAGACATTTAATATCTCGTAATACGATGCGGGTTTATCCATTTCAGTCCTGATTTAAAAAATGCGGCATCCCGAAACGATCGGAACGCCGCTTGTGTTAAAGGCTTTTAAGCCGATTTTTCTTCGTCGTCCGTTTCGTCTTCGTCTTCGATTTCGAGATCGGTGAAGTCCGCGTCGATGACTTCGTCTTCGCCAACGACTTCGGCTTCATGCTCGTTGTCGGCTTCGCCTGCGGCGTCTTCCTGCGCTTTGCGGTAGGCAATTTCGCCCAGCTTCATGCTGGCTTGGGAAAGGCTTTCGGTTTTGGCCTTGATGTCATCGGCGTTATCGCTGTCGAGAACATCTTTAAGTTCTTGGAGCGCGGTTTCCACGTTTGACTTTTCTTCATCCGGAAGTTGGTCGCCCAGTTCTTCCATTGATTTTTCAGTCGCGTGGATCATGCTTTCCGCCTGGTTTTTGGCTTCCACGGCTTCGCGTTTTTTCTTATCCGTGTCGGCGTTGGCTTCGGCGTCTTTGACCATTTGGTCAATATCGGCGTCGGACAGGCCGCCAGAGGCTTGAATGCGGATTTGCTGTTCCTTATTCGTGGCCTTGTCTTTGGCGGACACATTCACGATCCCGTTGGCGTCGATGTCGAATGTGACTTCAACCTGCGGGATGCCGCGCGGAGCAGGGGGGATTCCGACCAAATCAAATTGCCCGAGCAGTTTGTTATCCGCCGCCATTTCACGTTCGCCCTGGAAGACGCGGATGGTCACCGCGTTTTGGTTGTCTTCTGCGGTTGAGAACACTTGCGATTTTTTGGTCGGAATGGTTGTGTTGCGTTCGATCAGTCGTGTGAACACGCCGCCCAAGGTTTCGATCCCCAATGAAAGCGGGGTTACATCGAGGAGGAGAACATCCTTAACGTCGCCTTGAAGCACGCCGCCCTGGATGGCTGCGCCGTCTGCCACGACTTCGTCAGGGTTTACGCCTTTATGCGGGTCTTTGCCGAAATATTCTTTTACGGTTTCGAGGACCTTTGGCATGCGGGTCATCCCGCCGACCATAATCACATCGTCGATTTCGGATGGTTTAAGGCCCGCATCTTTCAAGGCTTTTTTTACCGGATCGATTGAGCGTTTGATGAGGTCATCAACAAGGCTTTCGAGTTTTGAGCGGCTTAATGTAACCTGAAGGTGTTTCGGGCCGGAGGCATCAGCGGTCACGAACGGAAGGTTTACTTCGGTTTGTGAGGTTGATGATAGTTCAATCTTGGCTTTTTCGGCGGCTTCTTTAAGGCGCTGGAGCGCGAGCTTGTCTTCGCGCAGGTCAATGCCGTCGGATTTTTTGAATTCATCGGCCAGATAATCAATGATGCGGGCATCAAAATCTTCCCCGCCGAGGAAAGTATCCCCGTTGGTGGATTTGACCTCGAATACGCCGTCGCCGACTTCGAGCACGGACACGTCAAACGTACCGCCCCCAAGGTCATAGACCACGATTGTGCCGCTGTCTTTTTTGTCGAGGCCATAGGCCAGAGCTGCGGCGGTTGGTTCGTTGATTATGCGCTCGACTTCGAGGCCGGCGATTTTCCCTGCGTCTTTTGTCGCTTGGCGCTGGCTGTCGTTGAAATATGCGGGAACGGTGATTACTGCTTTGGTGACTTTTTCACCCAAGAAGCTCTCGGCTGTTTCCTTCATTTTCTGCAAGATCATGGCAGAAATTTGTGAGGGGGCGAATTTTTCGCCGTCGATCTCTACGTAAGCATCGCCGTTATCGCCTTCAACGATTTTGAAGGGAGCGGTTTTTGCCATTTCCTGGACTTGCTTGTCCTTGAACGGGCGACCTATCAGGCGTTTTACAGCGTAGAGCGTTTTATCGGGGTTTGTAACTGCTTGGCGTTTTGCGGGCTGGCCAACGAGGCGCTCGCCGTCCTTGCCGAAAGCAACCATAGAGGGCGTCGTGCGCGCACCTTCAGAGTTTTCGATGATTCTTGCTTCTTTGCCGTCCATGACGGCGACGCAAGAGTTGGTGGTTCCTAGGTCGATACCTATGATTTTAGACATGCTTTATCTCCTTTTATAAGCAAGATTTATATAGTTCAAAGCCCGTTTTGCACAGCACTTTATCATGATTATTATATAGGAAAATCTAGTAAGCGTTTCAAGTGCCTGTTTCATGAAATATATTTATGCAAGTTTCAGGTCTATATACGCGGCCTTTAAGTTAAACGATTGCCAAGTCGGCTTTCGGGAAACGAATTGATTGTAAAGAGCGTGTGTCGCGCGGTGATAAATTTAAATCAGAAACTGATATACCGTGTTCTTTCATATAGCTAATAACGGCAAAGCGATGACAATCAGCTTTGTGTTTGAAGAAATCATCTAAGCAAAAATCGTTTTCCTCGTATTTGGGTTCGCCGATAATTTTGTCTAGCGCCCCTGCTGTGGCTCCATTTACTGCAAGGCGAAAGAAATAAAGGAGATCAAGGGATGCGCTTGCTATTTCTCGAATGCGACCAATTTGCCCTTTAAATTCAGGGAATTCATATTCGTGAGATTTTTTGTTTATCCAGTTCGTGGCGTTGGGGTCACGGGCGCTCAAGGCATCCAAAAGATTTCTAGAAACGCTAACGTCTTCTGGTGTGGTGGGATTTTCTATATCAGTAAACATATAGATTTATACGGCAGGACTTTGTTTTATGTCAAGCGCTGGTGTCTATGTGCCCGCCTGCGGGTGGTTCGCCTGCGCTGGTGCCGTCATCTTTTGTCACGCCGACGCGCGCGGGGCGAAGGAGGCGTTCGTTCAAGATGTAACCCGGGTCCATGACCTGCATCACAATTCCGGCGGGTTTTCCGGGGATGGAGGCTTCGAACATCACTTCGTGGAAATTGGGGTTGAAGGGTTCGTCGAGCGGGTCGATCTTCTGGATGCCGTGTTTTTCAAAGGCTTTGAGCATTGTGCGCTCCGTGCCTTCAATGCCGTCGATGACGTTTTTGAGGCGGGGTTCGGCTTCGATGAGGTCTGTCGGTAGAGCTTCAAGTGCGCGGCGAAGATTGTCGGCGACTTCGAGAAGGTCTTTGGCGAAGCCTGATACGGCGAATTTGCTCGCGTCTTCGCGTTCTTTAATGCTGCGGCGGCGGGTGTTTTCAGCTTCGGCCAAGGCACGGGCGGCTTGGTCTTTGATGGAATCGATTTCGTCTTGCAGGGCGGAGATGATTCCTCTGGCTTGTTCGCCGATGGAGTCTGCGCCCAGCTCATGGATATTTTCCAAGGCCTCTTGTGCATCTGCGGCGGCATCGGCGGGGTCAATATCGGGGGCTTCTTCATACGCGGCGGCGGCTTCGTTGGCAGATTGGCGCTGTGCCATGGCATGTGCTTCGGCTTCCAGACGGGCGGAGCGCTGCGCCATTGTTTCTTCTGCTTTGTCGCCGCCATTGTTTGAGGCGTTGTTTTCAGGATCAGTTGTCATGGGTTTTATGTAGTGTTTTTATCGCGATCCTGCAAGGCCTGCGAATACAGGTTTTGTTTTTGCGCGTTTATATTCACCGTTCGGGCCTGTGAAAACTTCGAAGCTTTCGATCTCTCCGAGAGTGATTACGGCGCTTTGATCTTCGAATTTATCAGCCATTAAGCCTTCGGTATCGACTACCAGAAGTTCTTTCGAGGAGGTTTTTTGAAGTCTTTGGAAAGCGGGGTTTGTGTCCTCGATGAGGTTTAAGCCGTTTTGACGCGCAAGGGCAGCGACTTTCATATAGGTGTCAGGCTCGCTTAAGTTCAAGGATGGGTTGAAGAGCTTAAGCGTTCCTGCGGGGTAAAACCACACAGTGCTTTTGTTCACTTCAGATTCCAGAAACGGTTCTTTGTATTGCGGGAAGCGCGGTTTGATGAGGGCGCTTTCCTGATTGATCTCGATTTCGAAGATGGCAACGGGGCCGAGATCTTCTTCGCTGATTTCCACTGTTTGGATATCATCATTGAGGAATTCATCACGGTTAAGGATGAAAGTTGCGATGTCGCCGTTTGCGGAAAGAGGGCAGCTATAATGCATGTAGCGGGTTTGTGAAGTATCCGCAGTTGTGACATTGGATGTCAGCTCTATTTTCATGGTTTTGCTGCCTTTTTTCATGCTGAGCATGGGAGATTTTGTGGTGAGGCAGCCGCTGATTGTTCCCGGGGTTTTGAGTGTGATTTGGAAATCGCCTTCGCGGCCTGTCACGGCGTTTGTGATATCAACCACGTAGCTTGAGGGCGGCACGGGAGAGGGCGGCAATTCCTTTTCGAAGGCGGCATAGGGGTTCGGACGGTATTTTTCATCATAGGGGTCGAGGATTGTGACCGCATTTTCATCTTCCTCTTCCGCTTTTGGTGCGCCGAATTGTGCCCATGCGGATGCGCTGAAAACAGGGGCGGTGAGGCCGAATATGAAGATGGAGAATAAGAATAGTCGAAACATGAGACCCCGAATGTGTTTAATTTACTCCCTTATACCTCATTACAAACGGGGGCGGAACGCAAGAGTTTACGCGAAAAAATGTAAAGTTTTGAACAGGTATGCGCATTGACGAAGGCTTGAATTGACATTTTGCGGGCATGCCGTAAGTTGGCGGCATATTTTGTAAATGACCCCCAAGGAGACTATAATGAGCCGCCCATCAAACCGCGCAGCAGACGAAATGAGATCCATCGTGATTGAAACCGATGTGAACAAGCATGCGGAAGGATCGTGTTTGATTAAATGCGGGGATACGCATGTTTTGTGTACAGCCTCGGTTGAAGAGAATGTTCCGGGCTGGATGAGAAACACCGGCAAGGGCTGGGTGACGGCGGAATATGGGATGCTTCCGCGTTCAACTGGCAGCCGGATGGACCGCGAAGCGGCGCGGGGTAAACAATCTGGGCGCACGCAGGAAATTCAGCGTCTGATCGGGCGGGCGCTTCGCAGTGTTATTGATTTTGAGGCGTTGGGTGAGCGTCAGGTGCGGGTTGATTGTGATGTTATCCAAGCTGATGGTGGGACGCGGACGGCCTCTATTACGGGCGGTTTTGTGGCGCTGTATATGGCGTTTCAGCATCTGGTGAATATCGGCGCGCTGAAGAGCGTGCCTGTGACGGATATGGTTTCGGCGATATCTTGCGGGGTTTACAAGGGCGTGCCTGTGCTGGATTTGGATTATGACGAGGATTCGGACGCAGACACGGATGCGAATTTTGTGCTGACGGGGAAGGGCGGGATTGTTGAAATTCAGGGCACTGCCGAGAAAGAACCGTTCAGCGAGGAAGAGTTTATGAAGCTGCTGCGCTTGGCGCAAAAGGGCTGTGATGAGTTGACTGCGGCGCAGAATAAGGCGCTGGGGCTTTAAGGCATGGCGCGTGTTTTCGAAGGCGGAGACATTGTGATTGCTACGCATAATCCGGGCAAGGTGGTGGAGATTGCGGCGTTGCTTGGGCCTTATGCGGAGAAATTTTACAGTGCGGGCGAGCTTGGTTTGCCTGAGCCTGATGAGGATGCGCTGACCTTTAAGGGGAACGCGGAGATTAAGGCGCTGGCGGCGGCGCGTGGCTCTGGCAAGGTGGCGCTCGCGGATGATAGCGGCTTGGCGGTTGCGGCGCTTAGCGGGGATCCGGGGATTTATTCCGCGCGCTGGGCGGGGCCGAGTAAGGATTTTTCAATTGCGATGGATAAGGTTCAAGACGCGCTTGGCGATTCGAAGGATCGCAGCGCGGCGTTTATCTGCGCGCTTTCGATGGCGTGGCCGGACGGGCATGTGGAAACATTCGAGGGACGCATTGAGGGGGCTTTGGAGTTTCCTCCTCGCGGGGAGCGCGGGTTTGGCTATGATCCGATTTTTGTGCCAGAGGGCCATAGCCTTACCTTTGCGGAGATGGCCCCGAAAGATAAGCATGATATGAGTCACCGCGCACGTGCCTTTGCACAGCTTGTGGAAGCGTGCATGCAAAAAACTTGACTTTTTGCATAAGAAAGCGTAATACTTGCCCCGTAATTCGAACACAGCAAACCATTGGAGAAACGCATGTTCAGACCACTAAATGTAAAATTACTCAGTATTCAAGCTGCTGCGACAATCGGCTTTTTTGCCTATATTGATGAGGCGCAAGCGGCTGGCTCTAATAACTTCAGCACGATTGCCCGTAACATTACCGAATCTATCGAAGAGCTTCCCGGTCTTGTGACCAGTGTATCTTACATGATCGGTATGTTGATGGGTGTTGTCGGTGTTATGAAGCTTAAAGATCACGTTGAAAACCCAACGCAAACACCGATGAAAGACGGCGCTATTCGTTTGGCTGCCGGCGGCGCGCTGTTCGGTTTGCCGATCGTGTTTGAATCCATGCTGAACACAATCGGTACGACTGGTTTGTCAGTTGAGCCTGCGAAGTTGAAAAAAGTTGAATTCAACGTCTTTTAAGCGCTCCCTGATTTTATGAACATTAAAGGCCAGACCGGATTATATTTCCACTGGCCTTTTTGTTTGGCCAAATGCCCGTATTGTGACTTTAACGTGCATGTGCGTGAAAGTGTCGATGTGGCGCGGTTTGAAGCGGCGTATCTGAAATCCCTCGAATATTATAAATATCTTCTGCCCGAGCGGGTGATTAAATCCGTGTATTTTGGCGGGGGGACGCCGTCGCTTATTCCGCCCGATATGATTGGGCGGATATTGGATAAAATGCGTTCGCTTTGGGGGGCGGTGAATGACCTTGAAGTGACACTGGAGGCGAATCCGACGAGCATTGAAGCCGAGAAGTTTTTGGCGTTTAAGGAAGCGGGGGTAAATCGTGTGTCCATCGGGGTGCAAGCGATGAACGATCAGGACCTTGCGTTTTTGGGGCGGAAGCATTCAAAGGATGAGGCAATTGCGGCGCTGGGGGTGGCGAATGATGTGTTTGATCGGTTTAGTTTTGATCTGATTTATGCGCGGCCAGAGCAGAGTCTTAAAGATTGGAGCCAAGAACTTGAATTTGCAGCAACATTTGCGAAGGGGCATATGTCGCTTTATCAGCTTACGGTTGAGCGAAACACACCGTTTTACTTTGACCATGCGCGGGGGCGTTTTATCTTGCCAAAAGAAGATGTTGCGGCGGATTTTTATAGTTTAACCGCAGAGATTATGGCGGATATGGGGATGCCGCTTTATGAGGTATCGAATTATGCGGGGAGCGGCGATGATCAGTCGCGGCATAATTTACAATATTGGCATTACGGCGAATATATCGGCATCGGGCCGGGGGCGCATGGGCGGATAGAGACTAACGGGGTGCGTCATTCAACGCGCGATCATCATGCACCGGAGAGCTGGCTTGCGTGGGTTGAGGAGCGGGGTTGCGGCGCGCATCCGTTTGAGGCGTTATCTGCGGCGGCGAAAGTGACCGAATGTTTGATGATGGGGTTGCGGCTCGCCGAAGGGTTGCCTTTTGCGCGGATTGAAGAGCATGCGGGGCGGAAATGGGATGCGGTTTTGGATCGCGGCAAGATGGACGCGCTCGTTCAAGAAGGCTGGCTGTCTTATGACGAGGAGCGAATGGTGCTGAGCGTCGAAGGGCTTTTGCGCCTTAACGCGATCATCCCGTTTATTGAACGCTCAGAAACAGCAAAATCGCAGGCTGCCCGTTAATGATGATATTGCCGCTGGGGTCGGTGGTCAGCTTATAGCTATGGACGAAGCCGTTTTCATCGGTTGTGACTTTACCGATGGCTTTCAATTTTTCCAATGCGCCTGAAAGCATGCGGTATTCGGCGGCTCTGGGGTCGTTGGGATCGGCGGCGAGGACTTGCATGAGCGATAGCACGTAATCCAGACCCTTCAGGTCGACATCCATATCACCACTGACGCCGAAAATCATGTTCGGATCAGGGGTGAGCGTGCCCGAAGCATCAATGCGGTAATCGGTGCTTTGGATATGGCTTTTGTCGATTTTCAGGGTTTTGCCTAGAGTAAATCGGAGTAATACATCTGTGAGGTCGAGAAGCGGGGTTTCCTTGCCGCCGGAGAACAGGTCGATGTCTTTTGCGGAGATTACGGTTTGCACATTATGGATCATGTTCACGGTTGCGATTGCCGCATTCATATTGCTTTTCGGGAATTCGAGCTTTAAGGCCTCGAGGGTTCCGCCGAGTTTGTCGAAGGCGTTTTTGTTTTCATTCCAAACCCCTGCGATGTTTTGTGTGCCTATTTTTATCTTGGTTGTTGGTTCTTTGAGCTCGTTATAGCCGGTCAAAGCGGTGGGCAGGGCGATGGTTGTTTTCCAGAGATTGAGCGCGGTTTCATCTTTGCTGATGTTTAGGGAGGTCAGGCCCATATCAAGATAGGAGCCGTCATCTCGGATGTATTTTAGCTCCGGCAGGGTGGCGGCGTAGTATTCACCTGCGTTTTCAATGAGGAAATCGCTGCCTGTTTGAAGGTGGTTTTTTTGCAGGGCGGTTCTGATGACGCTTTTTACATGCGTTGCTTCATCGGGGATTTGCGCAAAGGCAAGCTGCCCCATCAGGGCGAAAGCGAAAGCGGTGGAGGCGAGTTTATGAAACACGGTTTTTTCTTTCTTAAAGACTGATCTGTATTAAACAGAAAAATAGAGATAGAGCAAAGGGGTTTCAAAATAAGATTTAAGTTGGACAAATGTCTTAAATTCCGCTTATATCGGGCCATCATGTTAAAAGCACAAGACTCACAGTTCAGGTTGACCGAAGACGGTCAGGTTTTTTATCAGGCGCAGGCGAGCAACCCTTTGCCCGGCGAGGCGATTGGCCGCGTTGAAAAAGGCGATGATATTCTCAAGCCCAAAGTGGTTTTGAGTGAGGCGCATAATACGCCTGAATTGCGGGAGCATTTGCAAGGATGGCTTGCGCGCCACATCGGCACAGTGCTTGAGCCGTTGGTGGCGTTAGAAAATGATGAACATCTTAAAGGTGCGGCAAAAGGTATAGCGTTTCAGGTGCATGAAGCATTGGGAATCGTGCCGCGCGAGAATTTAGAAGATTTGATTAAAGACCTTACGCCCGAATCCCGCGCGGATTTGCGGCATAAGAAGATTCGCCTTGGGCCGATCTTGGTGTTTATCCCTGCGCTTAACAAGCCTGCGGCGGTGCGTTTGCGGGCGCTTCTTTGGGGGCTTTATAACGAGAAGGCTTTGCCAATGGATTGCCCGAAGGACGGGATTGTGTCTTTCGAAGTTGAAGCGGGCAAAGTTGATAAAGCATTTTATCAGGCAATTGCATATCCTGTATACGGCAGCCGCGCGATACGGATTGATATGCTGGACCGCGTGATTTGCGCGGTGTATGACGCGGCGAAGGACGGCCAGTTTCAGGCGCAGCACCAGATGGCGGAATGGCTGGGGGCCTCTATTGACGGGCTTTATGAAGTTTTGGAAGCCATGGGGCATAAGAAGGTGTTTGATCCGATAGAGGAAAAGGCCAAGGAAGAAATTGGCGCGAAGGCGGGTGAATCTGCTGCTGTTGAGGCGGCGGAAGCAGAGCCGAAGGCGGACGAAAAGCCTGCCGAGCAGGTCAAGCCGGAGCTTGCGACATTCCGTTTGAAAAAAGGGAAAGCCTTCCAGAAACCGCAAGGGGCGGCGAAGCCCTATGTGAAGCCAAAAGGTAAGCGCAATAAAACCACGAATCGTGAGCCGAAAATTATGAGCACAGGGCCGGAGAAGAAGTTAGAGAATTCTCCGTTTGCCATTCTGGAGCAGCTTAAACAAAAGTCTGATGGCTAGGGCGCTTCTTTTTCTTTGTGCCTTCTTATTTGCTGCGCCCACACAGGCGGCGCGGTTTTCCGGTGATTATCTGTTGGAAGTGTGTAGCGCGAACCCTGATGGTACAGAGCGCATAAAGGGCGGGTATATTGCCTGTCAGGCGTATATTGCGGGGGTTTTGGATTATCACAATCTTATACGGTCTATGGGGACGGCGCCGAGCGTTGATTTTTGCGTGCCTGAAGATGTGAGCATGAAGGACATTCAGGCCAAGGTTACACAATATTTATATGAGAACCGCGCGAGCCAAGGGCCGTTTATTGCGTCGCCTGCGGTGTCTTTGGGGTTGTTTAAAGCCTATCCGTGCGCCGGCAAGAAAGCGAAGCCTCAAGAAAAGCCAGAAGCCAAGCCGCCGGTTACTAACCCATCAAATTAAAGATCATTCCGAGGATCAGGATTTGTGGCACCGTGATGAGCGGAATGCTGAGCGCGACTTTCCATGAAGAGGTGAACTGACGCACAATCAGAATTTCTGTGTAGTCTGTGGCGACGCCCGCCATGAGGAAGGTGAAGCCGTTTCCGGCGGCGCTACCTGTGTTCATGATTTCTGCGGCGATGGGCGCGGAGCCTTCGGAGCAGATTTCGATAATGGTGGCAAGCACCAAGGTGATGAAGAGACCGGCGATAGTTGGGCCGAGATAGGTCGAGAAAATTTCGGGCGGAACGTAGGCGCGCAGGGCGGCGGCAACGATTGCGCCGAAGAGTATCCAGCGGATAATCATTTTGCCGTCTTTCCAGCCGTCATGCGCAATTTCTTTTGCCCATTTCATGCTTGGCTTCCATCCCTTTAATCTCAGTTTCAGATCTTCCCAGACGTTGAGGTCATCGGGAAGGTCGCATGTGTTGGGGTTGGCGGGCAGAAGCCCTTTATTGGTCATGGCGAGGAAGATCAGCCCGGAGATGATGGCGATAACCATGGAAGCAAGAATGAACACAAGCGTCCATGGCAGACCGATCAGGGCGATGAGGATGAAGGTCAGGCTGAGAGAGTTCCATGGGCTGGCGATCAGGAAGGTTAGCACTTGCGGGGTGGAGAGGCCGCGCTCATAAAGTTTTCCTGTGATCACGAGAATGCCGTGATTGCACATATCCAGAACAACGCCCGCTATGGCGGCTTTGGTGATGTCTTTGAAGGTGTCGCCGCGTCCCATGATGGCGGTGAAATATTCACGCGGGACTTTGTTCATGAGGCCGACGGAGAGTAGGCCAAGCGCCACGCCCCATGACATTTCTTTTAGCATTTCCATTTGCGCTTTTACGAAAACGTGAAATTGCCCGTAGGGCAGAAGGTCGAGGGTATAGACGATTAGTGAGAGAGCAATAACGAGCAAAGACCCGTAGAGAACCCAGTCTGGTTGTGCTTTTTTTGTTTTTTCGGAGTGGCAGCAATCGTTCATGCGCTTAAGGTAGCCTTTTTATAAGTTTAGTCCATGTTTTTCGGCGGGAGGCGGGCGATGCCGAGCCAGAAATCATTTATGACGCTGATGACTTGCTTGAATTTTACGAAGTTTACGGGTTTTACGATGAAGCAGTTCGCAAGGTTTCTATAGCTTTGTGCTATGTCGCTGCGGTCGCTTGAGGTGGTGAGTACAATAATAGGTATAAATTCGAAGCGGGGGTCTTTTTTAACCACGCGCAAAAATTCAATACCATCAAAATCCGGCATTTTGAGATCAAGGAGAATGAGGTCTGGCCTCGGCATGTCAGCGTATTGGTCTTTTTTATTGAGGAATTTAATTCCTTCGCCCGCTTCGTGAACGATGTAAATGTTATTGGCGAGCATGGTTTGTTTGATTGCTTCTTCCATTAGAAGCGTATCGCTTTTGCTGTCGTCAATAATCAAAATATCTGCGGGCTGGGTTTTCAGGTTGTACATAAAATTTCCTCAAGCTCTTAAGAGTGTGCCTTAGGGATGGTGAAATGAAAAGCGCTGCCTTCTTGAGGCGTAGATTCTGCCCAGATTTTTCCTCCATGCAATTCTATGATTTTTTTGGAGATTGAAAGGCCGATGCCTGTGCCGGCGTATTTCTCTTTTGCATGAAGACGGGTGAACATCAGGAAGATGCTCTCAAGTTTTTCAGCCTTAATGCCTATGCCGTTGTCTTTGACAGTGAAGAGCCACTCTTTGTTTTTTTCTTCGCATGAGATTGAAATTTCAGGCGGTTTTTCACCGCGATATTTTATGGCGTTTTCAGTAAGGTTATAGATGACGCGCTGGAGTTTATAGCCGTCGCATTCGATATTAGGCATCGGGCCGATGGTTATTTTTGTACCGCTTTCTTTGATGGCGGCTTGAAGGTGGCTTATGGTGCTTTGGATGATTTTTTCGATGCTTTCATTTTTATATTTAATGCCGTCTGCTTCGAGTCTTGAATATTCCAGAAGATCGGAGATAAGTTCGCTCATGTTTTGGGCGCCGCTCACGGCGAAGTCTATGTATTTTTTTGAGTCTTCGTCGAAATCGTCTTTGTGTTTTTCATACAGAATTTCGAGGAAGCCGCTGATTGAGCGCAAAGGTTGCTGGAGGTCGTGCGCGGCGATGGAGGCGAATTGATCGAGGTCGTTATTCGAGCGGATTAGTTTTGCTTCTATGTCTTTAAGGGCGCTGATATCGGTGAGTGCGCCGATGATGCGAATGGCGCGATTATTTTCATCCCATTGCGCTTTGCCGCTTGTAAGCATCCAAATATATTCGTCGTTCTTTTTGAATTTTAATTCGATTTTAAACGGGACTTTGTCTTTGAAGTGATCTTTAAAGGCTTTTTTTAGCTGTTCTTGGCTGTCTGAGTGAAGGAGTTCTTTAAAGAATATCTCTGATGTTTCAGGAAGAGTATCGTTGTTTTCAAATCCTAAAACGGATGCGGATGCGCCGTACCATTGAATTTCGTCGGTTTTGGTATCCCAATCCCAAATCGCGGTGTTTGATGCCTGGATAGCGAGTTCGTATCGTTCTTGTTCGAGCTTAAGTTCGGTGATGTCTTGGAACGTTCCGAATATACGGATGACTTTGCCATCTTGGTTTTTTTCACATTCGCCGCGGGCTATGACATTTCTGATATCACCGTTGGTGTGTTTGAGGCGACATTCAAAGATAAAGCTTTCGCCATTTTCAACAGCCTGGTTTAAGCATTGCGTTACATAGTCTCTGTCTTCTTCCAGATAAGCGTTTATTCCCGTTTCTACTTCAGGGGTGTAAATATCCGGTGATAGGCCGTGGATTTTATATACCTGCTCCGACCAAAAAAGTTTTTGATTGTCTACATCGAGAGTCCAGTGCCCGACTTGGGTTATTCTTTCGACTCTGTCGATGACATTTTGGTCGCTGGTCAAAAAGGTTGTGTTTGTGGACATGATGGTTGGCTTTAACTTATGATTTTCGGTTTATGGTGTGGTCTATCAGAGCGTTAAGTTGCGCGCGCAATTGGGTGTCGGGGGCGTGAAGGAGGGCGGCGCGCGCTTTTTTTGCGTATTGCTCGGCGAGGTCCAGGCTTTTTGAAATTGATCCGTGGTGTGTAATAAGTTCCTGTGCTTTATTCAAATCATCGGGCGTTTGTTCGCGGCGGCCAAGGGTGCGTTCCCAAAACTCACGTTCATCAGGGGTTGCGCTCTGAAGGGCGAAAAGAACAGGGGCGGTCATTTTGCCTTCACGGAAATCATCACCAACGGTTTTGCCTAAGTCTTCGCGCTGCGCCATATAATCGAGGGTGTCATCGGCGATCTGGAAGGCGATGCCCATGTTCCTGCCGTAATCGGCCATGGCGGTTTGGGCGGTTTTGTTTGCGCCAGCGATGACGGGGCCGACTTCGCAGGCGGCAGCGAAGAGCGCGGCGGTTTTGGATGTTATGACCTCTATATATTCGTCCATGGTGGTGCTTAAGTTATTCGCGGTGGCGAGCTGCATGACCTCGCCTTGGGCGATGGTGGCGGATGCACCGGAGAGAATGCGCAGCACTTCAAGGCTGCCGTCTTCTGTCATGAGTTGGAAGGCGCGGGAGAAGAGAAAATCGCCGACGAGTACGCTGGCTTGGTTGCCGAATATGAGGTTTGCGGCTTCTTGGCCACGGCGTTCAAGGCTTTCATCCACGACATCATCATGCAAAAGCGTGGCGGTGTGAATGAACTCCACGCAGGCAGAGAGCATGTGGGCGCGTGCCATATTGCCGCCGTAGATTTGTGTGGAGGCGAGGGTAAGAAGCGGGCGGATACGCTTGCCACCTGCGGCGATAAGATAGGAGGCAAGCTGTGGGATGAGTTTTACGGGGCTGTCCATGCGGGCGATGATCAGGGCGTTTACGGCGCGCATATCCGTTTCGAGCGTTTTGCTTAAGATTTCAGCCGGGTTTTGGGCGGCATCTTTAATGGTTTTTTCCGCAGAATTCATACCTTCAGGTCATAAACAACTTCGTGTATGCAAACAAGTGTTTTGAAGGGTTATTCGTTGCCCTGCGTGTCATTTACTGCGTCTGCTTTTGGCGTTTTGAAGCTGATGGAGCGCATGTCGCGCTGGCTTTCTTTATTGGAATTATATGAATCGAGGATTTTGGCGAAGCCCTCTTTTGATGGTTTATCTTCTGCCACTTCTGTTTTGGCTTCTTTTTCCGGTGTTTCCGCTTTATCGGCGTTTTCCTTTTCGGTTTCTTTTTCTTTTTCTTTTTCTTTGGTGTGCTCGCCCATGGCGATGGCTTTATATTTTTCCCAGACGCGGTCGGCGGCGGTTTGCTCTTTATCTTCGGCTTTGTCGGATGTGGCCGCCAGTTCAGGTTTTTCTACATCGGGTGTGTCGGGTTTTGTTGGTTTCGGGGTGTTGTAAACACGCGCATGTTGCAAGCCCGATTTATATTCGGGGCTTTGCGCGTGGACGGTCGAGGGTATTAAAAAAACCAAAAGTGTGAGAATCCATTTCATCGTGCTATTTTACGGTAGATGATTAGAGGGAAGCAACGAGTAATATGAAGATCCGCATAGCGACACATGAAGATATCCTTGCGCTGGATGCGTTTGTTTTGCGCATGAAGGCGGCGAAGGTTGTGGAATATTTTGCGCTTCAGATGGAAGCGCAGGCAGCGGGGAAGCGGGCGGTTCTTCTGGCTGAAGAAGAGGGCGAGCTTGTGGGGTATTGCGTTTTGAATTGGCATCCGAAATATGCGTTTTTTAAAACGATGGGTTTTCCGGAAATTCAGGATTTAAACGTGGTGAGCAGCCACCGCAAAAAGGGCTATGCGAGCGCGATGATTGCGCGGTGTGAGGAGATGGCGGCGGAAAAAGGATGCACGCATATGGGTATTGGCGTGGGGATGGATGCATCATTCGGCGCAGCGCAGCGGCTCTATGTGAAGCTTGGGTATATTCCCGACGGGCACGGCATTACATATGATCGCGCGCAAGTGGCGGCGGGGGAGTTCAGGCCGATTGATAACGAGCTGTGTTTGATGATGGTTAAGGCGCTGTAATGCTGATATGGCCAACAAGGTCAGAGATCACTGTGCTTTCTTCAGGGTAACCCCAATTATCTTCTAGGCGTAGCAAGGCGGGACAATTTTTACCGTCATCAAATTTAAAAGAAACGGTTACGCCATTAATCTCGAAAGGCTCCATATTTATTAGTTCTGAGGGATCTAGTTTTCCGTCTCTGATTTGCGTTGCGAGTTCTCTGCCGATGCTGAATAAGGGGTTTTGTATGGACGTTTCCCCCACCCTTACTCTGCTTGCTCTTGAGGAGGAGCTGGCCATTGAGGCGAGTTGTTCTTGTGGGAGCTGTGCAAACATTTCTTTAATCATGGGTTTTTATACGCGGATATTTTGCTTTATGTCAATGAATTTCCTCTTTTATTTACGGGTTTTAATGTGCTAAACCCCTAGAGACTTATGATTTAGCGCAATTTTACGGAGTTTTACGACGCAATGACCAAATGGGTATATAGTTTTGGTAAGGATAAAAACGAAGGTGACGCTACTATGCGTAACCTTTTGGGCGGAAAAGGATGTAACCTCGCCGAGATGGCCGGCCTTGGTCTTCCTGTTCCTCCGGGCTTCACGATTACTACCGAAGTTTGCACCGCGTATTACGAGAATGAAGAAGAATATCCACAAGAATTAAAGGCGCAGGTTGACACCGCTTTGGCGAATGTTGAAGCGGAAATGGGCGCAAAATTCGGCGATTCTCAAAATCCGTTGCTTGTGTCCGTTCGAAGCGGTGCACGGGTTTCTATGCCCGGTATGATGGATACGGTTTTGAATCTTGGTTTGAATGATGACACGGTTGTCGGTTTGGAAGCGCAATCAGGGGATGCGCGCTTTGCGTGGGATTCGTACCGCCGGTTTATCCAGATGTATGGCGATGTTGTGCTCGGAGTTGATCATCACGAGTTTGAAGATGTGATCGAGCGTTACAAACGCGATGAAGATATTAAGCAAGATACCGATATTTCAGCCGAGGGTTGGAAAGAGATTGTCGGCGAGTACAAGAAGGTTGTGGAGCGCGAGATTGGCCGTCCGTTCCCGCATGACGCGCAAGAGCAGCTTTGGGGCGCGATCGGCGCGGTGTTCGGGTCTTGGAATGTGCCGCGTGCGATTACGTATCGCCGCATTAACGAGATTTCCGATAGCTGGGGCACAGCCGTAAACGTGCAATCCATGGTGTTCGGTAATATGGGGCAGGACTGCGCGACAGGCGTTGCGTTCACGCGCGATCCGTCCACGGGCGAGAATTATTTCTACGGCGAATATTTGATTAACGCGCAAGGTGAGGACGTTGTGGCGGGGATTCGTACGCCGCAATCTTTGACGAAAAAAGGCCGCGAGATGGAAGGCGGCGATTTGCCGTCTATGGAAGAGAGCATGCCAGAGGTGTTCAAGCAGCTTGATGATGTGCGTTTGAAGCTTGAAGGGCATTATAAGGATGTTCAGGATTTGGAATTTACTGTGCAGGGCGGGAAGCTTTTCATGTTGCAAACCCGCACGGGTAAGCGCTCGGCCAGCGCTGCGCTCAAGATTGCTGTTGATATGGTTGAGGAAGGCGTTATCACGCAAGAAGAGGCGTTGCTTCGCGTTGATCCGCAGAGCCTTGACCAATTGCTTCACCCGACATTGGACCCGAAAGCACGCAAGAATATTGTGACCAAGGGCTTGCCTGCATCACCGGGCGCGGCTTCGGGGAAGGTTGTTTTCACATCCGAAGAAGCGGAAAAGCAAGCGGCGGCGGGCGTGAATGTGATTTTGTGCCGTCAGGAAACATCGCCGGAAGATATTTCGGGGATGCATGCGGCGCAAGGGATTTTGACCTCACGCGGCGGTATGACATCACACGCAGCCGTGGTTGCGCGGGGCATGGGGACATGCTGCGTTGCGGGTGCGGGGGAGTTAAATATTGATGCGAAAGCAAAGGTGATCCGCATTGGTGATAAAGAGATTAAAGAAGGCGAGACGCTGACGCTTGATGGCTCTACCGGTGAAGTTATGCTTGGTGAAGTAGATACGATTAAGCCGCAGCTTTCCGGTGATTTCGGGGTGCTTATGGGGTGGGCGGATGCGCGCCGCCGCATGAAAGTGCGCGCGAATGCGGAAACGCCTTTGGATGCTAAAACAGCGCGTGAATTTGGCGCGGAAGGCATCGGGCTTTGCCGCACCGAGCATATGTTCTTTGATCAAGCGCGGATTCAAAATGTGCGTGAGATGATTTTTGCGACGACGGCAGACGAGCGCCGCGCTGCATTGGATAAGCTTTTGCCTGAACAGCGCAGCGATTTTGCGGAATTGTTCGAGATTATGAGTGGATTGCCAGTGACTGTGCGCTTGCTTGATCCGCCGCTGCACGAGTTTTTGCCGCATGAAGAAGGCGATATCAATAATTTCGCAAAGGTTGCGGGGATTTCGCAAGAACAGGTTCGTCGCCGTTTGGGTGAGCTTCACGAATCAAACCCTATGCTTGGGCATCGCGGATGTCGTTTGGGGATTACCTTCCCCGAAATATACGAGATGCAAGCGCGGGCGATTTTTGAAGGGGCGCTCGAGGCGGCTGCCAAAACAAGTGCGCCGCCAGTGCCGGAGATTATGATTCCGCTTGTCGGGGCGCAAAAAGAGCTTCAGATTTTACGCAAGCGCGTTGAAGATATTGCCAGGAAAGTGTTCGAAGAAAAGGGCAAGAGCCTTGAATATATCGTGGGCACGATGATCGAATTGCCGCGGGCGTGTTTAACGGCGAATGAAATTGCGAAGAGCGCGGATTTTTTCAGTTTCGGGACGAATGATTTGACGCAAACAACATTGGGCATGAGCCGTGATGATGCGGCGAGCTTCCTTCCTGCGTATGTCGGGCACGGCATTTACGAGCGCGACCCGTTTGCTTCTTTGGATGTTGAAGGTGTTGGCCGTTTGGTTGAGGTGGCTTGCGCCGGTGGGCGTAGCGTTAAGGCTGATATCAAGCTTGGGATTTGCGGCGAGCATGGCGGCGACCCTGCATCTATCGCATTTTGTGAGAGCGTTGGGCTTGATTATGTGTCATGCTCCCCATATCGCGTACCGATTGCCCGTTTGGCAGCCGCACAAGCCGCGATCAAGGAGGGGCAGGCACGCTTTAGTCAGGGGGCCGTCCCTTTAGCAAGTAAGGCCGCAGCCGCAGGCTGATGGTCGGAAAGACAGAGATGAGCGATAAGAAAACCAAAGACTCAGAGGTTTTGAAAACTTTTGATATGTACAGTTTCTTCAGCCGCAAGGATGTGTTGCTGGTGATTGCGTTTATTATCGCGTTTTTGATTTTCTCTCTGGCAATACTTTTCGCACCGCAAGTTGCTTAAGAGTGACCCCTACAGATGTTAACTAAAGCCGTCACAGACTTTATGTTTTTGTGGTCGACGATTGACCCCGTCGGGACTGTCGTTATTTTTACGGCGCTTACACATAAGTTCACAAAGGAAAAACGCGCCCATACAGCCCGCAAGGCCGTTATATATGCGGGGCTTGTTTTGATCGGCTCTATTGTTTTGGGGCAGGTTATTTTGACCGGTATGGGCATTCGCATGATTTCGCTGCAAGTTGCGGGCGGTGCGATTTTGTTCCTGTTTGCGCTTCAGATGATTTTCGGTGATTTTGACGTTCCGGAAGATAAGGTTGAAAAGGGGCATGATATTGCCGTTTTCCCTTTGGCTATTCCTGCCATTGCGACGCCGGGCGCGATTATGGCGGCGATTCTGATTACGGATAATTCGCGTTATACGCTGGTTGAGCAGGGGGTTAGTACAATCTTGCTGCTGGCTATCTTGGCGATCACGTTTCTTATGATGCTTTTGGCGAATAAAATCTTGAAGGTTATAGGGAAGAACGGCGCGGCCATTATGGTGAAAGTGATGGGGATGCTTCTTGCGGCGCTCTCCGTTGAGTTGATTATGGAAGCCATAGGGACTGAGCGCTGGCTTGCGCCGCTATAGGTTATTGCTCTCTAAGAATACGTTACATTTTTCAATGAATTTTTGCGGATCGTCTTCGTTCGGCGGGCGGTCTATCACTTGCATTCCTGCGGCTCGCCCGCTTTCTACGCCTTTGGGGTCGTCTTCGATCACGAGGCATTCGGCAGGTTTTATGCGCTGGTTTTTCAGCGCTTCCATTTTGCTTAAAGCGGCGAGATAGGGCGCGGGGTCGGGCTTGCGGCCTTCGTAGTCTTCTTTGCACAGGATGAATTCAAAATGGGGACTTAAGCCTTTGGCGTCCTGCGCGGCCATGACAGACTTTTTGCGGCCATTGGACACGACGGCTTGCGGGAGGTTGGCCTCTTTGAAGAGCGCGATGGCTTCTTCCACGCCTGCGCGAATTTGGATTTCATCAATGTGGTCGAAATACCATTGGTCGATTTTGTTTAAGTATTCATCCTGATCTATATCAAGCCCCAGATCGGCGGCCATCCATTCCCAGTTCTGGATGCCGTTATGGGTGTAAACGCGGTTTCGGTATGTTTCATCGAGGGTGATGCCGAGGGATTTGAGGGTCTCAAAGTGTTTGCGCCAGTGATGCTCGGCAGTGTTTATGAGGGTGTTGTCGCTGTCCCAGAATACGTATTTTATCATCTGCGGGGCATCCTTTTGCTTTTACAGTGCGTTACCGCACTCCTAAAATAGAGGTCACTATCCGTCGTCGTTTGTGCCTGCTGTAAAAACAAAATTATGCCCCTTCTGTTTTTTCGTTTTTTACCAGTGCGATGCCGATATCGTCACATGAAGAGCGGATCTGCGCGCCGGAGGGGAGATCGGTGAGGGCGACGGTTTGCAGATGTTTTTTGCCAAGGCCGCGATAATGCATGCGGGCGGTGAGTTCTTGCCCGATATAGCAGCCTTTGTCGTAGTCGATGGCACCGAAGGTATCCATCTTGGCCTCGTCCATTGTTGATTTTTCAGGGATTAGGTCGCGGCTGCCATCGGGGATGGTGAGGGCGATGCGGCGGCGATCCCATTCTTCGAAGGGTTTTTCCTGAAGGTCGGGTTTTTCGAAGCTGCGGTTGCCCATTTTTTTATGACGCGGGTCGGGGAGGCCGTGATCGGCGTTGAAGATTGCGTAAACATCGTTGGCCTCTTCGAGCGAGATTTGCACATCTTTACGCAGGCGATACATATTCAGGCGGCGGAAAAGATCGGCAGCGCGATTGCCGCCTTCACAATCAATAAGTGTGAAGTCATTGCCCTCGATCACGAAGAAATCATGGAGGAATTTGCCTTGCGCGGTGAGCAGGCAGGCATAAAGCGGCGCGGCGGCGGTGAGCTTGTTCATATCGTTGGTAATCAGCCCTTGAAGGAATTCTTGGCGGTCTGCGCCTTCCAGATGCAGGAGGCCGCGGTTTTTCAGTTTTACGAAGAAGGGGGTTTCTGTCATATTTGCCGTCATGAAAATATTGTTTATTACATCGAGCCGGATTGGAGATGCCGTTTTATCGTCCGGGCTTCTTAATCACATAGAGCAAACGCATGCCAATGCCAAGGTTACAATTGCGTGCGGGCCGCTGGCGGTGTCGCTTTTTGAGGGGTATCCGTTGCTGGAAGAGATACTTCCGCTCAAGAAGGAAAAGCGTAATAAGCATTGGATAAAGTTGTGGAAGCGCGTGATCGGGACGCGTTGGGATTTAGTGATTGATCTGCGGGATTCGGCGGTGTCCAGATTGGTGTTTGCCAAGCGCAGATATATTTTCAGCAAGCATATTGATAAAGCGCAGCACAAGGTGAAACAGCTTGCCGATGTTGTGGGGGTGCGGCCTGTGCCAGCGCCGAAGCTCTGGTTTAGCGACGCGCAGAAAAAAAGCGCGGCGGCGCTTATTCCCGATGGCGCGCCGGTGCTTGCGGTGGGGCCGACGGCGAATTGGATTGGCAAGACATGGCCCGCAGAGCGGTTTATTGAAACGCTGCTTTGGATGATTGCGAAGGGCGGGGTGATGGAAGGCGCGCGCGTGGCGGTGTTCGGCGCGCCCGGAGAGGAAGAGGGCGCTTACGCAGTTTATAACGCGATGCCCGAGGATGCGCGAATTGATGCGATTGCCAAGGGATCGCCCGGAGAGGCGGCGGCGGCTTTGGCGCGGTGTGATTTTTATTTGGGGAATGATTCAGGGTTGATGCATTGCGCCGCCGCGTGCGGCGTGCCGACGGTGGGCGTTTTTGGCCCGAGCTATCCGCATATTTATGCGCCTTACGGTGAGCATGCGGCTTATGCTAGGACGCCTGAAAGTTTTGACGAGTTGGTTGATTTTGCGGGGTATGATGCGAAGGCACTCGATCGCACGCTTATGGAGAGTTTAAGCGTTGAAACGGTTTTAGACGTTATCACGAAAACATTCGAGCAAAATTCAAAGGCGCGCGGGGCGGCTTAGACCCTATTCGTTCAGGTTTGCGAAATCGCCTGCTTCGTTTGTTGATGGGGTTTCGCGAACCGATACGCCATCAAGGTCTGACGGGGCGTAATCATAATTGACGTTTGCTCTGAGGTAGTTGGTGCGGCCCTTGCGGGCTACATCAAAAGGGACGTGTTCGACGCGCTCCCATCCCTTCGCTTTCATGCAGGATTCGAAATCATTATATTCGCTTTGTTCCGCGAAGAGGTGCTTGTCACGCTCCGGCGTGTCCCAGTTTTCCAGCGCTCTTTGATCGGGGTCTAGGACGCGGCCCTGAACATCGGTGGGGATTGCGTTTTTGATGTTGCCGAGGCGCTCAAGCTCGCGGAGTTCGAACACGCACCGCGAGATGTCGCGGTTAAGCATTTGCTGGGCTTTCGGGCCTTGTTGATAGACGGCATCGGAGACGCTTACGCGCTGCCAGAATTGCCCGCCGACATCGTCGACGCTTTTGCCGGGCGTGCAGGCGGTTAAAGCTATGAGAGATCCAAATGCCAGAAGGCTGAAATTTTTATAGTTTTTTAACATGGGATAAGCCCTAAACTCTTCGAGAATTACATCACGAAAAGGATAGCAAGGGCGGCGGCATTGCTCAATGCTGTTTTACGGGTTTTGTTCATCCATCCACCAGCTTTCGAGAACCATGCCGTAAAGCGGCACTTTTTCAGGCCGTTTGATGCGGGCGTCATAGGCGACGTAATCGGCGCCGGCGTAATATAGCGGGATCATGTAGTGGCCGCGCAAGAGATGCTGGTCGAGGGTTTGCATGATTCTGACCAGATCCTCGCGGGTTTTGGTTTGGGCCACGGCGTTTGCGAGTTTGTCTATTGCGGGGTCGCAGATGCCGGGGAAGTTCCAGCGGGCGGGTTGTTTACCCGCTTCGCAGCCCCAATACAGGATTTGCTCTGTGCCCGGGGATAGCGAGGATTGCCAGAAATAAGAGACCATGTCGAAATCATATTCGTTGAGGCGGCCACGGAAGGCGGCGCTGTCTAGGACGCGGATTCGCATTTCGATGCCCATGCGCTCAAGGGCGCGTTTGTAATGCAGGGCGATTTTTTCTTGTTCGGGCGCGTCGAGGAGGAGTTCGAATGACAGAGGTTTGCCGTCTTTCATGCGTTTGCCATCGACGACAAGCCAGCCTGCGTCTTTTAACAACGCATCGGCGCTGCGCATTTTTTCGCGGGGGCTGATTTGCGTTTTGCCTACATTGCGGAGGGGGGAGGCGAGTTCGGAGTTGGGGAAGTAGCTGTCGATTTGTTTGTATTGGCCGTGGAAGAGGTTATTGTTCACCCATTCGAAATCAAAGAGCATTTCGAGGGCTTTGCGAACGCGGATGTCATCAAAGGGTGCGCGGCGGGTATTGAAGATGAAGCCGCGTGTGCGTTCGGGGCGTCCATGGGCGATGGTGTCTTTCATGACTTTGCCGCTTTGGACGGCAGGGAAGTCATAGGCGCTGGCCCATTTCCCCGCATCGCTTTCGCGGCGCAGATCAAGGTCGCCGGATTTAAAAGCTTCGAAGGCGACGGTGTCGTCACGGTAGTAATCATAGGTGATTTCATCGAAATTATTATGTCCGACATTGGGGAGGAGGTCTTTCGCCCAGTAATCGGGATTGCGTTCATATGTGATGGTTCTGCCGGGCTCAAATGATTTGATACGATACGCACCGTTTGTATTTGGAATATCAAGCGTGGTTTGATCGAAGGTGCGCGTTTCCCAATATGCTTTTGAAAGCACGGGCATCATGGCCATGATGAGGGCTGTTTCGCGGTCATAGCCTTCGGCGAATTCAAAATGCACTGTCATTTCATCAGGCTTCGTTGCTTTGCTCACCAAACGATAGACGTTGCGCATATTGGGGCGGCCTTCGGTTTTTAAGGTTTCGAAGGAGAAAAGAACATCTTCGGCTGTTATGGGCGTGCCGTCCTGAAAGCGGGCTTTCGGGTTGATGTGAAAGGTGATGGACGAGCGGTCTTCGGGCATCTCATAACTTTCGGCGATGAGAGGATACATGGAGAAAGGTTCTTCCCAGACGCGGCTCATCAGGCGATCATAAACGAGGTTCAGGCCTTGCGCGGCTTTACCCTTAATGGAGTAGGGGTTGAGAGTGTCGAATGTGCCGATTGCATCCATTTTGATTTTGCCGCCTTTTGGCGCGTCTGGGTTTGCGGTGTCCAGATGCGTTGAAGCGGCGGTGTATTTCGGCGCGCCGTGCATAGAGATGCCATAGGGTGTGGCGGCAGGGATTTCCTGCGCCGGTTCCTGCGCGAATAAATCGGCAGGCAGGCAAAAAAGCACAGAAAAAATTAAGAATTTCAGGATATAGTGAGGCATGTTTATAAAGTATCAGAGGGGGCGATGGCTTCCAATCCTTATTTAAATCGAATCCAAATTGTTCAGGGTGATATTACGGCGCAAGAGGTTGATGCGATTGTGACCTTGATCCCGCAGAGCCTTGAGTATCGGGGGAAGTTGAATGCTTCGCTTCGGGATGCGGCGGGCGCAGAGCTTGACCTATATGTGGAGGAAAACGTGTATCGTCCGCGGGCGGGGGATGTGTATGTTTTGCCTGGTTTTAATTTGCCTGCGAGGCATCTGATTTTTGCAATTGCGCCTGTTTGGCGCACGGATTTTGACCGCGAGGATCGTCAGCTTTTGAACGCCGTGCGCAAAGCTATGGAGCAGGCGCGGGCGCTGTCTTTGAAAACGGTTGCGTTTCCGCCGATCGGGTCGGGCAGGCATGGGTTTCCGAAGCCTCGCGCGGCGCGGCTTATTATGCAAGGGATATCGGACCGCATGGATAAGCATTTTGATGAAGTGCGGATTGTGTGCCGCACTTCTAAAACCAAAGTATTATTTGCCGATCGTCTTGATCTTTTGAAATTGTCCTAAGCGGCTTTTGCGATGAGATCAGAATAGCTGATTTCTGGGCGCGGGCCGATATGGGCGATGACTTCGGCGGCAGAGAGTGCGCCGAGTTTACCGCATGTTTCCAAATCTTTGCCTTCAGTGAAGCCATACAAGAATCCAGCGGCGAATTGATCGCCTGCGCCGGTTGTGTCGATGACTTTATCCACTTTTGCGGCGGCGATTTCGAAGCGTTCACCTTTGCTCAAGATGATCGCGCCTTTTTCGCTGCGGGTGATGGCGGCGATTTCAACGTGGCTGCTAACGGCGTTAACGGCGTCTTCGAAATTGTCCTTTTGGTAGAGAGATTTTATTTCGTCTTCATTAGCGAAGAGAATGTCGATATGGCCTTCAACGAGCTTGAGGAAATCTTCGCGGTGGCGATCAACGCAGAACGGATCAGAAAGCGTGAGGGCGACGCGGTGCCCTGCGGCGTGGCAGGCTTCGGCGGCGGCAATGAACGCTTGTTTGGCCAGATCTTTATCGAAGAGATAGCCTTCAAGATATGTGACTTGGGCATCGGCGATCAGGTCGGTGTCAATGTCTTCGGCGTTCAGTTCAACGCTTGCGCCGAGGAATGTGTTCATTGTGCGCTCTGCGTCCGGTGTTACAAGGATGAGGCAGCGGCCTGTTTTTGCGCCGAGTGCGAGGGGCTGTGTGTCAAAGGTCAGGCCCATTGAGCGTAAATCTGTTTGGAATGTTTTGCCGAGAGCGTCTTCTGCGACTTTGCCGATAAAGCCGCCTTTGCCGCCGAAAGAGGCGAAGCCGGCCATTGTGTTTCCTGCGGAGCCGCCAGAGCTTTCAACGCCTGCGGGCATTTGTGTGTAAAGTTCAACGGCGCGCACTTCGTCAATCAATGTCATCACACCTTTTTCAACTTTTTGCTTTTTTACGAAGTTGTCATCGACTTGTGCGAGAACATCTACGAGGGCGTTGCCTACGGCTACTACACCTAAAGTTGGGTTTGACATGATCGGATTCCTTGTGTGATTCGTAAAAAAACTATAGAACACTTACAAAATAAAGTGCGACACGCCAAGCAGTATTAAAGGCTTAGAGAGCAAAATGGTAAAAAAGACGACATTAGATATTAAAACAACCATCGTGATGAAGGCTTTATCGCTTGCGGAAGGGCAAGGCTGGGCCCATGTGACGCTTTCCGACATCGCGCAAGAATGCGGATTGACGCTGGCTGAGCTGTTTGATGTTGTTGAAGATAAAACCGATATCCTCGTGCTTTTCGGGCGGATGATTGACCGGCGCGTTTTAGATGCGGTGGGGCAGCATGACCCGTCAGCGAGTGCGCGGGATCAGCTTTTTGATATACTTATGGAGCGGTTCGAGATTTTGAATGATTATCGCGGCGGGGTTGTTGCGATCCTCGAGAGTTTTAAATTCGATCCGAAGCAGGCGGTCATTTCATGCCCGCATTTGTGCCGCTCTATGACATGGATGCTGGAAGCGGCAGGGATTGAGACGAACGGCATTCGCGGGGCGATCAGGCTTGCGGGGTTTACGGGGGTTTACCTCAAGACGGTGCGCGTTTGGGCGGGTGATGAAAGCGCCGATCTGGCGAAGGTTATGGCGGCGCTGGATAAAGATTTGGGTCACGCAGAGCGGATTGCAAATACTCTGGGTTTCTAGGCTTCGTTATAAATATCTTTCACAGTGTCGATATAGGGCAGTGATTTATGGCAGCCGCGTTTAGATGCGCTTAGGGCGCGGGCGATATTGGCCATTTTCACGGCTTTTTCCAATGACATTTTAGCGTAAAGACAGGCGGCGAATGTGCCGACAAAGGTATCTTCGCTGGCGGTGGGGTAATGCCAGTCGATCAAATCATGTTCAGGTTTGGGGGAGCCGAGCAAGTTTTCTGCGCCCTTGGTGACCGAGACATCGCCGTTGGTGTTAAGAACAATCATCACCAAATCATTATATTTACGGGCATCGGCGATATAGCCTTTGAAGGCTTCGGGGACAACGAGGAAATCCGTGTTTTTCAGCATCTCCGGCGGGATATCGGTCTTTGGCGAGAGGTTGAGGATTATACGGCTGCCTTGTTCTTTCGCGCGCTCCATAAGTTTGGCGATAACATCGATTTTATTTTCGGTTTGCACCATGACAATGGTGTCGGGGTGTAAAATTTCATCGGGGATTTGTGCGTTTTCAATCCAGTTGCTGGCGCCGAGCGCGATGATACGGTCATTGGTTTTGCCGCTGATGTCAAAACAGCTTCCTGTGGGGACGGTGTTGTTGCGCCCGACGCCGGAGGTGACGACGCCGCGCTGGCGGAGTTTGAGCAGGGCGTTTTTGCCGTAATGGTCGTCTCCGATTTTGCTGACGAGGGCGACTTTAGCGCCGGCATGGGCAGCGGCGAGCGCTTGAAGCGCGGCTTTTCCACCGATTTCTGCGGAATATGAAGAGGCGGCGCGCATCGTTTCGGGATAGCTGTTATCCATAGCAGGGGCATCGGAGGTGATGCCAAAATGCATCAATATGCTTCCGAAACTTATAATCATGCTTGAAATCCTTTAACTGTATGGCCTATACACTTGCATTAAGACTGAAATTGGTCAAAATCAATACGATATGTTTGTTACGCATTCAGTTTAAACTAACTGATCTATGGGTACAAAAACAATAAGGATGATCTGCGCTTATGAGCGAATTTAACTACATGCAGCATTTTGAAGGGTGCATTGCGGGTGTGAAAAAAGAGGGACGGTATCGCCGTTTTGCAAACCTGGAGCGGATTTCAGGACGTTTCCCAAAAGCTTTATACAGACCAAATGACGGCGCAGAGCCGCGCGAAGTCACGATTTGGTGTTCGAATGACTATCTTGGAATGGGGCAGCACCCTGTTGTTGTTGAAGCGGCGCGCGAAGCGCTTGAGTCTTGTGGCGCGGGCGCAGGGGGCACGCGCAATATTTCGGGTACGACGCGCTATCATGTTGAGCTGGAAGAGAGTTTGGCCGATTTGCACAACAAAGACGCCGCGCTTGTGTTTTCATCCGGCTATGTGGCCAATGAAGGGGCGCTTGGGACTTTGGGCAAGATCTTGCCTGATTGCGTGATTTTCTCTGATGAAATGAACCATGCGTCGATGATCCACGGTATGCGCGATTCTCGCGCCGAGAAAAAGATTTTCCGTCATAATGATGTTGAGCATTTGGAAGAGCTGTTAAAGGCCACCGATATTAAACGCCCGAAATTGATTGCTTTTGAGTCTGTGTATTCAATGGACGGCGATATTGCGCCGATCAAAGAGATTTGTGATTTGGCGGATAAGTATAATGCGATCACGTATTTGGACGAGGTTCATGGCGTGGGGCTTTATGGGCCGCGCGGCGGCGGCGTTGCCGAGGAACGCGGCCTCATGGACCGGATTGATGTGATTGAGGGAACGTTCGGCAAAGCTTATGGCTGTATGGGCGGGTTTATCACGGCGTCTGCGGAGATTGTGGATGTGGTGCGCAGCTTTGCGTCGAGCTTTATTTTCACGACCAGTTTACCGCCATCTGTACTTGCGGGTGCGCGGGCGGCTGTGGAGCATTTGAAGGTTTCAGATATAGAGCGTTCGCGGATGCGCCGCAATGTGGCGTTGTTTAAAGATATGCTTGAGGCGGCGGATTTACCGTTTCTGCGTGCGGAGAGCCATATCGTGCCTCTCATCGTGGGGGAGCCGAATTGCTGCCGCGAAGTATCACAATTATTGATGGATGAGCATAATATTTATGTGCAGCCGATTAATTATCCGACGGTGCCGAAAGGCACGGAGCGTTTGCGTTTGACCGCAACGGCAGCGCATTCAACCGAGGATGTGAAGCATATGGCAAGCACCCTCCAGCATATGTGGCAGACGCACCATATGTTGATGCGTCAAGTGGCTTAAACGGCGCAATATATTTTCTATAAAAAACTTGCGTATACCTCTTTAATGACATAATGTGCCTTTTTTATGTATAAAGGCTGCGTATGGGTTTTTCTTTAAAAGACTTTTTCAAAAAGAATAATATGGAGTTCCAGTTTTGGGGCTATGAGGGCGGTAATGTTCTGGCGACAGTTGCGGGCGCGGGCGGATTTGCCGCTTTTTCAGAGTCGGTTTTGTCTGTGGCGAATGACCAGTCTTTATCTCTTGCGGAAAAATTTCTTGAGCTGAGCGCGGAGCACCCTGATGCGACTGTAACTCTAGGGCTTGGCGCGACGGTTTTGCTTGCGCCGGTTGTCAGAGGGATTGCCCAGAAGGCAAAAAGTCAGATAAGTGTTGATGTTATTGATGCGGCGACTGCCACAGCGGCTATTGGGATATTGGGGTATGCACTAACGCAGGATGCAAGCTGGATCACAATTTCCGGGTCTTCATTTGTTGTGGGATCTTCTTTCTTGCGGGCGTCTGCAAAAAACCCGTTTTTCTTAAAGGCAGGCAGTCTGGCTCTGGCGTTTGGCGCGGCGGCGCTTTCGGTCTTCGGGCTTGAGGGTATGATGGACCCTGAACTTAACCGCAATATTTTGGAAACATCTATGCATGCTTTGACGTTTGGCACGGGGCTTTCTGTTTTTGGGGCGAGCACTCTGACATATCAAGGCGGGATGTATGAAACCCGCAGTTATTTGGCCGAGCATGAAGGTGACGCTGCGCCCGAGGGTTGGGTTTCGGGGTTGGTTGATCCGAAGCATGGATCACTGGCCAAGATGTTTGAGCGTGTTTTGGATAAGCCGATTTCGGCGTTTAATGAGCATGTTGTTAAGCCTGCGGTTGTTTGGGTTCCTGAAAAAATCAAGAGCGGGAAGCCGTTTGAGACAAGTATGCATATGCGATTGCCATTCAGGGTTGTGACCGGCGGACTTGCGATGGCGACGGGGAATTATGCGTTCGCGGCGGCGAATGGCGGCTGGGCCGTGGGCGATGTTGCGATTGGTTCTATTGATTGGGACGATAAACCTGCCGTAGAGGGCGCGGATATAGTTGTTGTTGAGGATCCTGGTAACGACATGTAAAAAAGCCCGCGAATCTGTGCGGGCGGGTTTCTTTGATATAATCGTATATTTTAGGCGCTGATATTTACGTTTCCGCCGCGTGATGCGTTTGCGGCGACTGTGCGCGAGGATTCATCAATGATATTGGCGAGTTCTTTAAGTTGATCATTTGCCTGCTTAAACGTGCTGACCGCGAAGTTCTGTCGGGCTACGGCTGTTTGTGCTGCAATAATGGCTTCTGACATAGTGTCCTTATAATCCTTAGATTCTCTTGTATACTTATAGAATACTACCAAAAGTTTAACATTTGTTAAAGGTCTGCGTTATTTTTTATGCTTTTTGAAGTAGCGGTTGCAGGCTTTATGGAGTTCTTCGACAAGGATTGCGCCTTCTGCGCCGCCGTCACCGCGCAGATTGTTTTGAATGATGATTTCGATTGTTCTGTGATGGGCGCGCACAACATCAAGCGCGTCGGGTGTGAATTCTTTAATCGCTTCAAGGAATTGCAGGCAAATATCGGCAACATCGCTGATGAGTTCGTATTTGAATTGGCCGCCATTGGCCTTAAGCTGCATGACGGGGGTGATGATTTCCTCTTTATCATAGGGTTTGTTCTCGTTTACGGCGATCAGAACCTTGTCGCTGGCGCTCATCATCGTGGTGATTAGTTTTTCGGCTTCAGGCATGAAATCAACTTCAAACTCATCCATGAATTTTTGGGCGCGATCAATAACGCCTTTCGGCAGGCCGCCGCTGCCCGCAAGGAGTTTCAGACGATTTGGCGGGGTTATGAATTTGGCTTTTTTGCGTGTGGTCATGGCGGTGCTTCATAAGAGCGCTAGATGCTCTTGGCTTCTTCTCTTAATTTTTTCAATATGTTGGCTTTGTGCGCATCTTTATCATTCAAATCTACGGGTTCTTCGTCGCGCCGTCTTGGGCCGCTATAATCCGTGCCGATTTTTCTGCGTCTGTCGGGGCCGAAAAACTCTTCTGCTTCGACAAATTTTCTTGGTTTTTCAATGATTTGGAATATGCGCCGGTATAGATCCTCGGCGTTGAAGGGTTTAACGAGGAATTCTGTGATCCCTGTGTCTCTGGATTTTTCAACGCGGGCTTTGGCGCTGAAGCCTGTCATGACGATGATGGGCACGAATTTATTGGGGGAGGCGGGGTCTGTTCTGATCTTTTGGGCCAGTTCCAGGCCGTCTGTCGGCTCCATGATCCAGTCTGTAATGACGAGATCGTGGTTGAACCTGCAATAGAGCTCAAAGGCCTCATCACCGTTCGAGGCAACGGCAATGTCTTTGAAGCCGAATGTCTGCAGAACCGAAGATGTGAGATTCCGCATTGGTTTCATGTCATCGGCTATAAGCACTTTAATATGGGCGAGGTCATATACCATTACTATTAATATGCACCTTAATTTGTGAAAATAGTATTAAGTACTTGAATTATTGTGCGCTTTTATACCCCCTGTAATCAAGGTTAAAGTTTTTATTTGAACAGGGCTTTAAAACGGTGATGGACATCGACGGGGTGCATTCCCGGGCCGGGGGGCAGCGCGCCGCCTTCGATTTCGGCGTGAACAAAGTGGGGGCCTGTTTTCGGGTTTAGTTCCGAGATGTTGTCGAATGTGATTGTGTTCTTAAATCCCGTGAATGTTTCCGAGATTTTGTTCCAGTTCACGCCGAGGCTGGGGACGGGGAGAGATTTTGTGTATTCATACACGCCGTTATTCATCACTGCGACGATAAGGTTTTTGGGCGCGGCGTTTGAGATTGTGGCGAGGCTGGTCATGTTCATGGCGAGTGCGCCGTCACCGCAGGCGGCGATGACGAGGCGGTCTTTATTGGCGATGGCGACGCCGAGCGCGACGGAAGAAGCCATGCCCATCGGTCCTGAGAGATACAGGTTTTCGTGGCGGTCTTTGGTGGCTTTCAACCATAGGGATTGCGAGCCGATATCGGGAACGATCAGGGCATTATGTTTTTCCGCGAATTTTACGAGGGCCTCGAAGGCTTCAGCTTGTTTCATAGGCCGCTTCCTTCATGCAAAGTGATAAAGGCGGGTTCGCTCGCGCCTTCTGATCGGCCAAATGCTTTGGGGATGTTTGTGCTTAAATCCGCCCAAGAGGAGGGGTGAACGAACAGGTTCATGCTTTGGGTGATGGCCTCGAAAGCGCGGTATTTATTGGGATCATAGCCGTTTGAATCGTTGATGCCGCCGCGATGGGCGATCAGGCATACAAAAGGCGTTTGATATTTTTGGCACAGCGTTGTGAACGCGCCGACGGAATTGAGGAAGCCGGAGTTTTGCATGACAACAAGGCAGCGTTTACCGCTCATGGCGACGCCGGAGGCAATGCCGAAGCATTCTTCTTCGCGGGCTGCGGCGATGTAATCAAAGCGTTTATCGTCGTTTAAGGCGTTAATGACGGGCACAAGCCAGCCATCGGGAACACCCGTTGCGATGTTGATTTTATGGTCGTTCAGGGTGTCGAGAAGCGCAGCGATCATTCTTTAAAACTACATGATAATGAAAGGATTATAAATAGGTCTCGATTTTTGTGGCCATTTTTATATCGCGCTCTGATATGCCGCCTGCATCATGGGTGGTGAGGGTGATGTCTACGCGGTTATAGACGTTGAACCATTCGGGGTGGTGATCCATTTTTTCTGCGAGGAGGGCAATGCGGCCCATGAAGCCCCATGCGGAGTTAAAGTCTTTGAATTTAAAGCTTTTGAAGAGGGCTTGGCGGTCATCAGCAAGCGCCCATCCGTCCAGAGATTTCAGTGCGCTTTGGATAGCCTGTGGATCAAGTTTTTGAATTTTCATTGTGAGACGCCTCGTTTCATCGTAAATTATCTCTTTAGAATCATATTGATAACAGATCCTTTGATTTGACAGCAGGGATAAAGGGAGGTCAAGACCATGGATCGCAAGCAGATCATCATGAATTTTTCAGCTCCCCCGGGATCGGATGATCTCGAGGTTATGGCTGCGTCGGTTATCGACAATTTGCCCGAAGAGATGGATGATTTTTGCGAGGATATCACGGTTGTGATTGAAGAGTTTCCGGATGAGACGCTGGAAGCGGAGCTTGACCTTGAAGACCCTTATGAGCTTTTGGCGTTTTATAAGAGCGGGAAAGAAATCTCTCCGGGGGTGGAGAAAAAATCCGTCGGGGATGATGATGTGCTTTTGGTGTTTCGCCGTCCGCTTTTGGATATGTGGTGCGAAAATCAGGAAGACCTTATGGGGCTTTTGCGGCAGGTTATTATCGAAGAATTGGGTAAAAATTTCGATTTTTCCGATGAGGAAGTCGAAGAAATGCTTGAGCGCCATTATCAGGGCATGCTCTAAAAACGTCTTTATATGTCATTCAAAATTATGCAGCGCTTTAAAAGCTATGCTATCATAGTATTAAAGGGCTTAATGACAGTGAAATGCTTTAAATACGGATTTTTCATTTTTGCAATGGCGTTGCTTTCGGTGGCGGCAAATAATTCTGTCTATGCGGCGGCGCCTTCGTCCTGTGATCCTGCTTTTGGTGAAGTGATGAAATCGCATGCATGGATGGCGGCTTCACGCGAAGTGGAAACCGCGCAGCGCCTTATTCTCAAGCCCGATAGCGTTTTGCAATATTCATGTTTTCAGGAGCAACTAGCGACTGCGGCTTCGTTTAATTCTTTCCGCGAGAGCGCGGCCGGAATTGCGCTTGTCGGGGGGCAGCACAGCGCGTATTTGGGTAGTAATTTTAACCATGCGGCAGGCGCGAATACGACGGGCATTGGCCCCGATATTTGTTATTCGATGGCGGTGGTTTGGGGGCAAATGAAGTGCCGTGATTTCAACAAGGCGGATTTTGTGACGTTTGAAGATTTGGCAGGTAATGACCGCCGTGTATTCCCGGAGCCTTGCAGCGCGGAGGCTGTGGCGGCACGGAACGAAAACTGGGCGTTTAATCTGGAGGTTGCGAACCCGCCTCCTTCATATCCGTCTATCGGCGGGAGTATCGAGAGATCCTCTGATCCGAGATACCATCTGGAGCTTATGAGCTGGTCTGATGGAGAATGCGGCGCGCCGATTAGAACAGGTGTTTTGCAGCCGGGCGGGGAATACGACGCCGTTTGTCCTTTGCCGGGGTGTACTTTTACGGGCAGTTCCTGTAGATAGTTTTTTATAAAGCTTTTGCGAGAAATTCAGACATTCTGCGGGCAAATCCTGCGGGGTCTTTTAGCGGTTCTCCTTGAATGATTTTCGCTTGATCGAGCAGTAGATGTGCGGTGGCCGTGAAGTCCTCGCCGCTTGCGTCCAGTGTTTCCAGTTTTTGAATAAGGGCATGGCCAGCGTTAATTTCCAGCACCGGTTTTTCTGATCCGGTATATTTTTGCTGTACTTTCAACACGCGCTCCATATGCATGTCCACGGCATTTTCGGATGCGACAAGGCAGACGGGGGAGTCGGTCAGGCGTTTCGAAATGCGGACATCGGAGACTTCATCTTTTAAAAGGTCCGATAGGGCTTTGGTGAGGTCTGTGGGGGTGTTTTCTTCTTTTTTTTCGCCGTCCTTTTTGTCGAAGTCGATATCGCCTTTGGTCACGGATTTGAAGGTTTTGCCTTTGAACTCGCTGACTTGCTGTAGCCAGAAATCATCAATCGTATCGGTGAAGAATAAAACCTCAAGCCCTTTGGCTTTGAAGCCTTCAATCTGCGGAGAGTTTTTGAGGCTCTCCAGGTTCTCACCGGAGATATAGAAAATCTCTTTTTGGTCTTCGCCCATGCGCTCGACATATTCATCCAGAGAGGTGAATTTATCGCCGTTATCATGCGTTGAATAAAAGCGCGCGATTTTGAAGATGGCTTCGCGATGCTCGACAGCGTCATAAAGACCTTCTTTGATAGCCGCGCCGAATTGCCCCCAAAACGCCACGAAGCCGTGCCAATCGTCTTTGGTCAGCTTGTGCAGGTCGCTCAAGATGCGTTTTGTGACGGCGGTGCGGATTTTCGAGATGATCGGATTATATTGCAGGCTCTCGCGGGAGATGTTGAGCGGCAGGTCTTCGGAATCGATGACCCCGCGCACGAAGCGCAGCCACGGATACATCAGGCCATCCACGGCATCGGAGATAAAGACGCGGCGGACATAAAGGCGCACGGCGTCTTTACGCGTGGGATCGTATAAATCCCAAGGGCGGAGTGTGGGGATGAAGAGAAGGGCGTTGAACTCAATCGTGCCTTCGGCGCGCCAATGCGAGGTGAGTACGGGTTCGTCCATGCCGTAGGTGATGTGTTTGTAAAATTCGGTATATTGCTCTTTCGTGACTTCGGATTTGTTGCGCGTCCAGATGGCATTGGCTTTGTTGATAGGCTGGCCTTCGCCTTTGTCAGTGTCCTCGGGTGTGCCAAGGAAGATTTTCACGTCGATATGGTCGGAATAGGTTTCGACGGTGGCTCTGATTTTTTCATCAATCAGGAATTCCGCGCCTTCGTCTTTGATGTTCAGGATGATGGCTGTGCCGCGATCGCCGTCGAGGATGGTTTCTTCATCTTTGGTGGCTTTGCGGACATTAAAGCCGCTCGCGCCGTCGGATTCCCAGGCATGGGCGGATTTTGATCCGGCTTTGCGGGAGATCACGGTGACGAAACCAGCGACCATATAGCAGGCATAAAAGCCTACGCCGAATTGCCCGATAAGTTTTAAGGGGTCTGTTTCGCCGTCTTTTGCGCCTTTCATTTTTTCCATGAGCGCGGCTGTGCCGGATTTAGCGATGGTGCCAAGATGGTCGATGAGTTCGGCCTTGCCCATGCCGATGCCGTTATCGACAATCGTGAGCGTGCGTGCGCCCGTATCTTTATAAATATGGATGCGGAAATTGGCGTTATCGGCGGTCAGCTCCGGCTTGGCGATGGCGTCATAGCGCAAGCGGTCGCAGGCATCGGCGGCGTTGGAGATCAACTCGCGCAGGAAAACATCATGGTTGGTGTAGAGCGCGTTGGCGACGATGTTTAAAAGGCGCGATACATCGGCGCTGAAATTCATTTTTTCGTCGGTGTTATTTTTGGCTGTGGCTGTCATTTTATTTCCTTCTTTGTCTTGGTTTTAAGGATATAACCAATGGGCTGTCCACCCTGTATCCGTTTTTTTATAGATAAAGCGGGTGTGTAAACGGTCTTTATGGGCGATCCAGAATTCCATGGTTTGGGGCACAAGGCGATAGCCTTTCCAGTGTGCGGGGCGCGGGATAACAGCAATATCTGCGAAGTGTTTTTCTACGTTTTTTTGTGCGGTTTCCAAATCTTGCCAATTTTCGAACGGTGCGGATTGATCGGAAGCCCATGCGCCGATCTGGCGCTCTCTGGGACGGGCGTTGAAATAGTCGTCTGATTCTTTTTCGCTCACTTCTTCAACTTTACCCACAATGCGGATTTGCTTGCGCTGGGTTTTCCAGTACCAGTTTATCGCCGCGATCGGGTTTTGCGCGATTTCTTGGCCTTTTCGGCTGGCGGCATTGGTGTGGAATTTTAAGCCCTTATCATTCACTTCTTTAATCAAAACCCAGCGATTGCTTGGGATTCCGTCTTTTGTGGCGGTGGCTAAACATACGGCTTCGGGGTCGTTGGGCTCGGTTTTTTTGGCGTCTTCATACCAGTTTTGGCACAGTGCGATTGGGTCTTTTCCAAATTTTTCGAATATTTCGGCGGTCATTTTTAATTGGAACTTTTTTCGAAGGGTAATTGTTTTTAAAACGTAACAGAATAGATATAGAATACGAATCTATATTCTCAATAGGCTTCATAAGAAGCTACGGCAAGATTTAGGAAAGGCCAAATCTATGAAAAAAATATATTTAATTCCCCTCGTGATCGCGACATTCGGTATGACTGCTTGTGACACAATGCAGCAAAGCGGTACGAAGCAAAAAGTCGGCGGCGTTTCCGGCGCGGTTATCGGCGGTATTCTCGGCTCTAAAGTCGGCGGCGGGAGCGGACAGCTCTGGGCGACCGGTGCGGGCGCGCTTTTGGGTGCTTTTTTGGGTAGCGAGATTGGTGCGTCATTGGATAATGCTGACCGTGCGATGCTAGGTAATGCCAACCGCCGTGCGCAGACTGCGCCTATCGGTCAGAGCATTGACTGGAATAACCCTGATACCGGTAATTACGGTAGCGTAACACCCACACGCGACGGGCGCAGCGCCCAAGGAAATTACTGCCGTGAATACGAGCAGGAAATCATTGTCGGCGGACGCAAAGAAACAGCCATCGGCACTGCATGTCAGCGCCCAGACGGTGTTTGGGAAGTCGTTTCCTAAATCTGTTTAAATATATTCAGATAAATAAGAGAGCGTTTCGGATTTTTCGAGACGCTCTTTTAGATTCCGGGGCGTTGCTTTGCTTTCGCGCAGCAGCGTTACGATGAGTGTGTGAAGCGCGGTGAGGTCGGTCCACGGCGTTTTCTTTAATGTTTTGTAGAAGGTTCTGTGGATTTTTTCGGCGGCCTCTCCCAAGTCTTTTGCGCTGTCTTTATAGCTGCGGGCGGCCTCGATCAGGGCGGGGCTGGACCAGCCGAGGATGTGGCCGCTCAGCAGGCGTTCGTTCTTGGCGTTGGCGCTTTCGATCAGTAAATCGGGGTTTTCTTCCAAAAACATTTGTGCGATCAGGTCTGTGAAGTGCTGTTCTGCGTACTTGAGATGAAGGGCCTCCAGCGATTCTTGCGCCCCGAAGGGGTTATAGCTGTCGGTTGATTTTGTCGGTGAAATATCGGTGCTCAGCATATCGCCGAGGATGGAGGCGTATGAGCGGATATAGGGGTCTTCGGTGCTGTAGGCGGCGCAGCCGAGGGTTTCGGTTATTGTGCGCTCTGTCCAGATCATATCCTGCACCTTCAGTGCGAATTCCGCCCATTTTTCGAGGGCGATATCATCGAAGATTTCGGACGTTTCTTCTGTGATGGTCAGGGCTTTTTCAAGGACGCTGTCCTCGTTTTGGGCGTCTCTGGCGTGGCGCAGAACCAGCTTCAGGGAATCGAAGGTTATCGGGAAGGGTTGGGCTTCGGGGGCGTAGTTCCATTCTTTTGAAACGCACAGATCGGCGCGTCTTTTTTGCAGGAGTTTTACGCTGCCTTTATTGCCTGTCAGTTCCATTGCGCTTGAGGCGAAGCTATCGGAGAGCAGGTTTTGACGGAGCAGGGTGAGAATGGTTTTAGGCGCCGCGAAGATGCCGTGTTCAAAGCGCTCTAGCGTTGATTTGTCGTTTTTTAGGGCTTGGCGCAGCGACAGCGCATGCCAGAAATATTTCAGCGCCATGAATTTATAGTGCTTTTGCGGGTCGTCTTCATACAGGTTCAGGCGCGAGGAGGTCATTTCCCCCAGATCAACGAAAATGGCGGCAACGTGTTTTTCTTTTGTGAAAAGATAGGGGAAGGGGCGGCGCGATATTTTGATGATCGCGTCTGTTTTATGGGCTTCCAGATGTTTAAAAAACTCTGCCAGAGCAGATTCTACGTGAAAGGTCGCGGCTTTTTTAGCGAGCGCGGCGTCTTCCTGGCCTTTATGATAGGGGATGAATATGCATGAGAAATCCGCGAAAAGGTCGCTGGCTTCGCGGCCTAATTGGTTGAGGGTATGTTCTAGAGAAGCCAGTTCAAGAGTCATTAAAAGAGTGTAGCATTGATGAAGATCACTGCAAGCGAGGACTGGATATTGACTAGACTGGAGGGTGTAAATGTGTAGGATGTTATATCAAATAATTCTAAAGCATATGTAAGGTGAGTGTTTAATGGACGCGCAGAATAATTTCTTAAAAGGTAAACGTGGATTGGTTATGGGGGTCGCGAATGACCGCTCGATTGCTTGGGGCATCTCAAAAGCCGCAGCAGAAGCCGGAGCTGAGCTTGCGTTCACATATCAAGGAGAGGCGCTGGAAAAGCGCGTTCGCCCGCTGGCGGAACAGATCGGTTCGAAGATCATTGTGCCGTGTGACGTGACCGACGAGGCGAGCATTGATGCGACCTTTGATACGATTGAGAAGGAATGGGGCAAGATTGATTTCGTTGTTCATGCGATTGCGTTCTCCGACAAGAACGAACTGGACGGGATGTATGTAGACACCACGCGCGCCAATTTCCTGCGGACGATGGATATTTCCGTGTTCTCCTTCACGGCGGTTGCGAAGCGCGCTGCGCCTTTGATGAAAGATGGCGGGTCGATGATTACGTTGACCTATTATGGCGCGGAGCAGGTGATGCCGCATTATAACGTGATGGGCGTGGCGAAGGCCGCGTTGGAGGCCTCTGTGCGCTATTTGGCGGCAGATCTGGGCGGATCCGGCATTCGCGTGAATGCGATTTCCGCGGGGCCGATCAAGACTTTGGCGGCGAGCGGTATCGGCGATTTCCGCTTTATCCTGCGTTGGAACGAGCTGAACGCGCCGCTCAAGCGCAATGTGACGATTGATGATGTGGGGCGCTCCGGCTTGTTCTTGCTATCTGACCTTGGATCAGGCGTGACGGGCGAGGTTTTGCACGTGGACGCCGGCTATCACACGGTGGGGATGTGCAGCGTTGATAATGTCGGTGAAACGGCGGAGCTGCTGCAGAGTATGGCTCCCAAAAAAGGTGATAGCGAAGCTGCATGATTTGGTTTGATAATTATAAGCTCGATTATCTTGAAGGGATGCGTAACGCCAATATGGGGACGCATATTGGGCTCGAGTTTACCGAAGTCGGGCCGGATTACATCAAAGCCACTATGCCTGTAGATACCCGCACGACGCAGCCTTTCGGCATTTTGCATGGCGGGGCGAGCTGCGTTTTGTCGGAAACGCTCGGCTCTGTTGCCGCGTGGATGACGATTGATCCTGAAAAATACCGCGCTGTGGGGATTGAAATTAACTGCAACCATATTCGCGCCGTGACGGAAGGGCGCGTGATCGGCATTTGTACGCCGATGCATACAGGGCGGCGCACGCAAGTGTGGCAAACCGATATCACCGAAGAAGCGACAGGCAAGCGCGTGGCGATTTCCCGCCTGACGGTCGCGATTATAGATCATGGCACGCTTTCCGCGCAAAAAGAGACGGTGAAGGTCGGATAACTTCGGGGGGGGTGAACCAAAGCCGCGTTATAAACGTTATAAAGCTATGACCCTATTCAAAGCTCTGTCTCTTAGTCTATTTTCTCTCATTCTTTCGGCATGTACCCAAGCGGGGCTTCTTGTCGCCAATGTGCCCGGTGCATTTAACGATGTGAAGCGCATGAGCAGCGTTGTTTATGGCGAGCACGATTTAGCGACGCTGGATATATATCAGCCGCCGATCGCTTCTGAAAAAGCCGCGCCTGTGATTGTGTTCATCCATGGGGGGCGATGGACGGATGGGAATAAGGATCAATATAGATTTGTGGGAGACCGGCTGGCGCAAGCGGGCTATGTGGTGGTCATTCCTGATTACCGTAAATATCCGCAAGTGAAATTCCCTGAGCTGATGGAGGATGAAGCGGATGCTGCGGCGTGGGTGTATAAAAACATTGCACAATATGGCGGGCAGCCGGAAAATATTACGCTTATGGGGCATTCATCGGGTGCGCATGTGGCGGCGCTTTTGACGGCGGATGAGCGGTATTTGAAGATGCGGGGCGTTCCGCATTCCAGCATTAAAAAATTCGTCGGGCTTTCCGGGCCGTATGATTTTGAACCGCGAGAGGCGGATTTGGTAGATATGTTCGGGCCGCCTGATGAATATCCGAAGATGCAGGTGAGCACATTCATTGATGGTGGTGAACCTCCGATGATGCTCATTTGGGGGGCGGACGATCAATTGGTTGGCAAGATCAATATTGATCGCCTTGTGCCTGTAATTCGCGAGAAGGGCGGGAGCGTGGATGTGAAAATCTATGAAGGCCTGGATCATGGCGGTACGATCAAAGCTTTTACATGGATATTTGAGGAAAAAAGCCCTGTAGTGCCTGATATTCTGGAGTTTTTAAAGCGTTAAAGACGCGTTTTTTGACATAAGAATAATTTTGCCGTATTCTCCCCCGTTATGGCAGATGCATCACATTATAAAGTAATGGACTGGTCGGAAATTCCGTTTTGTGAAGGGTATGATCCGGAAAGCGGAAAACTGACTTTGCGCGGCTGTGACAGCATTCCCGATGAGGTTTTTGATTTTGCCTCAACGCATGTCGTAAAAATTCTTGATGCTTCGAATAATGCTGACCTTAAAACGCTTCCCGATTATTTTGCTAAAGGCTTACCTGAATTAGAGCGCGCATTCTTTTCGGATTGCGGGTTTGATCAAGTGCCGCCGCAGCTTCGGGGCTGTGACAAGCTTGTTATGCTGGCGATGAAGTTTAACGGCATCACCGAATTGCCTGAAGATATTTTACCGCATTCTATGGAGTGGTTGATCCTAACGGGGAATAAGATTGAAACTCTGCCTGAAAGCATGGGCGGTCTTACTCAGCTTAAAAAAGTAGCGCTTGCGGGTAACCCATTATCGGCGGGGTTGCCTGAGACTATGAAGAATTGCCGTGAGATTGAGCTTTTGAGAATTACAGCGGGCAATCAGCAGTTTCCGACACCGCAATGGGTTTTTGAGCTTCCGAAGCTTGCATTTTTCTCTGATGGTGGAAATCCTGCGTCCTATGCCTATCCTGATGTTGCCAATGATGCGGGTGATGTTGCGTGGAGTAGCCTTCAGATTAAAAAGATTATTGGTGCTAGTCCTTCCAGCACTGTATCAAGCGCGGTTTTGGACGGCCAGGACGTTGCGGTGAAGGTGTTTAAAGCGGGGCTTGCCAGTGACGGGCGCGCGGAAGATGATTTTATGTGTAGCCTTATTGCGGGAAGTCATAAAAATTTGAGAGAGGTTTTGGGCCGCGCAACCGGGCATCCCGAAGGGCGGGATGCGATTGTAACGGGGCTTGTTCCGCAAGGTGAATATAAAGACCTCGGCAGTCCGCCGAATTTCGAGACCTGCACCCGCGATACATATCCTGAAAACCCCGTTTTTGAACCGTGGTTTGTGAAAAATGTGCTTTTGGATGTCGCGCGCGCGATGGTGCATTTGCATCAGCAAAACATCGCGCATGGCGATTTATACGCACATAATATTCAAGTGAATGATGAAGGGGATGCGCTGGTCGGGGATTTCGGCGCGGCAACGTATTATGACCCTGAAGCTGCTGAAGCTCCGCTTAGGCAGGCGCAGGATGTTCGCGCTTTCGGGTATTTGATTGAAGATTTGTTGAAGCGTATGAATTTTAGAGGCACGCGGCTTGACTTTGGGGCGATTTTAGATGATCTCAAAGAGGATTGTACAAACGTGGATGCGTATGCGCGCCCCGACTTTGCGACCCTTCAAAAAGAAATCGTCGCGCTTCAGGTGTGATTAAAAAAGCCCTGTGAAGTTGCGCGGGCTTATGCTTATATACTTTCCATGTCTGGTAATCGTTTCGGAACATTATTTCAGTATCAAAGCTTTGGCGAGAGCCACGGGCCTGCTATTGGTTGCGTGGTTGATGGTGTGCCGCCGCGCATAAAGCTGGACGAGGCGTATATTCAAGGGTTTTTGGATAAGCGCAAACCTGGGCAAAGCCGCCACACGACGCAGCGCAAAGAGCCCGATGCGGTTGAGATTCTCTCTGGTGTATTTGAAGGGCAGACGACGGGCGCGCCTATTGGCTTGCTGATCCGTAACCAAGACCAGAAATCAAAAGATTACGGCGATATCAAAGATAAGTTTCGCCCCGGCCATGCGGATTATACTTACCATGAGAAATACGGCATTCGCGATTATCGCGGCGGCGGGCGGTCTTCTGCGCGCGAGACTGCGAACCGCGTTGCGGCGGGGGCTATTGCGCGTAAAGTACTGGAGAGCCAGATTGGCAAGGGCGTGAAAATTCGCGCCGCTGTCGTGCAGGTCGGGACGCAGCATATAAATTACGATAATTGGGATTGGAAGCAAGTTGAGAAAAACCCGCTTTGGCTTCCTGATGCGAAGGCCGTAGCCGAGTTTGAAGCGTATTTGGACGGCGTGCGAAAAAGCGGCTCATCAGCCGGAGCGGTTGTTGAGGTGCATGCGAGCGGCATTCCTGCGGGTCTCGGCGCGCCTGTGTATGACAAGCTGGACGCGGATCTCGCCAAGGCGATGATGAGCATTAACGCCGTGAAGGGCGTGGAGATTGGCGCAGGGTTTGAGGCCGTGGAGCTGGGCGGCGAAGACAACGCCGATGAAATCCGCAAAGGTAAGAAGTTTCAGTCCAATAATGCGGGCGGTATTTTGGGCGGCATATCTTCGGGGCAGGATATTGTTGTGCGCGTGGCGTTTAAGCCCACGAGTTCTATCCTGATGCCTGTGAAGACGATTGATAAAAAAGGCAAAGAAACCGACATCATCACCAAAGGCCGCCATGATCCATGTGTTGGATTGCGCGGTACGCCTGTTGTTGAGGCGATGATGGCGTGCGTGCTTGCCGATCATTGGCTTCGTCACAAGGCGCAGTGTCTTTAAACACATTTGCTTTCCCTGCGAAAGCAGGGACCTTATTCTTATGAAACAATATAGTGTTTATATTCTAACCAATTTTACCAAGACGGTTTTATATATTGGTTTTACAGGGAATCTTAAGCAGCGTGTTTTACAACATAAGGCTTATGAGGTTGAAGGATTTACCAAAAAATATAAGGTAAGCGTATTGATCTATTTTGAAGCGTTTGAGGATGTTAACGAGGCCAAAGCCAGAGAGCGGGCTTTGAAGAAATGGAAGCGGGTATGGAAAGAAGAGCTTATTGGTGCTTCTAATCCGGAGTGGAATGAAATAATAATAGACGGATAAAAGATCCCTGCTTTCGCAGGGACGGCAAATGGAACACTATGAAACGCCCATTCAAACAGCATCGTCCGCTTTTTTCTAAGCCTCCTGTCCCTAAGGCGGGGCGCAGGGATTGGGTTTCTAAAATCGCGCAAGGATTTTGGGCGGGGTTGAAGCGCCTTGCGATGGTGATCGGCCTTGTGCTGATGTTCAATGCGGTGTTGGTGTTTTTGATTGTGCCTTTGGTGGCGCCGAAATCTTCCGCGCCGTCTTTACCGAAAGAAATTGTGCTGTTCCTTGAATTTGAAGGCTCTCTTGTTGATGTGCCGCCAGCGGCGAGCTTTGCAGATCCGTTCGCGGAAGAATCTTTAACTGTGCGGGAAGTGGTTGATGCGCTGGACGCGGCGGCGGGTGATAAGCGGGTTAAGGGCGTGCTTGCGCGGATGCGGGCTGGCAATTTCTCGATGACGCAGGTTGCGGAAATTCGCGCAGCATTAAAACGCTTTAGAGCGGCGGGGAAGTTTGCCCATATTTACAGTTCGTCTTATGGTGATGGCGGCGGTTTGGGGCGGTATTATCTGGCTTCGGCGTTTGATGAAATTTGGATGCAGCCTCTCGGCATCGTGAGTATTTCAGGGGTTCATGCGGAAATGCCGTTCTTGCGCGGCGCGCTTGATAAGGCGGGTATTACGCCGCAATTCTATCAGCGTAAAGAATATAAGACCGCGTATGAAAATATCACGAACCGCAGCATTTCTAAAGAAAATGAAGAGATGGTGCAGCGCCTGATCAATGACATTCGTTTTGAGATTCTGGAGACTATCCCTGCGGAGCGCGGGATGTCTTTGTCTGAATTTGAGACGCTGGTGAATAAGGGGTTATTTACGGCGGAAGAAGCGCTGGAAGCGGGGCTTATTACGCATATGGATTACGGCGATGTGCTGCTTGATAATGTTGCGGAAGTCCTTACAGGTGAGCGGGATTACGAGAAGGTCAATCTTGTGAATATGCGCGATTATGCGGATATCGGCCTCGCGCATTCAGGCGATAGCTTGATGGGATTTGGCAAGCCGAAAGTGGCGCTTGTTTACGCGGTGGGCGCGATTATGCCGAGCGGCGGGTCGGCCCCGCCCGGTCTTGGCGGCGGCGCGGTAGCGGCGGCGGATAAGATTGCGCCTGCGATTTTTGATGCGGCGCGCGATGATGATATCGGCGCGATTGTACTGCGGATTGACAGCCCCGGAGGATCGCCTGAGGCCTCAGAGAGTATTTTGCGAAGCATCGAAAAAGCGCGTGAAGCGGGAAAGCCCGTGATTGTATCTATGGGTTCGACGGCGGCATCGGGCGGGTATTGGATTGCGGCTTATGCGGATAGAATTTTTGCATTGCCGACGACCTTGACCGGATCGATTGGTGTGGTTGGCGGTAAGTTTTCGTTCGGAGATTTGGCGAAGAAGATCGGCGTGAATTTTGAAGAGATTAGTTGGGGCAAGAACTCCGGTATGTGGTCTATGGCGAGCCCCTTTGATGCGAGCGAGGCGGAGCGCGTGAATGCGATGCTGGATAATGTGTATAAGAATTTTGTTGCGCGCGTGGCGAAGGGCCGCAAGATGAGCGAAGCGGATGTAGACGCGGTTGCGGGCGGGCGCGTCTGGACAGGGCGTCGGGCGCTTGAAAAGGGTTTGGTGGACGAGATGGGCGGTCTTGATGAGGCGCTTGATTATGCTGCCGTGACGCTGGGCGGGGAAAGCCAGAATGATGTGAGCGTTGTTGTGTTGCCAAAACCCAAGACGTCATTGGAGAGATTTATCGCGCTGCTTGAAGGGCAGGTGAGCTTCCAAAACCAGATTAAAGATATTGTTGCGCCGATTTCGAATGTTTTGAACGTGCAGCAAAATCCGCAGCATTATATGACGTATGAAAACCTTCGGGTGGATTAGCTCCCCCGCGTTTAATCCCGCAATAATTTTTCCAGAACCGTATAGATATCGCGGTAGCTCATCATAATATGATCGGGCGTGTAGCCTTTTTCGATGACCGCGGCAGCGGCGTTTAGGGCATATGCGATCGGCACGACCTTGCAGGGGAGTTCTTTTTTCGCGTTGAGCGCGGCGATCACGTCTTTGTGGCGATCGCCGATATACCACAGCACGTCTTTATCCGTGGGGGTGATGTTCATTTCGCGCAGTGCCATCAGCAGGCCTTGCGGGTTGGGTTTGGATTTTTCGATATCTTCGCGGAAGATGGTGACGGGGAAGTACGCATCGAGGCCGAATTTCTTTACGATATCGAGGCCATAGCCTTTGCCGAGGCCGTTGCTGACCAAGGAGATCGGCACATTGTTACGCTTGAGGAGGGCGAGCACGGAATATATGCCGGGGCACGGCTCGACGAGGAGTTCGATATCTTTGCGGCGCAGCTTGTGGATGGCTTTGTGGACGAGGATGGATTTGGCGGGTTTCACGGGTTCATCGGGCGGCGGCAGGATGATCGGTCCTTGCGCCTTGCGGTCAAACAGCCACATCCATAGCCGCGAGATTTTAAACGCTGCGTCGTCCAGCCACTCCATAACCCCTAACATGCGCGGGTTGAGGTGGCGCACGGTTGTGCCGTCCATATCGAA
>CAYGKM010000002.1:55736-193862 GCA_964350695.1 uncultured Micavibrio sp.
TAACCCCTAACATGCGCGGGTTGAGGTGGCGCACGGTTGTGCCGTCCATATCGAAGATCACTATTGTTGGCTTGGGTAAGGTCACTTCATTTGTCTTTTCACGTTGTTACTCGATCACTCGCGTATAGTTTATACGCCACGTTCCTCGTGCCTAGTGAAAAAACAAAGCAAGTAACATTATGGTTTATTTGAGCGGGCGATATTTTCATTATTTAAGTGTGGATACCGTGAACCTTGTGGCGGGTATCGTATGTGTCGCCTTCAGGATCAATATGGATCAGGATTTCCGCTTTGGGAAATTGTTCTAGGATAGAGTATTCCAAATCGCGGGAAATGCCATGCGCTTTTTCCAAGGAAAGGCTGCCATCCATTTCTACGTCAAAGCTGATATGGACGCAGGTGCCGGAATACCATGTGCGCAGGTCGTGCATGCCGATGATGGCGGGGTTGGCGTTTATGAGGGCTATGATCTTCTGGCGGTCTTCCTCGGGGATTTCACGATCCATGAGCATGTCGGCGGCTTTTTTGCTGATGCAAATTCCTGTGTAGGCCATATAGGCGGCGATGGACAGGCCGATCAGCGTGTCGATAATCACCCATCCGTTATAAAGGTTTATGAGGGCGGCGATGATGACCCCGCCATTGATAAGGATGTCGGCGGTGTAGTGCTTGTGATCGGCTTCCAGCGCGAGGGAGCCTGTTTCGGCGATGGCGCGTTTTTGGATGGTGGTGAGGAGGAATGTGAGGGCGACGGCGACGAGCGATACGCCGATGACGAGGGCGTGGGATTCGATGGCGGTTTCGCGGGTGGCGCGCAAAGCGGTTTCGAAGATGATGAAGGCGGCCGCGCCGATGAGGATTGAGCCTTCGAGGAGGGCGGAGAAGCCCTCGGCTTTGCCGTGGCCGAAGCGGTGGTCCTCGTCTGCGGGCTTTAGTGACAGGGCGATCGAGTAATATGCGACGACGGAGATCATGATATCGCCGATGGAATCGGTGAGGGAGGCGAGCATCGCGCCGGAGTTGCTGGTCAGCGCGGCGTAGGATTTGAGGATGATGAGCGCGGAGACGATGGCGAGCGCCCATTTCGCGGCGGTGAGCGCGGCGGCGGGGTCGCTTGGGGCGGCGTGTTTTTGATCGTCGTATTTATGTTTCATATGCCCGCATTTTAGCGGTTTTTTGCGGGGTGTCGAGGGAAGATGCGGGGATGGTTTAGGAAAGTGGACCAGCATTTCGGACTAAGTCCGCTTTTTTAGGGATTTGCGGGAATGTTGGTCCGGTTTTTGAGGGCGCTGCGTCAGGGCAAAAATTTAAACGAACGGCATCATTTTAGGAATTTATTCATATTTTGTCAATAGGTAGGCTGCTTCGTCGCTGCGCTTCTCGCAGTGACGGTTCGGAAACTGTCACTGCGAGCGAAGCGAAGTAGTCTATTGAATTATATCATCATATAAATCACGCCATTCAGGGTTCATGCTTTCGATGAGTAATTCTTTCTTTTTGCGTGAGCCGCCTTTGATTTGTTTTTCGCGAAGGATCGCGTTTTCCATGTCTTCGAATTGTTCGTAATAGACGAGGGTTTTGCAGTTGTATTTGCTGGTGAAGCCTTTGGTGGCTTCGCTTTTATGCTCGTATATGCGTTTCGGGAGGTTGGAGGTGACGCCAGTGTAGAGCGTGCCGTTTTTCTTGTTGGTGAGAATGTATATTGCGGGGGATTTCATTTGGGTATTTTGTCATTGCGAGCGTAGCGAAGCAATCCTTATGCGTTTTAGATTGCTTCGTCATTTCATTCCTCGCAATGACGGAGGATGTGTTTTGCCGTCAACCCTGCTTCCTCATATTGCTTCTTTGGATCGTCGTGATCTTGGAAGGTGTCGGGGAGGGTGAGGGTTCTGACTTTTAGGCCGCCGAGCAGATCGTTGTTTGCGAGGAAATCCAGAACATAGGAGCCGAAGCCGCCGATTGAGCCTTCTTCGATTGTGATGAGGGTGGAATGGGTTTGGGTGAGCTGTCTTATCAGGGCTTCATCGAGGGGTTTGGCGAAGCGGGCATCGGCGATTGTGACGGTTTGGCCTTTGGCCTCCAGCATTTTTGCGGCTTTGAGGCACTCCGCCAAGCGCGTGCCGTAGCTTAGAATAGCGATGGATTGCTTCCCGCTTCGCATTTGCTCGCGGTTCGCAATGACGGGAGAGGTGTAGACGATGCGGCCTTTGCCGATCTCCAGGATTTCGGGGTCTTCCGGAAGCGCAACGCCTGTGCCTTCGCCGCGGGGGTAGCGCAGGGCGATGGGGCCGCTATCATGCGCGGCGGCGGTGGCGACCATGCGCGCAAGCTCGGCTTCATCGCTTGGCGCCATGAGGGTGAAGTTGGGGAGGCAGCCGAGATAGGCGATATCGAAGCTTCCTGCGTGGGTTTGGCCGTCTGCGCCGACGAGGCCTGCGCGGTCGATCATAAATCTTACGGGCAGGTTTTGGATGGCGACATCGTGGACGACTTGGTCGTAGCCGCGCTGAAGGAACGTGCTGTAAATGGCGACGAAAGGTTTGTGCCCTGACGCGGCCATTCCGGCGGCGAAGGTGACGGCGTGTTGTTCGGCGATGCCGACATCAAAGGTGCGATCGGGGAATTCATAGCCGAATTTATCTAGCCCTGTGCCATCGGGCATGGCGGCGGTTATGGCGACGATTTTATCGTCTTTTCGCGCTTCTTTGATGAGTTGGCCTGCGAAGACGCCTGTATAGCTTGGGGCGCTTGGGGTTGATTTGGCTTGCTCGCCCGTGACGACATCGAATTTTTTTACGCCGTGCATTTTGGAGGGGGAGGCCTCCGCGGGGGCGTAGCCTTTGCCTTTTTGCGTTTTGGCGTGGATGAGGATTGGCCCTTGGGTTTTGCCATCGCGGATGTTGCGCAGGATGGGCAGGAGCTGGGCGAGGTCGTGGCCGTCAACGGGGCCGATATAGTAAAAGCCCATTTCCTCGAAGAATGAGCCGCCGCCAACAGCGACGCGCACGCCTTCTTCGGCGCGTTTGGCGGCATGGCGGATGGGCGTGGGCAGGATATCCATGAGCTTTTTGCCTGCTTCGCGGGCGCCGATATAGGATTTTGAGCTGACGAGTTTGGTGAGGTATCGCGACATTGCGCCGACGGGCGGGGCGATGGACATTTCGTTGTCATTCAGGATGACGATGAGTTTGGATTTGTTTGCGCCGGCGTTGTTCATGGCCTCGTATGCCATGCCCGCGGACATTGCGCCGTCACCGATGACGGCGATGACGTTTTTATCTGTGCCTGCGAGGTCGGAGGCGACGGACATGCCCAGACCTGCGGAGATGGAGGTGGAGGAGTGCGCCGCGCCGAAGGGGTCGTATTCGCTCTCGCTTCGTTTGGTGAAGCCGGAAAGCCCGCCGCCTTGGCGGAGCGTGTGGATTTTATCTTTGCGTCCTGTCAGGATTTTATGGGGGTAGCATTGGTGGCCGACATCCCAGATGAGCTTGTCTTCGGGGGTGTTGAAGACGGCGTGGATGGCGACGGTGAGTTCGACCACGCCGAGGCCTGCGCCGAGGTGGCCGCCTGTTTTGGACACGGCGTTGATGGTGGCTTGGCGGACTTCATCGGCAAGCCGGATGAGCTGCGCATCGGTCAGGGATTTCATGTCGGCAGGGGAGTTTACGCGATCGAGGATCGAGGTCGGGGCTTGCGCCTGCGGTTCGCGATGTTCTTTTGCTTGTGCCATGGTTGGGCTGTTTTACACTATGAGGTAGGTTAAGTGCAAAGAGTTTCGGTGCTTTTTGTTGACATAATGTAATGTGTTCGGTTAAAAGTTTAGAGGTTTTAGAAAAGGGCGAAGTTTATGGCGAGTTTTCAGTTTAAATTTGATGATGTCAATGCGGATCAAATTAATGGTTATGAAGCAGCTTTGCAGGCGGCATGTGAAGACGCGGGGCTTGATGGCGGTCAGTTTGACGTGTCTTGGGATGACGATTATACGGTTATGACACTTGAGCTTGATGATGAGGTGGATGTGGCTGTGCGTGAGCGTTTGGTGGCTTTGCCGCAGGACGCATTATGGTTGGAGCGCGCTCTTGATGATTATAAATCACCACGGCCAGATGCGTCCGTTGACGACATTTTGGCGAAAATTGCGGCGCAGGTGACGCAGCCGCATTAAGTTCGGCGTTGCAGCACGTAATCGGCGAGTTCTACGAGCATTTTTTCACGGCCTTCAAACATTTTCAGGTGGCGTTTTGCTTGGCCGATAATCATTTCGGCGCGCATTTTTGCCGCGTCTTTCCCGAGGGTTGAAACGAAGGTGGCTTTGCCTGCGGCATCGTCTTTGCCTGTGTCCTTGCCGGTATCTTGCGGGTCGGCTTCGACGTCGAGGATATCATCTGTGACCTGAAAGGCGAGGCCGAGATCGTGGGCGTAATTGCAGAGCGCTTTGCGCTGAGGGTCACTGGATTTGCCGAGGATTGCGCCCGCTTCACAGGCGAAAGCCATGAGCTTGCCTGTTTTCATACGCTGGAGGCGGGACACTTCACCGACATCGAAATTAATGTCTTTACGTTCGGCGATCAGGTCGAGCATTTGTCCGCCGACCATGCCGTGACCGCCGGAAGCGAAAGCCAGAGCGCGCACGAGTTCAACCTGAACATGCGGGTCGGGGTGGGTTTCGGGGTCTGCGAGGACTTCAAAGGCGAGAGAGAGCAGGGCGTCACCCGCGAGGATGGCGGTGGCTTCGTCATATTGTTTATGGACGGTGGGTTGGCCGCGGCGAAGGGCGGCGTTGTCCATTGCGGGCAAGTCATCATGAATGAGCGAGTAGCAGTGTACGAATTCGATTGCGGCGGCGACGCGGCGCGCGCGGGAAGAGGGAACGTTAAAGAGAAACGCGGATTGCATGGCCAAGAACGGGCGAAGGCGTTTTCCGCCGCCGAGTGTGCCGTGGCGCATGGCTTCGTATAAAGGAGCTTCGGCGAGGTCTGTTTCAGGGAGGAGGCGCTCGATTGTAAGGTTTACGGCTTCGGCGACTTCGTCCATTGCGGTTTGAAGTTCAGGACTGGCGCTACGTGGTGATGGCATTTTGTCTTCCTAATTTCTTTTCTGACGTTGTTACTGCGTCGCTGGTGTATGTTTATACACTTCGCTCCTTGTGCCTAGTCAGAAAATAAATTCGTTCGACAAAAATTTTTCTGATTAGGTTCATGTTATTCATTATCTAAAGGTTCGGTTGATACTGTGCCATCCTTGGCGATTGTGATTTTTTCAATTTTGGCCTGCGCTTCGCGAAGTTTGGTTTCGCAATGCTTTTTCAGGGCGATGCCGCGTTCATAGGCGGTGATGGAATCTTCGAGGGGCGCTTGCCCTGTTTCAAGGCTGCGCACGATGTTTTCAAGCTCACCGAGGGCGTCTTCAAAATTCAGGGATTGGATTGCTTTTGCTTGTGTCATAGGGCTAGAGTGTATGTCAGGACAGGCTTTTGCTCAAGAGATGAATCACCAGATGACACAACTTTATTCCATTCCCGAAGGCATTCGCGTTTATGCGATTGGTGATGTGCATGGGCATTTAGAGGCGCTCAAAGATATGCAGGCGCAGATTGAGGCGGATCTGGCGCGCGCGCCTGTTGATGAGGCGCATATTGTGTATTTGGGGGATTATGTGGACAGAGGCCCACAAAGCCGCGAAGTGATTGAGTTTTTGATTGAACTTGAGGCGTGCAAAGACGGGATCAGGAAGACGTTTTTGGCGGGTAATCACGAGGTGGCGATTTATGGGTTTATGAAAGACCCTGTCGGGCATGATTGGCTTCGTTATGGTGGTTTGGAGACTTTGAATAGTTACGGGGTTACGTTTTTGGGCGGTCTGCCTTTGCCATCGGAAATTGAGGGCATACCCAAGATGATGGCGAAGAGCATTCCGAAAGCGCATTTTGATTTTTTTATGCGGCTCGATTTTGAGGTCAGCATCGGGGATTACATGTTTGTGCATGCAGGGGTTGATCCGCGGATTGATCTGGGGAAGCAGCCGCGCAGGGCTTTGACAGGCATTCGGGAGCCGTTTTTATCGTGGCATGAGCATGAGGATTATAAGCCGCTGAAGAAGCGCATTGTTCATGGGCATACGATTAGTGTGGAAGTGGAGGCGTTGCCGCACCGGATTAATGTGGATACGGGGCTTTATGATGGCGGGCCTTTGAGCGCGGCTGTGCTTGAGGGCATTGATGTGCGGTTCTTGCAGGTTTTTGATTAAGGGTTAAACCAATCCCAGTTTTTGTTCCAGCACGCCGACGAACATATGACCGAGGGTGATGTGCATTTCCTGGATGCGGCCCGGATCGGTGGCGGGGACGTTGATCATAATATCGCAGAGAGATTTCATTTTGCCGCCTGTTTCGCCGGAAAGTCCGACAGTGACCATGCCCATGCGCTTGGCTTTTTTCAGGCCCTTGAGGACGTTTTCGGAGTTGCCCGATGTGGACAGGCCAACGGCGATGTCGCCTTCATAGCCGAGTGTGCGGATTTGGCGGGAGAAAATTTCGTCGAAGCCAAAATCATTTGCGCAGGCCGTGATGGCGGAGGCATCGAGGGACAATGAGAGCGCCGCGATGGGGGAGCGCTCTTTGTGGAGTTTGATCGACATTTCCGCGACGATATGCTGGCTGTCTGCGGCGGAGCCGCCGTTTCCGAACATGATGATTTTATTACCGTTTTTGATGGCGGCTGTGGCGGCGTCCACCCATTTATCGAAGGGTTCGAACTGAGTTTCGAACATTTGCGCGGCGATCGACATATGGGCGTCGCGGGTTGCGGCCCAGTAATCCAGCGCGTTTACGTCGGTTTTGGGTTTGTGAAATTCAGCCTTTTTTGTTTTTAAATCAACCATTTATTGTCCTGTGATGTCGATGGGGTTGCCGCGATTGATGTTTTCTTTTGCTGCATCTTCCATGGCATCTTGTGCTTGCTCTTCAAAAACGGTGGGCGTTTGCTCGATTTTATCTTCGATAAGGGCCTGTTTTTTTGCGGTTTGGCGGTTATAGGCCAGTTGGTCGGGGTTTAGCTGGAAGCCGACAAGGATTTTATGGCGGCTGCCGCGGCTTTGGTTTTCAACGGGGATGACTTGGCGCATTTTATCGTAATATGTTTGCGCGGTTTGACCTGCTTCATAGGTCATATTGGCGGAGAAGACCTCTTTGGCCAGAATATCGCCGCCGGGGGATGTGACCGCAACGAAGAACGGATAGGTCATAAAGGTTTTAGCGGCGGCTGCGTTGCTGCGGCTTCCCGTGAAGGACAGGTTTAAATCCACGGTGACGGCTTTTTCGGCGTAGTCACAGGCGCTGTCTGCGCGGGTTATATCAATTTCGGAGATGATATTCATGGGTGACATATCGCCGCTATTGCCGAATTGCGTGGCGGTGCGGAGGTCTTTCACGATTTCGACTTCGGGGCAGTTGCTGTTATAGACGAGCTGGTCGGGGCCGCTTTCCGACATCGACATTGCGGGCAGATTCAAGGAATCGATATCTTTGACAAAGCCATCCATGGTTTCACATGCGGGGAGAGATAAAACGCAGGCGAGAAGGGCAAAATACCGAAAGTCTTTCATTTTTTGATTCCTTGGTTTAAATATGCACACAAGATGAAGCGAGCTTAGATAAGCTGCGCGCTAAAAGCAAGAGATGCGAAGCATGACGAGTAAACCAGCATTGACGATTTTATTGGCCGCGCCGCGGGGTTTTTGCGCGGGGGTTGATCGGGCGATTAAAATTGTGGAATTGGCGCTGGAGAAATACGGCGCGCCGGTTTATGTGCGCCATGAGATTGTGCATAACAAGTTTGTGGTCAATGGCTTGCGGGATAAGGGCGCGGTGTTTGTGAAAGAGCTATCGGAGATTCCCGATGACGGGCAGCCGGTGATTTTCAGCGCGCATGGCGTGGCTAAAAGCGTGCCTGCAAATGCGGAAGCACGCGAGATGTTTTATATTGATGCGACGTGTCCTTTGGTTAGCAAGGTGCACCGTGAGGCGGAGCGGCATTATAAAAACGGGCTTCAGATTGTGTTGATCGGGCATGCGGGACACCCTGAAGTGATTGGCACAATGGGGCAGCTCCCTGCGGGGGCTGTTGTTTTGGTGGAGACTGTGGCGGATGTTGCGAGAATTTCTGTGAATGACGAGGCGGCGCTGGCGTATTGTACGCAGACGACGCTTTCGGTGGATGATACGGCGGCAATTGTTGAGGCGTTGCAGGGGCGGTTCCCGAAAATCGAGGGGCCGCATAAGGAAGATATTTGCTATGCGACGACGAACCGTCAGGCGGCGGTGAAGCGAATAGCGGATGAAAGCGATGCTATGATTGTTTTGGGCGCGCCGAATTCCTCGAATTCAAACCGTTTGGTCGAGGTGGCGGGCCTTCATGGATGCGCGAAATCGATGCTTGTGCAGCGCGCGGCGGAGATTGATTGGAGCTGGATGGACGGTGTGCATACGCTGGGGATTACGGCGGGGGCGAGCGCGCCGGAGGTGCTGGTGGATGAGGTGATTGAAGCGGCGCGGGCGCGGTTTGATGTGACGATTAAAGAGGTCAGTATTACGCAGGAGAATGTAGCGTTTAAAATTCCGAAAGTTCTGATGGGAGACGCGGCATGAAGATGACGGGGGCAGACTTTCTGAAGCAGCAGAAGAAGGCCATTACCCTCATGGGGATGTCGGGGGTTGGAAAATCTCATATTTCATTGCAGCTCGCGGAGTGGGGATGGACGAATTATTCGTGTGATTATTTGATCGGCACAAAATATCTGCAGCATTTGGTGGATGATAATAAATCCATGACCGAGGATGATATATCGTGGCTTTCCGATTTTGTGGGGCGTTTGGGCGCGCGGGATCAAGGCGGCATTGCGCTGTCCGAGTTTAAATTACGCCAGAAGCTTTATTATAACGCGGAAATGGATGTTGTGCGCGATGCGGGCGAGGCGATTGATGCGGCCGCAGGCAATATCGTTATCGATTCATCGGGGAGTCTTTGCGAGATTGAGGATGATGAGGTGCTGGAGGGGCTGGGGCAACAGACATTATTTGTGTATTTGAAGGTGCGTCAAGAAGGCCATGCGGAGATTTTGGGGCGGGCGAGTAGCTACCCTAAGCCTTTGTATTTTCCACCTGCGTTTTTGGAAGAGCGTTTGGCGCGGTATTTTGAGAAGTTTGATTTGGATGATAATCGTTCGATTGATCCGACCGAGTTTTTGCGCTGGATTTTTCCGCATTTGTTCGAAGCGCGTTTGCCGAAATATCAGAGGTTGGCGGAGAAATACGGGGTTGTTGTAGCGTCGCATGAGGTTGATTTGTCTTCTGAAGAGGCGTTTTTAAAGACCATTGCGGGCGCGCTTGATGCCTAAAGTTGTTAGGATTTATACAGATGGTGCGTGCAGCGGTAACCCGGGGCCGGGAGGTTGGGGGGCGCTTATGCTTTGGAACGGGCATGAGAAGGAAATGAATGGCGGGGAAGCCGAGACGACGAATAACCGCATGGAAATGATGGCGGTGATCAAGGCGCTGGAGGCGATTAAAGGATCGCCTAAAATAGAAATTCATACAGACAGTAAATATGTGATGCAGGGGATTACGGAGTGGATTGCGGGGTGGAAGGCGCGCGGATGGAAGACTGCGGGCAAGAAGCCGGTGAAGAATGTTGATCTGTGGCAGGAGATGGACGCGTTGGTGGCGCAGCATAATGTCACGTTTTATTGGGTGAAGGGGCATGATGGTCATCCAGAAAATGAGCGGGCGGATGCCCTCGCTGTGGCAGGGATTGTGCGCTAATTTCACGTTATCCACACCGTTTCCTGCGGTTTATGGAACGATTTTTCAATCTTAAGAGTTCGTTAATAGAATCACCTCAGGCTTGGAAATATAGCCAAGAAGAGGCGAAGTGTTTCACAACCAGCCGGGAGGCCAACATGACACAGACAGTAATCGGACACGCATTAGATCACATTCAGTTTCAAACACAGTTAGAGCCTAGCGGCGTTGTTTTGCCGTTGCCGCCGAAAAGTTCGGAGAGCGATGAAATGGAGATTTATGCCCGTTTCATGCGGCACTTACGCCATGTTCCGAATTCGCGGGCGGAGATTAAGATTCTCTCTGCGTTGCAGTTTACGGCGGATATGCTGGATTATAGCGATGCGCATTTGGCGAAGGTTCTGGTCGAGCTTGGGCTTCGGGCGCCGCGCATGGCGTTTACTGCGGACTTCCTGAGCTATGCCGACAAGGCGTTGATGCGCAACCAGTGGGATGTTGGCGGGCCGTCTGATGGTTTGTTGGCGCTGAAAATGTTCTGGAACAAGATTGGCGAAGACAAATTCGCAGCCTTTAAGGGCGAGTACCCATTGATTGTCGAAAGCGCAGCGCTTTAATTGTTATAGCGCTGTGATTCAGGCAGGCTGGTTTTATCGGTCACGCGGTCTTTGAAGATTTCACGGCGCTCAGGGTTATACAGAGTGTTCTCATTTTCTCTGTTTCTGCCGTCGCTTGGGTTGTTTGTGCCGCCGAAAAAGATATTCCCTAAAAGTTCTTCAAAGCCCGAAGCGGGGGCAAAATCGCCGGCATAAACGGGGCTGTAAGAGCCGCTGGCGGAGGCAATCACTTCGCGCCATGTACGGGCAGGGTAGCTGCCGCCTGTTACGCCTTTCATCGGCGAATTGTCATCATTTCCAAACCATGAGATGCCGACAAGTTCGCGCGTGAAGCCCATGAAAAGGGCGTCGCGGGAGTCGTCTGATGTGCCTGTTTTACCTGCGGCCGAACCTGTGAAGGCGGCGCCGCGGCCTGTGCCGTATTGCATGACGGAGTGCATCATGGAGGTGATATTTTGGATGTCGTGCTGTTTGAAGACGCGCTTCATGTTTCTGTCATCTGTGCGCTGGTAATACAGCTCGCCTGTGTCTTTGGAAATGATTTTGGTGATACCGTATGGTTTGGCGTAAGAGCCGCCATTGGCGATCACAGAGTATGCGCCCGCCATTTCAAGCAGGCTGATGCCGCTGGAGCCGAGGGCGAGGGAGAGATCGGGCTGAAGTTCGGAGGTGATGCCCATGCGCTGCGCTGTGTTGATCACGGCTGTCGGGCCGACTTCTTTCATCAGGCGCACGGCGGCGGTGTTCAGGGAGTATGTCAGCGCTTCTTCGAGGGTGACTTCACCGTAATATTGGCCGCCGAAGTTTTTCGGACGGTAGCGCCAGTTTGTGATGGGGTTGTCTTCGATAAGGTCTTGCGGTGACCAGCCTTGTTCAAGGGCGGTGAGGTAGACCAGAGGTTTAAAGGCCGAGCCGGGCGGGCGAAGGGCCTGCGTTGCGCGGTTAAACTGGCTTTCGCTATAGTTTTTGCCGCCGACGATGGCGACAACTGCGCCGTTGGGGCGCATGACGACAAAAGCGCCTTGGGAGATGTTTTTATCTGCGCCGTATTGGTCGATGACATCATTAATTGAAGTTGTGATTGTGTTTTGAATTTTTGAGTTGAGGGTTGTTTCAATCACGATGTCTTCGGTTGGTGTGCCGATGAGGTCCTGGAGTTGATCTACGATCCAATCGGTGTAGAAGCGGTCAGACATTTCGTTTGCAGGTTTTTGCATCGGTTTCGGGATGGCCTTGGTTTCGCCGTCGAGTTGTTCCTGAGTGATATATCCTGCATCCATCATGGCGGTGAGGACGACGTCCGTGCGTTGCTTTGACAGGCTTGGGTTGCTGTTTGGTGAATAACGGGACGGGGCTTTGAGGAGGCCTGCGAGTGTTGCGCTTTCACGAAGGGAAATCTCTTCAACAGGCTTTTCAAAATACAGGCGCGAGGCGGCGTCTACGCCGAATGTCCCTGAACCAAGATATACGCGGTTGAGGTAGGCGGAGAGGATTTCATCCTTGGTGAGTTCATATTCAAGCCAGAAGGCGAGCATGGCTTCCTGGATTTTGCGTTTGAGTGTGCGCTCGCGCGACAGGAAGAGGTTTTTCGCGAGTTGCTGGGTGATTGTCGAGCCGCCTTGGGCGACGCGGCCTTCTCGGGCATTAACGAACATGGCGCGGGCGAGGCCGAGGGGGTCAAGGCCGAAATGGTAGTAAAAGCGGCGATCTTCGGTGGCGAGGACGGCCTGAACAAGATGTTGCGGCATGTCATCGGTTGTGACCTGATTGCCGATGATGTCGCCGTAGCGGGCGGCGATGGAGCCGTCCGCGGCTTTTACGATGATGGCGTTTTTACGGTCAAAAGAGGCGCTTTCGGTTATATCGGGGAGTTCCTGGGCGTACCATGCGAAAAGGCCGACGACAAAGATTCCGACCCAAAGACCTATGACGGTGAGCCATTTAAAGCAAAACCCAAAGAAGCTGCGGTTTTGCGTTTTCTTTGTGCTTCTTTTTGACGATTTTTTAGCCGTCTTTTTCTTTGCTGGTTTTTTCTTTGACATAATGATTTATTTTGGCTATTTTCTCTATTGTATTGAAGGAGGTATCAAAACCGATGGCATTTAGCCCAGAAATCATAGATAGAGTCAACAAAAGGCTGCTTGATCCGTTTAGTGATCTGCCCGTCAGAGAGTCGGAGGTTGGGGTTCTTTTTGGGTGTCGAAGCGCGACAGGGACTGTTGCGGATAAGATGGCTGATTTATATCATGATGGGGCTTTCCCTAAAGTTATGGTGGCTGGGGGTTTAAGGGTTTTTCAGCCAGCGGTTTTTCTTGGTTTGAAAAAAGAGCAGCGCGCAGAAACGGGACGTCTTAGCGATTTCTTTAGTTTTGCGAGTGAAGCGGATTATGCTCGAAGTATTCTTCTTCGGCGCGATGTCCTTGAGCGCGATATCATTATCGGGTCTCAAGAAGAGAAGGGGCATTTGATTGCCAGAGAGTTGGCGAGGAAACTGGAAGGGCATTATGCGAGCGCAACTGTCGGTTCTTATGCCCCGTATAGTCGCCGAAATGTAGGGGCGCTAAGGTTTCAAGGTTTAAGCATTCCTTTGGATGTTCGTGCTGTTCGGCCGTTTCAGCTTACGCCTGATAATTGGCATGAATCCAAAGTTGGCGGTTTTTTGGTTCAAGAAGAGAAAAATATGGATCCTCTTAATTCTGATGGTTATGTGGGGCGTTTTACGATTGAAGTTGATTTAGAAAATGAATCGGCATTGCGTAATACGCTTCCTATCTTGGTAGTTTAATTACATTCAAGCCAATAGCGTCTACGGGCGGGGAATTTATCTGTTTCGGGGGTTTCGTCGTCGTATTTCGCGCCGCAAAATTCGATGATTTCTCTGCCTGAGTTATTGTGCGGGCCGACGGTGATGAGGGCGCGGTCTATGCCGAAATGGGCGATATAGGGGATGCCTTTTTGCAGAATTTTTTTGCCGAAGCCTTTGCCGCGCATGGATGGGCGGATAACGAAATTGATGTGGCCGCCCCATTTTTCCAAGTGCCAGTTCAGGCGGTGGCGGATATTGAATGTGCCGATATATTTATCGTCTTTGACCATCCACAGGACTGTTTCGGGCACGGGTTCAACCCAATCAGCGTAAGGTTTATGGAGGTGGCGGCGGTTGTTGTTGATATCGTCAACGAAGGTATCGAAGGTTTTGTCGAGTTCGTTGCGGTCGAGGAATTGATAGCGGCCTTCGGCGTGGAATTCATCCAGAGCTTCGAGGAAGCTTTTTTTGTATTCTTTGGCGGGCTTTACAAGCTTTGATGCTGACATAATGGGTTTCTAATACACGAAGCTTTTGTGTGTTTCCAGTTAAATTAAGAACAGGGCGGCGAGGCCGAGGAACGCGAAAAAGCCGACAACGTCTGTAATCGTTGTCAGGAATACGGTTGAGGCGACGGCGGGGTCAGCGCCGCGTCGATCGAGTATAATGGGGATGGCGGCGCCCGAAAATCCGGCAACGAAGAGGTTGATGATCATAGCGGCGGCAATGACAATGCCGAGCATGGGGCTGGTGAACCAGAAAGCGGAGAGGGTGCCGATAATAAGGGCGAAGGCGGCGCCGTTGAGGGAGCCGACGATGGTTTCTTTCCAGATGATGCGCCATGTGTTTGCGCCGGAGAGTTCTTTGGTGGCCAGAGCGCGCACCGCAACCGTTAGGGCCTGCGTCCCTGCGTTTCCGCCCATAGAGGCGACGATGGGCATGAGGACGGCCAGAGCCACGAGTTCCTGGATGGTGGCATCAAAGAAAGAGATAACCACGGAGGCCAGAATAGCGGTGAGCAAATTTATAAACAGCCAGCGGAAGCGCGTGCCTGTGGTGGACAGGACGGCGCGGTAAAGGTCGCCTTGGTCCACACCGGCAAGCTTCAAGATATCTTCGGCGGCTTCTTCGTCAATAACGTCTACAACGTCATCAATTGTGATTACACCGATGAGGCGGCCTTCGGTGTCTGTGACGGGCGCGGACATCAGGTTGTCGCGCCGGAAAAGGCGGGCCACGTCTTCCTGATCCATTTCGGCGGAGATTGTGACTGTATCCTCAAGGGATAGATTTTCGATTTTCTCGCTGCGGGCGCTTCGGACTATGCGGTTTAGCGGGATGTGGCCACGCACGTGGTATGAGGGGTCGATGACGAATATATCGAAGAAGTCTTCGGGCAGGTCATCGGCGGCTTTGCGCAGGTAATCAATCGTTTTGCCGACGGTCCAGAATTCAGGCACGGCGACGACTTCGCGCTGCATGAGACGACCGGCGGAGTCTTCGGGGAAGGCCAAGCCTTCTTCAACAACGGCGCGGGTTTTTTTCGAGAGTTTGCGGATGATTTCTTTTTGGAAATCTTCGTCCAGATTCTCGATGATCATCAGGGCGTCATCTGTTTCTAGGGCGGTGATGAGCGAGGCGACCTGAGACGCGGGCATACCGGACAGCACGTTTTTGGCAAGCTCGGGATCCATTTCGGTGAAGACAGCCGGGTCGAGGTCTTCGGCATACATGGAGATAAGCTCGCTCCTGTCGACATCATTGACCTTGGCGATTAATTCTGCGACATCGGGGGCGGAGAGGTCGCTCAGGGCTTCGTGAACAGTGTCTGAATCTTGTGCGTGAACGGCATCTGCGATGTCGCGGATGTTTGCATCGGACAAGGCAAGGGAAGAGGTGTCTTCTTCCTTGATGTCGCTGTCTATTGCTTTTTGATTATCAGACATTCGTTTCGCCCTGAGTGTTTGGGGATTCTTGGGCGCACTATATCATTTTTGGCCTTGGTTGCCAGTATGATTTCAAAGCAGGGTTTTTAAGTCCGGTTTTACCTGGATTTATTTTGCCGCTTTTTTCTTCTTCGGCAATTCTGCCGGTTTGTTTTCTTCTTCGAACACTTGTGCGCCGACTGTGGCGATTGATGTCACGTTCACGATGCCGCGTGATGAGACAGACGGTGTGAGGATGTGAACGGGTTTTGCCGCGCCGAGCAGAAGTGGCCCGATGGAGATGCCTTCGGAGAAGATTTTCGTCATGTTGAAAGCGATGTTTGCGGCTTCCACGTTTGGCATGATGAAGAGGTTTGCTTCGCCGCTTAATGTTGAATTCGGCATGATTGCGTATCTGATTTTTTCTGAAAGGGCGGCGTCTGCGTGCATTTCACCGTCAATTTCAAGCTCAGGGTCGCGGCGGGTGATGTCTTGGTATGCCGCGCGCATTTTGTTGCAGCTGTCGTAATCGCCTGTTCCGAAGTTGGAGTGTGAGAGAAGCGCAGCTTTGGGCTTAATCCCGAATCGCTGAACTTCTTTTGCCGCGAGAAGCGTCATTTCAGAGATTTGTGCGATGGACGGATCGGGGTTGATCTGTGTGTCGCAGAAGAAATAGGTCCCTTTTGAGTTCAAAAGGCCGTTCATGGCGGCGGGGGTTTCAACGCCGGGTTTGAGGCCGATAATGTCGATGATGTCTTTCAGGTGGTGTTTATATTGCCCGACTGCGCCGCAGATCAGGGAGTCTGCTTCGCCGCGGCGAACCATAAGCGCGCCGATTACGGTGGTGTTTGTGCGAAGCGTTGTTTTGGCTTGCGCGGGGGTTACGCCTTTGCGCTCCATGATTTTGTGATAGGCCTCCCAGTATTCGCGGTAGCGCGCATCTTTTTGCGGATCGACCAGTTCGAAATCTTTATCTTCGACCATTCTGAGGCCCAAGCTTTTGATGCGGGTTTCGATGACTTTGCGGCGGCCGATCAGGATAGGTTTGACGATGTTTTCTTCCAAAGAGGTCTGGACGGCCTGAAGGACGTGTTCTTCCTCTGCTTCGCAGTACACAACGCGTTTGGGGTTTTCTTTTGCGCGCAAGTAAATGGGGCGCATGATGAGCTGTGAGCGGATGAAGAATTGTTGCAGCTTGTTTTTGTATGCGTCGAAATCGGTTATGGGGCGCGTGGCGACGCCGCTTTTCATGGCGGCCTTGGCGACGGCGATGGGCAAGTCGACGATTAAGCGCGGGTCGAATGGTTTGGGGATCAGGTAGTCCGGTCCGAATTCGAGGTCTTCATCGCTGTATTGTGTAGCAAGCTCGGCGGAGACTTCTTTGCGGGCGAGGGCGGCGATGGCCTCCACGCAGGCGAGTTTCATTTCTTCGTTGATTTTGGTTGCGCCGACATCGAGCGCGCCGCGGAAGATGAACGGGAAGCACAGTACGTTATTGACCTGATTTGTGTAGTCAGAACGGCCAGTGCAGATAATCGCATCCGGTTTTGCTTCTTTGGCTTCTTCGGGCATGATTTCCGGCGTGGGGTTAGCCAGCGTCATAATGAGCGGCTTGTCGCCCATGGATTTCACCATGGCTTTGTCGATTGCGCCCGGGCCGGAAAGGCCGAGGAAGACATCTGCGCCTTTCATGGCGGCTTTGATGTCGCGGTGTTTGGTTTCAACGGCGAAGACTTCTTTTTGCGGGTCCATGCCTTCGTTGCGGCCCTTGTAGATGACGCCGTTGCGGTCACAGACGGTGATGTTTTCTTTTTTAAGGCCGGCGTGAACAAGGAGGTTCAAGCATGAAAGGGCTGATGCACCCGCGCCGGAGGCGACAAGTTTGATTTTAGAGATGTCGCGGCCGGAGAATTTGATCCAGTTTTTGAAGGCCGCTGTGACGATGATGGCTGTGCCGTGTTGGTCGTCGTGGAAAACGGGGATATTCATACGCTCTTTAAGGCGGCGCTCGATCTCGAAGCATTCGGGGGCTTTGATGTCTTCAAGGTTGATCCCGCCGTAAGTTGGCTCAAGGGATTCAACGATATCGACGAATTTCTGGATATAGGCTTCGCGGTCATAGTTTTCTTCGAAGTCGGTTTTCATGTCGATTTCGACATCGACAGAATCGATGTTGGCGAATTTCTTGAAGAGAACCGATTTTCCTTCCATGACAGGCTTGGCGGCGAGCGCGCCGATATTGCCCAATCCCAGCACTGCTGTGCCTTCTGTAATGACGGCGACGAGGTTGCCTTTTGATGTGTAATCATAGGCCGTAAGCGGGTCGCGCGCGATTTCCTCACAAGGGGCGGCAACGCCGGGGGAATATGCCAAAGCCAGATCGCGCTGCGTGGCCAGACCTGTGGTGGGCTTCAAGGCGACTTTACCGGGTTCCGGGTATCTGTGGTAATCCAGAGCGGCGGCGTAAAGGGCTTCTTTGCTGTCTTTGGTCTTTTTTGTCATGGCTTTTTCTGGTTGTGGTTCCGGTGGTTGTCAGTGCATTTTTATGGTGCCCTTGGTACAGAATATAGGCGTTTTGCGCAAGGGGTTTTGTGTGGTGCAATGCGGTATATTTGGGGTTTTTGTAATATGCGCTTGCAAGGTTCAAAACTGTTTGATAAATCCTTTCACTCTACTGAATATTTCTTATGTGGCATGCGGCCGTGGCGGAACTGGTAGACGCGCAAGACTAAGGATCTTGTGATAGCAATATCGTGGAGGTTCAAGTCCTCTCGGCCGCACCATTATCTTCCCTGACTTTGTTATTTCGCTCCTAAGGTAGTTTTTACTACCTGTCGTCGCTCATGCCTCGTCAGGAAAGATAATCATGAAATGAACAGGGAACTTTTTTGATGGTTGTCCGTTGGTTTGGGCATACGAAAGGAGTTCTATTATGAACAGCGATATTTTTAAAGGAAATTGGAAGCAATTTAAAGGCGAAGTGCAAAAGCAGTGGGGTAAACTTACTGATGACACCTTCGACCAGATTGAAGGGAACCGAGGGAAGCTTGTAGGATCTATTCAAGAAGCCTATGGCAAGAGCCGTGAAGAGGCCGAAAAAGAAGTTGAAAGCTGGGAAAAACAGCAAAAAAAGGCAGCGTAATAGCCTTGGCTTCATTATGTTTACAAGAAACCCGCGCTTTAAAGAGTTGCGGGTTTCTTGATGCTTGCGCTTTGGCGAGAAGTTTCTTATTTGAGAGTGGTATGGAGTTTAAAGTTTCAAAAGAGTTGGTGGAGTATCCGGAGGCGCTTTCGTTTATGGATGGCCGCGTTGCGGGGATTCATGATGGCAGCGCGGAGGAGTGTGTGTGGTTGCTTGAGCATCCCCCGCTTTACACAGCCGGAACGAGCGCGAAGGCGCAGGATTTGCTTGATGCGCGGTTCCCTGTGTTTGAAACGGGGCGCGGCGGGGAGCATACATATCACGGGCCGGGGCAGCGTGTGGCCTATGCGATGCTGGATTTAAAGGCGCGACAGGCGAGCGACATCAAGAAATATGTCTGGAATTTGGAAGAGTGGATTATTCGCACGCTTGCTGAGTTCGGGATTGCTGGGGAGCGCAGGTGCGGACGCGTTGGTATTTGGGTTGTGGGCGCCGACGGCGCCGAGAGCAAGATTGCCGCGATTGGTGTGCGGGTGCGGCATTGGATCACGCTGCACGGGATATCGCTTAATGTTGATCCTGATTTGTCGCATTTTGGCGGTATCGTGCCGTGCGGGATTGCCGAGCATGGGGTGACGAGCATGGCGGCGCTTGGTGTTTCGGCAAGCATGGAAGAGGTGGACGCGGGGCTTCAGGCTAAATTCCTTGAAATATTTTCATAATCATAATATGTTTCAGCTATGTTATCGACAATGTTTGGCATTTTATGTTGTGAAAAATCCCGCGCTTTGACGGAGAGCGAGGTTGCTCTTCTTCAGGATATGTACGGAGATATGCTGGATTGCGACCTTGTTCGTGTTCGTTTAAATACAAGAGAAATTCTCAAAATTGGAGGGATGGTCATTGGTAATACTATGTTTTATCCAGCGGATACGTATTCAGAAGACTTTTCCAAAGAAGATTTAAATCGACGGACGTTGTTTGTTCATGAGGCGGGGCATGTTTGGCAAAATCAAAATGGTATTAATTCTGTGGCAAAATGGATTTCGGTTCGCCTTTGCTACGGGCGGGATTTTTATAAGTCATATTTATATACTGAAGGGGAAGAAGGTGTGCCGTTTTTGCGGCTGCCCATAGAGCGTCAGGCGAGGCTTTTTGATAGTTATTACTATTTTCGTGAGCGTTTGGCTGAGGCGCAAGATAGTGGTGATGTTGAGGGCGCTGAGCATGCCAATAATCAATTGGTGTATATTCAGAGCCTTTTGCCGAAAGAGATTACTCGGGGCGATCCTGTTTTTGAAGCTATTTTCTCTAATCCGCTGCCAAAGTGATCAGGCGGGATTCCACGCTTTTGGCGATGAAGGCGGTGAGGTCTTCGAGGTCGGCCTGCAACTTCACGAAGTTATTCAGCTTTTTACCTGTTTTTTCATCCATATAGAGGGATTTATTAATCTCGATTTGCAGGGAGTGATGGCCTGTGCTTGGATCGGAATATTTATCAATACATTCAACGCCTTTGAAGGGGTCGTTGACGGATACGGTGTAGCCCATGGATTTTATGAAATCACGCAAGGATCGGGTGAATTCGGGATCGCAGGTGGTGCCGTCGCGGTCACCGAGAACAAAGTCAACGGGGCGGGCTTTGTTGCCGATCAGGCCGATGCCGTGGCGGGGATAGGCGCTGCTTGTGGGCATGGAGTGGCAGTTAATGTGCCATGCTTGGCCGAAATTATAATGGGCCTCGCTGATGAGGGTTTCCAGTGCGCTATGATAGGGCGCGTAATAGGTTTCTATGCGGTGGATGATTTCTTCGGATGATAGGGCGCGGTTATAAACCGGCGCGCCCGGTTTTACGAGGCGGCGGATGAGGCCGATTCCTGCGTGGGAGCGGGAGCTTGGCTCAATCTCGAATGGCCCTGACCATGGGCCGTCGAGGAGTTCGGTGTCGATGTCTTCATATTTGCGGTTTACATCAATATAGCTGCGCGGGAAATGCGCGGCGAGGAAGCTTGCGCCGTAATCGGGGGTGTGGGCGAAGAGTTCTTCGACATATTTATCTTCTGCGGTTTCCAGTGTTTTGAAATTACAGGCAAAATTGAAGTCCTCGGGATATACGCTTCCGCTGTGCGGGGAATCGAAAACGAGGGGCAGGGGCGCGCTTGGTTTTTTGAGTGAAAAAACATCCATAGCGATATTAATACATTTATGCTTTCCCTGCGCAAGCAGGGATCTTATAGGTATAGTGTTGAAGATTCCCGCTTTCGCGGGAAAAGCAGATTTAGTAGGACTTAATAAATGCACGATATTAAATATATACGCGAAAACCCCGAGGATTTTGATGCGGCGATGGCGCGCAGGGGCAAAGGCGGGCAATCGGATGCGATTTTGAAGCTGGATGCGGAGCGCCGTGAATTGCAGACGGAGCTTCAGGAGCTTCAGGCGACGCGCAATGCGGAGAGCCAGAAGATCGGCGAGATCAAAAAGGCGGGCGGGGACGCGGCGGAAGCCATGGACGCAGTTGCGCGGATTAAAAACCAGATGGGCGAGATTGAGGAGCGTGAGAAGACGCTTGCCGAAAGTTTGAACCAGCATCTGGCGGGGTTGCCGAATATTCTGGACGCGGACGTGCCGGACGGGGCGGATGAGAATGATAATGTTGAGGTGAATATTTGGGGTGAACCGAGCATGATTCAAGTGCCGGAGCATTTCGAGATTGGCGAAGCGCTGGGGATGATGGACGCGGAAGTGGCAGCGAAGATGAGCGGGAGCCGCTTTACGATGCTTTCCGGCGGTTTGGCGCGGATGGAGCGGGCATTGGCGCAGTTCTTCCTTGATACGCATACGGCGGAGAATGGGTATGTAGAGGTTTCAGCACCACTTCTAGTTCACCCTAAAGCATTATATGGTACTGGACAGCTTCCAAAGTTTGAAGAAGACCTATTCGATTGCGAAGGGCGTCATAACAAGCACCAAAGAGAAGTTGTTAAATTTACTAGCTATATAAATGGCTTTTATGACGCTAGGGATAATTTCTCAAAGTTTTTGAATGAAATTAAAGTTTATCCAAATAATGAAAATTATAAGAATGCTTTTATAGATTTAGAAGAAGATCTCGAGCACTCATTGGCTTTTAGTAATGAAGTTTTAGAAACAGTTGGTGAGAAACTAGGTCTTGCTAAAGAGACACAGCATTTCTTGATCCCCACATCTGAAGTGCCGCTGACGAATATTGTGGCGGAGGAGATTGTAGACGAGGGGTCTTTGCCGCGTCGTTATACGGCTTTTACGCCGTGTTTTCGCAGTGAGGCGGGAAGCGCGGGGAAAGATACGCGCGGGATGATCCGCCAGCATCAGTTTTATAAGGTTGAGATGGTGGGCATCACGAAGCCCGAGGACAGTGAAGCGGAGCATGCGCGGATGACGAAATGTGCGGAGACGATTCTGGAGAAGCTGGAGCTGCCTTATCGCACGGTGGTGCTGTGTAGCGGGGATACTGGATTTGGGGCGCGCAAAACCTATGATCTGGAGGTTTGGCTTCCGGGGCAGCAGAGATATCGCGAGATTTCCAGCGTTTCCAATTGCGGGGACTTCCAAGCGCGCAGGATGAATGCGCGGTTTAAACGTGAAGGCGAGAAGAACACGACGTTCTTGCATACGCTGAACGGGTCAGGGGTGGCCGTGGGGCGGGCGCTGATTGCGGTTCTCGAGAATTATTATGACGCGGCCGATGGCGGCGTGCATGTGCCCGAGGTGTTGAAGCCGTATATGGGCGGAATAGAGAAGATTGTGAAGGGCTGATTAGTCTTCAATTACTCTGGCGGCTTCGAAGATGGGAAAGTCGCTGGTTTTGCTTTTTCTTGTGTTGATTTGATGAAGCGCACCTAGGGCGGCGTCTGTGAAAGTGGGGCCTGCTTTGAGGGGCATATAAAATTTATCCTTGAAGACGCTGAGCCTTCTTTTGTCTCCCGAAGCGAGATCGGTGAAATAACAAAACAGGTTTGAGGATTTTCCCCATGCCAAATGATCGAGCTTGCCTTTCCAGGGTGCGTCAGGCGCTTTGGCTTTGTATTCGGTCAGCTCATCCGCGTTGGGGTGATCTTTGAATCCGTGAATGTTTGTCATGGTCAATCTTTGTAAAACTGTGTTTAATTGTGGTTGTTATATTTAACTATTTTGGATTATGTAAATTTAATATGAACACTCAAGATATAAATCGCCGGATACGTTTGATCATGGATTTGCGCCGCAAGGGGATTTCCTGCGCGAAGGTTTTGGGGGCGATGGAGCGGATTCCGCGGGATGAGTTTGTGCCGTCGGCTGTGAAAGATCAAGCGTGGGAGGATATGGCGCTGCCGATCGGGCGTGGGCAGACGATTTCGCAGCCTTTGGTGGTGGCGATGATGACGCAGGCTTTGGCGCTGAGTGATCGGGACAAGGTGCTGGAGATTGGTACGGGGTGCGGGTATCAGAGCGCGATTTTGTCGAAGCTGTGCCGCCGCGTGTATACGATTGAGCGGCATAAGGTGCTGCTTGAGCGGGCGGAAAAGACGTTTGAGGCGCTGAGCTTGCGTAATATCACCGCGATTGCGGGGGACGGGATGAAGGGCTGGCCGACGATGCACGGCATTGACCAAGCGCCGTTTGATAAGATTATTGTGACGGCGGCGGCGCGGGAAAAACCGCCGCAAGCACTGCTGAACCAGATTAAAATCGGGGGCGCGATGATTATTCCTGTGGGGCCGAGCGGGGATCAGGTTTTGAAGCTGTATAAGAAAGACAGTGTCGAGACATATTCCAGCCGCGATATTATGCCTGTGCGGTTTGTGCCGTTGCTGCCGGATATTGCGACGGACGCGGAAGAAGAAGTCGCGTAAAATTCTTCTATAAATGACCTGCAAACTCATGGTTTTTGCGCTTCCGGTGCTCACGCACACTTAAGTGCGCTGCGCTCCGGTTCTTAAAACCATAACTTTTCGGCGCATTTTTCTTTGAATTTTTTGTATGTTTCTTGTTCGCGCCGTTTTTGCTAAATTAAAAGCATGAAGGCTTATCCTTTCGCGGTTCTCGCGTGTTCACTTCTATTATCATCATGTATCGGCACGCAAAGCCCCGCGCCGCTGGCGCATTATGGCTTTAGCCAAGGGGCGGGAAGCAGCGGTGTGCATACGGTTACGGGCGGGGAAAACCTCTGGACGATTTCGAACCGCTATAACATCGTGATGCAGGATATTGTGATCAGCAATGCGCTGCATGCGCCGTTTGTTTTGACGGCCGGTCAGCGTTTGAAGTTGCCGCCGCCGCGGGAATATCGCGTGCGGGCAGGGGATAGCCTGTATTCGATTTCGCGGATATTTAATACGGACCGCTCGCAGATTGCGCGGCTGAATGATTTATCTGCGCCATATATCGTGCAGCCGGGGCAGATGCTGCGTTTGCCGTCGGAGAGCGCGCAGCAGCGTTATGATGCGCCTGTGGCTACTAACGAGCCTGCGACATATCAGACCGCGAGTGTGGTGCAGCCCGTTGAGCGGATGGATTTGCCGCCAGTGACGGGGCAGAGCGGCGCGGTGAAACCTGTGCCGGCGGAAAGGCCGCAGGTTCAGCAAGCGGTTTTGAGCCAGCCCAAGACGAAGATTACGGCGAAAACGCCGAAACGGTCATCATCGAAGTTTTTAACCCCCGTGAACGGGAAAGTGATTTCGAAATACGGGCCGAAAGCCGATGGCTTGCATAATGACGGGATTAATATTCTGGCGGCGCGGGGAAGCCCAGTGGCGGCAGCGGAGAACGGGGTTGTTGTGTATGCGGGCAGCGAGCTTAAGGGTTCGGGGAATTTGGTGTTGGTGCGGCATGCGGATCGCTGGATGACGGCCTATGCGCATTTGGACAAAATTGATGTGAAGCGCGGGCAGGTTATTAATCGCGGCACAAAGCTGGGTACGGTTGGCTCTACGGGGTCTGTGGACACGCCGCAGCTGCATTTCGAGGTGCGGCGCGGGACGGAAGCGATCAATCCACAACGTTATCTCGAAAGCTAAAACCCCTCTTGTTTTTACATGCTATCCCTTTATAGTCTTTTCAAATTCACGAATATTTGATTAAGGACTAGACGATGTTGATTTCAAAAGCCTATGCACAAGCCGTTGAGACGGCGACGACCACAGCGAACGCAGCCGCCAATGCGCCGAGCGCGACGGAAGCGTTTATCTGGAATATGGGTTTGGTTGTTATTTTGGTGGCGCTGTTTTACATGCTGCTTATTCGCCCGCAACAAAAACGCATGAAGGAGCATACAGAAATGCTTCAGGGTCTTAAGAAGGGCGATAAGGTTGTGACGGGCGGCGGGCTTGTCGGGACGGTTGATAAGATTAAAGACGGTGATGACGAAGTGCTTGTTGATCTTGGCGGCGGCGTGAAAGTGACCGCGATGCGCTCTACGATTTACAACAAAAACGAAGCGGGCATGAAAGCCAAGCCTGCGAATGACGCGAAGAAGTAAGATACTCTTATGATACAAATAGCCCCTTGGAAAGTTATCCTGACGCTTTTGGTGTGTGCCTTTGGTGTGCTCTATGCGATGCCGAATCTGGTGGGGCAGGATGCGCGCACATGGATGAGCGCGCATTTACCGTCATGGGCGCCGAGTAATACGGTGAATTTGGGGTTGGATTTACGCGGCGGGGCGCATTTGCTTTATCAAGTGGATGTTGATGTTGTGTTTAAAGAGCGCGCGGATGAGCTGCTTGGGAATGCGCGTAAAGATTTGCGCGATGGCAAGATCGGGTATAGCCGCATTAGCGCGCTGCCGAGCAGTGATGGCGGGGCTGGTGTGCGGGTTGTGCTGCGGGATGTAAGCGACGGAGAAGCGGCGCGTAAGGTTTTGCGCGGGCTTGGCCAGGATTTAAGTGTGACAACAAATTCCGATGATGTGACGATTGAAGCGGTTTTGGATGAAGCGGGCATTAAGGCCGTGTTTGACCAGACGATTTCGCAAAGCATCGAGATTGTGCGTCGCCGCGTTGATGAATTGGGCACTACAGAGCCTGTTATTCAGCGACAAGGCGAGAATAGAATATTGATTCAAGCGCCGGGCGCGGATTCAAAATCTTTGCAGGATGTGATCGGCACGACGGCGAAGTTGAACTTTCATTTGGTGAAAGATCCGGGCGCGAGCGGGGCTTCCAAAACTTTCCCGATGGCGGATAATCCAGTGCGCAAGATTGATGTTGAGCGCCGGCCTTTGATTACGGGGGAGATGCTCTCCAACGCGCAGCCCGCGTTTCAGGACGGGCAGCCTGTGATTTCATTTGCGATGAATAATGTGGGCGCACGCAGATTTTGTGATGTAACACGCAAGAATGTGAATAAGCCGTTTGCGATTGTTTTGGATGACGAGGTGTTGAGCGCGCCCGTTATTCGTGAGGCGATTTGCGGGGGACGTGGGCAGATTTCAGGCAATTTCACAGTAGAAGAGGCCAATGATTTGGCGCTGTTGCTTCGTGCGGGGGCTTTGCCTGCGCCGATGCATGTTGTGGAAGAGCGCACAGTGGGGCCGTCTTTGGGGGCGGATTCTGTTGCGGCTGGTAAGATTGCGGCGCTGATTGGTTTGGCACTGGTGCTTGTCTTTATGGTCGGCACATATGGCTTGTTCGGGTTGATGGCGAATGTTGCGCTGCTTGTGAATGTGGCGTTGATTTTTGCGCTGCTTTCCAGTTTGCAGGCGACCTTGACGCTGCCGGGGATTGCGGGGATTGTGCTGACGATTGGTATGGCGGTGGATGCGAATGTTTTGATTTTCGAGCGTATCCGCGAGGAGCGCGCCGCGGGCCGGGGGATTCTATCGTCGATTGATGCTGGGTATAGCCGCGCGATGACGACGATTATCGACTCGAACCTGACGACATTGATTGCGGCGTTTATTTTGTTCTCGTTCGGGACAGGGCCGATTAAAGGTTTTGCGGTGACGCTGGGCATTGGAATTATGACATCGTTCTTTACGGCGATTATGGTGACGCGTTTGATTGTTGTTGCGTGGTTGAAGAAGAACCGTAACGCGAAGGTGATCCCGATTTAAGGGACGATTTAGGAGAAGTTTTATGAAGGGTTTTCACCTTATACCAGATGATACGAATGTGAATTTCGTTGGCGTGCGCTGGCTGGCGATGTTGATTTCATTGCTGCTTGTGCTGGCCTCTATTGCTTTGATCGCTACACGCGGGCTTAATTTCGGGATTGATTTTACGGGCGGGACGGCGATTGAAATCCGCACCCCTGTTGTGCCTGATCTTGGAGCTTTACGGACCAATCTTAATGGTCTTGATTTAGGGGCGATCTCCATTCAGGAGTTTGGTGCGCCGGATGATTTGTTGATCCGTATGGGGACGCAAGACGGGGATGCGGAGGTGCAAAAAGCGGCGATCGAGACGGTTCGCGGGGCGCTGGATGCTAGTTTTGAAGAAGCGGTGGATTATCGGCGCGTTGAGTTTGTGGGGCCGCAGGTCGGCAAAGAATTGAAGGAAAAAGGCGCGTTTGCGGTTTTATTCTCTTTGATCGGAATTATGGCCTATGTTTGGTTTCGGTTCGAATGGCAATTCGGCGTGGCCTCGCTTTTGGCGCTGGCGCATGACTCGATTTTGACTGTGGGGCTTTTTGCTTTTACGCAGATGGAGTTTAACCTGACGACTGTGGCGGCGATTTTGATGGTTGCGGGATATTCGATCAACGATACGGTGGTTGTGTTTGACCGCATTCGTGAAACTTTGCGGAAATATAAGAAGATGGCTTTGCCGGAATTGTTCAACATTGCGATTAACAATACGCTTTCGCGCACGACGATTACGTCCTTTACGACCTTGCTGGCGCTGATTGCGCTTTATGTGTTTGGCGGCGAGGTTATTCGCGGGTTTGTTTATGCGTTGATCTTCGGGATTGTTGTGGGGACGTATTCCTCGATCTTCGTGGCGGCCCCGTTGTTGCTGTTTATGAATGTACGGCGCAATGGCAGAGTGGCCTCCGAGGGCCCTGAAGACGATACGCAAAACGGCGCACAAGAAGCGTAAACCATGGATGTTACACCGCTAATCAAGTCCGGAACGCAAGTGCTTCAGGGCTATGCTGATGGCGGGTTTAAGGTGAGCGGCGTGCGCTATGAGGGTGCGGTTATTGTTATGGCTTCGGGTACGAGAGGCTGGGGCGTTAAAAAGGCGTTTTCCGAGCTTGTTCTTGAAGATTTTCAAGCTCTTATTAATCAGGCCGATGATATTGACGTTGTTTTGCTGGGGTGCGGGGGCACTATTGCGTTTTTGCCGCCTGCGCTGCGATCTGCGCTGAAAGAGGCGGGGCTGTCCGTGGATGTGATGGATTCGGGCGCGGCGTGCCGGACATATAATGTCCTCGTTGCCGAAGGGCGCAGGGTGGCTGCGGCTTTGCTGCCTGTATCTTAAGCTCTTCTTTACCTTTTTCTATTATTCTTTAAAGCATATAAAAAGGCGTAAAAAGCGCCGGTAATGAGAGCTTTAAGGTGTGTAATGGCAGATTTATTTGACCAAGCAATGGACTTATTGGACGGCAAAGATGCATCCAGTGAAATAAAGCAGGTTAAAAGCGGCGCTGAGCTTGCGAATTGGCAGGATATGCCAGATCCGATTGTTTTAAACTCTCCTGCAAAAGGTCAGACCCCCGAAAAAACTGGCATAGCCTATGTCAAAACTCCAGATAATCAGATTTTCTTGCTGTTTCAAGACGGTGATAAGCGGATTGCTATTCCGCATAAGGAGTTTGCAAATCAATTTTTCGAGTATTCCGATAATATCCGTGCAGCGATGGATAATCACGTTAACCCGTTGAACGGCGAAGCTTTTCTCATGGCGCAGTCAAGTGATGTTGTGAAGGTTGATGGACGGGAAGGAACATTCAGGCTTGTTTCTATGGGGTATGATGATGAAGTGAAGGCCTTTGGTAAGCCGATGCTGGGGGATCCCAAAGTCTTTGCCACCATTGTGCCGATTGACACAAAAATCGGAGATTCTGTGCCGCATAGTGAGCGGATTATTGCCAATCAGGGGAATTGGGGTTTCGTCATGGAGATGAATGATTCCACTGGCAAGATGGATTCTTTGCTTGAACGCAGAGGTGAGCTGAGTACAGGTTTTAATGTTGAGAAGGATGGCGTTTCGCTTGGAAGCCAGTTTGATTTGTCGCGCCTAAAGGCGGAGGGCTTCGAGATTGTTACGCAGATCCCTGGTCGTCCGGCTTTGCAGAGTTATGAACAACAAGCGCCAGAGCCTTTGAAAGAAACATTTGATAGGGCGCGGCGCGGCGTTGCCCCTAGCCCTGCGCCGGAAGTTGCGGCGGGACCGAGCGCACAAGCATGGTTCGATGACAATATTAAGGGTGAATATGGTGGTTCTCTGACTGAAGCGAGCAGGCATGTTTTAACGTATATGAACGAGGTTGATCGTTTGATCGGATCCGATAGTGATGTTAGTGATCCGGCGCTGCAAGAAAAGCTTGCCAAGAGGTTTGAGCTTTGGGGCGAGAATGATGCCACCAAAGCGGTGTTGTCGGAATATATTCAGCAGCGCATTACTCTGGGGAATGATAAGTCGCGTAAAGATCATAAGCCCGATCATGATGATGCGAAGCGCGAAGCCTATCGTGTTTTCAAGAAAGACGCCGCGCCGTCTGAACCTGCCGACGCGCCTGCGAGGGGCCGTTTCGGGAGCGCCGCGCCTGCGGCAGCGCAGGAAGAGACTATGGCGCAGATGCATATTGTATTCCCCAATAAGATTATCAGCCCTGAAATTGAGCGTCAGTTCGGGATTAAGGTTTTTGCGGTGGCTTCCGGGATGAATCAGGGAGAGTTTGACGAGGCGACGATTGACAGCGTTTTGGCGAAGATTGAGGATTTGGAGAGTAACGGAGAATATGAATTGCCCGAGGGGTATTCAAAGATCTTAAGAGATATGCAGAGCGGTGAGATTGATTTTGAAACTGCCGGGAAGCGCATTGGCGGGCTGGCCAGTCAGCGCATCGGCGAGCTTGAGATGATCGATAAGGCGGGGCAGGTGAATACGATGCTTCAAGGCATTGTTAAAGAATATAATGACCCGAATAGCCCGGCGAACGCGGCGCGCACAGAATTGGAGCGGCTTGGTCTTTCCGATCAATATCAGGGGAATATTGCCGATGAGCAGCTTGTGATTGCGGTGAACACCATGCGCACGACGTTTGAGTCCATGGGCGTTAAAATCGAGGGCGGCGATATTGATATATCCGCGCTTCCTGCGGCGGCGCAAGCTACTCTTAAAGACGCGGTCAATGACTTTAACGAGATTAATATGTCTGCGGAGGCGGCTTCGCGGATTAGTATCGCGCCTTAAACGCCCATTTACGCGGCGATTTTTAGGGGGCCTTTTTCGTATAGCTCCGCCACATATTCCCAGTTAATGAGATTGTCGACGAAGGCTTCAAGGTATTTGGGGCGCGCGTTGCGGTAGTCGATATAATATGAGTGTTCCCATACATCACAGCCCAGAAGCGCGGTTTTGCCGTATATAACGGGGTTTTCGCCGTTTGGTGTGTTGATGACTTCTAGCTTGCCGGACGCGCCGTCTTGCGCGAGCCAGACCCAGCCTGAGCCGAATTGGCTGCCGCCCATTTTCATGAACTGATCTTTGAAGGCGTCATAGCCGCCGATATCTTCTTTGATTTTTGATTCGAGTTTGCCGTCCATTGACGTGCCGCCGCCATTTGGCTTCATCCAGTTCCAGAAATGCGTGTGGTTGTAATGTTGACCGAGTTGGTTGAAGAGGCCGCCATGTTTGGGGTCTTTGAAGCTGCTGACCATGGCTTGTTCAAGAGATGCGTCTTCCAGTCCTGTGCCTTGAATAAGCTCGTTACCCTTTGTCACGTACGCGTTGTGGTGCTTGTCGTGGTGAAATTCCAGAGTTTCTGCCGACATATATGGGTCGAGGGCGTCATAGGCGTAGGGAAGTTTTGGAAGTGTAAAAGTCATTTGGTGTCTCCTTTTGGAATTTCTAATGCTTAAGGTAGTGGTTTTGTTCCTTCGTTCAAGGTAAAAAAGCATATGAATTCAGAACTTTCATATTGCGGGGCGTTGGTGCAAGCCCATGATCCTGATCGTTTTTTGCTCTCGATGTTTGCTCGCAGCGAGGTTCGCGAGGATTTGTGGGCTTTGTTCGCGTTTAATTACGAGATTGCGAAGACGCGGGAGGTGGTAACGGAGACGCAGCTTGGCATGATCCGTTTGCAATGGTGGCGGGATGCTTTGGCGGGTGTTTATGAGAATGGTGAAGTGCCGGAGCATGAGGTTTTGCGCGCGCTGGCGGGGGCGATTGCGCGCCATGATCTGCCGCGGGAGCTGTTTGATACGCTGATTTATGCGCGGGAATTTGATTTGGAAGATGTTTTGCCGGGCAATGTTGAGGGATTGGTGAATTATGCAGATTTTACGTCAACGCCTTTGCTCAAGCTCGCGGTGAAGATTGCGGGGGGTGATTATGAAACCGAGCCTGTGCAGGCGGTGGGGGTGAATGCGGCGCTTGTGGGGGTGCTTCGGGCGACAATGTTTTACGCGGGGCAGCGGCGGTGCTATCTGCCCGAGGATTTGCTTAAAAAAGCGGGGCAGCGGATGGATCATCTCTATGAGGGTAAGATCGTTGAGGGAATGAATGAGGTTATTAAAACTATTTTAGATCAGTATGTTGAAGGTGTTTCTTGTGAGAATAGGTTTTTGCGGGCGGGTAATCGTTTATCCGGACTCTATAAAAAGCAGATTAAAGCTTTGAACTATAACGTTTTTGACCCGAAAGTGCTGCAGCCCCCGCCGTTTAAGGTGTTGCGGCTATCTTTGCTTATGTAATTGATTTCTTAAGCTTTATATGTGTATTATGGGATAGGGTAGTAAACAAAAGTTAGGGTAGTCTTATGGTTGATTCAATCAGCGGTAGCGGTAATTCGCAAAATGTTCAGCAATTAAATCGTGCGCAAAATCAGCGCGCAGAGCGGATTGAGAAGGCTAAAGATGCGCCGGAAATTCAGGTAAAAAAGCTGGATGAGAGAGAAGCCGAGGCCGCAGCGCAGAATTTGAGTTCGCAGCTTGCGGATAACGAGAATGCGACGCTTGGTAAAGGCCAGCTTATCGACCAACTCCTCTAAAACTTCGCCTGTTTCATTTTATCGTCTTCAAATTTCGGCTTGCGTATGGCTTATACGCGGGGCCTAATTTTAAGTTCTTTTAAATTCTTCATTTTCCAAGAAATACACGGCTTGTTCCATTACTTTGGGGTTGAACATCATGAGGCTGTGATTGGTTTTTAAGACGATATGATCACTCATACCGTCTATTTTTGTGCGCTCTACGGGGACGATGCCGTCATGCGCGCCGACCTTTGGGCGCGGAATGAAGAGGGGTGCGAGCGGGTTTATGGAGGCGCTGCCGGCGATTATCCCTAAGGGGTATGTGATTTTGCCTATGTTGTGGATATAGTTTGTCTGGAGTTGTGCGCTGGCGGGGCCGAACAGGGCGCGAAACGGTTTTGAGAGGAGTTTATTGGCGGCGAGTGCGTCGGCAAATTCGCTGCCTGTGTTGGGCGGGGAGAGCATGACGACGCGGCCCAGATTTTTGGGCGCATGCTCGTGTATGTAGTAGCGCGTGATCAGGCCGCCCATCGAGTGAACGACGAAGTGTAATCTTCCATATTTTCCACCTAACAGCGTTTCTGCGTCACTTGCGTGGCTGCGTCCACGCGGCGATCCTTGAGCCTTGTTAGGTGAAAAATCTGTTTGCTTAATGCTCTCAAGGTGTTCGGTGATTTTGTTATGGACGAAGGTTGTGAGGTCTTCGAGAGACATTTTACGCGAAGGATACAGGATGTTCAGCGTTTCATAACCGCGGTTTTGCAAATATTTGGAAAGGGGCAGCATGTCCGTCTTGCTGCGGAGGATGCCGTGCAATAGCACGACGAGGTCTTTTTCTTTCGTTTTTGTCATTGCGAGGAAACCTTTAAGTTGACGCGGCAATCGGGGGATTGCTTCGCTTTGCTTGCAATGACAGGCGCTTGATTATGCAGCTTTTTGTTTGTCATTTTTCAACCATGTGTTTAGGGCTGTGCGGGCGCGGTCGGTGTAGGCTTTTTTGCGGTCTTTGCCGCGCAGTTTGGCGCGTTTGGTTTTGCCGCTTTTGTTGGTGTATTTAACGGTGGCTTCGTCCTTGGTGAGGGGTTCGAAGAGGCCGAAATTCACGTTCATGGGTTGGAAGGTATCGGAATCCGCGCCGCCGGTGATGTGGTTTAAAAGCGCGCCGTGGGCGGTGTTTATAGGCGGGCTTTCGAAGGGAAGGCCGAGAATTTCGCAAGCGGCCATGCGGCCTGTCATCAGGCCGATGCTTGCGCTTTCAACATAGCCTTCGCAGCCTGTGATTTGCCCTGCGAAGCGGATGGTTGGCCTTTTATCATCGTCATCGCGAGCGACTGACAAGGAGTGCGGCGATCCATGGATTGCTTCGTCGCTTTGCTTCTCGCAATGACGATATAGTGGGTGTTTCAGGCGGAGCTGTTTATCCAAGAGTTTCGGGGAGTTGATGAAGGTGTTGCGGTGGAGGCCGCCGAGACGGGCGAATTCGGCGTTTTCGAGGCCGGGGATCGTCTTAAAGACGCGGGTTTGTTCGCCCCATTTCATCTTGGTTTGGAAGCCCACCATATTATACAGCGTGCCGAGTTCATTATCCTGACGGAGTTGCACGACCGCGTAGGCGTCTTCGCCTGTATGCGGGTTTGTGAGGCCGACGGGTTTCATAGGGCCGAAACGCAGGGTTTCCGGCCCGCGGGCGGCCATAACCTCGATGGGCATGCAGCCATCGAAATAGGGGGTGTCGAGTTCCTGTTCGGCCAGCGTTTTTGAACCGCTGGGGAGTTCCCATTCTTTGAACAGGCCGTATTCGGCGCTCAAGAGTTCGTGGATGAATGCCTCGTATTGGTCCTTTGTCATCGGGCAGTTGATGTAGTCTTTATCCGTGCCGATTCCTTGGGATTTATCATAGCGGGATTGAAACCATGCAATGTTCATGTCGATGGTCTCGGTGTGGACGATGGGGGCGATGGCATCAAAGAAGGCCAGCTCACCTTCGCCTGTAAGATCTTGTATGGCTTTGGCGAGCGGATCGGAGGTGAGAGGGCCTGTGGCGATAATTACGTTCTGCCACTCTTCGGGCGGGAGGCCTGCGATTTCACCTTTTTCGATGGTGATGAGGGGGTGAGCTTCGAGAGCGGCGGTGACTCCAGCGGAGAATATATCACGGTCCACGGCGAGCGCGCCGCCAGCAGGGACGGCGGCTTTATCGCCTTCGCGCATGATGAGCGAGCCAAGCGTGCGCATTTCTTCATGCAGCAAGCCGACAGCGTTATATTCGGCATCATCGGAGCGAAAAGAGTTTGAGCAGACAAGCTCCGCGCAGTTGCCCGTGTGGTGGGCGGGGGTTTCTCGGATTGGGCGCATTTCATGCAAGATAACGGGCACGCCAAGATTGGCGGCTTGCCATGCGGCTTCGCTTCCTGCCAATCCTGCGCCGATAATGTGAATTTCTGCTTTCATTTTCCTTGCACGTCGTTATTCGTCTCTAAAGTATTCTCAATACTCTGCGCTCCTCATGCCTAGTGCAAGAAAAAGCAAAGCAGAAATTGAGAGCTGTATAACGGCGGTATCCATAGCACCGCATGGGGAAAACCGCAATCATTGCTTTATGTTTGCTTCGCGTGGATGTAAACTTTTCTGCAGAGAATCAAAATTCACCCTTAAGAGAGAAATCCATGAAAAAACTCCTCCTTTGTTCAGCTGTATCTTTTGCTTTTATCCCGTTCGCGTTTGCGGACCATCATGTTGCCAATGAAGCGCCTGAGATGGTGAAAGAGACGATTACGACGATTGAGACGAATACGGGCGTTGTGCCGACAGCAGACGGGACGGCGAGCGTGACGACGGAGACAGTTGAAACTGTGGTGAAGGAAAAAGTGCCTGTAACGGACGTTGTAACGCCGGAGGCGGCGCATGGCGCGATCGTGACGCAACCTGCACAGGTTGATGCGGCGGTTGGTGACGGGTCGGTCGTAGATGGAGCGGCGGTTTCTGATGTCGTGAGCCATGAAGAAGTGGTTGTGACGTCGATGCCGATGCAGGCCGGTGCGCATTGGGGATATGGCAATGCCGATGGTGCAAGTAAATGGGCCGGCATGGACGCGGCTTATGAAACTTGTAAATCGGGGATGGAGCAATCACCGATAAATATTGATAAATTCTTGCAGGAAGATTTGCCCGATATTTTGCCCGCCTATCAGGATGTCCCTTTGAGCGTGGTAAATAACGGCCATACAGTGCAGGTGAATTTCCCTGCGGGGAGCGGTTTCCGGGCCGATAATATTGATTATGGATTGGTGCGGGTGCATTTCCACACGCCGAGCGAGCATTATCTGGACGGCGCGCCATATCCGATGGAGGCACATTTCGTGCATCAAAACGCGCAAGGCGGGGTGGCTGTTATTGCGGTTATGATGAAGGTTGGCGAGGCACATCCGACGATTGAAGGTATTTGGCAGAACGTGCCGGCGGCGGGCGAGATCAAGGACGTGACGGCGGTGCAAGTGAACGCCGCGAATTTGATGCCCGCGAGCCTTGAATATTATAAATATCAGGGGTCTTTGACCGAGCCGCCATGTTCAGAAGGCGTGACCTGGTATGTGATGAAAGAGCCGATCGAGCTTTCCGAAGGGCAGTTGACGGCGTTTCAATCCGTGTTCCCTGTGAATGCAAGGCCTGTACAGCCGCTTAACGAGCGCGTTGTTACCGGGGATTAGGCTTTGATCGCTTCTCCGTGGCGTTGTTAGACGGCGCCTTGCGTATAGAGATACGCGGCGGCTTGTCTTCCTAGCCACGTAAAAACGCTCTTTGCCTAATGTGGCATCACAAAATATGAGAACACAAAAAGAAAGGCGCCTTTGGGGGACGCCTTTTTGAAGTGTGGGGGGATTTAAAACTTTAAATTCTTTATCGTGCGAGAATCCATTCATCATCGCTGCCAGAGGCTTCGGGCTGTTTATCGTGTGGGCTGCCGAATAATGATTTTTCCAAAGCCCTGTCTGTTTCTCGTGAACTGCCGTCCTCTATTAGGGCGCGATTTTGTTCTTTAATGGTTCTCGTTGCCGCTTCTCTTTCTTCTGTAAGGCCGCCCCAGTAGTTGAACATGCCTTGGCGGGCTTCCATGTCTGCAATTCTTCTTTCGGCTTCTTCGCGGGCGGTCTTTGGTCTGTTGGCCCATGGGCTTGCAGCGGCGATGTTTACCTCTCTCAGTTCATCTGTAAGTGCTCTGAGTGTTGAGATTTTTTTTTCTTAGCCTGTCTGCTGATGATGAAGTCATTATTCTCTCCGTATTCAAATTATGATCGTAGTAAAGCATAGTTTACATAATTATGTCAAATTTGTGTTTTGTGTATGGGGTGTAAGTGTTGGTTTTATTAGGGTTCCGGAGTTTCTCTTAAGAGTTTTGGCGGGGGTGGTTCGGCCAATGCGTCGGCGATCCTGCGGAGTTCGGCATGGGCGCGAAAGATGTCTGCAATCTCTGCTTGTTTTTCTTCAAGGATCCTATCTGCATTTTTGCAGAGTGTTATAGTTTTTTCGGCGCTATCTTTGCTTGACGTGATGTGTCTTTTGGCTTCCAGAGTACCTTTCATGCTGGCGAGAGCGTTTAAGCATTTTACGAGCTCAAGGTATTCACCTCTGAGCGTTAGATCAACGATAGCAATGAGCTCTGCGGCGGATCTTTTCTTTAACTCTTGCGGAGTTTCGTCAGTTTTTACGACGCTGGCATAGATGTCGTACAGGTGCTCTGTTTGAGTTTTTTTGGGTGCTGTGTTTTCCATAGCGCTTGTTTTGCAGAATGTTTATTGAATTGCAAGATTTTTATAAAGCTTAACTCCAGAATTCTTCTTCTTCGGGGACGCGGGAGAACGCGATTTTTGTGCCGACGAACCCTGCGAGGGTTTTCGGCGTTGTGCCAAGCCAGACGGTTTCTTTCTGGTATTTGGTCTGGAGTTTATCGAGGGCGTCGCTTAAGGATTCCCGCTTTTGCAGTTTAACGATGTTTTCTGCGTAGCTTTGGTCGAGGAGATCGCCTGTGATTTCGCTCTTCAGGCGTAGCCCCGTGAGGTGGGTGGAGAGTTTTTTAAAGGTGAGGGGGCTTATGCCGCGTGTTTGCATGTCGATCATCATTTGCGCCCAGAGGGTGTCGAGGTGCTGGAGGAAGGTGAAGGGGTCTTGGGCGGGGGAGGAGAGGCGGATTTCACGACTCCACCGTTGGCCCATGGTTTTGCGGCTGCTTATGTATGTATCGGTGGTGCGCACGCTGAGCGAGAGGGTGGAGGCGTGAAAGCCTTTGCGGCGCAGGCGGTAAGTGGCTTTGGTGAGGAGGCGGCGTGCCATGAGGCGGGCGCGCTCAGGGCTTCGGAGATCGGGGTCGAGGATGCGGGAGTGGCCGATCATGGTGTTGCCTTGTGTTTCCGGCTCCTCGATGTCATGGCCGTGGATTTGATACCAGAAGCGCTCGCCCTGGACGCTGCCCCAGATTTTGCGGGCATGTTTGGGGGAGATGTCCCAGAATTGTTCCATGGTGGTGATGCCTGCGCGGTTTAATCTGCGCTCCATTGCGGAGCCTATACCGGGCAGATCGGTGAGTTTTAGGGTGCAGAGGCGCTGTTTCAGGGTGGCGTGATTAAGGATGGTCAGGCCGTTTGGCTTTTGCATGTTGCCGGCGATTTTAGCGAGAAGCGAATTGGGCGCGACGCCGATGGAGCAGTTAATGGCCGCGCCGATATTGTCCCAAATGCCGCGCTTAATGTTGTTTGCGATGCGGGTGGCATCTTCGACGTTGCGCTTTGAAGGGGGGAGGCGGCAGGAGAGTTCGTCGATAGACCAGACTTTGTTGATGGGGGCATGTTTTATAAACTCCTCTAAGATGCGGTTGTGATATTTGACGTAGATATCGTGGCGGGCGGGGACGCAGATGAGGCCGGGGCACATTTCGCGGGCATCGCGGATGATGGTGCCTGTTTTGACGCCGTATGCCTTGGCCTCGTATGAGGCGGCGATGGCGCAGGTGTGTTCGGTTGCCATGGGGACGACGGCAACGGGCTTGCCGCGCAGTCGAGGGTTTTCTTGTTGTTCGACGCTGGCGAAATAGCTGTTGAGGTCGAAGAACAGCCATTTGTAGCCCTCAATCATGGGGGTTCACCACAAAGATCACAAAGGACACTAAGCTACATTGCAAAACGCTTAATTCCGTCTTTGATGAGAGGTGTGTTGAAGTTTATTAAAAACCCAAGTTTTAATTTCGAGAGCTTTAGATATGTTATAATTTGTGCGGTATGAATGGGCAGAACTCTTTCTACGCTTTTGAGTTCAATCAAAATTTTATCTTCGACGACCAGATCAAGCCGATACGCTATGTCTATTGTTTTGCTTTTGTATTTTATTGATAAAGGCTTTTGACACTCTGCATTTAAATTTCTTTCTTTGAGTTCTTCTAAAAGGCAGGCTTCGTATGTGCTTTCCAAGAGTCCAGGACCAATGGTTTTATGGACGCAAAAAGCAGAATCCACGATTTTTTTTGCAATGATGTTTATTTCATCCATGGATGAAACTTTGTGCGCTTTGTGAACTTGGTGGTGCATTTATTTGCTCTGTTTCTAAATGTGTGGATTAAAAATACAGTATGAATAAAAATCGAACAAAGCAAGAACATTTTTATCTGCTCTTGCGCGTTTTTCTTTAAAAGGGTTGAATGAAGCAGGAGAAAAATTCTATGCAAAACCTACTCAACCAGATTGAATATCAATGCCAAGGCGCGCCGGATGAGGCGATGTTTAAGCTTTGGCGGGCGGTGCTGTCGCTGGCGCATGTCGATAACGAGGTGGATGATCTGGAAGATTATCTGAGCCAGAGCATTACGCAGATTTTCAAATTTTCGGATGAACAAAAAGCACAGCTTGAAAAAGACAGAGGTGCGAAACGCAGCCCGCGTGATTTGTTTATGGAGATTGAAGGGACGGATTATCGCGCGCAGTTTTTTCGGTTGGCGCGGATTGTGATCTGGTGTGACGGGATTTTGCATGAAGATGAAATGGCGATTGTGCATGATATTCAAGAGGCGCTCGGCGATGAGGCGGGCGTTTATGAAGCGGATTTGCGGTGGATGAACCGCAAGCCGGATTTGCCGTTTGGCGAGAGCGCGTCTATCCCCGAGGAGGCGATGATCAAGAGCCTGATTTATCAGATGATCGCGTTTTACGAGGAGTTGGAGGCGCAAGAGTGAGCGTTACCGAAAGCCAGTTTAACATGTGGCGCACACTGTTTGCGCTGGCGCATGCGGATCATATTGTGACACCAGAAGAAGTGCGGTTTATGGCCGAGGCGCTGGAGGATGTACCGTTTTCGCAAATTCAGCATGACCGTTTGATTGAAGACGCGAAAGCGCCGCAGGATGTCGAAGGGTTGTTTATGAAGATTACGGATGTGCGGGATCAGGCGGAGTTTTTCTCTTTTGCCGATACGCTTGTTTATGTGGATGGCGATTTTGGGGCGGAAGAGCAAGAGGTTATGGCGAGGCTGCGGGTGCTTCATGCGCGCCATCCGGATTTATATTCATTGGGCGACGGGGTGGATGTGTCGCTTGAAGGGCATGAAGAAGACCATGAATCACCGTTTAAGCGGGTGTTTGTGTCTTTCAGGAATTGGTTTCTCAACGAAAAAATTGATTAGCGTTTAACGGTTGAAAACCCGTGTGAATGTGTTTGTGGCGAGGCGTTCAAGCGGGGGTTGCTCGTCGGGGTTCATGGGGTATTCGCGCCCGTCATATTTCATGGCGACGTTTTTTGCGCCGCTCCAGCGTCCTGAAACCCGCACCATAATATCTTTCCAGCCATTGCTAGCTTCCGGGCTGATATAGACCGGTTCTCTGACGGGTTGGATGGAGTTTACCAAAGAGAAATCTTCGTTTTTGGCTTTCATGACCAGCATGGTGCAGCCATGAGAGCCGCACCAGTAGCCGTATGGGGCCTCAAACAGGACGAGGGCATCGCGGCGGCCATCATTGTTGAGATCGTGGCGCACGACTTTATAGCGAGAGGCGGCGGGGGCTTTTGTTTCGGTGAGAAAGATTTTTACGGATTCCTTAAGCTCGGCGTCCGTCGGGTCAACGACGCGGCTTTCAAGCGGCAGTAGCGGTTCTTTTCCATTGCGCTCCGATGTGCCGGAACAAGCGGCGAGCAGCAAAAGAGGGAGGAGGAGAATCAATTTCATTGCAAAATTATAGAATGGGTTTTGGGTGCAATGCAGCTTTAAAATTTTTGTTTACCCCATTGCTTTGCGGTGCGCGCGCGGATAATCTTTCTCGCTTGAAAGAGGACTTAAGGAGAATACGCCATGACCTTTGTGGTCACCGATGTTTGTATAAAATGTAAGTACACGGATTGTGTGGAAGTATGCCCTGTGGATTGTTTCTACGAGGGTGAAAACATGCTCGTGATTAATCCTGACGAATGTATTGATTGCGGGGTGTGTGAGCCTGAATGTCCTATTGAAGCGATTTTGCCCGATACCGACGAGAACGCGGAAAAGTGGATTGAGCTGAACCGTGAATATTCCGAAGGTAAGTGGCCGAATATCACAGAGACCAAACCGCCAATGCCCGAGGCGGAAGCGATGAAGGATGTGAAAGATAAATATCCTGATCATTTTAATCCTGAACCCGGTGAAGGTGATTAAGGCTGCCATCGTTTCAACGTGGCGTTGTCAAATCGCGGCTTAAGTATAGTTCATACTCTGCGCCTTATTTTCCTAGCCACATTAAAACGATGTTTGCCTAGGGCTTTATTGTAAGGTTTAATGGAAGAAATTTAAGGAGAATGTTATGAACGCGGACGCAAAGAAGAAACCCATCCCGGCAGGACCTGCGATTATCGAGAACGCGGATGCGCGCGGTAAAATATACGGCAGTATTTTAGAAACAATCGGTGCGACGCCGTTGGTGCGGGTGCCGAAGTTCTGCCAGAAATACGGGCTTGAGGCGGATATCCTTTGTAAGCTTGAGTTCTTTAATCCTTTATCATCCACGAAAGACCGAATTGCATTTGCGATGATTGAAGCCGCCGAGCGTGCGGGGAAGATCACGCCCGGCAAGAGCGTTTTGATTGAGCCGACATCGGGCAATACAGGCATTGGCATTGCGTTTGTAGCGGCGGCGAAGGGATATCGTGTGATTTTGACGATGCCCGAGAGCATGTCTTTGGAGCGGCGCAAGATGCTGCGTTTTTATGGTGCGGAGCTGCGGCTTACCCCTGCGGAGCAAGGCATGAAGGGCGCGATTGATTTGGCGAAAGAGTTGGTGAAGGAGCATGAAGGCGGGTTTATGCTGTCGCAGTTTGATAATCCTGCGAACCCGCAAATTCACCGCGAGACGACGGCGCTCGAGATTTGGCAAGATACGGACGGCGCGGTTGATATTTTAGTGGCGGGCGTTGGCACGGGCGGAACGCTTTCTGGTTGTGCGCAGATTTTGAAGAAGCATAAAGCGGGCTTTAAGGCCTATGCGGTTGAGCCAGAAGAAAGTCCTGTGATTTCCGGTGGCTCGCCGGGTCCGCATAAAATTCAAGGGATCGGCGCGGGGTTTGTGCCCGATAATCTGGATACGGATTTGGTTGATGGCGTTGTGAAGGTTGATAGTGCCACGGCGCTGGAAACCGCGCGGGAAGTAACCCGTTTGGAAGGGATTCCGTGCGGGATTTCATCGGGCGCGGCGATGGCGGCGGTGAAAGAGGTTGCGAAGATGCCCGAGAATAAGGGCAAGCAGATTGTCGTGATTTTGGCGTCTCCTGCGGAGCGTTATATATCTACGGCGCTTTTTGATGGCTTAGAGGAATAGTTTTACTCTTTAACGAGGATTAGGGTGGGGGCGCGTGCTTGTTGGCTGCGCCCTTCCTGCATTACGCCTAACCCGCCCGTGAAAAGGGTGGCATGTGTTGCGAAGGCGGCGGCGAAAGATGATCCCGCAAGAACTGATACATCCCCGTTTGCGAGCCTGAAGGCGTCGAGCAGGGCGAGGCTTGCGCCTGTTGCGGCGAGGGCTGCTCCTGAAATTTTCATGATATTCGATAAATCCATGCTTTAAGGCTAAGGCGCAAAAGTTAAGAAAGTGTTAATGCTATCCCTTTGTTTTAAAAGGGTTTTTTATCCAGTGATTCTCTTGTGGTTATTGGGCTAAGTGTTTGATTTGTAACGTTTTTTAATCATTCCTTTGTATTTACGCCTCATTTTGCTGTATACTATGTATAAATGCGCAAAAAGCGCAGCAGGTAATAAAAGAAGGTGTGTTTTCAATGGCAGGTTTTTTGAGATTTATTGGGCCAGGTTACAGGGTTGCTGTCGGTGCTGGTGGTGCCGCACTCCGTTTTGCCGGACGTCTTTTTGTACCTTCTAAAGAGGCCGTGGTTAAAGGGTCTCAAGTTAGGTCGTCGGCTTTTCGAATTGGTCTTGGTGTAACAGCAGCTGATGTGGCAACAGGAAGCCATGGGCGTAAAGAACTTGCAAGCGGAGCTTCGGATGCTTTTGATGGCCTGAAGGGGCTTCCTATTATTGGAGATAGCGCGCAACAAGCGTTGATAAATATGTCTGCTTTTGGTGGGGATGTACTTTCTGCTCCCTTTAAAGTTTTCAATGATGCTGTGCAAACAAATTTAAAAAATAATGGGCATGAAGATACGGCCAGGTTCTTTGAGGTTGCTGGTAAAGCGAAAGCTATACCGCCCATTTTGTTTTTTGTCGCGATGTCTAAAGACGGGCATAAAGCAAATATGCTTGTAGGGCGTATGAAAGCGAATGATATATCTGAAGCTGATATGGTTGAATATATTTCTGCTAATCGTGATGTTTTAGCGAAGCTTGAAGAGGTTGGTTTAAGCACCGAAGAGCTTTATGAAACTTTGCCGACGTTAAAGGCGGCTTTAGATATCCCTGTGGTGCCTGCGGCCGGTGTTGCGGGTGGTTTAGACGGCGCTCGAGATTTAGCGGCTGATTTCGGCGGGCAGGCGAAAGGTGTTGCTGGCGATGTTGCGCAAGGTGCGGCGAAGTTGACGGGTTTTGCGAAGCTTATGAGTTTTCTTGATAATCTCGGTGATATGATCGTTGATTTCTTCAATGGCATTATTAACGATATTTTTGGCGGCAATTCTGTCGGGCAGGGTAATCTTAAGTTTGCAAACGCGGATGTTCCTGATTTTGAGCTTAAATCAAGAGGCCCAGCGCCAGAGCTTGATCTCGCATAGCGCTTTTCAAGAATTTGATATCGTGGTTTAATCATAGCCATGTCTAGTCCAGAAGATTTTCCTGAAGATACAATCCTTGGCAATGTGCGCCTTGATATCCAAGCCAGCACCCGCACGGGTGATGTGGCGATTTTTCATGAAGGTGAGTTTGAGGACCCTGTGATTGGGTTTGAGTATGATGTGCAGGCCAATGAGCTTGTGTTTATCTTTGAGGGCGATATGGCGATGGCCTTGGGCGCGCCGATTGAGCGCAATCTTATCAAATATATTAAAAAAGCAGACAAGATCGGCCTGTTTCAGGTGATTGATGACAAAACCATCGGCAAGGGTGATCTTTTGCCGCTCACGCACATATAATTTAAGGGCCGGTCGGCGCGGCTTCGCCCTGTCCTGATGGTGGCATCCACTGGCCTGAGGCTTGGCCATATGGGGCAGGAGATTTGTTAAAGCCGCCGAGCGCTTCCGTTTTAAAGCGAAAGAGATCGCCGCCATAATTGGCGTCGATATCGTGTTTATGGACGCCCATTATGATTTGGTTCGCGGTGCGGATGGCCAGCATTTGTTTTGCCCCTTAAATTAATTTTGTTATGTATATTAATTTAAGGGTGATATGTCAAGTTTTACGCGGATTTCTTTTTGCCTTCGGGGGTAACGTCGAGTTTTTCCTGCAGGGAGGAGGAGCTGGTTGTGTATTCGAATTTGAGTTTTGCGTCGGGGTGGACAATGCGGAAGGCTTCGCGGCTCATCAGGGCGGCTTCGTGGAAGCCCGAGAGGATGAGTTTAAGCTTGCCGGGGTAGGTGTTTATGTCGCCCACGGCGAAGATGCCTTTGGTCGAGGTTTCGAATTTTTCGGTGTCGACGGGGATGAGGTTTTCTTCAAAGTTCAGACCGAAATTGGCGATGGGGCCAAGTTTCATGGTGAGGCCGAAGAACGGCAGAAGGGTGTCACAAGGAATTTCCGTGGCGTTTTTCTCTTTATCTTCGATGATGACGCCTGAAAGCGCGCCGTTTTCGCCGAGGAGCTGTTTGACTTGGCCGATTTGGAAGTTGATGCGGCCTTCGTCACGTAGTTTGTGCATTTTATTTACGCTGTCTGCGTGGGCGCGGAATTCATCGCGGCGGTGCAGGAGGGTGACGCTTTTGGCGATCGGCTCCAGATTAAGCGTCCAATCAAGGGCGGAATCGCCGCCGCCGACAATCAGCAGGTTTTTATCCTTGAAATGTTCCATTTTACGCACGGCGTAGAATACGGATGTGCCTTCGTAGGACTCGATTTCAGGAATCGGGGGCTTTTTGGGCATGAAAGAGCCGCCGCCAGCCGCGATGACGATGACTTTGGCATTGAATACATTGCCTATATCGGTGGTGAGTTTCCAGCCATCTTCTGTTTTTTCCAAGCTTTCGGCCATTTCCTGAAAGTGGAATTGCGGGTCGAAGGGGGCGATTTGCTCAAGCAGGCGCTCGGTTAGCTCATCGCCTGTGATGATTGGATAAGCAGGGATATCGTAGATCGGTTTTTCGGGGTATAGCTCGGCGCATTGGCCGCCCGGTTTATCGAGGATATCGATGAAGTGGCATTTCATATCCAGCAAGCCAAGCTCAAACGCGCAGAAAAGGCCGCAAGGTCCCGCGCCGATGATGAGAACGTCTGTTGTGAATGTGTCTGCCATGGTTTTACTCTGCTTTTAAAATTTAAGAGGTATGTTTAGGCCGAAATGATAAGGGATTCAAGGATTTTGCATTCCAAAATGTTCAAAAATCCGTATGATTAAGGAAGATAAAAATGAGAGAGAGGGGCGTGAATGTCTTTGGTTGTTGATTTGGACACTATTGATCAGCTTAAGGAGTTTATGGAGGATGGCTTTTCGAACCTTGTTGATACCTATATTCGCTCATCAGATCAGTATGTGATTAATATTGTAAAAGGGTATAGCGAAGGTGATGTGCAGAAAATTATTGATGCGGCGCATCCTTTGAAGTCTTCGAGTGGAAATTTGGGTTTGCAGCGATTGTCGGTTCTTGCGGATAGCATCGAGATGGTCGGAAAAACCGTGGCTTCAGGCGAAAAACCATTAGATATTTTGGCGGGAGATATTGCCAAGATCGGCGCTTTGTATATTACCTCTAAGGCGGCGCTCAAAGAGCAAGTCTAAGCCTTTTATTCTTTACCAAGGTTTTTAAGCGCGTAGAGCGCATCGAGGGCTTCGCGCGGGGACAGCGTGTCGGGGTTGATGTCTTTTAGCGCGTCGTCAAGGGCTGAGGTTTTCGGCTCTTGGGGCGCGGCGCTTGAAAAAAGCGGCAGATCATCGGCGAGGCGCGCAAGTGCGCCGGATTGCTCCCCTGATTGCAAGAGTTCCAGCACGCTTTCTGCGCGTTTGATGACGGCGGCGGGTAGGCCGGCGAGCTTTCCGACATGGATGCCATAGGAGCGGTCTGCCGCGCCTTCGCTCACGCTGTGCATGAAGACGATCTCGCCTTTCCATTCCTTGACCTGCATGGAGTGGCAGGATAGGGCATGCAGTTTAGAGGTAAGGGAGGTGAGTTCGTGATAATGGGTGGCGAAGAGCGCGCGGCATTTATTGACCTCGTGGAGGTGTTCCAGACACGCCCATGCGATGGACAGGCCATCGAAGGTGGCTGTGCCGCGGCCGATTTCATCAAGGATCACGAGGGAGCGGTCTGTGGCCTGGTTCAGGATGGCGGCGGTTTCGACCATTTCGACCATGAAGGTGGAGTGGCCTTTGGCGAGATCGTCTGATGCGCCGACGCGGGAGAAGATGCGGTCTATGAGGCCGATATGGGCAGTGGCGGCGGGGACGAAGCTGCCGATTTGGGCGAGGATGGCGATGAGCGCGTTTTGGCGCAGATATGTGGATTTACCTGCCATGTTGGGGCCAGTCAGGAGCCATAGGCGCTGCTCGTCTTCAAGTTTTGAATCGTTGGGGACGAAGGTTTCGTTTTGTTTGCTAAGCGCGGCTTCAACTACGGGGTGGCGGCCGCCTTTTATACTGAAGGCGAGGGTTTCGTCGATTTTGGGGCGGCAATAGTCCATGTCCGCCGATAGCTCCGCGAGGGCGGCTGAAACATCGAGTTTGGCGAGGGCGCGGGCTTTTTGGCCGATTTCTTCGGAAAGGGAGACGCACTCGGCAACGAGTTCGTCGAAGATCTCCAGCTCTATGGATAGAGATTTGTCGCCTGCAGAAAGGATATCGCGTTCGAGGTCGGCGAGTTCTGCGGTTGTGAAGCGCACGGCGCTGGCGAGTGTCTGGCGATGGATGAACGGGTTTTCGGCGTCGTTTTCTTTCACCATCAGGGCATCGGCGTGTTTATTTGTGACTTCAATGAAATAGCCGAGCACGTTGTTAAATTTGATTTTTAACCCGTCAACGCCGGAGAGTTTTTGGTATTTTTCCTGAAGGTTGGCGATGAGGCGGCGGCTTTCGTCGCGGATTTTTTTGAGATCATCGAGGGGTTTGTGAAAATTCTTGGCGATGAAACCGCCATCGCGGGTGAGGGCGGGCAGAGTATCTGAAAGGGCGGCCTTTAATTTGTCCTGCAGGCTTTCTGTGAGGGCATCATGTTTGAGAATTTCGAGGATATCGGCGAGGGTTTTTCGCGCGCCTTCATGGACCTGTAATTGGCTGCGGATGATTTCAGATTGGAAAAGGCCGTCGCGGATCATTGCGAGGTCACGCGGGCCTGCGCGGTTCACGGAAAGGCGTCCAATGGCGCGCTCCATATCGGGTAGCGCTTTTAGGTGGTCGCGTAAATGCAGGCGCAAATCAGGGTCATCAACAAAAAGGGCGGTGCGGTTCAGGCGGGTCTGGATTTGGGTCAGGTCGGTGAGGGGGGCTGCGATATTGGATTGCAAGAGCCGCGCGCCGGGCGGTGTTATGGTGCGGTCTATTGTTGCCAAAAGGCTGCCTTTGCGCTCCCCTGTGAGCGTGCGGGTGAGTTCGAGGTTGCGGCGGGTGGCGGCGTCGATCTCAAGAATGCCGCTGGAGGAGACTTGACGGGGTTTTTCGAGGTATGGGATTTTGCCGATTTGGGTGCGCTCGATGTAATCAATCAGCGCGCCTGCTGCGGCGATTTCGGCGCGGGAGAAGCCGCCGAAGCCCTCAAGCGTTTCTACGCCGAAGATGGTTTCCAGTCGTCGCCGAGCATTTTCGGAATCAAAACGGGATTTTGGCTGCGGGGAGAGGATGTCGGCGTGGCCGAGCGTGGCAGCCAGAGAATCTGGGGCGACGATCTCTTTGGGGTTTATGCGCTCCAGCGCGGCCTGGACGTTGTCTTTGAGGACGGGTTGAACCCAGAAGCCGCCTGTTGAAAGCTCTGCCCATGCGAGGCCGTATTGGCCGCCGATTTCCGTGATGGCGGAGAGGTAATTGTTCTCGCGGGCGTCAAGGAGGCTGTCTTCGGTGAGTGTGCCTTGGGTCACGACGCGCACAACGTCACGGTTCACGAGCGTTTTAGAGGCGGGGCGGCCTTCGGCTTTTGCGCGTTGTTTTGCTTCTTCGGGGGTTTCGGTTTGTTCGCAGATGGCGACCTTGAACCCTGCGCGGATAAGCTTTGCGAGATAGGGTTCGTATGCGTGGAAAGGGACGCCGCACATCGGGATGTCTGTGCCGTCCGATTTGCCGCGTTTGGTGAGGGTGATGTCGAGGGTTTCGGAGGCTTTGACCGCGTCATCATGGAAAAGCTCGTAGAAATCGCCCATGCGGTAGAAAAGCAGGGCATCGGGGTAGCGTTCTTTGAGCGTTAGGTATTGCGCCATCATCGGCGTGTGGCCTTCGGCTGCGAATTCCTCGGCAGTTTTTAACTCAGGATTGGACATCTCTTATTTTTAAACCACCAAGTACACGAAGGTCACCAAGAAAATCAAAATAGCTTCGTGTTCTTTGTGGACTTAGTGGTGAATATGAAAAAATGTACGTTGAATAGGCTTTTTTAAGCGTTAAGCCTTTGTTCCTGTTGAGCCGAAGCCACCTTCGCCACGCTCGGTGTCATCGAGGGTGGCGACTTTGTTCCAGCGGACTTTTTCGTATTTTTCGACGACCATTTGGGCGATGCGCATACCGCGCTCGATCGTGAAGGGCTCTTTGCCGTGGTTGATGAGGATGACTTTGATTTCACCGCGATAGTCGGCGTCGATTGTGCCGGGGGTGTTGAGGACCGTGATGCCGTGTTTAATGGCAAGGCCGGAGCGGGGGCGGATTTGGGCTTCGTAGCCTTCGGGAAGGGCGATGGAAAGGCCTGTCGGGATAAGGGCGCGCTCTCCCGCGCCAAGCTCGAGGGCTTCTTCGAGAGCAGCAGAGAGGTCCATGCCGGCGGATTTTTCAGTCGCGTAGGTGGGGAGCTGGAGGCCTACGGCGTTTTCCAACGCCAATAATCTGACTTTAACTTCGGGCATTTTTCGTCTTTCATATCGTCACTCGGGCGTTGTTATTCGTATCCTTGCGTATGCATGATACGCGGCGTCACTCATGCCTAGCCCGATTAAAGATATGTGTGACGATTTAGTTTTTGTTAAAAAAACTTGTTATCTCGTCGGTCAATTTCTCGGCTATGGCGGATTTGCTCATGGGTTGCCAATCGATGACGTCGGAGGAGGTTATAAGATAGACGTGATTCTGGTCTTCGCCAAAGGTCTTTTTGTCTTTTTGGCCGACGAGGTTGGCGAGGAGCCAGTCGCAGCCCTTGCGCGCGCGTTTGGTTTTTGCGTTTTCAATGAGGTTTTGCGTTTCGGCGGCGAAGCCGATGACGAGGGCGGGGCGGTTATCGGCGTTCGAGACCGTTTGAAGGATGTCCGGGTTTTGCACGAGCTGTAGGGTGATGCCGCTTTCGCCGTCTTTTTTAAGTTTGTTGGCGGCGGTTTGCGCGGGGCGGTAATCGGAGACTGCGGCGCAGAAAATAGCGATATCGGCGGGGCGGGCGCTTTGCACGGCGGCGAGCATTTCTTCGGCGGTTTCGATGCGGATGGTTGTTAGTCCTTGTGGGTCGTTTAGAGCGGTTGGGCCGGATATGAGGGTGACATCGTGGCCTGCATTTTTTAGCGCGGTTGCGATGGCGTAGCCTTGTTTACCGCTGGAGCGGTTGCCGATGAAGCGCACGGGGTCTATCGGCTCGAAAGTTGGGCCAGCGGTGACTATGACTTTCATTTTAAGAGCTTTTGGATTTCGGACAGGATGGCTTCGGGTTCGCTCATGCGGCCCATGCCGTGTTCGCCGCAGGCCATATCGCCCTTTTCGGGGCCGATCATGTGGATGCCGTCGGATTTCAGGGTTTTGATATTGCGCTGCGTGGCCGGGTTGTTCCACATCATATGGTTCATGGCGGGGGCGATCAGCACAGGTTTATTGGCGGCGAGAAGCGTTGTTGTGGCGAGGTCAGCGGCAAGGCCGCAAGCCATTTGCGCGAGGATATTGGCGCTGGCGGGGGCAACCACGATGAGGTCGGCCTCGCGGGACAGGCGGATATGGCGCATTTCGCTTTCGTCCTTAAGAGACCAGAGGTCTGTGTGGGCTTCTTCCTCGCACAGAGCGGAGACGGACAGGGGGGTGACGAACTGGCTGCCGCCTTCGGTGAGGATGCAGCGCACGGACGCGCCTGATTTTTTCAGCAGGCGGATAAGCTCCAGCGATTTATAGGCCGCGATGCCGCCGCTGATAATCAGGAGTATGGATTTGTTGTTTAACGTCATGGGAGATTTATAAAGAAAAAGCCCCGCTATTGCTAGCAGGGCTTTTAATTTTTGGAAAAACTAACTGAAATTATTCAGCAAGCTCTTTTGCTTTTTCAAGAGTGTCTTCGCCAGATGCCGGCTCAGTTGTCTTCATAGCGTCAGCAGCGTCATCGGCGGCTTCTTCAGCAGCGTTTGCAGCTTCTTCAGCAGGAGATGTTGTGACAGCATCTTCGATTGCGTCAGCAGCGTCTGTTGCGGCTTCTTTAGTTGCTTCAACAGCGTCTGTTGCAGCTTCTTTAGTTGCGTCATACGCTTCTGTAGCTGTTTCAGCGGTTGCGTCAGCAGCGTCTGAAGCCATTTCACCAGCAGCTTCTGCAGTGTCTGATGCCGCTTCTGTGATTGATGTTGCTGTGTCAGAAAGGCCTTCTGTAATGCCTTGAGCGGCTTCTTGACCTGCTGCAGGCTCGATGCCTGAAACATCAGATGTTCCCATGTTGTTGTAGATTGCGAAGATTGCAACCAGGCCAGCGGCCAGTACAACGCCAGAGTAAACGATAGATTTTGTGAAGTTATTCATATGAGTAGTCCTCTCCTTAAAATTCTTACTTCAAGTTTTAGTAGGTTGTGAGCGCATACCTTTGCGCGTTAAAGGGTTGTATGTCAATAAAAATTTACAACACCCTGATATTGTTTATGAAAAATATAATGCAACTCCCGTGCCGTTATTGCTTCGTGCCGGTGTGTATGGCGACGATTCCTGCGGAAAGGTTTGAAAAACCACAGTTTTTCAGGCCAGCGGCTTCCGTTCTTTCGACTAAAGCCTCTTGTTTTGGCATCTTGCGGATGGATTCGACGAGGTATTGGTAGCTCTCCTCGTCTTTTGCAACGGCTTTTCCTATGCGCGGTATGACATTATATGAGTATAGATCATAGGCTTTGGCAAGGATGGGCTGGCGGACATGGCTGAATTCAAGGCAAAAGAAGCGTCCGCCGGGTTTTAAAACGCGGGCGGCTTCGCGCAGGGCTTCATCAATGAGTGTGACATTTCTAAGTCCGAAGGCGATTGTATAGACATCGAAGCTGTTATCTTCGAAGGGCAAGGCGGCGGCGTTGCCTGTAATCCACTCAAAATCATTGATCCAGCCTTTATCTATGGCGCGGTCGCGGCCAACATCAAGCATATTGGGGTTGAGGTCGAAGACGGTGATGTCGGCTTTGGGGGCGCGTTTTTTGATGCGGAAGGCGATATCGCCTGTGCCGCCCGCGACATCGAGGAATTTTTGGCCGTTTTTCGGGCGGATACGGCGCACGAATGAATCTTTCCATAGGCGGTGGAGGCCGCCTGACATGAAATCATTCATGAGGTCGTAATTATCAGCCACGGAATCGAACACGCCGCGCACGAGGGTGGTTTTTTCCTCGGGGGTTACGGGTCTTTCACCGAATTGTGTACTTTCCGGGTTTTGGGTCATGGCATCCACATTTAAGTCGTGCTAATCAATATCTTATGAAACTTATAAATGCAATGGCGACAGTTGGGGGAATGACGGCGATTAGCCGCGTGGCGGGTTTTGTGCGCGATATCCTGACGGCGGCGATATTGGGCGCGGGGCCATTGGCGGACGCGTTTTTTGTTGCATTAAAGCTGCCGAATTTGTTTAGGCGGATTACCGCCGAGGGTGCGTTTAGCGTTTCCTTTGTGCCGATGTATGCGGCGGAGCTGGCGCAGGGCGGCGAAGAGGAAGCGAATGTGTTTGCGCGACGGACATTTTCGTTGATGCTTTGGGTTTTGACAGGCTTTACGGCCTTGGCGATGTTCGCGATGCCGCTGATTATATCGTTGATAGCGCCCGGATTTGCGGAAGATCCTGATAAATTCCGGATGGCGGTGGATTTTTCGCGCATTACATTTCCTTATTTGTTGATGATGTCTTTGACCTCGCTTTTGGGCGGGGTTTTGAATGCGCATGATAAATTTGCGCCGTTCGCGTTTGCGCCTGTTTTGTTCAATCTCTCGTTGATTGGCGCTTTGTTGCTGTCGAAGTATTTTGACAATGCGGGCGCGGCGATGAGTTGGGGGGTGTTTATTGCGGGGGTTTTGCAATTCTTGCTCTTGCTGGCGGCGGTACAGAGATGGTCGGGGTTTCGGCTCAAGATTGTGAAACCACAAATTACGCCGCGGATTAAGCGGCTGTTTAAGCTGATGATTCCCGGGATTATCGGGGCGGGGGTTGTGCAGATTAATCTGTTTGCGGATATGATTATTGCTTCGTTCCTGCCGTCGGGGTCGATTTCTTATCTTTATTATGCGGATCGCCTTAATCAGTTGCCGCTCAGCACCGTGGGGATTGCGGTGGGGACGGCTTTGCTTCCGATGCTGAGCCGCGCGGTGGCGGCGGGTAAGACCGATCAGGCGCGGCATCTATATTCGCGGGCGATGGAGATTACGCTGTTTTTGGGGCTGCCTGCGGCGTGCGGGTTGGCGATTTTGGCGGAGCCGATTATTACGGTGCTGTTTCAGCGCGGAGCATTTAGCGCGGAAGCGGCGGCGGCAACGGCGTTTGTGCTGCAGGGGTATGTTATAGGGCTTCCTGCTTATATAGGTGTGAAGGTTTATAACACGGCGTTTTGGTCGCAGCAGGATACGGTGACGCCTGTTAAGATTTCGGCGATTGTGGTGGTTTCGAATATTGCGCTGGCCTTAAGCTTTATTCCGTTTTTTGGCGTTGCGGGGATTGCGCTGGCGACCGGATTGGTGGGGTGGCTTCAGCTTGGCTTGCTGGCGCGGGCCTTGCGCGGGAATGAAGCGATGCAGCTGGACGCGCGGTTTAAGGCGGTGTTGCCGAAGATATTGCTGGCGAGCGTGCTTATGGGCGCTTGTATTTATGGCGCGCAGGGCTTTGCGCGGCCGTATTTGACGGATGATGGCATGATCAGATATCTGGCGCTTGCGGGGATTGTGGCGGCAGGAATTATGGCTTATGGTCTTGCCGTGCAGGTGACAGGGGCTTTGAGGCTTAGTGATTTGCGAAAGTATTTATCTAAAGGGGATGTATAAACCGTTATGAAACGCATTTTATCAGGCATGCAGCCGACCAATAATCTTCATCTGGGGAATTATTTGGGGGCGCTTAAGAACTGGGTGAAGCTACAGGACGCGCCGAATTCCGAGTGCCTTTATATGGTGGCGGATTTGCATGCGGTGACGGTGCCGCAGGAGCCGGAAGGCTTGCGGAGCGCGACGCGGGAGATTGCGGCGGCGTTTATTGCGGGCGGGATTGATCCGAAGAAATCATCCGTGTTTGTGCAAAGCGCGGTGAGTGGGCATTCGGAACTGATGTGGCTGCTTGCTACGATGACGCAGATGGGCAAATTGGAGCGTATGACGCAGTTTAAGGACAAGGCGGGGAAAGACGCGGAGCGCGCTGGGCTTGGCTTGTTTGCCTATCCCGTTTTGATGGCGGCGGATATTTTGCTTTATAAAACAACGCATGTGCCCGTGGGGGAAGATCAAAAGCAGCATTTGGAGCTGACGCGGGAGATTGTCGGGACGTTTAATGCGCGGTTCGGTGAGGGCATTTTGCTAGAGCCTGAGCCGTATATTGTGGGCGAAGCGACGCGGGTGATGTCTTTGAAAGACGGAACGAAGAAGATGAGCAAATCGGATGAGAGTGATTTGAGTCGTATCAATATGACGGATACGGCTGATTTGATTGTGAAGAAGATCAAGAAGGCGCAAACGGATCAGGAGCCTATGCCTGATAGTGTCGAAGGTTTAGCGGGCCGTGCGGGCGCGGATAATCTGGTGGGGATTTATGCGGCTTTGGCGGATATATCGAAGAAAGAGGTGGTTGAGCGTCACGCTGGTGAGCAGTGGGGGGCGTTTAAGCCAGCGCTGGCTGATTTGGCGGTGGAGAAGCTGGCGCCGATTAATGCGCGGATGAATGAGCTTTTGGCGGATAAGGCCGAGATTGACCGCATTTTGAAGGCGGGCAGCGAGAAAGCGAGCGAGATTGCGGCTGTTACTGTTCGGCAGGTGCGCGATGTAATGGGGTTCTGGGGCGCCCGGTAAGAGGAGTAGTCGCCGGCGATTTTTTTGCCGCGCTAGAGCGTGTTTTTCTGGAGAAGTGCGTAGTTTGTTCCATCAGCATCGCTTTGTTGTCTTTAAATTGATAAAGAACACTTTTTCCCTGTTTTGCGCAGGCGCGAAAATCTTGTCTGCACTGGTGGAGCGGATTGAAGGGTATTGAGGCCTCGTGCACGATATCGGCGGATAAATCTTGCTCAACACGCCTTAGCATGACTCTGCCAATTGTTCCGCCGCCGCTATGCCCACGGATTTCCAGAAGCTGTGGGAGATCGAGGGCGTTTTTGTCATCTGCCTTCATCCATGAGTTCATGAGCGTGCAGAGGTCACTTGCGGTTATGCTGCTTATTGGTTGGTGCTGTCCCATGGGCATTGTTATATGAGAAATATAATGATTCTGTCAAATATATTAACGAGGCCTTTACTTTATGATGGAAAAATAAGGAGTTGTAGGGTATTGTTATTTTGTCATTTGGAGTTCTTCCACCATGAAGTCTTATTTAAAAGTTTTAAGTTTAGCGGCTGTCTTGGGCGCGTCTTATATGGGCGCAGCGCAGGCAAGCGTTTATGTCTGGCATGATGCGTCGCAGAATGTGTCTGCGAGTTTTCCCGATAGTTGGAAAAGCATAAGCAATCAGGGCGCGGATGATGTGTTGACGGTGCAAGCGCCGGGTGCAGGGCATGATGCGACATGCCGCATTAGTGCAACGCAGGATGACCGGTTTAAAATTTACCCGATTGCGTATAGCGCGAATATTCAGCGCGTTGCGCTTAATGAAGAGTTTTGGGGCCAGAGTTTCGCCCATGTGAACGAGCCTGTTTTTTACCAGATTGAAGATAATAAAGGATTGGGACGCGGTTTTGCGTCTATGGCGACTTTAGCTTACGAGACTGCGCCTGATAACGCTGCGGCGCCGCGTGTTTTCAAGCGCGCGATTGCGTTTGCGTCGATTTTCGGGGATACGCGATATTTGGTTGAGTGTTCGGCGGAAGCGTCTGTTTACAGCCAGTGGCATAAACCGTTCTTGAGTTTCATTAAATCCGTCGATTTCAAGCAGATTACGAATTACAATGTGAACGGATATTACCGCAATTTCCTTGAGGATTGTATCCTGAAGATCCGCGGTCCGCATTTCTCCGAAGATACTTATCACTAGAGCGGTTCATTAAACGCTATAAATTCTTGAAAAATTGTCACTATTTGTGCATGGTGATCGCGACTACGATCATATATGTGAGCACATTCTAATATGCAAATCTATCTCCCTATTGCTGAAATGGCTGTGAATGCGGAAAGCATTTTCGCGGTGAGTGCGTTTGTAGGGTTTTTGTCAGGGTTGTTTGGTGTTGGCGGCGGGTTTTTGACCACGCCGTTTTTGATTTTCTCCGGTATTCCACCTGCGATTGCCGTGGGGACGCAGGCGCCGCAATTGGTGGCCTCGAGCCTTGCGGGGGCGATGGGGCATTTCCGGCGCGGTCATGTGGATTTGAAAATGGGCCTGGTGATGCTGATAGGCGGGGTGCTTGGCTCTTTCGTCGGGATATGGATATTCAAGCTTTTGGAGTATCTGGGGCAGATTGATTTTGCGATTTCCGTTCTGTATATCGTGCTTTTGGGGATTATCGGGTCTTTGATGCTGGTGGAGGGATTTTCCACGCTGTTTGTGAAGAAAACCAATGTGCGGAAAGAGTTTAATACATATCGCGTTTCGCCGATGATTTTATCTTTGCCGTATAAGATGCGCTTTCCGCGTTCAAAGCTGTTTATCAGCGTGCTTATCCCTGCGGGGATTGGGTTTATAGGCGGGATTTTGGCGTCGATTTTGGGGATCGGCGGCGGGTTTCTTCTTGTTCCGGCGATGATTTATATTTTGGGGATGCCGACGGTTTTGGTGGCGGGGACGTCACTTTTTCAGATTATTTTTACGACGGCCTCGGCGACGATTATGCACTCCACTATGAACCAGACGGTGGATGTTGTGCTTGCGGTGATTTTGATTTTAGGCGGCGTTGTGGGGGCGCAAATCGGGGTTGTTTTTGCGAAATATGTGAAGGGGCATTATGCGCGGATTATTATGGCGCTGCTGGTGCTGGCGGTGTGCGTGAAGTTATGCGGTGATTTGTTTATACAGCCCGTCAATGTGTTTTCGACGGTGGTGGGGATATGAGCCGGATATTGAACATAGCATTGGTGCTTATTGTAGCTTTGTGCGGCGCACAGGCGCATGCAGAGCCTGTCAGCATGGATTTGGCCTATGACCATGTAGATATCAACACGGCGTTTACGGGGTCTTCTGTGGTGGTTTTCGGCACGAAGGGGCATCGCGGATCTTTGGCCATTATTGTTGAGGGACCGCATAAAGACATAGTTGTGCGAAAGAAAGAAAGCGTATTCGGGGCGTGGCTTAACAGGTCGTGGGTTAATTTCGAAGATGTTCCGCAATATTATGATTATGCGCTGGAGGCGGCGGATTTGAGGGTCAAGAAGCCTTTCGAGAGTTATGCCGTCGGCGAAGAGGCGCTGGTTTTTGAGCCGAAATCGGATAAATATTCAGAAGAAAAGCGTGAGGAGTTTCAGCAAGCGTTGATTATGGAGAAACAAAGGCTTGGGCTTTACCCTATCACGCCCAAGACAATCGAATTTATTGATGACTCGCTGTTTCGGGTGCAATTTGAAATACCATCAAATGTTCCGAAGGGGGAGTATTCCGTGCGCGGGGTGATTTTGGAGCGCGGATTGCCTGTCAGCGAGGTTGAAAAAACGTTTAAAATAGCGCAGGTAGGCTTTAGTTTCGGGGTGTTCAAATTTGCCGAAAAGCAGGCTTTCCTGTATGGTATATTGTGTGTGTTTATGGCCTTGCTGGCGGGCTGGGTGTCCAATAAGATAACGAGATAAGGGGACATGGCATGACCGAACAAGCGCAAACATCACCTGTAAAAAAAGCATCCTCGCAGAAATCATTGAGAGAAGGCGGAACGTATCTGGTTTTGGCGGATAACAGCCGTGAGTTCGATTACGCGCTTAAGGCGGCGGCGGATTTGGCGATTGAGCATAAAGGGCATGTCGGGGTTTTGAAGGTTATTGAAGATCAGGGGTTTCAGCCCTGGGGCGGCGTTGAGGCGCGGATGAGGGAAGAGGGCCGTAAACGGTCAGAAGAACGGCTTTTCGAGGTTTCTGAATATCTGAAATCGCTGGGTGCGGGGATGCCGATTTTTTATATGGAAGAGGGCGCGAGCCGCGAAGTGATTTTGAATATCGTTAAAAACGATCCTTCCATTAAAAGTCTTGTGCTGGGTGACGGTAAGGGTAAGCCTAATCCGCTTGTGCATTTCTTTATTGATGGCGGCATTCACGAGATTGGTATTCCGTTGCTGGTCGTGCCTGATTTGGATGACGCGCCTTGATATTTGTGGGGTTTTGAGCTATTTGGTTCTCAACGGAATAAGTGAGATCAAAGATGTTTATACAAACCGAAGCGACCCCTAATCCTTCTACTGTCAAGTTTTTGCCAGGTCAGGCTGTGCTTGAGGCCGGCGTTGCCGAGTTTAAAAGCCTTGAGCAGGCCGCGCCATCGCCTTTGGCGCAGCGTTTATTTGGCTTACAGGGGGTTTCGGGTGTGTTTTTCGGCACTGACTTTGTGTCTGTTTCCAAAAGTGATGATACGGATTGGTCGATGCTCAAGCCCATGGTTTTGGGCGCGTTGATGGAGCATTTCTCAACGGGGCAACCGGTGATGAGCGGTGCGGTTAAGAGCAATGCAGGTGAAGATGATGACGAGATAAGCGCGCAGATCCGCGAGCTTATCGAGACGCGCGTGCGCCCGATGGTGGCGATGGATGGCGGTGATATCGAGTTCGAAAGCTTTGATGACGGGATTGTGATGCTCAGGATGCGCGGTGCGTGCGCGGGGTGTCCGAGTTCTACGATGACGCTTAAGGACGGGATCGAGAATATGCTGAAGCATTTTGTGCCGGAGGTTATTGAGGTGCGTCCTGTTCAGGATTTTTAGTTATCACGCGGTGATATAGTTTTCCGAACCATCGCCATTGCAATTGTTCATCTTCGTCTAATCCGCCTTCCATAGTGCAGTTTAACCGTGCGCGGCCATCTTTGAGAGCGCCGCGAATTTCTATACGCTGGCCGATGCGCTGCGTTTCTGCGGCAGGGTCGCCGGACAGAAAGCATGATATTTCATTGTTTAAACCATCAGGCAGGGTGAAGCCTGCGGCGAAGTCAGCTTTATCCATGAACGTGTCTTCGGGCTGCAGGCTGCTTACGGGTAAGGGCAGAGCGTTTGCGACAAGCCGAAAGCGCTCGAGGCTGCCGAAGCTTTCGGTCATGGAGAAGCGTGGGAGGGCGAAGAGATCGCTTTTGGCGTGAAGCGCGCCTGAATCGAGCGTTAGGGCGGCTTTGAAGCCACGGGTCTTGGCGAGGGTTTCTAAGTCTTGGCTGTATTCTCCGAAGGGGTAGGAGAGGTATTGGGCTTCGGTGCCAAAATGTTCACGGTGGTGTTGACGGGCTTTGTTGAGGGCGGTGAGGGCCTGCGCTTCCGAGCCTTGGGCGATATGGTCTAGGGTGTAGGGCAGGACGGCGAGTGTTATGAACTTCGAGGTGTTTAGCTTTTTCAGCTCTGCCCAGTTTGCGAAGCTGTCTAAGTTTTGGTCTGCGTTCGCGGCAGAATAAAAAATTGTGAACGGCCAGCGTTTTTCAAGCAAAAGAGGGGCGGCGTTTTGGATTGCGGAGCTATATGCGCCTTCGAGGTTTATCACGAGGGATTTGGGGGGCAGAGGTTGGTAGGTTTTGACTGCGCTTAAGGCGTCGCTTAAGGAGATCACAGTATAGCCGCCGCGCTCGATTTCCTGCATTTGGCTGAGGAATTGCTCAAGGCGCAAATTTGTATCGGGGTAAGCGTCTTCGCCGATGCGGTGATAGCTGATGATGACGGCTTTTGAATTGTCTTCGGGCAATGTTTGCGCGGAAAGCTTTGCGGGGAGAAGCGTCAGCAGGATAAAGCCTAGAAGCGACATTGACTTTTTGTGTAAAAACATACGTTCTTATAAAAGAATTCAAACCACCTTGAAAGGAAGAAGAGATGACCGACGGGAAAATTTTAAGCGATAAGGATCTGGATATTTTGTTTCGCGAAGCGCGTACTTTTAACAAATGGAAGGACCAAGAGGTGTCGGACACGCTTTTGCAGGCGGTTTATGATTTGGTGAAGTTCGGGCCGACAAGCGCGAATTGCAGCCCTGCGCGGATTGTGTTTGTGAAGTCTGATGCGGCGAAGGCGAGGTTAAAGCCGCTTCTGGATGAGGGGAATGTCGAGAAAACCATGGCTGCGCCTGTGTGTGCGATTATCGGTCATGACATGGAGTTTTACGAGCATTTGCCGCAATTATTTCCGCACACGGATGCGAAGGCATGGTTTGTGGGGAATGATGAGAAAATTAAAGATACCGCCGAGCGCAACGGGACGTTGCAGGGCGGGTATTTCATTCTGGCTGCGCGGTCGCTGGGGCTTGATTGCGGGCCGATGTCGGGTTTTGACCAAGCCGGCGTAGACAAAGAGTTTTTTGCGGGCACGAAGGTGAAATCGAACTTTTTGATTAATCTTGGGTATGGGGATGCGAGCGATATGTTCCCGCGTTCTCCGAGATTTGATTTCGATGAGGTTTGCGAAATTCTATAAACCCTCTATAACGCTTGGTTATGAGTGAGTTTCAAAACATATTGAGTTTTGACACGGCGTTGCAGGGCTGCGCGGTGGCGGCTGTTTCCGATGGCGGCGTTCAGCATGCGATTTTGCGGGATGAGCCGCACGGGCAGGCCGAGCATTTGATGCCGATGATCGAGGCGGTTTTGGCGCAGGTTGGGACGGCGTATGCGGATTTGGACGCGGTTGTCACGACGATTGGGCCGGGGGCGTTTACGGGGCTTCGGATCGGGCTTTCGACGGCGAAGGCGCTGGGGTTGAGTTTGGATATTCCGGTGTTTGGGATATCGAGCCTTCAGGCTTTGGCGCTTCAATATGGGGGCGCGTGCAGCGTTTTGATCGAAAGCAAGCGCGCGGATTTATATGTGCAGAGCTTTGATGAGGCGGGGATGCCTGTGGATGCGCCGCATACGGAGCTTCCGGCGGAGATTGAAGAGATGGGCCAAGTGTTTATCGGTGATGGCGTAGAGCGTTTTAAAGAGACGCAAAGCGCGGCGCGGGTTGATTTAGGATACCGCTTTATTGATGCGGCTTTATTGGCGCGGCGGTTTCAGGAGCGCGGTGACCTGTTCATAAGTGATATCGAGCCGTTATATTTACGCGGCGCGGATGTAAGTTTGCCGAAATCGCCGCCGAGAAAACTGTCTGAAAGTGTTGCGTAGAGCGCGTTAGGTCGAATTTTGTTGCGTTGCCAAAATAAATGGTGTTTAAGTAACGGCAAGTAATGACGATAATAAAAAGGAATAAAGATGGCTGATGCTAATAACCGCGAAGAATTATTGTCTTTAACGACTGAAATTGTTTCGTCATATGTGGCGAATAATGCGTTGCAGCCCTCTGAAATTCCCGGCGTGATTGAACAGGTTTTTAAAACACTTTCTAATGTTGGCTCTGAAGGCGGGGTGCATGCAGATCGCCCGCAGCCTGCGGTGCCGATTAAAAAATCCATAACCCCTGATTTTCTGATTTGTTTGGAAGACGGCAAGAAGTTGAAGATGCTTAAGCGGCATTTGAAGACGGCGTATGGGATGTCTCCATCCGAGTATCGTGAGCGTTGGGGTTTACCGGCGGATTATCCGATGGTTGCGCCAAGCTATGCGGAGCGTAGAAGCAAATTGGCGAAAGATATCGGTTTGGGGACTAAACGCTAAGCGCCGAGCTCTTTGCTGCGGTCACGGCCGGCTTTTAGCGCTTTATTGAATATTTTTTGCATATCACCATTCATAAATACATCGAGCGCCGCTTGGGTCATACCCTTGGCGCTTGTGACGTTTTCGCGAAGTTTCGAGGCGGGGGTGTTTGCGCTTTCTTCCGCCAGAGCGGCTGCGCCGATTACGGTTTGGCGGGCGAGGGTCATGGAGATGTCAGCGGGCAGCCCCATGTTTTCACCTGCTTTTGCGAGGGCTTCGATGACGTAAAACACATAGGCGGGGCCGCTGGCGGAGATGGCGCTGCCGGCGTCCATATCGGTTTCATCTTCGAGCCAATGGGTTTTGCCGAGGACATCAAAGAGAGTGATGATTTCGTTTTTTTGCATACCGGACACAGCCGCATTGGCGATGAGGATATTCATGCCTTTACCGACGGCGCTGGGGGTGTTGGGCAAGCAGCGGATGATCGGGTTTTTTGCGAAGTATTTCGCGTATGTTTCGATTTTTATGCCTGCGGCGATGGAAAGGATGAGCGCGTTATCGGAGGCCCGCGGGGCGGCGCTTTCCATGACCTCATGCATGATTTGCGGTTTTACGGCCAGAATAATGATATCTGCACTTTTGAGCGCGGAAGCCCCAGCCTCGCAGGTTGAGAAATAATGAACGTCTTCGAGGTCGTCTATCGGTGAAGGTTTGATGACGGTGTAGGTGTGGTGGCTTTGGGCGCTTAGAAAGCCGTCTAAAATGGCGCGGCCCATATTGCCGCAGCCAATGAAGACGATGTTGAGAGCTTGCGCCATGGGTTTTAGGACTCGCCTGCGGTTTCCATGAGGGCAAGAGAGAGGCCGTCATCTTGAATGTCGTTCGCGCTGGCGAGGAGTTGGAAGACGGGCTGGAAGCGTTCGCACTGCACGAGCGCGACATCAACGATGTCTTGGATGCATTCGGTCATCGCGGTGCGGGATGATCCTTTAAAGACGCTGGTGTAACGAAAAACAGGGGTGTTTGTGTCAACAGGGATGTCGAAATGTCCCATCCAGAGGTTTTCGTTCATGGAGCGAAGGGCGGCGCTGGCGGAACTGCCGTTATTGGTGGGGATGGTGGTGTCGAACTGGCAGCAGATTTGCAGCGCGCTCATATCGTCTTGCCATACAAAATACAGGCGGTATTTACAGGATTTGCCCGAGATTTGGACGGTGAGTTCGTCGTTATTCATGCGGTTGAAGTGCCAGTTATGGGCCATCAGAACATCTTCGACGCTGTCGAGCGGATTCAGGTCTTCTTCAAAATAATCGAATTGTTCGGACATTTATTTTTTGGCTTTCTTGGCGGGTGTCTTCTTGGCAGTTGGCTTTTGCGCCTTTTCGAGGGCGGCGATCCTTTTGGCTTGCGCCTGCACGAGGGCTTCGAGGCGGTCAAAATCTTCGCGGGGGACGAGGTCTAGTTTTTGTGCCATGTCATCGACGCGGGATTTGATTTCTTCGCGGATGTTTTGGCTGAGGCCGCTCATGATGCTGACTGCGCCGCCCGCCATACGCGAGATATCATCCAGAACTTTTTCTTTCGAGCCGAGCATCTTGTCACCATGTTTGTTAAGGGAGTTTGAGTAGCATGGGGATGTGCGGGCAGGCAACAGATTTCGACTCTTTTTTGGCCTTAGAGTGTGGACAGTGTGGGGGCAATCGGCTAAGTCTTTGCTGATGCTTGAAAACTTATGGACATTTCCGAATATTGACCCGGTGGCGTTTGCGGCGGGGCCTTTTGTGGTGCGGTGGTATGCGCTTGCATATTTGTGCGGATTTTTGCTGGGGTGGCGGTATTGTTTGGCTTTGGCGGGTCTGGAGAAAGATCACCGTCCGAATAAAGAAGATGTTGATGATTTTCTTTCATGGGCGATTGGCGGGGTGATTCTTGGCGGGCGCCTTGGGTATGTGCTTTTTTATCAGTTTGAATATTATGCTGCGAACCCGATGGACATATTGAAGGTTTGGCAAGGCGGTATGTCGTTTCACGGCGGCGCGCTCGGCGTTATCATTGCGCTCTTTGTGTTTTCGCATTTGCGGAAGTTCAATGTGCTGCGCTTGGCGGATTATGTGTGCGCGTGTGTGCCGATCGGATTGTTTTTCGGGCGCTTGGCGAATTTCGCGAATGGCGAGCTTTATGGCCGCGTGACGGAGAGTGCGTGGGGCATGGAGTTTCCCAATGGCGGGCCATTGCCGCGGCACCCGAGCCAGCTTTATGAGGCGGCGCTGGAGGGGGCGGTTTTATTCCTTATTCTTTTGCTCTTGGTTTTGAATCCGAAAGTGCGGGCGAAGCCGGGCATTGTTGCGGGCGCGTTTTTGGCGGGCTATGGGATTTTCCGCGCGATTATAGAGTTTTTCCGCGAGCCTGATCCTTATCTGGGGTTGATTGGCGGGGTGATCTCTATGGGGCAGATTTTGAGCTTGCCGATGATTTTGGCGGGGCTTGGCGTGATTGCTTTGGCGATTGTGAAGAGCCGTAAGGCGGCGTAAGCGGATGCCCAATCCCCTTGAAAATTTTCTGATACAGCAAATAAAAATGAGCGGCCCTGTTGATGTGGGGAGCTTTATGGCGATTGCGCTTGGCCATCCCGAGCACGGATATTATATGAACCGCGACCCGTTCGGACGAAAGGGTGATTTTATTACATCGCCTGAAGTTTCGCAGATGTTCGGCGAGATGGTTGGCGCGTGGGCGGCGGATATCTGGATGAAGATGGGGTCGCCGAAAGCGTTTGTATTGCTTGAGTGCGGGCCGGGGCGCGGGACGCTTATGGCTGATATCATGCGTGCGGGGAAAGCGGCGGATGGCTTTACGGAAGGCGCGCAGGTGCATTTGCTGGAGATGTCGCCGGTTTTGATGGCGCGGCAGCGGCAGGTTTTAGCGGCGCATGACGTGCAATGGCATGAGAGCCTTGAGAGCGTGCCGAGCGATATGCCGATTATCGTCGTTGCGAATGAATTTTTGGATGCGTTGCCGTTTCGCCAGTTGGTGCGCGTGGCCGATGGATGGGCGGAGCGCGTTGTGGATTATCACGGCGGCGCTTTCTGTTTCGGGCTGCGCGATGCAGGAATTCTGGCGGGGCATGTGCCGAAAAGCGTTACGGCGAAGCAGGGCGAGGTCTTCGAGATTGCACCCGCGCGGGAGGCGTTTGTGCAAAATATTGCCGCGCGGTTGAAAGCGCAGAGCGGGGCGGCGCTGTTTTTTGATTATGGGCATGTGAAATCGGCTGTGGGTGATACGTTTCAGGCGATTAAGGGGCATGAATATGCTGATGTTTTGAAAGCGGTTGGGCGGTCGGATTTGACGAGCCATGTGGATTTTGAGGCGCTTAGCCGCGCGGTGGACGTGTTTACACATGGGCCGATCGAGCAGGGGGCGTTTTTGAAGGCGATCGGGATTGAGGTGCGCGCGGATATCCTGAAGCAAAAGGCATCTTCGGTGGAAAAGGATTTGCATCGTTTGACGCATGCTGATGAGATGGGGGCGTTGTTTAAAGTTTTAGGAATGAGTTTTAAAGATGGGCAGCCCGTTGAGCCAGCAGGATTTTAAAGAATTATATTTCAGCGCGCCTTCGTTTCAAGATGAGCGGGTGAGGCATGGGTTTTTCGGGCGCAGCGGGGGGGTGAGCACAGGGGTTTATGCGTCGCTGAATTGCGGGCAGGGATCGGATGATAATCCATCAAATGTGGCGCAGAATAGGCGCATAGTCGCAGAAGCGATGGGAGTGAAGCCCTCGCATTTGTTGAGCCTTCATCAAATTCATAGCGCGCAGTGCGTTGTTGCGCGCGCGCCGTGGGGGGATAGTTATAAGCCGCAGGCGGACGGAATGGTCACGGATGTGGCGGGTTTGGCGCTTGGCGTTCTTACCGCCGATTGCGGGCCTGTGCTGTTTCATGGAAAGAAGGCCGATGGGCAATGCGTTATTGGCGCGGCTCATGCGGGGTGGGGCGGTGCGTTTAAAGGCGTTCTGGGGGCTACTGTGGAGCAGATGATTGGGCTTGGCGCGGGGCTGGAGAGTATTCGCGCCGTTGTGGGGCCGTGCATCGGGCAGAAATCTTATGAAGTGGGAATGGAGTTTGCCGAGAAGTTCCTTGAGCAAGATGAGGGGAATGAAAAATTCTTTATCTCCGCGCAGCGCGACGGGCATTTGATGTTTGATTTGCCCGGGTATTGCGCGATGCGGCTGGCGGAGGCGGGCGTCAAAAACGTGGTGATAAAGGATCTGGATACATATTTTAATGAAGAGGATTTCTTCAGTTATCGGCGCACGACGCACAGAAAAGAAGAGGATTACGGGCGGCAGATTTCGGTTGTGGTGATTAAGCCGTGAATTAAGCTTTTAAGGGCTTGATTTATTCGGGGGTTTTTCCGTATAGTGCGCGCATAGAATATAAATTGGCTAAAAAAATTAGCAAAATGAAAAGGTTAGGGAGTTTATGAAGCTTATCGCCGGTAATTCTAATAGAGATTTATGCGAAGCGATTTCCGCGTATCTCAATGTTCCCCTGACCCAAGCCAATGTTAAGCGATTTTCCGATAATGAAGTTTTTGTCGAGATCATGGAAAATATCCGCGGCGAAGACTGTTTCTTCATTCAATCCACATCCTTTCCCGCCAATGACCATTTAATGGAGCTTTTGATTGCGATTGATGCGCTGAAGCGGGGGTCTGCGAGGCGCATTACAGCCGTGATCCCGTATTTCGGGTATGCGCGGCAGGATCGCAAGACGGGCGGACGCACGCCGATTTCGGCGAAGCTTGTCGCCAATCTGATAACGGCGGCGGGCGCTGACCGTGTGTTGACGATGGAGCTGCATGCGGGACAAATTCAAGGATTTTTCGATATACCGGTGGACAATTTGATTGTTGCACCGGTTTTTATTCCGCATATCCAAGAGCAGTTTAACGGCGAGGAACTTTGCATTGTATCGCCCGATGTTGGCGGGGTTGTACGGGCGCGGGCGCTGGCGAAGCGTTTGGGGTCTGATCTGGCGATTATTGATAAGCGCCGCGAAAAAGCCGGTGTTTCCGAGGTTATGAATGTGATCGGGGAAGTTGAAGGCAAGATTTGTATTTTGGTGGATGATATTGTGGATTCCGGCGGGACGCTCTGCAATGCGGCGCAGGCGCTTAAGGATAACGGAGCGAAGCAGGTACATGCCTATGTTGTGCATGGGGTGCTTTCCGGTGAAGCGGTGAAGAAAATTGATGCCTCGCCGATGGAGAGCATGATTATTACAGATTCTATTGAAGCCACCGAAACGGTTGAAAAATCGAAAAAGGTGAAGCCGCTTTCTGTGGCGGCGCTGATCGGCGAAGCGGCCAAGCGTATCAATGAAGAGCGCTCAATCTCGGCATTGTTTAAATAGGCAGCTCTTTTTCCTTGCATCCTTTGGTTATATCTGGTTATTTCACGCACATTGAAACGGCGCAAGACCACCCCTGGAGGCGCGCCATAACCTAAGAAGGAAAATGCTATGTCAAAGAACTATGCTTTTACCGCGAAAAAAAGAGAAGGTGCCGGTAAGGGGATCGCACGTGCTCTACGTCGCGACAACCAAGTTCCTGCTGTTATTTATGGTGATAACAAGGAGCCTGTACTTATTTCTCTCCCCGCAAACGAAACGAATGTTCAATATAACCGTGGTGGCATGTTCACGACGCTTTGTGATTTGAACGCAGAGGGCGATAAGCACCTCGTTCTTGCGCGGGATGTGCAATTGCACCCTGTGACGGACCTTGTTCAGCACATTGATTTCTTGCGCGTTACAGCCAAGACGAAAATTGCTGTGGATGTTCCTGTTAATTTCATCAATGAAGACAAGTCTCCTGGCCTGGAAGCAAAGGGTGTTTTGAACGTTGTGCGTTATACTGTGGAGCTTATGTGTTCTGCGACGGCCATTCCTGATCAGATTGATGTTAATCTTGAAGGTAAAGAAATCGGTGATTCAGTGAATATTTCCGATGCGTCTCTTCCTGATGGTGTTAAGCCGGTTATTGATGATCGTGATTTCACGATTTGTACGATTATGGCACCGCGTAAAGCTGAAGAAGTTATCGTTGAAGACGCTGCTGAAGGCGCTGAAGGCGAAGCTGCTGAAGGTGAAGCAGCAGCCGAAGGTGAGGGCGGAGACGCCGAAGCCGAAGGCGGCGAAGAAGCCAAAGCCGAAGAGTAGGCTTTTCTTTTTATATGAATTGAAAACCCCGGCATTGCTTGTCGGGGTTTTTCTTTGGTATAGGTGTGGTGTGTTTTCATTGTTTAAAAAGAGTGATCCTGATATGTGGCTGATTGTTGGTCTCGGCAATCCGGGCGATAAGTATAAAAACAACCGCCATAATATCGGATTTATGGTTTTGGATGCCTTGGCGGATGAATTTCGTATGCCCGCGTGGCGGTCAAAATTTCAAAGCGAGATGGTTGAGGGGCGTATCGGCGATCAAAAAGTAGTGCTGCTAAAGCCTCAAACTTTTATGAATGAAAGCGGCCAAGCTGTTGGTAAAGCAGTAAAGTTTTATAAGGTCGATACGGACCGTATTGTAATATTCCATGACGAGCTGGATTTAAACCCCGGCAAGGTGCGGGTAAAGCAGGGCGGCGGCGTGGCGGGCCATAATGGTTTGAAATCCATACAGGCGCATTTGGGGACGCCTGATTTCACCCGCGTGCGTTTAGGCATTGGGCATCCCGGTGATCGCGCGCGCGTAAGCAATTATGTGCTGTCTGATTTTGCGAAGGAAGAGGCGCAAGGATGGGTGGAAAAGGTTGTGCCTTTGGTGGCGGAATATACGCCGCTTTTGTTTAAAGAAAATAATGATGATTTTATGACGAAGATTGCCGACGCTTAGCCTGGTGTGAACTCATCACAATTCGGTCCTGAGGGGCCTTTTAAAATTACTATGGCCTCATCGGATACTTGCGGAGGATTGGCAGAAAGTGCGTCACATACATGCATAATGTTTGCGGTTTCTTCAGATATGGGCGCGGGTTGTGTGCCACCATCTTTGGGTAAGTTGGCCGCTGCTAAGAAAATTGTTCCGAAAACAAGGCCGCTTATGCCAAGGCCTGTTATGGTAGATCCTGTGTTTTCTTCTTCTGGTTCGTTACTCATTATCAAACTCATAAATTGTTGCGATGTTTCACACATACAAGGTTGCCTTGATTTATGTCAAGAAAAAACGGGCTGACGTAGTGAAGTGCCTATGCTATGAAGCGGTGGAGTTTAGATATAAGGATTTGAGATGAGTTTTAATTGCGGAATTGTGGGCTTGCCCAATGTTGGTAAATCTACGCTGTTCAATGCTTTGACGGCAACGCAGGCGGCGCAGGCGGCGAATTTTCCGTTTTGCACGATTGAGCCGAATACGGGCAAGGTGGCACTTCCTGATGCGCGATTGGCGGCGATTGCGAAGATTGCGGGCTCTCAAAAGCTTGTGCCGGCGCAGCTGGAGTTTGTGGATATTGCGGGCCTTGTGAAGGGTGCATCGAAAGGTGAGGGGCTTGGGAACCAGTTCTTGAGCAATATCCGTGATACGGACGCGATTATTCATGTGCTGCGGTGTTTCGAAAATGGCGATATTGTGCATGTTGACGGGTCGGTTGATCCTGTGCGCGATGCGGATACAATCGAGACGGAGCTTATGCTTGCAGACCTTGAAAGCGTTGAGAAGCAGATTAAGAATTTAGAGAAGCGCGTGCGCGGGGGCGACAAAGACGCCAAGATTATGATGGGTTTGGCGGAGCAGGTTAAGGCCAGGCTTGATGACGGGAAGCCTGCGCGGACGGTTGAGCTTAGTGATAATGATGAGCGCAAGGCGATGAAGATGCTTCAGTTGCTGACGGCGAAGCCTATTTTATATATTTGCAACGTGAACGAAGAGACGGCCGCGTCGGGTAACGAGATGACCGCCAAAGTGCAGGAAATGGCGGAGCGCCAAGGCGCGGAAGTGGTTGTGATTTGTGCGAATATCGAGGAAGAGATTGCGCAGCTTGAGCTGGCAGAAGAGCGCGCGGAGTTTTTGGAGACAATTGGTTTAGAGGAATCGGGTTTGGATAAGATTATCCGCGCGGGGTTCAAGCTTTTGGGGCTTCACACATATTTCACGGCAGGGCCGAAAGAAGCGCGGGCGTGGACTGTGCGCAAAGGGGCGAAGGCTCCGGAGGCGGCGGGCGTTATTCATACGGATTTCGAGAAAGGCTTTATCAAGGCCGAGACAATCGGGTATGACGATTTTGTGAGCCTGAATGGTGAGCAGGGTGCGAAAGATGCGGGGAAAATGCGCCAAGAGGGCAAGGATTACGTTGTACAGGATGGGGATGTGATTTTGTTCCGCTTTAACGTTTAGGGTTTAGCGGGGTCTGTTTGGCAGGTTTGTCGGGAGTCCATCGCGTTCTAAAGGGGGTTTTTGTCCGGTGATCTCATCTCTTGTGGCCTCAAGCTCTTTAGAGTGATCCGGCGTTTCTTCCGGCTTTGTTTCAGGTGTTTCCCCTGTGTCTTCTTTTGCCTTTGTGAAGGTTTCCTGAAGCTCTGATTTTGCGGTTTCATCAGAGGCGGCTTCTTCGACGGTGCGCGTGACTTCCGCCTCGATGGTGACTTCTTTTTGCTGCGGCAGGAAGCCGTTTGCACGGGCATCGTTATAAGACACTCTGAACATTTCGATATAATCAAAGGCCGTTGCCGGGCTGTAGGCCGCGATGTTTTCATCAAGAATTCTAATTTGATCGGGCGTCATGCCTTTGATGGCTTCTTCGTAAGTAAGGTCTGTGTTTACTCGGCGGAAGTCACCGTTTTTAAAGAAGCGCTCGAAGGTTTCTTTATCAAAATCATCGCCGAATTCATGCGCCAAGCGGTATCTGTGATTTGCGAAGAACATATGCATTTTCTGGTCTTGGGTGAGTTCTCCGCCAAGTTGCTGGCGGCGGTGCGCTGCCCAGTTATCTGTGTCGCCTTCGTAGTAGTTCAGGGCGATGCGCTCAAAACCGGGGGCTTGATCGAGGGTGTCGGGCAGGCCTTTAACGATTGAATCAAGAATCACATATTGATTTTCAGTTTCGATGTTTCTGAAGGCGTCTGTGTTGCCGCTCTGAATTTCGAGCAATGTTGCGTATATGGAGTCCAGAGAGTCGTTAAATTTGTTTTCTTTCATATCCGCGAATTGCGGGTATTTCATCATGGCGGCTCTCAGGTTTTCTTTGGTTGGCCGTCCTGCGCCGGCTGTGAGGATGCCGTTCAGTTCATCCGGGCTTGCCTGTGACATGATGTAACCGGGCGAGATGTCTCGGCCTGTGGCGCGCATGGTAGATTTTACGCCGGGATCTGTAATGCTCGGGCGGGATGTCATGCCGAGATAGGCATACTTTACGTCTTGAATGAATGGTGCAAAAAGGATGGTTTCGCCTGTTTCGGGGTCTTTATAATTGCCGAGAAGGGCTTGGGGCAGCGCGTCTATGAGGGCTTTGTTTTCTTCAAGGAAGGCGGCTACTTTTTCTTTGTCACCGTAATCTTCACTCGGGAAGACTTTTTTGCCTCTAGAGAGAACCTGAATGCCATAGAGTTGGTATTGAAGGGCGGCGAATTCATAGGCTTCGTGGCGTTCAATGAGGGTTTTTGGTCCTGCCGGGGTTTCGCCGTCTCCGAAATAGGCGAGCATGCGCGTGGCCTGAACATCCATGCCCGCGCCATAAAGGCGGCCGAGTTCTCTAAGCTCACCTTCTTGCCATGAATCAAAAACTGCGTAGGCGTTGTTTTTTCCTTGGGGGCCTGCGGCAAAGAAGACATCGTCATATTTTACGGCGGCCTCTAGGCGCGCTCTGGCTTCGGGGTCGTAATGCGGATTGCCGAGCATGTTGTCAAAGAGGTCGTAAATGACGCTTTCTTTTTCCATGTCATCTCTTAAGTCCTGAAGATCTTCGGGGATCAGGATTTTCTTAGCTTGCGTGTCCAGCAGGATGGATAAGAGCGCATCTATTGAAAGCTCTGAATCCTCGGGGGCTTTTGCACGTAGGGCTTTTACCGCATCGGTTGCTTCCAAGGCATCACGGTCGAGGATGCCTGATTGTAATTCTTCTTTTAAGGCGAGGATTTCCGGCTTAAGGGCGCGATGACGCTCTGCGCTTAGAAATGTCTCGAAGGCGTCGTCTTGCTGGTCTTCGAGGTTGTCTTTATAAACGCCGAGCGCTGCAATGTAATGCTGCTCCTGATATTGGATCAGTGAGCCGAGGATTGCTTTTGTCGCGGGGTGTGGCTTATCCGGATCGAAGAGGGTTGTCGGGGTTTCGCCTTCGGTTCTTTTTCCTGTGGCGGGGTCGATTGTATAAATCAGGCCTTCTTCATCAATTTCGTATTTTTTGCCATCCACCAGAAGGGTGTTGTCGCCGTTAAGGTAGAGCGTGTTGAATTCGCTGTTTTCGTCCTTGAGAAGCGGCAAGAGCTGCGCTTTCAGGAAGTTTTCAACCACGGTTTGTGTTGCGGCGTTGTAATCGGGGGTTGCCGGCGTGATGCCGAATTCGTTTTTAAGGTTTATAACCAGCCATGGACTTGCAAAATCTGACATTTCTGCTTCGTCAGTTGTGGCTTCGCCGGAGGTTTCATCCAGCGTGTCTGTTATTGCAGCTTCGGGTGTGACGGTCTCGATGGGAGGTGTTTCAGGGGTGTCCTGCTTTGCCTCGACTTGGGCTTCGGTTTCGGTTTTGGATTCGGATGCTTCTTCATCAGGGGTTTTGAGCTGCTGCGCGTAAGATGTGCCATATAGGGCGTCATTGAGCTTAACAAGGAGGGTTAAATCTGTTTGTGGAAATTTAGAGAGTTTTTCTCCGACATTATCAAGTTTTGAAGCGGCGCTATTGGCGCGCATGATGCGGCCATTAAAAGCTTGCTCTGTCGCAACCGAGTTTACTTTTAAGCTTTCTGATCCTGCGTTTGGAAGGATGGAGTCTCTGGCGCGATCTGCGAGGTTATCATATTTGTTGCGGATTGCGATTTCGTCACCGCCCAGTTCAAGAACGTAGTTGTTAAGGGCAACGGCTCTCAGCGCGGTTTCTTCATCCCAAACACCGTCTTTTGCGATTTTTTGCTCGGGCGCGGTATCGTAAGAGCCGGCTCTCTTGCTCGCTTTGTTGATGGCGTTGAAGTCTTTTTCAAGCTCTCTGAGGAAGCGTTCGTTGTTATTGATGATGCCTTCTACGACTTCGTCTCTGTAGAAGTCTTCCGTGTCGATATTATATCTGTAATTGTCGATGACACCGTTTACAAGGCGACCATATTGCTTGAGTTCATCATCGCTGAACCCTTGCAAAGCTGCTCTCATTTCGGCTTCTGTTGGCATTAGACCCTCTATTTATACTATGACCGTTTTTTATACTTTTTATGACGCTCTAAAACGGCATCTTTTTATAGTTAAGGTCATGATACAGGAAAAAGCACCAAAAAGTCAAATTTTTGTTGTTTTTCAAAAGGTTAACAAAAGGTTAATTTTTAAAGGATCTAAATTTTGTTTAATTTCTGCCGTTTACGAGGTCTTCGTAGGCGGTTCTTAGGCGCTTTGTAATCGGGCCGACCTCGAAAATGCGGTCATCGACCTTACCCACGGCGGTGAGTTCGGCGGCGGAGCCTGTGAGGAATATCTCGTCAAAGGTGTCCAGCTCCTCCGGCGGGATGCGGCGTTCTTCCACGGTGTAGCCCAGGGTTTTGGCCAATCCGATAACGGTTTGGCGGGTGAGGCCGTTCAAGAATCTGTCTGCGATGGGGGTGTGGATGATGCCATCGCGCATCAGGAAGATATTTGCGCCTGTGGATTCGGCGATGAAGCCTTCATGGTCGTACATGAGGGCGTCTGTGAAGCCGGCTTTTTTAACTTCGAATTTCACCATGCAGCTCAGATTATACAGGCTGGCTGTTTTTGCGGCTGTGGGGGCGGTGTTTGGCGCGGGTTTGCGCCAGTGCGTGGTTTTGAGGGAGATGCCTTTTTCGCGCACTTCGGGGTCGAAATAGCTGCCCCAATCCCAAACCGCAACGGCCATATGGGTTTTTGTGCCGGCGACGTCGATGCCCATTTGCTCTGCGCCGCGCCATGCGGCTGCGCGGATATAGGCGTTTTCGAGGTTGTTAGCCTTTAGGCAGTCATATTTAATCTCGCAGATTTGTTCGGCGGTGTAATCCATATCCATATGGATGATGCCAGCGGAGCGGATCAGGCGCTCTGAATGCTCACGCGATTTAAAGATTTTGCCGTTATAGGCGCGCTCGCCTTCGAAGACTTGCGTGCCGTAATGCAGGGCATGGGTGAGGAAATGGACTTTGGCGTCGCGCCAAGGGCGCATTTCGCCGTCCATCCAGATAAAGCCGTCTCTGTCGTCAAAGGGAATTAAAGCCATGTTGTATAGTGTTCCTTGTGAATTTCGGCTATAAGTTACGGTAAAATATAGTGATTTGTAAATGGATACATGGCGCAAGAGACAATAAAGCAAGAAAATTACACCCAGAAACCGCATATTATGGTGGTGGACGACGATCAGCGTATTCGCGATCTGGTGATGCGGTATTTAACCGATCAGGACTTCGTGGTTCTGGGGGCGGAGGATGCGAGCAAAGCGCGGGCGATGCTTGAGAGTTTTGAGGTGGATGTTCTGGTGGTGGATGTGATGATGCCCGGAGAGAGCGGGTTTGAATTTACAAAGTCTTTGCGTGAGGCAAAGGGGCGAGCGGCGGATATTCCTGTGCTGCTGCTGACGGCACTTGGTGAGACCAGCGATAAGATTGAAGGGTTTGAAGCGGGGGCGGATGATTATCTGGCCAAACCGTTTGAGCCGCGTGAGCTTGTGCTGCGGCTGAATGCGATATTGAAGCGCACGAGTAAGGCGGTTAAAGCGGCGCGCATCTTGAGAATCGGGCCTTGGGTTTTTGATTCGGAGGGTGAGGTTTTGAGATCAGATGGTGGCGAGGAGCAGAAGCTGACCAGCGCGGAAGTGACTCTTATCAAGGCTTTGGCCTCTGGCGGCGGGGAAGTGATGAGCCGTGATGCGCTGGCGGAGTTATGCGGGCTTAAGGCGGGTGAGCGCACGATTGATGTGCAGGTGACGCGTTTGCGTCCCAAGCTTGAGGAAGATACGAAGAGCCCGCGTTACTTGCAGACCATACGCGGCAAGGGATATTTGCTGCGTTATGAGGAGGTGTAAGCCATGGGCGCGCTGTCTATAAAGAGATTTTTACCGCGAAGCCTGCTTGGACGGTCTTTGTTGATTTTGATTGTGCCTGTTTTGCTCATGCAGATGGTGACGGTTTTTATGTTCTTTGATCGGCATTGGTCGAAGGTGACGACGCATTTGGCGTTTGCGGTGGCGGGAGAAATTTCGGTGATTACCGCGTCTCTTAAAGACGGGGATGACCCGGAAAAGCTGCAAAGAATTGTGCGATATGCGGAGGAATATCTGGAGTTGAATGTAAAGTTCGATCAAGGTGCCAGTTTGCCTCAGGAGGGGTCGCCTACGCTGCAGGTGTGGGAAAAAGTGGTTGCCGATAAGCTGACATATGAACTCACAGCAATGCTCGTGGAGCAATTTGTTGTGAATACGAATTTTGCCGAAAAGCGGGTTGAGGTTTTTGTGCAGCTGCCGCGCGGGGTTGTTTCGATTGTTTTTCCGCAGCGGCGGTTGTTTTCTTCTTCTGCTTATGTGTTTTTGCTTTGGATGATCGGCACGTCGGTGTTGCTTTTGAGTATCGCGATTTTGTTTATGCGTAATCAAATTCGTCCGATCAGGAAGCTTTCTGTTGCGATGGACCGGTTCGGTAAAGGGCGGGACACTCCGTTTTTCAAGCCCGAAGGGGCGAGCGAAGTGCGGCAAGCGGGGGCGGCGTTCTTGGATATGCGGCGCAGGATCGAGCGGCAAATCTCTCAGCGCACCGAGATGCTCGCGGGGGTTTCCCATGATTTACGCACCCCCTTAACGCGGATGCGTTTGCAGACCGAGATGCTGCCTGATGGTGCGGATAAAGAGGGTGCGCGGCAGGATATTCGTGATATGGAGCGGATGATCCAAGGGTATCTGGATTTTGTGCGCGGGGACGGCGATGAAAGCGTGGAGGTTGTTGATCTTGCGGCGCTGATAGCAAAGTTGGCGAAGGATACGGAGAAGGCGGGTGAAACGGTTGTGAATATTGAAGTCGCTGAAGGTTTGAGTTTGCCTGTTCGGGCGCTGTCTTTTCAGCGGGCGTTGATGAATGTGCTGAGTAATGCTGCGCGGTATGCGGATGGTGTTTGGGTGCGTGCGTTTAAGGACGGCAGCAAATTGCAAATTCAAATTGAAGATAACGGGCCGGGCGTGGCAGAGGAATATTTTGAACATGTGTTTAAACCGTTTACACGGGTGGATGTTTCACGCAACACGGATACGGGCGGAGTAGGCTTGGGCTTGCCGATTGCGATGGATATTGTGCATGGGCATGGCGGTAAAATCTGGCTTGAGAAGAGCGAGACGCATGGCGGATTATGCGTGATCATCCGTATGCCGTTGCTATAGGTGCCAAATAAACGAGGCGTAAAAAAAGCCGTTTCTTTCGAAGCGGCTTTTTTAAAATTATATTGAAAGCGCTTATGCGGCTTTGCTTTTTGATTTTTGTAGAGAGTCTTTGATCTCGTTCATGGAGGCGGATACGCGTTTGTTCAATACGCCTGATGCTTTTTGACCAGAGGTGTTGAGCATGTCTGAAATCTCGGAAAGGTTCGCAACGCTTTTTTCGTAGAGCTTTTTGAAGAGGTCTGCGTTTTTAGCAAGTTTGGTTTCCGGTGTGCCTTCAGCCATCATCTCTTTAGCAATTTTTGAATTGTCTTCCACCATTTGTGAAAGAAATGCGCTTTGGCGTTGAGCCAGAGTTTGCAAGTTATCGACAGCAATTTGCTGCGCTTCGGAGAGGGCTTGAACGTTTTTCATCTGGCTTTCAAGAAGAGCCTGAACATCGAAGGGCGAGGCTTGAAAGTTTTCAAACATGTTTGAAAAATCGCTTTGTGAAAAAAAATCAGTGAATGGGTTTTTAGTCGTCATCTTAATAGTCCTTTTCTAATTAAAGGCGTGTTTCATTGTGAAGCGGAGTGATTATAGTCTTAACGTAAATTTGCGCGCTGCACAATTATTTTTTTGAAAGAATTTTTATTCGGAGTTTTTGTGATTTTGGAATGGCGATAATGCATTATTCATTTCTTAATAGATTTTAGGTATTTTTAGAAGGGTCGGTTTCGACAATTTTTTCCAAGTGTGACGGTATGTTTAAGCAAGATATTGAAAACAAAGAATTTTTGGACGATCATGTTTCCAAGCCCAAGTGGTATGAAACGTGGAAGTTGCAGGCTGTTTTGGCTCTTGCGAGCCTGATTTGTGCGCTGAGTGTCTTTGGTTTTCACGGTGTGCTTGTTAAAAATATGAATATCGCAGCCGAGGAATTTCATACTCCTGTGTTTACTGTATTGTATTTTTTGTTGGTCGCTGCGGTTTTATGGGGGGCGGTGTTTTTTCAGAGAAAATCGAGAAAGTTGAGAGGTCTGGAGCAGCATTTTGCCACTCAAGCGCAGAGCTTTAATCTGATGTCGATAGAAAAAGAGTTTATAGAAAAAGAACTTTTGTCCCATCAGCATCGGCATGAGGCGATTATTAACGCGATAGATCATGTGGTTTTTAAAACCGATAGTGATGGCGTTTTCAAGTCGTTGAACAAGGCGTGGGAAGAGCTTACGGATTTTGATGTTGAAGGTGCGCTCGAACATTCTTTGGTGCAATATGTGCATTCAAGCGAGCAAGCGGCGCTTAAAAAATATTTTGATGAAAATTCAAAAACGCCGTTTCAAATTTACACCCAGATACGCACAAAAAGCGGTTCGTTTGTTGCGGTGGAAATCGGTCTTTCCCGAGTGGCTTTGGTTGATGATGACAGCGTGAATATTATCGGAACAATCCAGAATGTTGAACAGCGCCGCCGCGCCGAAAGAGCGTTGGGTGAGGCGGAAAAGAAATACCGGAGCATTGTTGAGAATGCTGCGGGTGGAATATACCAGCTCACGCCCGAGGGGCTTTATCTTAGCGCGAACGCGGCGATGGCGAGGATTTTGGGGTATAAGAACCCTGATGAATTGCTGCGCGAAGTTAAAAACGCGAATGAAAATGTTTATCAGGACCCAAAGAAGCAGGAGCGTTTTGTGAGGGAGCTTCACAAGACCAATGGCGTTGTTCAGCACGAGATTCAGATTCAGCGCAAGAACGGCAATGTGATCTGGGTGAGTGAAAATGCGCGTGCGGTTAGAGATGAAAACGGCGAGCTGTTGTTTATTGAAGGTAGCCTGGAAGATATTGATGAGCGCAAAAAGGCGGAGATTTTAATTCGTGAAGCGAAGGTGCATTCCGATTTGGCGAACCGCGCGAAGTCGGAATTTATTGCGAATATGAGCCATGAATTGCGCACGCCGCTTAACGCGATTATCGGGTTTTCGGAGATGATTCATAATGAGACATATGGGCCGCTGCCTGATCCGAAATATATAGAATATGCCGAAAATATTCGCGATAGCGGAGCGAGGCTTTTAAAGGTAATCAATGAAATTCTGGATATTTCGAAAATTGATGCGGGTGACCGTCATTTGAATGACGAGCGCGTGGATGTAAAGGTGGCGGCGCAAGGGTGCCTTGATTTGCTGCAGCATAAAATTGCGGCGAGCGGCATTACGGTGACTTTGTCTTTGGATGATGCGCCGCAGATTATTGCAGAGGAGCTTGCGTTTAAACAGGTGTTGATGAACATCCTTTCAAATGCGGTGAAGTTCACGCCCAAAGACGGGCGCATTACGCTTTCGCATCAATTGGACAAGGAGGGGCGTTTCCACCTTTCTGTGACGGATACGGGGATTGGTTTGAGCGGCGATGAAATTAAAAAAGCGCTGTCACCGTTTGGGCAGGTGAATAACGAGTTTAACCGTGATAATAGCGGGACGGGCCTTGGTTTGACGCTTGTGAATGCCCTGTTGAAGCTGCATGGCGGAACGCTGGAGCTGTTTTCGCAAAAGGGTATCGGGACAACGGCGACGGTTGTTATGCCTGCGCGCCGCGTTGTGAATGGCGGCGTATCCGAGATTGCGCCGCGTGAACGGGTTTAGAATTCTTCGAATTCGTCGCTGTCTGTATTTAAGATTTTTTTAGATATATCGTATGAAAAGCCTGCTCTGGCGAGGCTGCCGAGTTCTTTTTGGATGTTTTCTTCTTTGTCGCGGCGATATGGGCCGAGGCGTTTTTTGCGGGCGTGGGTGAGGGCGGCATCATATTCGGCTTTGGCGTCTGTTGCGCCAAGCTCTTGATCATGGAGGCCGAGATGTTTTATGGCGAGGGTCTTTGCGATGCCTTTGGTGCGGAGATGCCCGAGGATGAAGCGTTTTGATTTGCCTTTATATCGCAGGGCGCGGATTTTGCCGCGTGTGTAGACATCATCATTCAGCAGTTCGAGGTCGATGAATTTGGCGGCGAGGGTTTCAACCATGGCTTTGCAGGTGTCAAAATCCTGATCCACATGATGGGTGCAGGATTTTTTGACTTTGCGAAGCATGATTTCGATGAAGTTGGCGTGGCTGGAGGCGAAGCGCTGGAGGTAGTAAAGCCCCGCATTATGCAGGTAGCTTTCGGTGATTTTGCGGGGGGTTTTCGGGCCGACCCGCTTTTTCTTGAACGGAGCATGGTCGGCTGACCCGATATTTGTCTTGATATTTGAGGGCGGTGGATTATCTTTGCTCATACTATAATTCTTACCAGAAAAGATCACATGTCAGAAGAGTTCTCTCTTACCCCTAAAAGAATAGGCAAGCTTAACGCTATCGGGCTTTTTACGCTGATTAAGCGGGAGGTTGACCGGTTTATCAATGTGTATATGCAGACTTTGGTTGCGCCCGTTGTGACGACGCTTTTGTTTTACACGATTTTTGCACTCGCCTTTGGCGGGGTTGCGCGGGAAGTGGGCGATGTGCCTTTCCTTGAGTTCCTGGCGCCGGGGTTGATTATGATGACGATGGTGCAAAATGCGTTTGCGAATACCTCATCCTCTATGGTGATTTCGAAAGTGCAGGGTAATATCGTGGATATTTTGCTGCCGCCGCTATCTGATTTGGAGCTTTATCTGGGCTTTACGATAGGCGCGGTTCTGCGCGGGCTTTTTGTGGGGTCGGTTACGGCCTGCGTTGTGGCGTTTTTTGTGCCGATTAGCGTGCATTCATGGGGTTTCGTGATTGGTTTTGCGGTTTTGGGAAATTTGATGCTTGGATCGCTTGGTCTTGCGGCGGGGATTTGGTCGGAGAAATTTGACCATATGGCGGCGGTGACAAATTTTATAGTGACGCCGCTGACGTTTTTATCGGGCACTTTTTATTCCGTCGAGAGCCTGCCGAAGATGTGGCAGGGCTTGGCGCATTATAATCCGTTCTTTTATATGATTGATGGGTTTAGGTCCGGTTTTATCGGACAAGCGGATGGTGACCCTGTGTTGGGCTTATATATTCTTATTGTTATAAATCTTGTTTTGGCCGGGCTGACGCTTTGGATGCTGCGCACCGGCTATAAAATCAAAAGTTAAGTTTCCCCCCTTACTTATGGTATAATTAAATAATGGAATACGTTTCTGACGGTGATGGCATTGATGCTTTCGAGGCGTTTAAAGAGGCCGATGATAATGTCATCCAAAATTTTCAACTTGATGCATCGTCCCTGCGGGGGCGCTCTGTTCGTCTTGGCAGTGTCATAGACGAGATATTAGCGGCGCATGATTATCCTGCGCCCGTTGCGCATTTGGTGGCCGAGACGATGACTTTGGCGGCGCTTTTGTCCTCCATGCTTAAATATGAAGGGATATTCACGCTTCAAACGAAGGGTGACGGGCCGGTGAGCATGTTGGTGGCGGATGTGACCTCGGACGGTGATTTGCGGGGATGCGCGAGTTTTGATGAGGAGCGTTTGGATCATGCGCGGGTGCAGCTTGAGGCGCTTAAGACTTCGGAGAGTTCGCAGAACCATTTGGCGCAGTATTTGGGCAAGGGTTATATTGCCTTTACTGTGGATCAAGGTGAGCATATGGAACGGTATCAGGGGATTGTGGAGCTTAAGGGCTCATCCTTGGTGGATTGCGTGCAGAATTATTTCAATCAATCAGAGCAGATATCAACCGGCATTAAAATGGCGGTGGGCAAGCGCGAGAATTTATGGCGCGCGGGTGGCATTATGGTGCAGCGGATACCCGAAGATGACGGCAATAACGAAAGAGAGCGCAGCAATTATGATGAGGATGATTGGCGCAGGACGATGATCTTTCTAGATTCCGCAACGGAAGGGGAGCTGCTTGCGCCTGATGTGCATTCCAATATTTTGCTGACATGTCTGTTCCATGAGGAGACCCCTCGTGTGTTTGAGCCGAAAACGCTGCGCAAGAAATGCCGTTGCAGCGAGGACAAGGTGCGCGGGGTTTTGGCGGTGTTGTCGGAAGAAGACTTGGAGTATATGAACAAAGACGGCGAGATCAACATGGTGTGCGAGTTTTGCAGCAAGGATTACCGCTTTACGTTCAAAGAGGCCCAAGCGATCCGCAAAGACGGCGCGAAGTCTTAAGTTTTAGTTTTTCCAGAAATTAGGATGTAGCATCACGAGGACGGTCAGGATTTCCAGACGCCCGAGCAGCATGCTGGCGGATAATATCCATTTGGCGCTGTCCGGCAGGGTTGAGAAATTGCCTGTCGGGCCGATGATGTCGCCCATGCCGGGGCCGACATTGGCGATTGAGGTTGCTGCGCCTGACATTGCGGTCATGAAATCGAGGCCAACGAGAGACAGGGCGATGGCGACAATCGCGAAGGTTAGAGCGAAGAGAAACAAGAAGCTCATAACAGAAATCGGCACGTCTTTGGGGATGGGTTTGCCGTTATAGGTGGCTTTGAATATGGCGCTTGGGTGAACGAGGTTTTTCAGTTGAACCTTTGCGATGGCAAAGAACACCTGGAAGCGGAAAATTTTAATTCCGCAGCTGGTCGAGCCTGCGCAACCGCCGACCACCATCAGGAAGAATAGTAATGCGACGGGGAAAGTGCCCCAAAGCATGTAGTCGGAGTTGGCGAAGCCTGTGCCTGTGAGTAGCGAGGTGACGTTGAAAACGACCTCCAGAGCGATTTTGCTGAAGCTTTCATGATGGTTGCCGAGTGTCAGACTCAGGATAATGAGTGATGATACGATCAGGATAATGCTGAGAAATGTGCGCACTTGGGTGTCTTTGAATAGGGGGGCTGCGTTGCCTCTCACGAATTTGAGATAGAGCACGAAAGGTGTTCCGCCCATGATCATGAAGATCACGGCGACGACTTCGGCGCTGGGGGTTTTGAAATGCGCGAGGGAGGCGTCATAGGTTGAGAAACCGCCTGTCGAGATTGTGGTGAGGGCGTGTGCCACGGCATCGAACGTGCCCATGCCCGTGGCCATATAGGCAAGGATGCAAATAATTGTGAGAACGATGTAAATCAGGCCAATCGAGTTTGCGAGTTGCGCGGTGCGGGGCAAAACTTTTTCGCTTTCAGAAAGCTCGGTCTGGAAGATTTGCATCCCCCCGACTTTCAGGAAAGGCAGAACAGACATCGCCATGATGATTATTCCGATGCCGCCAAGCCATTGCAGGAGCGCGCGCCAGAGGAGAATCCCTGCGGGGGCGGTGTCGAGGCCGACAATCACGGTAGATCCCGTGGTGGTGAGGCCTGACATGGCCTCGAAGAAGGCGTCTGTGAAAGACATATCAAGATCGGACAAGGTGAACGGCAGCGAGGCAAAGAGCACAAGGGAAAGCCAGCTCAGGATGATCAGGAGGATGGCTTGTTTCGTGTTGATGCCCATTGTATGGCCGGAGTTGCTGAGGACCAGTGAGCCGCCAAAGAAGGCCGTGATGATGATGCTGAGGAAGAAAACCTTCCAGTCATCGCTGCCCCAGTAGATGTCTGCCAGAAGCGGAAGCACCAAGCTTAGGGACATAATGCAAAGGAAGAGTCCGATGATATAGAGGACCGGTCTGACGTCCATAGGGTTGCTTTCTTTGTTTCCTGATAAAAAAACCGAAGCATCTGGTGGGACGCTTCGGTTTGAATTTTAAGCGATTAACTCGCGGATGAACACCTTAATTGAAGGAGATATTCACACGACGGTTAGCAGGCTCGCGAACGTTATCCGGTGTTTCAACCAGAAGCTCTGTCTCACCGCGTGCATCCACGATAAGGATGCTGGGGTCAACGCCGCGCTCGATCAAGGCATCACGAACAACGTTTGCACGTTTGATCGCAAGGCGCTCGTTGTAAGCGTTTGAGCCTGATGTGTCAGTGTGGCCGACGAGGTTCAAAGATGTTGGCGGGTTTTTCGCCACTTCGTCTGCCACCGCATCAAGAACGTTGAGTGCGCCAGAGCCGAGTGTTGATGAATCCCAGTTGAAGAACACGAGGTACATCGCGTTTTCAGCCATCATCGGCGCGTTAGGATCAACGCCGAACATGCTGTCATCCGCAGGGGCTTCTACCATTGGCTCAGGAGCGTCAAGCATGCCTTCAAGCTCTGCCATATATCTCAAGAATTCATCTTTACAGGCCATTTCACCGGCGTCATGCCAGTTTTCTTCCTGACCTTCGATCCAGCAATCAAATTTGGCTTGTGTACGAGCAGCCAGTTCAGGGGCAACTTCGCGTCCGCCAAGATCGTATGCAACGATCAAGCGGCTGCGGGCAGCGGCCAATTCCTGAATGTCAGTTTCGTTGAGGTTCCAATCAGAGATCGGTTCCGGAAGGACAACTTCACCTGCGGCAGCGGCTAAGCCTTTGCGTGCAAAGTGGAGTGCATCGGGATAATCGAGCATGTCTTTCAGTTCGCTGTTCGAGAAGGCGCGATACTCGGTTGTGAGTGCCTGTGTGAACGGGCTGCCTACGGCAGTTGCATCGTTCAGCGCGTCTACTTCGCTAAAACTTTTGAAGGCCGTACAGCCTGATGTTAGTCCGGCAAATGCCAGAATTCCGGCTGTCAGTACGACGTTGCGCAGCGTTTTCATTTAAAGTGCTCCTTAAATACCTATAATTATTACGAATACTTCTATGACTCATAAGGATGTGGGGCGCGCTTGTAAAGAATTTTTAGTGGTTATGAACAGGAATTTTGAGGTTTTTTCTTTTATCTGCATGGGTGGCTGTGGGCAAAAGGGCGGCTTATATTAGATCATGCTTGACATAGGGGGGTGCGATCATACATATAACGTCAAATTTTAGAAAACGTGAAGTGATTCACGGGCTGTGTTGATGCTTAGTTTTCTAGCGCTCTGCGGGGCATACATCAAAAAATTATAATAACTTACAGGAGTTACGCATGAATAAACCGTTACTCGGCGAAAAAATCGCTGTGCTTGTTTCCAATGGATTTTCTGAAAAGGATTTCACGCATATTCAAAAGACATTGATGTCTGCGGGTGCGGATATGCGGATTGTGAGCATGGATAACGGTCTTGTGAATAGTTGGAACGATGAGGGCTGGGGTTTGAATTTTGCGGCGGATACAGCGTTGAGCGCGGCGTTGGCGGCGGATTATACGATGCTTCTTGTGCCCGGTGGGCAGCGCAGTATTGAAAAACTTAAGCTGACTGCGCATACGCGCCGTTTTGTGAACGGGTTTTTGAATGCGAAGAAGCCTGCGGTTTTGTTTGAAGACGCGGTTGATTTGTTGGTGTTTGCAGAGAAGGCCGGTGAGTATGATGTGGCTGGCCCTCAAAAGCTTAAAGAGAGCCTTGAGCAAGCGGGCGCAACATGGGTTGATTGCGTTTATGCGGTTGATGGCAGCCTTATGACAGGCAAGAGCGACGAAGACACGCGCGATGCATTTTGCGCGCAGGTTGCCGAGTTCCTGGTTCATGGCGGCGCGGGTCAAGACCAGCCTGTTGCGGCATAAAACAAAACGCGATACATCTTTATATATGAACGCAGAAACCGAAAGCATCGTAAGCGATATTCAAAGCGCCTTGGCCTTGCTGAGGAGGCATCTTTGACTGGGACAGGGCGGTTCTTCGTTTAGAAGAGCTGAATGCGCTGAGTGAAGATCCCGATCTTTGGAATGATAGTGAAAAAGCCCAGAAGATCATGCGCGAGCGCACGCGCCTTGAGGGGCAAATCGGCAGCGTGCGATCCATCGAACAAACTTTAAATGACAATATAGAGCTTATCGAACTCGGTGAAGAAGAGGGCGATGAGGCGATTATTGCTGAATCCATGGCGGTGCTTAAAAAGGTGCGGGTCGATGTCGAGAAGCGGCAGATCCAGAGTTTGCTGTCGGGGGAAGCCGACGGGATGGATGCATATTTGCAGGTAAATGCCGGAGCAGGGGGCACGGAGGCGCAGGACTGGGCGAATATGATCTTGCGCATGTATATGCGCTGGGCGGAGAGCCGCGGGTATAAGGTTTCCGTACTTGAAATGAGTGACGGAGAGGAGGCGGGTATAAAATCCGCTACGTTGCGTATTGATGGTGATCAGGCCTATGGCTGGGCGAAGACGGAGACAGGGGTGCATCGGCTTGTGCGGATATCGCCGTTTGATTCCAATGCGAAACGGCATACGAGTTTTGCGTCTGTTTTGGTGTCGCCGGTGATTGATGATTCCATAGAGATAGAGCTGGAAGATAAGGATTTACGCATCGACACGTATCGCGCGAGCGGTAAAGGCGGGCAGCATGTGAATACAACGGATTCGGCTGTGCGGATTACGCATATCCCGAGCGGCGTTGCCGCAGCGGTGCAGAGCGAGCGGTCACAGCATCAGAACAAAGCCAATGCGCTGCTGCTTTTGAAAGCGAAACTCTACGAAGCGGAATTGCGAAAACGCGAGGAACAGGCCGCCGCCGATCATGGGGAGAAAACAGATATCGGATGGGGGCACCAGATTCGCTCTTATGTGCTGCATCCGTATCAAATGATTAAGGATTTGCGTACGAGCGTTGAGACTTCGAATACATCGGCGGTCTTGGACGGGGATATAGATATGTTCATTGAGGCGGCTTTGGCGCATAAACTGGTCAAGGATGAAGAAAGCTAGGGATGGCTTAAATGATAGGCTTGCGCTGGAGCGATTGGCGCGTTATTTTCACGTATTCATCAAGGAATTGAAAGCTTATGCGCATTTTTAAACCGTCTTTGAAAACCTCGCTTTTAACCAGTTTGGCCGTTATCGGCCTTGTTGGCGCAGCGCACGCAGAGCTTAGCATTAATCCTTTCCCCGTTGATAAGCCTGTCCCGCTGCCGCCGGAAACGGTTGTGCAATCCGTTCCTGAATATAAAGCGCCGCCTTTGCAGGAGCCGATAGATTTAACGCTTCCGCCGCCCATGGTGGTTGAGGAAGCGCCCGCGCCGATACAAAACCGTAAGATTATATCAAATGCACCTGAGTTAATGGGCGAAGCGCCGGAAGCGCTTGATGTTTCCGAGGCTCTTATGCCTGAAGCTGAACCGACATTGGAGACTCTTTCTGAATTTGACAATATTGATGATGCGCCTGAAGTCCCGGTGCCGACATCCCGTGAAAAGGCGTTGTTGCAGAGTTTGAATGTGCCGCAGCCGGGCAGCGCATATTTCAGTGATGAACCTTATGTGAGTGAAGAGGACTCAGCTATGGCGATGAGTTCTTCTGACATGTCTATGGCGAAAGGGCGCATTGATAATGTTGGTGATGCCAAACCCGTGATCCAAGATGATGCGTTTTTGCCGGATAGTTTAAGCGAGGATTATTATGATGACCTTGCGCCGCTTTCTGCATCAAGCGAAGATTATGAGCCGGAAGTGCCGGTTCAAGATGCGCCTGTATTGCAAACGCAGCGCCCTGCGCCGCCGATGCGTCATGACCCGTCGAAATTGGTGCGTTTGGATTTAGAAAATAAAACGATTAGCGCGCTGGATGAGCCCGTGGTTGCGTCAGTTGAACCTGCGGCCACTTCTGATGAGATGGTTCAGGCGTCTGCGTCTTCTTCGACGTGGAGCGCGGCGCAGGGGCAAAGTATTCGCCTGATTTTGCAAGAGTGGTCGGAGCTGGAAAATGTTGAACTGATTTGGAATAATCGCAATGAATTCAGCGTTCTGGATAGTGTGGAGCTTGAGGCCGGTTATGCAGAGGCTGTGAGCGCACTGCTCGATCAGTATCAAAACGATCAGGTTCGTCCTGTTGCGCGGCTGCATCTTGATAACGAGACCGGAAAGCGCACGCTTTTGGTTGAGGTTGAAGGTCTTTAGCCGAATATTCACAGTGTTATCCACAGCCTGAACTTCCCATATCCCCTTAAACTTTGACTCACGGCGCGGTGGCTGTAATGCTATGCTTACGTGGCACGATTCTTCCGCGTGCCTCATTATGATTGGAGATTTAAATGCGTATACGCAAGATTTTACCGACCACGGCCCTTGTGGCGGCTTTGGTAACATCAACAACGCTTGTAAGTTTGCCGAGTAGAGCGCAGATGGCCACATTCCTGCAGCCTGACGCGGCAGGATGGGCCGTTTCGAAGATGGGCGCGGGCGAAAATGCATATTGTGCATTGGCGCGTCGTTTCGAGCAAAACACGGTGATGACATTTGCGCGGAATGCGAATGACGAGGGGTCTTTCGCGATTGATTTTCAAAAGCCAGTTTTCCAGACAGGACAAACGGTAGAGCTTGTGCTTGATCCGGGCGCGGGTCAGCAGCGTGCCTATACCGTGAAGCCGGTTTCCGCGCAGGCTTTTGTCGCGCGCATGGGGCGCGATGCGTCATTTTTCAGCTCTTTAGAGAAAACGGGTGTTTTGCGCGTTGAGATGAATGGTAAATCCTATCATTTCAATGTTTCCGATGTTCAGGCCGGGCAAACAAAGCTGGATAGCTGCGTTGTGTCTATGGTTATGCCGGCGGCAGGTGACGAGATGGGCGGCGGAATGGATATGGCTGAAGGCGCGCTTACGCCAGCACCAAGCCCCGCGGCGCCGAGCGGAGATGTTTCGGGATATAAGGCAGAGATCAATTCTCTTCGCCGCGAGGTTAAAGCCTTAAAGGCGAAAAACGAATCCATGACAACACCTGATATTGGCGGCAATGCGGAGGCGCAGATGCTTTCAAAGCGGATTGAGAGTTTGGCGACTGAAAACCAGGCGCTGCAGAAGAAGCTTGATATCGCGTTGGAGCCAAGGGTTGAGACGGTTTTACCGGAAGGGGCGAGCCCTGAATTGACGGAGCTGCGTCAGGAAAATTTACGTTTGAAGGCGGAGTTGCAGACAGCAAACCCCGAAGCGTCGAATGTCGCGGAATATAAAGCGCAGCTTGAAACTTTAAAATCCGAGAATAGGCGCTTGCAAACGGCGCTGAGCCAAGTGCCGGAGGGCAATACGCAAGATTCATCACAGTTGAATGCGCGGCTGAGCGAATTAGAGACACAAAATGCGGAATTGAGCCAGAAACTGGCGGAAGCGAGCGAAAAAGCATCGCAAGTGACCAGTTCTTCGCCTGAAGAGGGGCTTATTGCCCGTTTGCAGTCCGAAAATGCGGATTTGAAGGCGAATTTGGCGAAAAAAGGCGTTGATGCGGATTTATTGGCACAGTTGCGGCAGCAAATTGGTCAGGTTGAGAATGAAAACAGGCTTTTGGAGCAAACGGCGGCGCAGATCAAAACAGATTTGAGCCAAGAGCATTTGAGCGAGATTGCCGAGCTTAAGGCGCAGCATGGGCTTTCGCTTGCGCAGTTACGCGACGAGACTTCTGTGAGTGCGCAAACGGCCTCTGCCGATGTGGCGGAGCTGAGCGCGCTCCAAGATGAGGTGGAGAGTCTAAAAGACCTAAATCTGGCGTTACAAAAGCAGGTCAGTGAAGGAGGGCAGGCGGATACACAGCTTGCCAGCTTGAAATCCGAAATGGAGCAGCTTGAGCTTAAGAACATAGACCTTACGAAGCGCGTGGCGTCGTTTGAGGCGGCGAAAACCGAAGTCAGCACGGAAAGTGCCGCGCAGATTGCGCTTTTGACCACGCAGAATGCCGAGCTTGAAAAGCGTTTGGAAGAGCTTGCCAATAATGACGGCGTGGAATTGGCTGCATTAAAGAACGAAAATGAAAAGCTTCAAGCGGATTTGATCGCGAAAGCGGAAATTCAAAGCAAATATGATGCGCTTCTTGCGGAAAACGAGAGTTTAAACGGCAAGCTGGGACAGCTTGCGGAGCTTGAAGGGGCGAATACGGCGCTGGCCGAGGCGCTTGAAAAGAATAAAAAGCTTCAGAGTTCTTTGAAAGACGTGATTACACTGGCAGAGACATATAAAGCCGATGCGGAAGCCGCACAAAGTCTGGCGGTGTCGCAAGGCGAAGCGGATGCGGAAGCCGAGGCCGAGGCTGCGCAATCTAAAGTGGCGTCTTTAAGTGAAGAGGTTAAAAGCCTGAAGGTCGAGAATTCGGAATTGAAGTCACAGATTGCCGGTGCATCGCAGATTTCAACATCAAGCGAGGATGTTGCGTTAGGAGCGGAAGAAAAAACGGCGCTTGAGCGTAAGATTGCCTCGCTTCAAAGCGAGATCAAGACGATTACCGCGCAAAGAGAAAAAGAATCGGCGCAAGCGCAAAGACGCTACGCAGAGCTTGAGGAAAAGCTTTATGAAGCGGGTCGTGATGCGGAGCCTGTGACGGTTGCGGCAGCGCCAATGCCTCAACCAACGCCCGCGCCGATTGCTATGGCGGAAGCCCCGCCTGCGCGTGTTTCTGCGCCGCAAGAACGCGTTGAAGCAGAACCTGTTGCGCCTGAAGTGATTGCAGAGCCAGAAGATGCAGTGGAGATTGCGAGTGCAGAGACGCCAGTGGCGGATGCGCCCCCGGTGCCGCGCGCTGCGCCTAAGGTGAATGCGCGCCGCGATTATCGTGATGGTTTGAACCCTGAGGATATTGAAGGGCTGACACAGGCGCAAATTCAAGAATTGCAGCTTAAGAGACGGGGCTTACAGCCAGAAGAGCCTGCGGTTGTTGCGGAGGCGCCGCAAGCGCCCATAGCGCCGTTGCAAGAGGCGGCCCCTGCACCCGCACCTGTTCAGGCGAGCATGGCGCAAGACCCGTTTGAGGATTTGAGCGTGAGCGCGGATGAAGCCTATGCGGATATTGTTGCGCAAGACCGCCGTGCAGACGCGCAGCAGCAAGCACAAGAGACTGTGGCGGAGATTCAGCAACAAGAGCAAGCTTTGCAGCCTGCGGATATGGCTCTGCCGGAAGCACCTGTAGAGCAGGCTGAAGCACCGTATACGCCGCCTTCTGCTCCTGCTGCGGACGTATATCAGCCGACATTCAGCGTCGCGGATGTTTTGCAAGGCGCGAACGCCGTTGTGCCGGGGAGTTTTGAGATGATTTCCGAAGCGTCGAATGCGCAGCGCGTGGCCTATCAATGGGTGACACCGACGAGGGTTTTTGCTTCCGCAGAGCAGCGGGGAATTTCTTCGCCGTCGCAATTTGACGATCTTGTGCAGGAATATTTAGAGCGCACACAAAGCCGATGCCCGGGTGAGTATGCGATTGTTCCTGATAGCTCGACCGGTGACGGGGACGCGCGCGTAGACAGCTATGAGGTGGCGTGCGTTGCGGGCGCGGTGAATTCTTCCGCATCCTTGTTGTTCTTTGCCAAGGGCGGCACGTTTACGGCGATGGCATATGAAGCACCGACATCCGAGATGGATAATGCGATTGATAATCGTAATAAGATATTGCAGATTGTTAAAGGGCCTGAAAGCTGGAACGTTGCATCGAGATAATTTTATCTGCAACATGAAAAGCATAACGCATTAAAAAGGGGCCCCTAGAGGCCCCTTAATTTTTGACCCTAAGAAGGGTTTAATCTTTATCTTTTTGCCCTGCGGCGTAGTTCATGTTGAAGGGCGCAAACATCTTCATGGCGTTTTCAAACATTTCCATGTTCTTGCGGCTGATTTCTTCGAAGTCCATAACGTCAGGGACGCCGGGAACTTGAGGGAACATGCCTTTCATGTTGTTCATGCCTTCAAATGATTTGTTTACTTGCTCGCGGATTTGTTCCTGATTGCCGACGAAGGCTTCCAAGGTTTGCTCCAGATAATTCGGGACAATGCTTTGGATGTTATCGCCGTAGAAACCGATGAGGTTTTTCAGGAAACCAACAGGCAACATATTCGCGCCTTTGGATTCTTGATCCACGATAATTTGCGTGAGAACAGAGCGCGTAATATCATCACCGCTTTTTGCATCATAGACGATAAAGTCATATCCGTCTTTGACCATTTCGCACAAATCATCAAGAGTTACGTAGCTACTCCGACCCGTGTCATAGAGACGACGGTTCGCATATTTTTTGATTACTGTGGGTTCGTCTTGCCCGCGTTTCGCTTTGGCCATGTTGCACCTATTCATAGTTTTTGTTGCAGTGGAATAAGTCTATTATGCATCATTGCTGCAGTTTTGAAAAGCGTTTTTTGCACTGCACCCAAAATAGGCGTTTACACCGGGCGCGTAGAGCCATATTGTGCGGGGAGTGTATTATAGTGAATGAGGTTGTTATGAGTGCTGCGAAATCTGTTGTTATTGTCGATGCGAAACGGTCTGCGATTGGTGCGTTTGGAGGGATGCTTTCCGGCATGCCTGCGTATGAAATCGGGTCGAAAATTATTGCGCAAATTTTATCCGATAACGGGGTCAAAGCCGAAGAGGTTGATGATGTTTTATTGGGGCAAGTTTTGACGGCTACTGCCGGGCAAAACCCTGCGCGGCAAGCGGCGATTGCGGCGGGCATTCCGAAAGAAAAAACGGCGATGACGATTAACCAGGTCTGCGGGTCAGGGCTTCGCGCTGTTGCGCTTGGGATGCAATCTATTTTATGCGGCGATGCGGATATTGTTATTGCGGGCGGGCAGGAAAATATGAGCCTTTCACCGCACGCCGTGCACATGCGTGAGGGAACGAAATTCGGTGATGCCACGATGAAGGACACGATGATTAATGACGGGCTATGGGATAGCTTTAATGATTATCACATGGGTATGACGGCGGAGAATATTGCGGAGGAGTATAAGCTTTCTCGCGAGGCGCAAGATGAATATGCGGCGATGTCCCAGAACCGTACAGAAGCAGCGATGAAGAGTGGGCGCTTTAAGGACGAGATTGTGCCGATTACTATTAAGACGCGCAAAGACGAGATTGTTTTTGATACCGATGAGTTTCCGCGTGCGGGTGTGACCGCCGAGAGTTTGGCGAAGTTGCGCCCTGCGTTCAAGAAAGACGGCAGCGTCACGGCGGCGAATGCATCGGGTTTGAATGATGGCGCGGCTGTTGTGCTTTTGATGAGCGCTGAGGAAGCGAAGAAGCGCGGGCTTACACCTTTGGCGACAATTAAATCATGGGCGACGGCGGGTGTTGATCCGGCGGTGATGGGCACGGGACCGATCCCTGCAAGTGCGAAGGCTTTGAAAAAGGCAGGATGGTCTGTTGGTGATCTGGATTTGATTGAAGCGAATGAGGCATTTGCTGCGCAAGCTTTGTGCGTTATGAAAGGCGCGAGTTTTGATCCTGAAAAAACAAATGTGAATGGCGGGGCGATTGCGCTTGGGCATCCGATTGGTGCGTCCGGCGCGCGTGTTTTGACAACTTTGTTGCACGAGATGAAACGCCGCGATGTGAAAAAAGGTTTGGCGACGCTGTGTATCGGCGGCGGCATGGGAATTGCATTATGTGTCGAACGCTAATTTTAAATCAGGAGAAAAAATTTAATGTCTAAAGTAGCAGTTGTTACGGGCGGAACGCGCGGAATTGGTTTTGCGATTTCTAAAGCTTTATTAGCCGACGGGTATAAGGTCGCGGCGATTTATCATGGCAATGATGCCGCAGCAAAAACGTTTAAAGAAGAAACGGGCGCTGCAGCATATAAGCTCGACGTGACGGATTTCGAGAAATGCGCGAAGGTGATTGCGAAGATCGAAAAAGAGTTGGGCCCGGTTTACGCGCTCGTGAATAATGCGGGCATTACGCGCGATGGTATGATGCACAAAATGACGCCTGAAAGCTGGCATAGTGTGATCGAGACGAATATGACGTCTTGTTTCAATATGTGCCATGCGGTGATTGCGGGAATGCGCGATCGTAAAATCGGGCGGATTGTGAATATCAGTTCGATCAATGGACAAAAAGGACAATTAGGGCAGACCAATTATGCGGCCGCCAAAGCGGGGATGATCGGTTTTACGAAGTCTTTGGCTTTGGAAGGGGCACGTAAAGGCGTGACCGTGAATGCGATTTGCCCGGGATATATCAAGACCGAGATGACGGAAGCGATGGATGCGTCTGTGCTTGAGAGCATAATTTCCCACATTCCGGTGGGTCGTATGGGCACGCCGGCGGAGATTGCTTCTGCGGTCGCATTTCTGCTTGCGGAAAAATCGGCGTTTATAACTGGTGCGACTTTGTCTGCTAATGGTGGTCAATACATGGCTTAACTTGTATAGTTTTAAGTATGAGTGGAAGCAAAACTGTCATTTTAGAGCGTAGATTTGTCCCGAAGGGCACGCTTGTTGTTGAACAAGGCGAGCCGGGGATGTCGGCTTATGTTATTCAATCAGGCTCTGTCGAGGTGTATTCGTCGCATGACGGAAATAAGATTGCGTTGGCGAAATTGGAGACGGGGCAGATTTTCGGCGAGATGGCGTTGATTTTTGACGGGGAGCGCACTGCAAATGTGCGCACGCTTGAGGATTGTAACCTCATCATCATTACGCGGCAGGCGTTTCAGGAAAAATTGAGAAAAACCGATACGACGATTAAAGCGATTGTGCAGATGTTGACCAGCCGCATTGTGAGCAGCAATAACGCGGCCGTGAAGAGCAAAACGGATATTGATGATTTGCTGGAGACCAGCCGCATTGTTTATCAAAATGTACTGACATCCTTGCCGAAAGCGCGCCAAAAGGTCTTTCAGGACGAGGTTCTGCCTAAGCTTGATGGTTTTTTGCAGAGCGTTCAGTCTTTTAAAGATCGCTTATAAAAAGCTTCCCTTTCCTTGTGGGCTTGATGCCCTTATATATATCCTCATTAGACACATTAATTTAATAACCCTGTGAGGATTTTTCCATGAAATGGATGGTTTCGAGTTTTATCGTTTTAATAGCTTTGGCGGCGGTCCTGTTGGTGGCGCCGAGTTTTGTTGATTGGAACAAATATAAGGGCCAAGCGATTGAGCAGGTTGAAGCGCAAACAGGCTTGAATGTAGAGATTGGCGGGGATATATCGCTTGCGATTTTGCCCAGCCCACGGGTTTATATCGAAAAAGTTATGGTGTCCGACCCGACGGATGCGAAAGGGCCTTTGGCGGCGCTTGAGCGTTTGGATGTGCATGTGGGGTTGATGGAGCTTTTGCAGAAGAAGGTTTCTGTGACGTCGATCAATCTTGAGACACCGATTATTGTTTTGAAAAAGGATGCCGCGGGCAAGTTTAACTTCATGACGCCGCAGATTGAGGCGTTGATGGAGAAAAAAGATCCTGCGCCGAAAAAGGCCGAAGGGCAGCAGTTTCAAGTGGCGTTTAGCAATGTCGAGATTTCTGACGGGAGTTTTAGCTATAAGGATGCGGCGGCGGGTAGCGCGATTACACTGACCCAGATGAATTTATCGCTTGATGCGGATGGTTTTGAAGGCCCGTTTGAGGCGGATGGTTCGCTTTTATATGACGGCAAGGCGGTGAAGCTTTCGGCCAAGACAGGCAAGATTGAGAATAATGCGACATCTGTGAACGCGAAAGGCAGCATTGCCGGTGCGGATTTCCAGTATGCAGGGGTTGCGGCGTGGGGCGAGGAGCCTGGTGCGCAAGGGCAGATTTCACTCGGCGTGAGTTCGTTGCCCCAGTTCTTTGAAGATATGGGCGCGGGGGCTGCGCCATTGCAAGGGGCGCTGAAGTTTGACGGGTTTTTGAATGCGACGGATAAGGTTGTGTCTGTGAAAGACGCGACGCTTTCGATTGCCGATCAGGTTTTGAAAGGCTCGGCTATGGTTGAGCTGGAGCCGCTTACGATTAAGGCGGCGATGGCTTCCGATCAGCCGCTTAATCTGGATAAGATTTTGGGCGCGCCGAAAGCGGGTAAAGATGCGAAAGGCGTTGATTTGGGCGCGATGTTGCCTGAAACGCTTGAGCTTCCTGCGATTTCTGCGCTTGATATTCAGTTTAAAGCGCCTGCGATGATTTATAATGGCGCGGCCTCGAAGGGGTTGACGGCGGTTATTGGCCATGCGGGCAAGACATTTGATGTGCGGGTGAATGTGAACGAAACGCCTGGTAAGGCCGTGATTGAAGCAGTTGGCGCTTTGGAGTTTGCGGAGAAATCAACATCGTCGAAGACGGGTAAGGATATATATTCCGGTTCGTCTGCGAGTTTTACTGTTAAGGGGCAAGTACAAAATACGCCCGAGATGATCCGCAGTTTTACAGGGCTTAGCGGGTTGCCGTTGATTTCGACGAGCAAGGTCGGGTTGTTTGATCTTAAAGGGCGTTTGAACCGCGCAGGGTTGACGATTGATGACAGCGTTGTGAATTTGGATGACCTCAAAGCCAGTGTTTCAGGGAGTTTGAAAGCGCAGAAAGAAACATCGCGCCAGATGCTTTCTGTTAAGGCGGTTGTGAGTGCGCTTGATCTGGATGCGCTTATGGGCGGCGAGAAGGCTGCGCCTGCTGCTGGCGGGGATCCGCTTGCGGGTTTGAAAGCTTTGGCGTTGCCGTTTGATCTGGACAGTAGTGTGACTATTAATTCTGCGAAGTTTCAGGGGCGTGATGTTAAGGGGTTGAAGCTGGCGGCGCAGATTTATCCGAATAGCATTGTTTTTGAGAATGTTGGGGCGAGTGATTTTGCGGGCGCGAGCGGTAAGGTTTCCGGCAAGATTGGTAATTTGAAAGAGATGTCCGGCCTTGATCTGGCGGTTAGCGGCGCATCGAGCGATCCGTTAGGGTTTGCGCAAGCGATGAAGATTGATACGGCGGCGTGGCCGAAAAATATCGGCGCGGCGTCTGTGGATGTGAAGGCGAGCGGCAATCTCGATGCTTTGAATGTGAATGCGACGGTGAATGCGCTTAATGGGTCAGTGACCGCAAGCGGTCCTGTGGCCAATCCGTTATCGGGTTTGAGTGTCAATAATCTGGATTTGCGGATCAAGCATAGCAATTTGAGTGAAGCGTTAAAGCTGCTGTCTATTGCTGCGCCTGAATACGGTTCATTGAAGAAGCCGATTGACCTTAAGATGAATCTGGGGATTGCGGGGCAGTCTTACACGATGAAAGGTATATCGGGGAATTTATCGGGCACGGAAGTGGCGGGTGATGCGCGTTTTGATATGGGCGGTGCGAAGCCATCTCTGCAGGGCGCGCTTAAATTCGGGCGTTTGGTGCTGGAGAGCGTAAAAGGTTCAGGCGGCGGGTCGTCTTCTGCGGCTTCCGCGCCGAAATCAGGCGGCAAATGGTCTTCTGCGCCTATGGATAGTGCATGGCTGCATTCGATGAATGCGGATTTGGATATTGCGGCGAGTTCATTGCTTTATGAGGGATGGGATATGAAGTCACCCTCCATCAAGATGATGCTTAAAGACGGCGTTGCGACGGTTAGCGATCTTCAGGCGGGGCTTTATGACGGGCAGATTGGCCTTAAGGGCACGCTGTCTTCTGCTACGCCGAAGAGCCCGCTTTCTCTGGACGGCGCGGTGAGCATTGCGAAGGTGAATATGGAGCCTTTGGTCGGGTCGTTGTTCGGCAATCGCATTATTAAAGGCCAAGGTGAGATTAACATGAATACCAATGTTAAGGGCTCTGGAGGTTCAATGGCGGCGCTTATGGGCTCGCTTGCGGGTCAGGGGAGCGTTAACGGTTCAAATATTGTGATTGAAGGTATTGATGTGACGCGTTTTGTGCGTGCGCTTTCGGATGTTTCGAAGCCCGGTGATTCTGTTTTGAACCTCTGGAAGGGGGTTGGAAACGGCGGAAGCACGGCGTTTGATACGTTGGACGGTGCGTATGTGATTGAAAACGGGATTGTGACCTTCCAGAAAATGCTGCTGGACGGGCCGCGCGCGGCGATTGATACGACCGGATCTTTGAATTTGCCGAACTGGACGATTAATACCGAGCATAAAATGAGTGTGAAAGACCGCGATGATGTGCCGCCGTTCACGGTGAAGATGAATGGATCTCTTGATAATCCTGCGCAGAGCATGGGGCAGGGCGCGATAAACGATTATTTGCAGCGTAAGCTTCAGGACAAACTGGGCAAGGTTATCGGCGATAAATTGGGGGCGGATAATCCGCTGAGTGGGGTTCTGGGCGGCTTATTGGGCGCGCCTGCGGCTAAAGCTCCTGCGGCGGCTCCGGCACCTGCTCCGGCGAATGATAATGCAGCGCCTGTGGAGCAGCAGCAGCAGGAAGAAGCGCCGCAAGAGCAAGCACCTGCGCCAGCACAAGAGCAGCAGATTACGCCTGAAGATGCCGTTAAGGGCTTGTTGAACGAGTTCTTACGCTAGTCTGACTTCAGGCTTTTTAGGATGTAGAGCCGCAGAGCGCTTGAGAGGTTGTTTTCGGGCGCTCGCGTGTCGTCGATCTCGGCCACCAGTTTGTTCATTGAAAGGCCGCGCGAAGCCGCGAGAGATTTAAGATCATCCCAAAATTCATTTTCGAGTGTGATGCTGGTTTGGTGGCCGTGAATATTGACGGAGCGCTTTTTCACTAGTCCCGCGGTGCGATCATCGTGAGCGGATCGACCCATTCATCGAATTGATCGGCGGTGAGGAGTTTGAGTTCCAGCGCCGCTTCTTTCAGCGTTGTGCCATCGGCATAGGCTTTTTTCGCGATTTTCGCAGCGTTATCATAGCCGATATGCGGGTTGAGCGCCGTGACCAGCATGAGCGAGTTTTGCATCATGGCGGTGATGCGCTTTTCATCGGCTTCGATGCCCTCGACGCAACGCTCCGTAAAGCTGACGGCGCTGTCGGCGATGAGGCGGATGGATTGGAGCACATTGAAGATTATGACGGGTTTGTAAACGTTGAGTTCAAAATGACCCTGTGACCCCGCGATGGATACTGTTGTGTGGTTGCCCATGACTTGGGCGCAGACCATGGTGAGCGCTTCGCACTGCGTTGGGTTGACCTTGCCGGGCATGATGGATGAGCCCGGTTCATTTGCGGGCAGAATGATTTCGCCGATCCCTGAACGCGGGCCGGAGCCGAGGAGGCGAATGTCATTGGCAATTTTCATCAGAGACACAGCGAGCGTGTTGAGCGCGCCGGAGCTTTCAACGAGCGCGTCATGCGCTGCTAAGGCCTCGAATTTGTTTTCTGCCGTAACGAAAGGTAGCTTTGTGATTTCGGCGACTTGACGCGCGAATTCCACATCAAAGCCCGCTTTGGAGTTGATGCCTGTGCCGACGGCTGTGCCGCCTTGCGCGAGTTGGTATAGGCGCGGCAGGGTGTCTTTAACGCGCGCGATCCCGTATTCTATTTGTTTGGCGTAGCCTGAAAATTCCTGACCCAGCGTGAGGGGCGTTGCGTCTTGCAGGTGTGTGCGGCCGTTCTTGACGATTTTCGCGAATTTTTTGGCTTTGGCATCAAGCGCTTTATGGAGCTTATCCAGCGCAGGCAAGAGGCGCGCGTGAATTTCCTCTACGGCGGCGATATGCATCACCGTGGGGAAGGTGTCGTTTGAGCTTTGGCCCATATTGCAGTGGTCATTGGGGTGGATAGGGTCTTTGCCGCCGCGCGTGCCTGTTAGAGCCTCGTTGGCGCGGCCCGCGATGACCTCGTTTGCGTTCATGTTGGATTGCGTGCCGGAGCCGGTTTGCCATACGGCGAGGGGGAATTGATCCGCCAGGGTTCCGTCAATGACCTCTTGCGCGGCGGCGACGATAGGATCGCCAATCTTTTTATCCATGCTGCCTTGAGCCATATTGGCCTTCGCTGCGGCCTTTTTCTGGATGCCGAGGGCGCGGATGATGGGGGCGGGCATTTTTTCTGTGCCGATATCGAAGTTTTCAAGGCTGCGGGCTGTTTGCGCGCCATAGTAAGCATCCGCGGGAACGGCGACTTCGCCTAAGGAGTCTGTTTCGATGCGGGTGTTTGCTTGTTTTTTCGCTGCGGTGGTCATGGTGTTTTATCCTTTAAAATTGTGACGTGGCCCATTTTGCGGCCCGCTCTTGCCTCTGTCTTACCGTAGTTATGCAGATGTGCATTTTTCCGGTCAAGATACTCCTGAATATTATGGATGTCATCCCCAATAAGGTTGAGCATAATTGCGTCTGCGTGGCGGTTTGGCTCAAGCACAGGAAGACCGCAGACTGCGCGGACGTGATTTTCGAATTGGGAATGCGCGCAGGCATCAATGCTCCAGTGGCCGGAATTATGCGTGCGCGGGGCTATTTCATTGGCGAGAAGGCCGTTTTTGGTTACGAAAAGCTCGAGCGTGAGGACGCCGCGGAGATTTAGTTCTTCAGCGAGGTGCTGGGCCAGTTTTATTGCCTCGTTTTCGATGGTTTTGTCGAGTTTCGTCGGGACGGTTGTTTTTGAGAGGATGTGGTTTTTGTGTTCATTGAGCATGGGGCCGTAATGGACCATGTTTCCGTCTTTGTCGCGGGCGATGATGACCGAGATTTCGCAGTCGAAATCGACGATTTCTTCCATGATTAAGGGCGCATTTTTAAATTGTGACCACATCGTATCGATATTTGTATCACCCGTAAACCGCGCCTGTCCCTTGCCATCATATCCGAAACGTGTCGTTTTAAATATGCATTGGTCTTGTTTCCATTCAAGCAGGATTTTGAGGGCTTCTTCGGGAGATTTTGGAGCCGTCCAACGCGCTGTCGGGATTTTGATCGCGTTCAGATAGGTTTTTTCTGAGATTCTGTCTTGAGAGACTTTGAGGAGTCGTTCGCTCGGATAAACGGGTTTAAGCGTATTGAGGTATCGCACTGTTTCTGTTGGTATATTTTCAAATTCATAAGAGATTACATCAACTTTTTCGGAAAATTCTGTCAGGGCGCGCTCGTCAGTATAATTGCCGATAAGTGTTTCGGGCGCGACTTGAGAGGCGGGAGAGTTTTCTTGAGGCGTGAATATAACGGTATGAATGCCAAGCTTTTCTGCGGCTTGTGCGCTCATTCGTCCTAATTGCCCACCACCGAGAATGCCAAGTTTAATATCGCTCATGGGTGGGTTTTATCAAGCGGAGGCACGTTAATCAACAGGCGTTTCTGCGACAGCGGCTGTTTGTTTTTCACGGAATTTATCCAAAGATGCGGCGATGGCGTCGTCTGTTGTGGCGAGGATGGATGCGGCGAGTATGCCTGCATTCTTTGCGCCTGCCTTGCCGATGGCGAGCGTGCCGACGGGGATGCCGCCCGGCATTTGAGCGATAGACAGAAGGCTGTCCATGCCGCTAAGGGCTTTGCTTTCAACGGGCACGCCAAGAACGGGCAGGGGCGTCATAGAGGCGGCCATTCCGGGGAGGTGGGCTGCGCCGCCCGCGCCCGCGATAATGACCTTCAGGCCGCGTGATTTCGCGGTTTTGGCGTATTCCACCAAACGATCAGGGGTTCTGTGTGCGGAGACGATCTTAACTTCGTGAGGGACGCCAAGGGCGTGAAGGATGTCGTGTGCTTCTTTCATGGTGTCCCAATCGGATTGAGAGCCCATGATTATACCAACGGAAGGATTTGGGTCGCTATGAGTCATATCAGATTTATAAGTGATTTGAAGGGATTATGCAATGATGTCGTCGATAAGATCGGATTCGATTTTCTGGATCATGTCTTTGAGCCAGAGTTTCTTTTTCTTGAGTTGCTGCATGTTGAAAAGGTTTACCGGTTGGTCGCTTTTCAGCACGCGCTCGATCATTTCATCAAGTGCTTTGTGCTCGGCGCGATATTCGGCGAGCTTCATTTGGAGTTCTTCTTGGTCTTGCATATGAGAAAAGTCGTACAAAAATTAAAACCTTAAGATTTAATATTATCACATATATTGTTGTTTGGTAATCTTAAAACTGTATCATATTTTTCAATAAAATCAAAATTATATGGAATATTAAAGAGGAAACATGGAAAAAACCATTGGAATATTGACGAGCGGCGGGGATTGCGCGGGGTTGAACGCGGTGATGCGGGCGGTTGTTCATCGTGCGGACCTTCTGGGCTGGCGCGTTTTGGGTATTGAAAACGGTACGGCGGGTTTGCTTGAAGAGCCATATGCGGTGCGCGAGCTTACGCCCGATGATTTTGACGGTTTTATTCTGCGGCGCGGCGGCACGATTTTGGGGACAACGAATAGCAAAAACCCGTTTAAATATCCGATGCCGGATGGATCGGTGAAAGACCGTTCTGATGAAATTGTGGCCGCGATCAAGGATTTGGGCATTGAGGCGTTGATCGGGATTGGCGGGGATGGCAGTTTTGCAATCCTTAGCCGGTTGGCGAAGCAGGGTGGCATCAATATGGTGGGCGTTCCCAAGACCATTGATAATGATTTGGCGATGACGGATAAGTCTGTGGGCTTTGATACGGCGCTTTCTGTGGCGACCGAGGCGCTTGACCGTTTGCAGCCGACAGCGGCCAGCCATGACCGCGTGATGATTTTGGAGGTTATGGGCCGTGATGCCGGGCATATTGCGTTGAATGCAGGGATTGCGGGGGGCGCGGATGTTATTCTTATCCCCGAAGTTCCATACACGATTGAAGGGATTGCCAAGAAGATCAAGGGCGTGAAGGATACGGGGCGGAATTTTGCGCTTGTTATTGTATCCGAAGCCGTGAAGACGCCCGACGGGGATAAGCGCGAGGTGGTTTATCATGGCGGCGAAAAGCGTTATGGCGGGATTGCCGATTATCTGGGACCGCAGATTGCGGATGCGACCGGTTTCGAGACCCGCGCAACGGTGCTGGGGCATGTGCAGCGCGGCGGCGCGCCGACACATAATGACCGCATTTTGGCGCAGTGTTTGGGCGTGAAGGCGGTGGATTTGATCGCCGAGGGCACGTTTGGCAAGATGGTGGCGTGGCAGAACCGCGAGGCGGTGGCTGTGCCGATTGAAGATGCGATTGCGGTGTGCCGCGTGGTTGATCCGCAAGGGTCGCTTGTACATACGGCGCGGTCATTGGGGATTTCTTTCGGGGATTAAAAGCGTTTGACCTTATGGCCGCAGGCGATAGAGTGAATAAAAGGATTTTGAATACCCATGCTTTATGTTGAACAATCATTAGGACCGGACGAAGAGCTGGTGCATATCGGCAAGTTTCACTGGATGTACACGGTGCAGGCGTTTACTGCGATATTGTGGGGGATCGCGGGGAGTATGCTGATTATATTTGCCTCCGTGTTCATGTATATCCAGATGGGTAAGTTTCCGCCTGATTTGCCGTGGATTGAGGGCGTTAAATATATCCATCCCGGTTTGCGGATTTTCTCGTTTGTTGTGTTTATCCTCGGGCTTTTGAGTTTTGCACAGATGATGGTGCAAAAGGCGACGACCGAAATTGCGATTACGAATACGCGGCTTGTTTATAAGCGCGGCCTTGTGGCGCGCAGCGTCGGCGAGATCAGCATTGACCGCATTGAAGGGGTGAATGTTTTGCAAACCATTATGGGGCGTATATTTAATTACGGGCGTTTGGCCATTCGAGGGATGGGCGTGGGCGAGGTTATTTTGCCGCCGATTGAGGATCCGATTGCGTTCAGAAAATCTATTGAAAAAGCCAAATCTATTTAAGGGGCGAAGATGTCAGATACAGAAAAAAAAGGTTCAGCCAAGCCGGTAGAAAAAGATTCAGGGATGTTCAAGAAATCCCGCAGGGCGCGCGATGAGGCCTTAAAGGATGTTCTGACCAAGGGTGAGGAAATCATCGCCGAGGCGTATATCTCCCGCGGGATATATTGGCAGACGATTGTGGTGCTTGTTGTGTCTGTGATACTGGGGCTTTATGTGTTTCCGCTTGGGGTGCTTCTCGCGGTGACGGGAATTTTGATGTTCATATATAACACGCTGCGCAAAGAGATTTTGATGCTCGTGATGACCAATAAGCGGCTTTTGATGCGCTATGGGATTTTGCAGATTGATGTTGTGGATATGCGTTTTGATAAGGTGGAGAGCATTGAGCTGGAGCGGATGCTGCCCGGTTATATGATGGGATATGCGAATATCGTGATTTCAGGAACAGGGAACAGATATGTAACAATACCCTATGTCGGGAATGCGCGCAGATTTAGGCGGGCGTATAACGAGCTTGTTCTTGTGGACGAAGATGCGCCGCAAGAAGTTGTTGTGGTTGAGGATAAGAGTTAGGCGCTATTGACCAGGCTCTAGCGGCTTTGCCGTATCGCCTGAGTTTTCAAAAAACTCTTGCATTGAAGGGCTTGTTTCACATTCCGCCTGGAATTTATCTTTTACCATCTCGCAAAGTGCGCCTTTGTTTAGAATTCCTTCGTTTAAGATTGAATCGTCAGGCCTTTCTGCTTCGATGCGCGCTCTTGATGCTGCCATAAGTTCTTCCATCATCTCTGGTGAAAGGTTGTTTTCTAGTATGCTGCTTAGACCGCTTAGGCGTTCGCCTGTGGGGAGGGCGTCAAGCAGGTCGTTTAAGTTTCCTGTATCTACGCCTTCTGGGGTATCGGATGTTCTATCGCCTTCGTGGCGCTCATGAAAGTCGGGACTGTTTTCTGTAGAATTTTCCATTGTTACACACTCTCTAAATTTATTATGATCGTTTTTATTTTTATTAATCATAAGCCATGGGGGGTTAAATTTTCGTTAATCTCCTCTTGTTTTTTATGTCGCGTTATTTCATTGTAAGCCCCTGAATTACAGGAGATTTCGATGTTTAATAAAGACCGTGGCCATCCGAATGCTGATAAGGGCGAGTGGGATAAAAATAAGCTTGTGAGCCGTTATACGACTGTGGGGCCAGATTCTGCGCCGCACCGCGCGATGCTTCGGGCTATGGGTTTGACGGATGCGGATATTGCAAAGCCTTTGGTTGGCGTTGCGACGTGTTGGAACGAGGCGGCGCCTTGTAATATTAAGTTGGCGGATATTGCCCAAGATGTGAAAAAGGGTGTGAAGGCCGCAGGCGCGACGCCGCGTGAATTTACGACGATCACTGTGACAGACGGGATTGCGATGGGGCATGAGGGGATGCGGTCTTCTTTGGCTTCGCGTGAAGTGATTGCGGACAGCGTTGAGCTGACGATGCGCGGGCATTGTTATGATGCACTTGTGGGCTTAGCGGGCTGTGACAAGTCTTTGCCGGGGATGATGATGATTATGGCGCGTTTGAATGTGCCGTCTGTGTTCCTTTATGGCGGGACGATTATGCCGGGGAAATATAAGGATAAAGATGCGGATATTGTGACGGTATATGAGGCTGTGGGTGAGCATTCGGTCGGGAAGATTTCGGATGCTGATTTATATGCGTGTGAGTGCGGGGCTTTGCCGGGGGCAGGGGCGTGCGGCGGTCAGTTTACGGCCAATACGATGTCTTGTGTCGCCGAGGTTATGGGGTTGGCTGTGCCGGGTGCGAACGGTATTCCTGCGATTGATGAAGCCAAGGGCGGCATGGCCGAGGTTTCTGGCGCGGTGGTTGTTGATTTGATTAAGAATGGCGGGCCGTTGCCGCGCGATTTGATTACGCGTAAATCCTTGGAAAACGCCGCGGCGATTGTTGCAGCGACGGGCGGGAGCACGAACGCCGCGTTGCATTTGCCTGCGATTGCACATGAGGCGGGAATCAAGTTTGATCTGTTTGATGTGGCGGCGGTGTTTAAGAAGACGCCGTATATTGCGAATTTGCGCCCCGGTGGGCAGTATCTGACCAAACATTTGCATGATATTGGCGGGGTTGGTGTGATTATCAAAGAACTCTTGGATCACGGGCATTTACACGGCGATTGTATCACTGTGACGGGGAAGACATTGGCGGAGAATTATGCCGATGTGACCTTGCCTGAGGGCCAAGACATTGTGTTCCCCGTTGAGAAGGCGATTTATCCGACGGGCGGCGTTGTGGGCCTTAAGGGTAATCTTGCGCCTGACGGGGCGATTGTGAAGATTGCGGGTATGAAGAACATTGTATTTGAAGGCCCTGCGCGCGTGTTTGATGGTGAGGATGCTTGTTACAAAGCGGTGTCTGATAAGGCGTATAAAGAGGGCGATGTGATTGTTCTTCGCTATGAGGGGCCGAAAGGCGGGCCGGGGATGAAAGAGATGCTTTCGACGACAGCCGCGCTTTACGGGCAGGGCATGGGCGAGAAGATCGCGCTGATTACCGATGGTCGTTTTTCGGGCGGGACACGCGGATTTTGTATTGGTCATGTAGGGCCTGAAGCCGCCGTTGGCGGACCCATTGCATTGGTGCAGGATGGCGATATGATCCGCATTGATGCCGAGAAAGGCACGATGGATGTGTTGGTGCCTGATGAGGAGCTTGCCAAGCGCAAAGCTGCGTGGAAACCGCGCGCGACGAATTATAACTCGGGCGCTTTGTGGAAATATGCGGATCAGGTTGGACCGGCGCGTTACGGGGCAGTGACCCATCCTGGAGCGGAAGAAGAAACGCACACATTTGTTGACCTTTAGGCATAAAAAAATATGTTAAGATATTAAGAGAACGATTCCTCTTACCCTTATCCGAGTTTTTTATTTATGAAGCGTTGCGCTCCCCGATTTATATCTTTCAGGCTTTTGGCGGCAGTGTCTGTTTTGGCGGTGCCCTCTGCGGCTGCATTTGCGGTGACCAGTGAAGCGTTGCTTCAGAAGCCCGCCAGTGTGGAGCAGGCGTTGCAGATTACTTTGGGTACATCGAAGGTCGCGAAAAACAATTTAAAGTACTCCAATGCGCTTCAGGCATTTTATGCTGAGCGAAATTATGAGCCATATTGGCTTCGCCGCTCCGCGCCATCGGGGGATGCCGAGGATTTGCTTGAGATTATTGAAGAATCTTGGACGCATGGGCTGAACCCAAAGTCATATCATCTTGAAAATATTAAAGTGCTTTGGAATCAGAAGGATAAACAGAATCTCTCTGACTTGGATTTATTGCTCAGTGATGCGTATTTGCGTTTGGCACAAGATTTAACGGGAATTAGGGTTGATCCTTCGCCGCTTAAAAGTAGCAAGAGGTTCTGGCGGCAACCGATTGAAGCGCAAGTGCTTTTGGGGATGCTTGCGAAATCCGGGGATGTAGAGCGGCTTTTGAAATCATTAGAGCCGCAGGGCAAGACTTATGGGCGGCTGCGGCAAGAGCTTCAGGATTTGGTGCGGGACGCTCCCCCTGCGTATGAAAGCGTGCTCCCTATACGTATGAGCGGATCTTTGCGGCCGTATGAGAGTAGCAAGGTTGTGCCGGTGCTCCGGTATCGTTTGGGGCTGCCTGAAAACACGGTTGAGCCTTATGTGTATGATGATTCATTGGCGGCGGCGGTGATTAAGTTTCAGCGCGAAAACAGCCTTAAAGATGACGGCATTGTCGGCGGGCAGACGCTCAATATCTTGAATATTTCGAAAGAGCAGAAAATTCATCAGGTTATCGCTAATCTTGAGCGCTTGCGGTGGGTGGATGAAAACAAGCCGGATAAATTTGTGGTTGTGAATATTCCTTCTGCAACGCTTTGGGCGGTCGATAACGGGAAGGTCGAGTTCGAAATGCCGGTGATTGTTGGTCGTCAGAAACGCCCGACGAATATGTTTATCACTGAAATTGAAGGCGTGCGCTTTAACCCGAACTGGACTGTGCCGCCGACGATTAAGAAGGATGATATCTTGCCGAAGCTGCGGGAAAACCCTGATTATTTGTCTGAAAAAGGCATGGAGCTTATCGGCATGACCGAGGAAGGGCAGATGACGCTTGACCCCACTGTGATTGATTGGAGCACGATTACCGAGGCCGATCTTAAATACCTGCGCTTTGTGCAGGATGCGGGGGATAATAACCCGCTCGGGCGGGTTCGGGTGCTTATGCCTAATCGCTATAATATCTATTTGCATGATACGAATGAAAAAAATTATTTCGACAAGGCGGGCCGCGCGGTATCATCGGGGTGTGTGCGGATGAAGGACCCAGAGCGTATGGCGGCGTTTATTATGCGTAACCGCAGCACGTGGGAAGACGGTGATATGGAAGCGATGTTTGCGCAAGGCAAGACGCGTGATATCTCAATTGATACGCCGATCCCTGTTTATATGCTGTATTACACGGTGTGGATTAATCAGAATGGTGACCTTGTTTACGGCAATGATTTGTACGGTCACGATGAAAATTTAATTAAAATGTTATCAGAACTTGACGGAATCTTCATTCCCGTGAATAATACTGAAATGAGTAAGGTTGATTTCTAATTAGAACAAGGTCTTGCTCATAATTCGAATATGAGGTGTCAAAAAAATTCTTATTTGGCTCTTTACTCATTAAAAATTTGTGGTACGACTCTTTGGCTGTGATTTAGCTAGTCTATAAATTTTAGTGTTGTCTTAATAAATTAAAGAAAATTGATATGTTTAAAAATTTAGAAACAAGTCTCTATGACGGTATGAAGAGCGGCATTGATCGCCGTGATGTATTGAAAATGGGCTTGGCGGGCGCGTTGGCTGCGGCGACGCCGATCTTGCTCTCAACTCCTTCGCAAGCTGCGACCAATGCCAATGCATGGCGCGCGCGTTTTAAGCAGGCGCATACAGGCGAGACGTTTGACGGCGTATATCGCGTTGGGAATAAATATCTTCCTGAAGCGTTTGAGCGTTTGAACTATGTTTTGCGCGATCATCGCTCTGGCGAAGTGTTTCCGATGGATCCGCATGTTCTCGATATTCTGACGATGGTGCAGCGTAAAACAGGCCAGCGTGAGCCGATTAAGATTTACTCCGGCTACCGTAGCCCGAAGACAAATTCAGGTTTGCGCAAGAATAGCGGCGGCGTTGCAAGGAATTCATTCCACATGTACGGCCAGGCGCTTGATATGCATATGGATAATTACAGCACATCTTCTTTGTACAAGATTGCCAAATCTTTGCGTGCCGGCGGCGTTGGGTATTATCCGCGCAGCAAGTTCGTGCATGTTGATACGGGCACTGTGCGCAGCTGGAACGGCTAAGTTTCCCCATCTTTTCAATCTGAGTGCGTTACTTCGCCCCTAAAACAGTGATGCTATTTGTTGGTGCTTGTACCTTCTCAGATTAAAAGCCTGAAAAAACTTTTATTCACTAAATCAATAAGATATTGTGCAGCCTTCTGAAATCACAGGAGGCTGTTTTTGATTCTGATTGCTTTAGGGGCGAATTTGCCCAGCCGATATGGAAGCCCCGAAGAGACGATAAAGGCCGCTCTGGAGACGCTGAATAGGCTTGATGTGCAGGTGTTTAAGGCCTCCAGTGTCTGGCTTACTGCGCCTGTGCCTGTTTCAGACCAGCCTTACTACAGAAACGCTGTGGCGCGTGTATCGAGCGAATTGGACGCGTATAGACTGATGTCGCTTTTGCATGCGGTGGAGGAAGATTTCGGGCGTGTGAGGGCGGAGAAGAACGCGGCGCGGGTGCTTGATCTTGATTTACTGGCTTATAATGACGAAGTTTTTAGCGCTGAAGTGCTTGAGATTCCGCATCCGCGTATGCACACCAGATCCTTTGTGCTTGGGCCTTTGCAGGAGGTTGCACCTGCGTGGATTCACCCTGTTTTGGGGCTGTCTGTAGGGCAAATGATCGAGAGTTTACCGGCAGTGTGCAGAGCTGAGATTTCTAATCACAAGGCGGCGTAGCAATAAATGACCCTTAAATGCACCAATGCTTCTATGCACAATAACAGCCCTTTTTGGCGCGGTCCGCATGTTATGGGGGTGGTGAATGTGACCCCCGATAGCTTTAGCGATGGCGGACAGTTTTTTAAAGCTGACAGGGCGGTAGAGCATGGCTTGGAGCTTTTAGATGAAGGTGCAAGCATTTTGGACGTGGGCGGAGAATCGTCAAGGCCTGGAGCAGAAGTTGTTGAAATAGAAGAGGAAATTGCGCGCGTTGTTCCTGTGATAGAAGGACTGGCGGGCCATGCCAAATGGATCTCCGTGGATACGCGAAATGCGAAAACTATGCGTGCGGCGATTGAGGCGGGTGCGAATATTGTCAATGATATTAGCGGTTTAACGCATGATATTGAGAGTGTTAAAGTTGTGGCGGAGGCAGGGGTGCATGTTTTTGTCATGCATATGCAGGGGACGCCGCAGACGATGCAGGAAAAACCACAATATAACAATGTAGTAGATGAAATTTTTGAATACTTAAAGGAGCGTATCGCTTTTTGTGAGGCGAACCGTATCGAAAAAGAAAAGATCGTTTGTGACCCGGGTATTGGGTTTGGTAAAACTGTGCAGGATAACCTGTTAATACTCAGAAATATAAGTAAATTTCAGGATTTAGGTGTGCCGATATTGCTGGGTACGAGCCGCAAGAGTTTTATCGGCAAAATCTCTGGGGGTGAACCGGAAAATGAGCGTCTAGGCGGGTCATTGTCGTCTGCGCTCTATGGAATATCGAAGGGCGTGCAAATTGTGCGCGTCCATGATGTGAGGCAGCACGTACAGGCTTTTAAAATTTATAACGCGATTTTATCTGAAAAAGCGACGTCGTAAATTGTTGAGCGTGTTTGGATGAGTTTTTGTGTTTCGTTGCAAAAACGATAATCAAAAACCTCCCATGGGAATTTTGAATTTTGAGTATTGGGTTTGAATTCATATAAATGTGCGTTTTCGAATTTGCCGGGGGTGGTTACGCCGTGAATTTCACCGAAGGCGCGCATGACGCCGCCATGGCATACAATCAATACAGGATCATCTGACCCGTCTATAGCCCTTGATTTTGCTTGTTTGACCCGATCAAAGAACTCCTTTGGGGTTTCACCATTGGGGATTTCGGGCCAGCCATTGAATAATTCCACGCATTCATCATAAGGTGCGCCTTCCAGGTCGCCGGCGTGGATTTCTGCGAGGTCTTTGTCTTCGTGGGTTTTGACGTTTAACGTTTGATTGATAATCAGCGCCGTATCCCGCGCGCGGCAAAGGTGGCTGTGGTAAATCGCGGTGGGTTTTTTGATTAATGCGTTCACTGTGCGCTGCGCTTCAAAAGCTTGCTGACGGCCACGAAGCGTAAGCGGGGAGTCGATGCTGCCGGCCATAAGTCTTGCAGCGTTGGCTTCGGTCTCTCCGTGGCGGATCATGTAGAAGGGTTTTGCGGGGATCATAAAATCACCAAGGCGTTGTTGATATCGCGCAAGACCGCAACGATGCTTTGCGCTGCAAGCATTGAACTCTTTGGGTTTGCGGGGTCTGGTTTATTTTCCACGCGGGCGCGCATTTGGCTATATTCACCTTCGATTGTGATTTCGTGGCTGTTGCCGATAGCGGCGGGATCAGCCCAGATTTCGACATGGGTGCTTTTCGCGCCTAGCCCAGCCAGAGATAATGTGGCGGCAACATTTACGTTTGCGGGGAAGCCTTTTGCGGCTTCAAAGGCGTTGCCTTCGAAGATTTTGGTTTTGATGCCGCTGGCTTCGATTTGATCCAAATCTATCCCCATTTTATCCACATATGGCGCGCCGATAAATCCGCGAGGGTGCTTGTTTGACGCGATCTTGCTGCTTTTTATGCCAAGTTCTTTCATTGATTTTACCCCGTCTATGCCGATTAAAGCGCCTGATGGAACGATTATGCGACTGTGGGTTGTTTTGTGGATATCCAGGATTTCAGGAAACATCAGCAAAGCGCAAGATGAGATCAGAACGAGGGTCTTTTGCTCTTTAAAGACGGCTTTTGAGAGTTCGGGGACGGCGGATGGCGGCAGGGCCTCGACGATGATGTCGCAGGTTTTTGCGAGCTCTTCGAAGCTCATCAGCGGGATATCGAATTCTTTGTTTTCGCCGATATTGCTGGCGGCGACCCATTCAAGGCCGTCTAAGCCTTTTATAAGTGCGCGTCCGACAGCGCTACCGATAGCGCCCAATCCTGCGATGCCTATTTTTTGCGTCATGCTGCCAATTCTTTCAGTTTTTCCAGTGTTTTATCGGCGATGTCAATTTGCCCTGATTTGAGGGTTTTTGCCAAGGCCTTTCCTGATCTTTCGCCCGGAAGGATTATGCCGTCACCCTCAAGCGGTGCGGCGGAGGATTTAATTGTTTGGAGCGCGGTTTCAATTTGGTTGTAAAATTCTGCGTTGCCGAATGATTTTGGGTTCATGGCGATGATGAAAAGCCCGTCATTATCAAACATTTCTTTTTTGATGGCTTTTGCACCGATGAGGGGGCCCGCGATAAGTTCAATCATGAGGCCAAGAGTGAAGCCTTTATATCCGTTCATGGGCAAGATTGCCCCGTCATAGGCGTCTTTGGGGTCGGTTGAGGGCTGACCCGCCGCGTCGATCATTACGCCATGCGGAACAGGTTCATTTTTCTCTTTATGCACCATGATTTTGCCGTAAGGATAGGCGGCGGTGGACAGATCGCCGATGAAATTCGTGCCCTTACCGGGGATGCAAACACCGATGGGGTTGGTGCCGATCATGCGCTCGCGTCCATTTGGCGGGGCGACGAGGGCATCGGAATTACAGCCCATAATCGCGACAAGCCCGGCATCAGCAATGCGGCGCAGGTAATAGGCCATGGAGCCTGCGGAGGAGCTGTAGTCGCGGATGCCCGTAAAAGATATGCCGTTTTCGGCGGTTTTTTTAATCGCGGCATTGGTTGCCACCATGCCTGCGACAGGCCCTAATGCGCCGTTTGCGTTATAAATCGAGATTGAGGGGCTTTCGGTTTCAAGGGTGGCGGCTGTTTTTGGCGCGCCGCACTTTTCCAGAAGTTTAATGGTCTGGATGACGCGGACGATGCCGTGCGAGGATTTGCCTGAAAACTCGTTTTCAAGATAGTGATCGGCGGTGATTTCGGCGTCGCTTTGCGATACGCCGGCTTTTTTGAGCGCGCTTAAACATAGGGTTTTCAACTCATCTGTGGAGATGTCGGTCACGATTTATTCCTGGCTCTCGCTATCTAGGGGTATCACGGGTATTCTTTTCTCATGGAAAACTGGCAAGATCAAGGGATTGTACTGAGTGCGCGTTCACATGGTGAAAATGGAGCAATTGTTTCACTTCTAACACTGGGGCAGGGGCGCGCCGCCGGATATGTGCGCGGGGCGCAAGGTACGAAGATGCGCGGGACGCTTGAGGTCGGCAATGTTGTGGATGCGCGGTGGCAGAGCCGCACTTCTGACGGGCTTGGATCTTATACTCTGGAGCTTTCGAAAAACCACACGGCGCATTTTATGCAAGACCCGCTTAAGCTCTCGGCGTTGCAATCGGCATGCGCGCTTTGTGATGCGGCGCTGCCCGAAGGGGAGGCGCATCAGGGTTTGTATCAGGGGCTTTTGGCGCTGTTTGATACGCTTGATAGCGAGATTTGGGGGGCGGCTTATGTGATGTGGGAGATTGCGTTTTTGAAGGAGCTTGGGTTCTCGCTTGATTTGACTACGTGCGCGAGCGGAAACGGGGACGAGAATTTGCGATATGTTTCGCCTAAGACCGGTAAGGCGGTGAGCGTTTCTGCGGGCGCGCCCTATAAGGGTAAGCTTTTGCCCTTAGCGTCTTTTTTGCGCCCGCATGGCGGTGAGAGCGAAGCGCCTGACATATATAACGGTTTAAAAATGGTGGCATATTTTCTTGAGCATTGGGTTTTTGTGCATCATTCACGCGGAATGCCAGAGATGCGCTTGATTTTTGAGCAGCGTTTTGCCAAAACCATTGGGACATCAGTAGAAGAAGAGAATGCGTATGGCACAGGATAACTCAGCCGCCGAACATAATGTTTTAGACCAGCCCTTCGGAGAATTGCTTTCCGACCGATATTTGTCCTATGCGCTCTCCACCATTATGAGCCGTTCGCTGCCCGATGTGCGCGACGGCATGAAGCCTGTTCATCGCCGTCTTATGTATGCGATGTATCAACTCAAACTTAACCCCACAAGCCCGCCGAAGAAATCTGCGCGTGTGGTCGGGGATGTGATCGGTAAGTTTCACCCGCATGGTGATACGGCTGTTTATGACGCGATGGTGCGTTTGGCGCAGGATTTTGCGCAGCGTTATCCTTTGGTCGACGGGCAGGGGAATTTCGGAAATATTGACGGCGATAATGCGGCGGCTATGCGGTATACGGAAGCGCGTTTAACGGACGTTGCGCTGCTGCTTTTGGACGGGATCGAAGAAAACGCGGTTGATTTCAGGCCGACATATGATGGAGCTGAGAATGAGCCTGTTGTGCTGCCCGGCGGTTTTCCGAATTTGCTGGCCAACGGATCAAGCGGGATTGCGGTGGGGATGGCGACAAGCATTCCGCCGCATAATGTGGCGGAGCTGTGCGAGGCCATGGAGCTTATGCTGGAGCGCGATGCGAGCATAGAGGAGCTGGCGGAGATTGTTTCGGGGCCGGACTTCCCGACAGGGGGGACTTTGGTCGAAGATAAGGCCGATATCGTCAATGCGTATAAGACGGGCAAAGGCGCGTTTCGGGTGCGTGCGAAATGGGAAAAAGAAGATCTGAAGCAGGGGCTGTACCAACTTGTGATTACAGAAATTCCCTATCAGGTGCAAAAATCGAAGTTGATTGAGAAGATTGCGGATCTGATTACATCGAAAAGATTGCCGATGCTGGATGATGTATTGGATGAGTCGGCGGAAGATATCCGGATCGTTTTAGTGCCAAAGAACCGTAATGTTGACCCGGTGCTTTTGATGGAGGCGTTATACCGTAATTCTGACCTTGAGAGCCGTTTTTCCTTAAATATGAATGTGCTTGAAGGGGGGCTTGTGCCCCGCGTTATGAACCTGAAAGAGGTTCTTCAGGCGTGGATGGATCATCAGCAGGAAGTGCTTGTGCGCCGTTCGCAATATCGCCTTGAGAAGGTGCTGCACCGCCTGGAAGTTTTGGCGGGGTATTTGATTGTTTATCTGAACATTGATGAGGTTATCCGCATTATCCGTTTCGAGGATGATCCGAAGGCCGAGTTGATGAAAGTTTTCAAGCTATCGGAGGTGCAGGTTGAGGCTGTTTTGAACCTCCGTTTGCGCCGTTTGCACAAGCTTGAAGAAATGGAAATTCAAGGTGAGCATGATACGCTATCCAAAGAGCGGGACGAGCTTGAGAAGTTGATCAAATCCGAAGCGCGGCAGTGGACACGGATTAAGAAGCAAATTGCGGCGCTTAAAGTCCAGTTCGGGCAGGGTACGGCATTGGGCGCGCGGCGCACGGTTATCGGCGATGTGCCTGCGCCGATTGCGGTTGATCTTGATGCGGCGATGATTGAGAAAGAGCCGATTACGATTATTTGCTCCGCGCAAGGGTGGCTGAGGGCGATGAAAGGCCACGGCCTGAACGCAGGTGATTTTAAATATAAGGATGGTGATCGCGAGGCGTTTATTCTGGAGGCGCAGACAACGGATAAGTTGTTGGTGTTTGGCACGAATGGACGTTTTTACACGGTTGGTTGTGACAAATTGCCGCCGGGTCGCGGGTTTGGCGAGCCTTTGCGGATTATGGTGGATCTGCCGAATGATGGCGATATTTCATCTGTGATGCTTCATAAAGAGGGGCAGAAGATTTTGGTGGCGGCGACATCGGGGCATGGGTTTATTGTGAAATCCGATGATGTTCTGGCGCAGACCAAGAATGGTAAGCAGGTTTTGAATGTTTCGGGAACGATAGAGGCGAAGCTATGTCTGGCGGTGGATGATGCGCATGACATGATTGCGAGCATCGGCAAAAACCGCAAGATGCTTGTGTTTCCGCTTGATGAGTTGCCGGAGATGGGGCGCGGAAAAGGCGTGATCTTGCAGAAGTTTAAGGATGGCGGCTTATCGGATGTGAAGACGTTTAATAAGGCGGAAGGTCTGACATTTAAATATGGCGCGGGAGAAACGGTGGTCGAAAATATCGAACCATGGGTTGGAAAGCGAGCGTCTGCAGGGCGATTGCCGCCTAACGGTTTCCCGAAAAACAACCAGTTTGATTAAAACCTCTTAAGGGAATTCAACGCTGCCCGGAGTTTTGCGGAAGGTGCCGATTTTCGGCATTTTTCTTTTCGGCGCGGCTTCTGTGGGGGTGATGTAAATTTCATCTTCTCCTGTTTCGGGCGCATCTTCAGGCACTTGGTTTATCGCTTCGCGCTCAAAGGCTTCGGGGTTTGTGATTTCTTCTTTTAACAGTGTGATCGAGATGCGGCGGTTTTTGGCATCTGTCGGGTTTTCGGGCACGAGGTGCTCCGTATCGGCTTTGCCGACGACATCATGGATTCGTTCGGCCGGGTAGCCTGCATCCAGAAGTACGCGGCGCGAGGAGTTTGCGCGGTCTGCGGAGAGTTCCCAGTTGGTGTAGCTTGCGCCGGAACCGTAAGGCACGCTGTCTGTGTGCCCGCGCACGGAGATTTCGTTGGGCTCGCCTTCTATGATCTCGCCGACCTTTTCAAGAAGCAGTTTGGTTTTGGCGAACATACGGGCGCTGCCGCTTGCGAACATGGGTTTGCCTTCCTGGTCGATGACCTGAATACGCAGCCCTTCGGGGGTCATGTCGATTTTGAGGTTATCCATCATCTCGGAAAGCTCCGGGTTTTCGGAGATCGCTTTTTCGATCGCGGCTTTGGTGTCTTCCATGCGCGCTTCTTCGGCTTCGCGAAGCGTTTTCTTTGCTTCTTCGACGGCAGTTTGGTTAAGTTTTCTGTTTTCCTGACCGCGGTTATTGATGGCGGATGTTTTTTGCGGCGGTGCGGTTATGGGTTGAACGGTGCTGACCATTGCGCCTTCGGGTGCGACGCTGAGGCCGCCGAGGACGCCGCCTGCGCCGCTTGTTTCTTGGGATACTTTCGGGTGGGTAGGGTCAAAATAATTGGAGATGGCGTTTTTTTCTTCGTCGGTGGTGACGTTTAACAGCCATAAAAGAAGGAAGAAGGCCATCATCGCGGTCACGAAATCGGCATAGGCGACTTTCCACGCGCCGCCATGGTGGCCGCCACCTTTCTTAATCTTCTTAACGATAATCGGCTGTAATTCGCCTTGGTCTTCTGACATTTTTTGGCTTTGGCTCTTTTTATATTTAACTTATAGCTTAGCTCGGAGCGGGCAATTCATTGAGGTGCTCTTCCAGCTCCTGGAAGTTCGGTTGCACATCATGGGGCAGGAATTTACGTGCGAATTCTACTGCGACTTGCGGCGCGGCGCCGTTCAAGAAGGCGATGAGACCGACCTTGATACATTTATAATACATGACTTCCGTGTGTGATTTTTCGGTCATCGCGGCGGCAATCGGCGCGACCATACCATAGGAGAACCAAACCCCGAGGAATGTTCCCACAAGAGCGCCCCCGATCATTTTACCCAAGACTTCGGGCGGTTCGTTAATCGAGGACATGGTTTTGATAACCCCCAAAACGGCGGCCACAATACCCAAAGCGGGAATCCCGTCGGCCATGGTTTGCACGGCGTGACCCGGATGCGCTTCATGGGTTTCGATGGTTTCTATTTCTTCGTCGAGCAGGGCTTCCATCTCATGCGGGTTTTCGTTACCCAGCGAGATGATCCGCAGGTAGTCGCATAAGAAAACGATGGCATGATGATTGTGCTGGAAGCCCGGGAACCGGCTGAAGAGCTCGCTTTCTTCCGGCGCTTCGATATGTTGTTCGATGGCGAGCCAGCCCTTAGTGCGCGCCAGCTTGAAGACTGTGTAGAGCATTCCCAGAAGCTCCATGTAATCTGCTTTTGAATAGGCGCTTGGTTTGGTGAGGGCGCTCATATATTTAATTGAGCCTTTGATTGTTTCGCTTGTATTCGCGACAAGGAAGGCGGCGATCGCACAGCCCATGATAATGACGACTTCTCCGGGCATTGCGCCAAGGATTAGCACCATTAATTTTATGAATTTCGGGATATCGAAATGCATGGCGATCAACAGACCGCCAAATGTACAAACAAAAACGAGGGCTAAACCGACAAGTTTCATGAAACGCTACAAATCCTTTGTATGTGTATGGTTAATCGTACCGAAACTCGATTAACATGGGTTTAACTCAATATGGGAAACGCAGCGCAGTCATATGTATTCCATTGATTGTGCTGTTTTTTTTAAGTTATTTCAAGGGAAACGCCACTTTAAACACATGAATATCGAATATATTTATGCGTTTTCTTTGGTTTTGTATTCCGGAGATTTTTTCGGCATGCCGAATAGATAGCCTTGGCCCAGCTCAACGCCCATTTCATGAAGCATGTCGGCTTGCGTACGCTCTTGTACATATTCGGCAATGACGCCGATTTCCAAATCCTTGCACATTTGCACGAGGTTTTTGACCATGGCGGCGTCGCGTTTTGAAGTTAGAAGCTTGCGGATATATTTACCGTCGATTTTGACCGTGTCGATGGAGAGCTTTTGCAGATAGTTGAAGCTGGCTGCGCCCGCGCCGAAGTCATCAAGGGCAACTTTATAGCCTTCTTCTTGAAGGGCTTTTATAAACTCATCGGCTTTGCCAAGGTCTTTGATATGTGTTGATTCTGTGATTTCGAACATGATGCGTTCATTGAGCTTTTTGTGAAGGTTCAGCATTTTCATCAGTTTTTCAAAAAAATGTTCATCTTCAATGGATTGGCCGGAAAGGTTGATGGAAAATTTGCTGCGTGATCCTGCGAATTTGCGGGTGATGGTGTTGATGGCGAGTTCGCAGACGGCGGCATCGAATTTTGAGGCCATGCCCATATCTTCGCCAAACATCACCCATTCCATGGTGTCTCCGCTGCTGAAGCGGCTTAACATTTCGTAATGTGAGACCTCCTCGGTTTTCAGGTTCACGATGGGTTGGTAGTGGAGTTTGAAATCAAGGCGATCGATAAGAGATTGAAACTCTTTCATTTTGTCGACATTGGCACTCGTGTACGCTTCGAGGCCTGAATTCAGACTTTCGATTGTCAGTTCGGCGCCTTTGCGGCTAAATTCATTAATGGTGTAAACAAGGGCCTTGGCGGCGTCGCGTTCGCTGAGCTCCGAGAGGTCGGAGGTGATGGTTTTTGTTTTGATATCGACTCCTTCGCCTGTGGGGTCGTTGTCGACGGCGAGTTTTTCGATGCGGTCACGCAAGAATTTTCCGTCGATATCCTTGTCATGAATGACGCTGTAGCGGCCATTGCCGACTTCGGCGGCGGCCATGCCGTCTATGGATTGCGATTGCAGGAATTGGCCGATGGATTCGACTAAAGAGCCCCAGTTTTCTTCACCGATACGGTGCTTGTCATCCTCTGTCGGAGCGAAGTCAAAGACTGTGAGGTCTACGTCTTGGCCTACGGATCTTGCGAAATCAAGTGTGTCTATGGCGGTGTCGAGGAAGGTTTCGCGGTCATAGAGCGGCCCTTGCACCTTGGGCTGCATGGCGGCGATTTTGCTCATGACAAGGTTGCTAAGGCCCAGAGTGATGTAAAACTTATTGTTGCCGGGCATTTTGATGCCTGTGAAGACGGCTTTTCTTTTTGTGATGAGTTCGTTGAGTTCAATCAGCATCGGGCCGACGCGGGCGCCGGGTTTTGCGTTTTCATACAGGCGCAGGAGTTCGGCTTGATCGAAGGTCGAGAACAGCTCCAGCCATTTTTTGCCGTGAAGTTCTTCGGGGTTTTCGACGCCGGTCATGCCTTTGGTTGCGCCCAAGGCAAGCACGACTTTGCCTTCTTCGGAGACCTCTACGAAAAGATCTGCCGAGGCAAAGGCGAACGCCAGAAACCTGTCTCGTTGTTTTCTAAATTCTTGTTCTTTGGACATTATAGATTCGTTTACCCCACACGGGTTAAAGATATCATAGGATAGCATAAAACTTTATTAAGAAAGGGCTTATTTATGAGTGGCTTGGGGTGATGTGTACAAAATTTACGCGTTTTTGAGTTTTTGTGCGACTTCGAGGGCGGCGTAGGTGAAGATGCCGCTGCAGCCTGCACGTTTGAAAGCGATCAGGGTTTCCATGAGGGCGGCGTCATAATCAATCCACCCTTTTTCCCCTGCGGCTTTGATTGAGGTGTATTCGCCGCTTGTGTGGTAGGCGAAGAGCGGAACGTTAAAAGCGCTGTGGGCGCTGGATATGATGTCGAGATAGGGTGTGCCCGGCTTGATCATGATCATATCTGCGCCTTCTTCGATATCCAGAGCAATTTCGCGCATGGCTTCATCGGCGTTGCGCGGGTCCATTTGGTAGGTTTTTTTATCGCCTTGCAGGCGCTCGCCTGACTTAACGGCGTCGCGAAACGGGCCATAAAAAGCGGAGGCATATTTGGCGGCATATGAAAGAATTGGGGTGTTTGAATATCCTTTTGTATCAAGAGCTTCGCGAATTTTTTTAATTCTTCCGTCCATCATATCCGAAGGGGCGATAATGTCTGCGCCGGCCTGTGCTTGGACAAGGGCCTGTTTGGCTAAAATCTCGACGCTTTCATCATTCAGGATTTCGTCGTTTTTGAGGATGCCGTCATGGCCGTGCGAGGTATAGGGGTCGAGGGCGACATCGGTGATGATGCCGATATCGGGCACGGCGGTTTTTATTTTTTGAAGGGTTTCGCAGATCAGGTTGTTTTTATTTAAGGCTTCTTTGCCATCGGCAGTTTTTTTGTTATTTGGCACGATGGGGAAGAGGGCGATTGCGGGGATGCCCAGATCGCGGGCTTGTTTGGCATCTTCAATCAAAAGGTCAATGGTTTTGCGGGAAACGCCGGGCAGGGAGGCGATGTTTTGGGTTTCGTTTTGCCCCTCGATGACGAAAAGCGGCCAGATGAGATCATGCGGGCGCAGTGAGGTTTGCGCCATCATATCGCGTATCCACGGGGATGTTCTTAATCTTCTGGGTCTTTTCAGCATCGTTTAGTGTATTGTTTTTATTAACGTTCTTTTTATATATAAAAGTTAAAATAAAGAATAGATATTGACCTCTTAGTACCTTCCCTTCAAACTATCAACGAAATAAATAAGAATTCTTTTGGAGAAACCATTGTGACACCAACACCGTATTACGAAGCCATTCAATTGATCGAGCGCCTGCACCGTCACTTCCTTGACGTGTTGAAGGTGGAGCTTGATAAAAAGGGCATACAAGATATTAACAACGTACAATCGATGATTTTGTACAATATCGGCGATGATGAAATGACCGTCGGGGAATTGACGATACGCGGCTATTACCTTGGGTCCAACGTTTCATACAACGTGAAGAAGATGGTTGAGAATGAATATCTTATTCAAGAGCGCAGCGTGCATGACAAGCGCTCTATTCGTGTGAAGCTTTCCGAAAAAGGTCTTGAGCTTAAGCGGATGATTTCGGCGATGTTTGATGCACATGAAGAGCAGATTGCGGGATCGAATATCGAGAATGCCGATCTTGTGGATTTGAACGAGACATTGAAGGAGCTTGAGCGCTTCTGGGCGCGTCAGACTTCCGGTTACGGCGGCTTCTAGGGCGTTTTTTTATATCTCTTATTTCAATGCCACGCCTCTTAAGGGGCGTGGTTTTTTGCATTTAGCTAAAGGCGTCTTCGCCTGTCATAGCGCGGCCTAAGATGAGGGCGTGGATGTCGTGCGTGCCTTCATAGGTGTTGACGGCTTCGAGGTTACACATGTGGCGCATGATGTGGTATTCGTCGGCGATGCCGTTGCCGCCGTGCATGTCGCGTGCAGCCCTCGCGATATCAAGGGCTTTGCCGCAGTTGTTGCGTTTAAGCAGGGATATACTTTCCGGTGCGGCGCGGTCTTCGTCACGCAATCTTCCGAGGCGGTGGCATGCCGTGAGCCCCAATGTGATTTCGGTTTGCATATCGGCGAGCTTCTTTTGAATGAGTTGCTGCGCGGCCAGCGGTTTGCCGAATATGACACGGTCCATCGTATAGGTGCGGGCGCGGTGCCAGCAATCTTCCGCGGCCCCCATAACGCCCCAGCAGATACCGAAACGCGCCGAGTTGAGACACATCAGAGGCGCTTTGAGGTTGGATGAGCCTGGCATGAGTTGGTCTTCGCTTGCCATGACATCGTCCATCGCAATGCCGCCTGTGGGAGAAGCGCGAAGGGAGAGCTTGCCTTCGATTTTCGGGCCTGAAAGCCCTTTCATGCCTTTATCGAGGATAAAGCCGCCGACCTGGCCGTCTCGCTCTCCGCCTTGAATTTTTGCCCAGACGATGAAGACATCGGCGATGGGGGAATTTGAAATCCATTGTTTTGCGCCGGAGATTTTATAGCCGCCATCAACAGCTACCGCTTTGGTTCGCATATCGTTGGGGTTTGATCCGCCGTCGGGTTCGGTGAGGCCGAAGCAGCCGATGAATTCGCCGCTGGCGAGTCTTGGCAGGTATTTCTCTTTTTGCTCTTCGGAGCCGAATGTATAGATGGGGTACATGACGAGGGAGGATTGGACGGAGTAACAGGAGCGATATGCCGAATCAACGCGTTCAAGTTCGCGGGCGATTAGGCCGGCAGCGGTGTAGGATGCGCCCGCGCAGCCATAGCCTTCAAGCATTGGCCCGAGAAGGCCAAGCGCGCCCATCTCGCGCATGATTTCGGGATCAAAGGTTTCTGTGCGAAAGGCTTCCATGACGCGGGGTTGCAGCTTTTCCTGCGCGTAATCACGGGCGGTTTGCATGATCATGCGTTCTTCATCGGTGAGGAGTTCATCGAGGAGAAACGGGTCTTCCCACTGAAAATCTGGTCTTGAGGCCATTCTTGGTCTTTCTCTTTTGGCGTTGTTCTTTTATAAAAATAACATGAATGACAAGATTTTACAGGGCCGAGAGATTATTATCGAGTTTCATCCCGTGGGGAATATCGTAAAAGTATCGGTTATGGATACGGCGAGTTTGACCGAGGTGTCTATTTCCGGCCCAGCAAGTGCGGGGGAGGCCATGCTTAAGCTCAATGCGCTTAAGCGTTTGGAATATGTGATGAAGAAGAAGGGTGTGATTTAGTCAAAAGCAGCCGGAGAAATTGCGGTTTTGACATCAGCATCATTGGGCTCTTCGGGCTGATGGCTTTTAAACTGCGGTTCTTCTTCAAGAAGTGTGAGTTCACAGGTTAGGCCGATATGCATCCCGAGGCTTTGCCCGTATTCATCAAGTCTTTGAACAGAGATAAGTCCGTTATTGAGGTCGCCGGAACATGCTTTAACGATTTCACCGTTCATCTCCGGCCCCATGGTGTATTGGTCTGTATGTTGGAGCGGGCTATGGAAATTATAAACGAAATAGCGATCAATCGCTTCGCCGCCTTTAAGGTCGGCGGCGGTTTCGGCTGCTGCATTCGGGAATGGAAGTATTGTCATGAATGTCTTTCTACAATATCTATAATATACGCACAATATGCTATTTTAAATCCGCAGACAATATGTTTTTCATAATCAAAAATCATTTTGTGTCTCTGTGGCTTGTTTTTCCAGATGTAATTAGGGGATTGATTAAAGGGGCGGCATGCCACTATATATTGTGCATGAAACGCAAACTTGCCATAGCCTGTGACCACGGTGGATATGCTTTGAAAGAAGCGATCAAGGCGAAGTTTGGGGATGTGGAGTGGCTTGATCTGGGCACGAATTCTGCCGAATCTGTTGATTATCCTGAATATGGTGCGAAATTAGCGGACGTCATTGCATCCGGCGAGGCCGAGCACGGTATTGCGATTTGCGGGTCGGGGATCGGAATTTCGATTGCGGCGAACCGTAACCCTGCGGTGCGCGCGGCTTTATGTACCAATGTAACCATGGCGCGGTTGACGCGGGCGCATAATGATGCGAATGTGCTCGCCCTCGGAGCGCGGATCACGGGCGATGTAGCGGCTTTTGACATTGTTGAAGCGTTCTTGAATACGGAATTTGAAGGGGGGCGTCACCAACGACGCATTGATCAACTTTAAGAGAAGGACTACCCATATTATGAGCAACGCAGCACTTAAGGAGAATAACGTGGACGGATTTTTTACAGAAGGTTTGAAAAGTGCCGATAGTGCGGTTAGTCAAGCGATTGCGAATGAGCTTAATCGTCAGCAGACACAGATTGAGTTGATTGCGTCTGAGAATATTGCGTCCAAAGCGGTGATCGAGGCGCAAGGGACGGTTTTTACGAATAAATATGCAGAAGGCTATCCGGCACGCCGTTATTATGGCGGCTGTGAGTTTGCCGATGTTGTTGAGGATTTGGCGCGTGATCGTGCGAAGGAACTTTTTGGCGCGAAATACGCGAATGTGCAGCCTAATTCCGGTTCTCAGGCCAACCAAGGCGTGATGATGGCGCTTTTGCAGCCCGGTGATACGATTTTGGGGATGTCTTTGGCGGCCGGTGGTCACTTGACCCACGGCGCAGCGCCGAACCAGTCCGGTAAATGGTTTAATGCCATTCAATACGGCGTGCGTGAAGACAATGCACTGCTTGATTATGATCAAATGGAAGCTTTAGCGCGTGAGCATAAGCCGAAGATGATTATTGCGGGGGCGTCTGCTTATCCGCGCCAGATTGATTGGGCGCGTTTCCGCAAGATTGCGGATGAAGTGGGCGCGATTTTCATGGTGGATATGGCGCATTATGCAGGTTTGGTTGCGGGCGGGTCATATGACAGCCCTGTGCCGTTTGCGGATGTGACGACGACGACGACGCATAAAACCCTTCGCGGGCCACGCGGCGGGATGATTTTGACCAATGATCTGGAGATTTATAAGAAGATTAATTCTGCGATCTTTCCCGGAATTCAGGGCGGGCCTTTGATGCATGTTATTGCCGCGAAAGCAGTGGCATATGGCGAAGCGTTAAACCCGGATTTTAAGATTTATGCGAAAGCGATTGTTGATAACGCGCGCATCTTGGCAGAGACTCTTAAAAGCGGCGGTGCGGACATTGTTTCCGGCGGCACAGACAGCCATATTGTTCTCGTTGATTTGCGTCCAAAGGGCGTGAAAGGCAACGATACGGAAGAAGCGTTGGAGCGCGCGGGCCTTACATGTAATAAAAACGCGGTTCCTTATGATCCTGCACCGCCGATGGTGACATCGGGCGTACGTCTTGGGACGCCTGCGGGTACAACGCGCGGTTTCGGCCCTGCGGAATGGAAGCTCATTGGAGAGCTTATCATCGAGGTTCTCGATGGTTTGGCGGCCAATGGCGCAGACGGCAATGCAGCGGTTGAGAAGGCCGTTAAAGCGAAGGTTTCCGAGCTTTGTAAGCGTTTCCCGATTTACCCTACGCTTTAATATAGGCAGGAGGCACATATGAAGTGCCCATTTTGTGGACATGACGAAACACAGGTGAAGGACTCGCGTCCGACAGAGGATAGCACCTCTATTCGTCGGCGGCGGTTTTGCCCTGAATGTGATGAGCGTTTTACAACGTTTGAGCGCGTGCAGCTCCGCGAGATGACGGTTTTGAAGTCAGGCGGGCGCAAGCAGCCGTTTAATCGCGATAAAATCATGAAATCCATGCAAATTGCGCTGCAAAAGCGCCCTGTTGAGGTGGAAGAGATTGAAAAAGCGACTACGGCTATTGTTCGGAAGCTCGAATCACAGGGCGAGCAGGAGATTTCTTCTGATAAAATCGGCGCGGAAGTGATGGCAGCGATGAAGGCCATTGATGCGGTTGGGTATATTCGTTATGCGAGTGTGTATAAGGATTTCCGTCAGCCGCAAGATTTCAATGATTTCCTCGAAGACGTGAAAACGCTTCAATCCAAATGACGCTTTCTCAAGATGAAAAATATATGCGTATGGCCTTGAATAGGGCGCGGCGCGGGATTGGCCATGTTGCGCCTAATCCTGCGGTGGGCTGCGTTTTGGTCAAGGGCGGCGTGATTTTATCGGCGGCGCATACGGCGCGCGGAGGGCGGCCGCATGCGGAGGCGTTGGCGCTTGAAAAGGCGGGCGCGGATGCGAAGGGTGCGAGCGCTTATGTATCGCTGGAGCCTTGTGCGCATGAAGGGCAGACACCGCCCTGTGCGCGGGCACTGATTGATGCGGGGGTGGCGCGGGTTGTTTTTGCCTGCACTGATCCTGACCCGCGGGTGCGCGGGGCGGGGGCGGCGATGCTGATAAATGCCGGGGTTGATGTGTTGGCGGGGGTATTGGAGGCGGAGGCCGCGGCGCTGAATGCGGGGTTCATAAGCCGTGTGACGCAGAGCCGTCCGTATGTGACCCTTAAATGCGCCATATCTGCGGATGGTAAGATTGCGGCAGAGAAAGGGGAGCGTACGCAGATCAGCGGTGAGATGGCTTCGCGCTATATGCATTTGCTGCGGTCGCAGAATGATGCAGTTATGATCGGGAAAGCGACATTCGAGGTCGATAAACCGCGTTTAACGACACGAATTGAGGGGTATGAGCATGAATCCAAGACTATTATTCTTGATAAAGAGGTAAAAGAGGCGTTGTTGGAGCTTTCTGATGGTGGGGTTACACGTTTATTGGTTGAAGGTGGGGCGAAAACGCATAAATCCTTCCTTGAAAGCGGGTTTTTTGATGAGGTGCATTTGCTCAAAAGCCCTAAAGTTTTGGGGCCGCAAGGGGTCGATGCAGCAGATTTTCATGGGGGCGCAGAGCTTATCCTTAAAGAAACGCGGGTTTTGGGCGAAGATATGCTGGAAATCTATGTCAAAGCGCACTAGGTTAGCCTCATGTTTACGGGTTTAATTCAAGATATCGGCAGTGTGCGCTCTATCACCAATCGTGAAGGTGACTGGCGCATTGTGATCGAGAGCGCGATGGATATGGCGGCGCTTGCGATTGGTGCGTCTGTGGCATGTAGCGGCGCGTGCATGACTGTGGTGGAAAAAGGCGCGGCTTGGTTTGCGATTGATGTTTCGGCAGAGAGCCTTTCGAAAACTACGCTTAAGGCTTGGGAAGAGGGCACGCGCGTGAACCTTGAGCCGTCATTGAAGTTGGGCGATGAGCTTGGCGGGCATATTGTTTCCGGGCATGTGGACGGGCAGGCGCGCATTCAATCTATTACTCCAGAGGGTGATAGTTTTCGTTTGAAGATTAAAGCGCCAGAAGGCTTGGTGAAGTTTATTGCCACCAAGGGCAGCGTGACGCTTGATGGGGTATCGCTCACCGTGAATGAGGTTGATGGCGATGTGTTCGGCGTGAATATTATTCCGCATACATGGGAGAAAACAACGCTTTGCGACCGAAAAGAGGGTGATGATTTGAATATCGAGATAGATATGCTGGCGCGCTACGTTGCGCGTATGCTAGAGGTAGCGGCATGAGCAATGTAGCCCCCATACAACAAAGCGCGCTGTCTTCGATCGAGGAGATTTTGAAAGACGTACGCGCGGGTAAGCCTGTGATTATCGTGGATGATGAAAACCGCGAGAATGAGGGCGATATTATTGTCGCCGCCGAGATGGCGAGCGCGGAGAATATCAATTTCATGGCGAAAGACGGGCGCGGGCTGATTTGTTTGCCGATGGAGCGGGCTATGGTTGATCGTCTTGGCTTGGAGCTTATGGGGCGCGGGGATAATACCAGCCACCGCACGGCGTTTACGGTTTCGATCGAGGCAAAAGAAGGGGTGACGACGGGGATTTCGGCGGCGGATCGTGCGACCACGATTAAGGCGGCGATTAACCCACAAGCTTCGCCGCATACAATCGCAACGCCCGGGCATGTGTTTCCTTTATTGGCGCGTGATGGCGGCGTTTTGGAGCGGGCGGGGCATACGGAAGCGGCTGTGGATCTTGCGCGTTTGGCGGGGTTTAGCGGCGCAGGCGTGATTTGCGAAATTATGAATGATGACGGCACGATGGCGCGCCTTAACGATCTTGAAGGTTTTGCGGAAAAGCATGATCTGAAAATCGGCACGATTGAAGACTTGATCGCGTATCGTTCCGGCAAAGAAACATTGGTCAAACGCATTCACGAAGACGCATTTGAAAGTCGTTTTGGCGGTCATTTCAAGTTCATGGTGTATGCGAATACGCTGCAATATACGGAGCATGTTGCTTTGGTGAAAGGTGAGCCGAGCAAGTTGACCCAACCCGTTTTGGTGCGGATGCATGCGGTGGATTTTATGGGCGATATTTTGGGCGGGGGCGCGGATTCTACGCTGCACCGCTCTATGGAGCTTATTGATCAGGCCGGTGAGGGCGTGATTGTGATTTTGCGGGAAGCCAATCCCGATGCGCTGTCGCGCAAGCTTAAAGGTCAGAGCGCGCCATCAAAAGACGGGCAGCTTCGTCGTTACGGTATTGGGGCGCAGATTTTGAAGGATTTGGGTGTCGAGCAGATGACGCTTTTAACGGATTCTCCGAAAAATGTTGTTGGCCTTGAGGGCTATGGTCTGTATATAACAGGGCATAAGCCGCTGAAGGCCTAATCGTTCTTGGACAATTTAAAATGACTGCCGCGCCCCGTATTCTCATAGTTGAAGCCCGTTTTTACGAAGATATTTCCGATATGCTTTTGGACGGCGCGACGTCTGTTTTAAATGATCTTTCCCTTTCTTATGATGTTGTTGAAGTGCCGGGCGCGCTTGAAATTCCGGCTGCGATTGCGATGGCGGCGGATAAATATGACGCGTTTATCGCCTTGGGCTGCGTGATCCGCGGAGAGACATCTCATTACGAGACTGTGTGCAATGAGAGCGCGCGCGGGCTTATGGCACTTTCGATGGTGCAGAAGCTGCCGCTCGCGAACGGGATTTTGACGTGCGAGAATAAAAAGCAGGCGATTGCGCGTGCGGACAAGACGAAAAAGAACAAGGGCGCGTCATTTGCGAAAGCCGCGATTGCGATGTTTGAGCATAAGGAGCGTTTCAAGTGAGCGAAGACGTGAACAAAAAGCAGATTTCTTCACCGAAGGCGAAAGCGCTGTCTTCAAGGCTGTGCGCGGTGCAGGCTTACTATCAATTTACGCAGAATAAGCAGCCTTTGCGCGCGATTGTTGCGGAATATCTTCAGCACCGCACCGATATGGTGATTGACGGAGAGGCGCTTGTGCAGCCAGACGGCGCGATTTTGCAAAAGATTTTGTTTGGTGTGGATGAGCGCAATATCGAACTTGAGACGATTGTCGATGCAAATTTGAAGAAAGATGCCAGTGACCGCAAGGTTGAGCCTTTATTGCGGGCGATTTTGGTGTGCGGGGCTTATGAATTGATGGTGCAGGAGCAAGATGCGCCGCTTATTATCAATGATTACCTGAACGTGGCGCATGCGTTTTATGAACGTTCTGAAGTGGGTTTAGTGAACGGTGTTCTTGACTCCATATCCAAAATTTTCAAATAATCTTTAGCTATTCAGCGTTGTTTTTCGCGCAACTGTGTAAAATTTTATCTATTCGTAACTCCTTTTTAACTCCCGCCCTGTTAACATAAGATATAGGGTTCAATACAAATGGTTAGGGTGTAAATAATATGCGTATGATTCTCATCGCTTTAGGAGCTTTAATTGTCCTTGGCGGCGCTGCCGCAGGGGCATATTTCTATTTTCTCAATCCGGCACAAGCTGCTGTAGGGGAAGATGGTCAGGAAGTTGCCAAAGCCGAAAAACATTCCAAAAAGAAAAAAGACGGACATGGCGAGGCGTTTGAATTCGTCGAGCTTGATCCTTTGATTTTACCGATTGTCGATAATAACGGTGTTTCACAGGTTGTGAGCATGGTGATTGCAATCGAAGTTCCTGATGCGGAATCTAAAGCGCGGGTTGAGATGATGACACCGAAGCTTAAAGACGCATTTATACAAGATATGTACGGCGCGCTTAGTCGCCATGCCGCGCTTAAGGGCGGGGTGTTGCAGGTAAGCTATTTGAAAGAGCGCCTGAACAAAGTGGGCGTAGAAGTTTTGGGTGAAAGTATGAGTGATGTGCTGATCCAGGTTGTTCAGCAGCGCCCGATCTAACAGAATTGAGTGGATCCCCGATCAAATCGGGGACGCTCGCGCGGTTTTAAACCTTGATGTGAACCCTCTAAATACATCAAATACACTGCCCGGCCATTAGATTGGTCGGGCATTTTTTTTGCATGTGGAGCTTTTTTATAAAAGAACTTGCGCGTATCGAAACTTACCCTACACTCATAGAGTTAAATTCTTAAAGAGAATCAATCGCTTCGAGAGTTTGACGTTTCAAAAACAAAAAATGAGGTAGGGGAAAATGACTTCAATATTCATTATAATTGCCTGCTGCGGCTTGCTTGCGCTGATTTACAGTGCGGTGGCGTCACGGCAGATTATGGGCTTAAGTGCCGGTAGTGCGAAGATGCAAGATATTGCATCGGCTATTCAAGAAGGCGCGGCCGCATATTTAAGCCGCCAATACAAAACAATTGCGCTTGTGGGCGTGGCGGTTGCTGCGCTTTTATACCTTCTTTTAGGTAGTCATGTTGCGATTGGCTTTATCATCGGTGCGGTTTTATCGGGCTTGGCCGGATATAACGGTATGGTTGTTTCTGTGCGGGCGAATGTGCGCACAACGCAAGCGGCCACCGAAAGTCTGGAAAAAGCGTTGAACGTTGCGTTTAAAGCCGGAGCAATTACGGGGATGCTCGTTGTTGGTTTGGGGCTTTTGGGCGTTGCGGGCTATTACTATTATCTTCAGCATGATCTTGGCTTTGCCGGACTTGAAGGCGATGAACGGATGGCGGCTTTACGATATATGCTTGAAGGGCTTGTTGCTCTTGGCTTTGGTGCGTCCTTGATTTCGATTTTCGCGCGTTTAGGCGGCGGTATCTTTACCAAAGGCGCCGATGTTGGTGCGGACCTTGTTGGTAAGGTTGAAGCGGGCATTCCAGAAGATGATCCACGTAACCCTGCGACGATTGCTGATAATGTTGGTGACAACGTTGGTGATTGTGCGGGTATGGCGGCTGATTTGTTTGAGACATACGCTGTGACGGTTGTTGCGACGATGTTGATTGCCTTCAGCACATTTGCACCTGAGGCTATTGAGCAGATGATGATCTTGCCGCTGTTTATCGGTGCGATCTGTATTGTTGGCTCGGTTGTCGGAACGTTCTTCGTGCGTTTGGGTAAAACCAAAAACATCATGAATGCCCTGTATAAAGGCTTTGTGGCTTCGGCGCTTTTCTCTGCGATTTTGATTGCGGTGGCGATTTCGAATATCGGCGTTGATGTTACTATCCCGCTTGCGGATGGTGGCACGGTAACCCATATGGCGCTTTTCTACTGTATTGTTGTTGGTTTGGTTGTGACGGGTCTTTTGATCTGGGTGACTGAATATTACACCTCTACGGAGTATCGCCCTGTGCGTTCGATTGCGAAGGCATCGGAAACAGGCCATGGAACAAATGTGATCCAAGGCTTGGCGATTTCTTTGGAAGCGACAGCGATTCCTGTTTTGATTATTTGCGGAGGGATTTACTTCGCGCATGATCTTGCGGGGCTTTACGGTATCGCGATTGCGGCGACCTCTATGCTTTCATTGGCAGGGATGGTTGTGGCTTTGGACGCATATGGTCCTGTTACGGATAACGCAGGAGGGATTGCCGAGATGGCGGGGCTTCCCAAAGGTGTTCGTGAGACGACAGATGCTTTGGACGCGGTTGGTAATACGACCAAAGCCGTGACCAAGGGCTATGCGATCGGCTCTGCCGGTTTGGCGGCGCTTGTGCTGTTTGCCGGTTACACCGAAGAGATTAAGCATTACTTGCCTGACCTTGCCGATATCAGCTTCCCGCTCGAAGAGCCGTGGGTTGTGATTGGTTTGTTCATTGGTGGACTTTTGCCGTATCTCTTCTCTGCGATGTCGATGACAGCAGTGGGCCGCGCCGCGGCGGCTGTTGTGGTTGAGGTTCGTCGTCAGTTCAAGGAAATCCCCGGTATCATGAAGGGCACAGCGAAGCCCGAGTATGGTAAGGCCGTGGATATCCTGACGAAGGCGGCGATTGCCGAGATGATTGTACCTTCTCTCTTGCCTGTGCTTGCGCCTGTTATCCTTTGGATTGCGGTGTTCAAGATTACGGGTGATGCGATGTCTGCGTTCCAGTGTTTGGGAGCGATGCTTCTGGGTACGATCGTGACAGGTCTTTTCGTTGCGCTTTCCATGACTGCCGGTGGCGGTGCGTGGGATAATGCGAAGAAATACATCGAGGATGGTCATCATGGCGGTAAAGGCTCTGATGCGCATCATGCGGCTGTGACCGGTGACACTGTAGGCGACCCGTATAAAGACACGGCCGGCCCTGCGGTGAACCCGCTGATTAAGATTGCGAATATTGTGGCGATCTTGTTGGTGGCGGTTGTGGCGAAGTTCGGCGTTGCCGGATAAAGCCTTGCTTATAAAATTTGAAAAAGCCCTGCAGCGATGCGGGGCTTTTTTTATTCGAGGGTTTGTTCGGTGGGCGCGGGTTGCTCTTCTTCAAAGAGGGCGGCGAAATCGGAGAGCGTATATCCGACAGCATTTAGGGTTCGGGCCAGAGTTTCCATTGAAAGCCAGCGAGGGGAGCCATCCTTTTGCTTGCGCTTGCTTGGGTTGAAGGTTGTTGGGTCTAGGCCTGCGTGTTTTGCCAAACCCGAGGCGGAGTAGCCGAATTTTTCGGCGAGGCGGTCGATGCCGTTCCAAAGATCTTCGTGTTTCAGCATGGTGCGCCGTCTTTCCTACTCAGTGTTTAGCGGGAAATAGCACAGAATTCATGCTTATGTCAATTTATCTGCCGGCAGCGGTTTCGCTTTGCGGGTTGAATTTACCCAAATTGCCGAAGAATTGTTGCATGGCGGTGACTTCGTTGCCGTGAGTGGGGGTTTTCTCGCGCAGGTAAGGGACATCTACGCGCTGATTATCCACGTCGCGGATCAGCTCAACCACGCCTTCTTCGTTAAAGGCGATGACGACGACGCGCTCGTCAATTACTTCGGGGTCGAGGATGCCGCGCTTTTCTGTTTCCTGACCGATGTAGTACCAGACATTTTCATCAAAGGTGGATTTGGTGGTGGGGGAGCCAAGGTTGCGCAGAACATCGGAGCGCGTGCTTGTGCCTTCGGCCAGCTCTGCGATCTGGTAATCCTGCAGGAAGTTTCCGCGTTTGGTCACTGTGGGTGTGCAGGCGCCCATAAACAGGACGCTTGAGGCGGTTAATGTCAGGATCAGTGTCTTTGTCTCTTGAATCATTTTTGTAAACTCTTATGTTCTAATCACCCGATATGGGCATACCAATATAGCGGTTTGAGAAGGACTATATCAATGTTTGGTTTGTTGAAAACAAAAAACTCCTATGAACAAGAAGCGCGCGAAGTTTATGGCGCGGCGCTCGCGCATTCCAGAAGTACGTTTTTCTATGAGAAATATGGCGTGCCAGATACGTTTGACGGGAGGTTCGATTGCATGGTTTTGCAGGTGTTTTTGGTGATTGAGCGGATGCTGGAGGACGGGCATACGGATTTCAATCAGGCGGTGTTTGATATGACATTTGCAAATATGGACCAGACTTTGCGGGAAATGGGGATTGGTGATATCGGCGTGTTGAAGCGTCAACGCAAGATGATGAAGGCGTTTAACGGGCGGATGCATGCCTATAAGGCGGCGCTGGATAGCGGCGATATGAAAGAGGCTTTGGCGAAAAACCTATATGGTACGATTGAAGCGGATGATAAAACGCTTAAAAACATGGATAAATACGTGAAAGCGGCGCTTAAGCACCTGCAAGCGCAGACCGGCGATGGTATTCTGGCGGGGCGGATTGATTTTTTGAAAGAGTAGAGACGGATGAGCAAAGAAATTATAGAGACCGAATGGTCATATTTTATAGATGTGGATTCTTTAGAAGGATCGCGGACGGAGCTTGCGATTTCTCCTGATGAGGAGGCATCAAAGAGGTTGGCGCAGCGTTTGAATCTTTTATCACTGGATTCGCTGGAGGCGAAACTGGTTTTGAACCATAAGCATGGAAGCGGGCAGGTGCATATTGTGGGGCATTTTAAAGCCAAGCTCCGCCAAGCCTGCGTTGTGACGCTTGAACCTGTTGAGGATGTTGTTGAAGAAGAGTTCGAGTCGTGGTTTGCGGATTTGGAAGGCGCGGTGCATTTGGCAAAGGCGCGTAAAGACCGCATGGCCGAGAAGGGGCACACCGAAATTCAAATTCTGGAAGAGCATGAAGACCCGGAACCAATTATTGACGGCAAGATTGATCTGGGTGAATTGGTGACGCAATATGTCTCACTGGCGGTTAACCCGTATCCGCATGCGGAAGGGGTGGAGTTTGAAGTGGGTGATGACAATGTTAAAACTGCGGGGCCTGCTCTGAATAATCCTTTTGCCGCGCTGAAGGACTGGAAGGATAAGCTTTCGGATGGGTAGGGCTTTTATAGCGCGTGGATATTTTCTTTGATAATTTCCTTGCGCTTGTGTCTTAAATTCGCTACATACTCGCTTCAAGAATAAATAAGGATTTAGAACTATGGCTGTTCCAAAGAGAAAAACTACGAAATCAAAGCGCAATATGCGCCGCGCACATGATTCACTGACAGTAGATCAGTGGGTTGAAGATGCGAATACAGGCGAGCCTAAGCGTCGCCACCATATCGACTTGAAAACCGGCACTTACAAAGGCCGTCAGGTTATCGAAGCGCGCGATTAGTATCGCGCCTTCGGCATTTCTATCCCTAAAATTTAATATGTAAGAGGACTCCTCCGTGCCAAAATCCATCATAGCTATTGATGCCATGGGCGGGGATTTCGGTGTTGAGAGCGCGGTTCCGGGCGCGGCGCTGGCGCTTGAAAAAAACGCGTTTCTTAAGTTTAAATTCTTTGGCGACGAAAAAGAAATTCACGAGCAGCTTGGGAAGCATCCCAAGCTTAAATCTGCTTCCAGCGTTATTCATACCGAAAAAATGATCCGTAATGATGATAAGCCGTCTGCTGCTTTGCGTGCGAGCAAGGGCACATCTATGCGCATGGCGATTGAAGCCGTGGAGCAGGGCGAGGCCGCTGTGGTGGTGTCGAGCGGTAATACAGGCGCGCTGATGGCGATGGCGAAGATTGTACTTAAGCCGCTGCCCGGAATTCATCGTCCCGCGCTGGCGAGCGTTATGCCGACGATGGGCGGGGATACGATTATGCTCGATCTGGGCGCGAATGTTTTGGTGGATTCGGAAAACCTTGTGCAGTTTGCCGTGTTGGGCTGTGTGTTTGCGAAGGCGCATAAGGGCGTGGCGGTGCCTACGGTGGGGCTGCTCAATGTCGGTACGGAAGACACGAAAGGCCCTGACCATGTGCGCGGGGCGGCGGCGATTTTGTCGCGCGTCGAGTTTCCGGGGCGGTATATCGGTTTTGTTGAAGGCAGTGACATTACTGCCGGGACAGTGGATGTGATTGTTTCCGATGGTTATGCGGGCAATATCTCGCTTAAGGCGATTGAAGGGGTTGGGAAATTTGCTAATTTTTATTTCAAGCGTGCGTTTAAAAATGATCCTTTGTCTATGATCGGCGCTATGTTTGCGACATTTGGCCTGAAAAAGCTGAAAGCGAAGCTTGACCCGCGCATGCATAATGGCGGGGTGTTTTTGGGGCTGAACGGCCTCTGTGTGAAAAGTCATGGCGGGGCGGATGCGCTTTCGTTTTCAACGGCTGTGAATTTAGCGGCGGAACTTGCCAAGCATGGCTATGTCGAGAGCGTTGCGCGTGATATAAACCATTTAATGAGTCAGGAAACGTTTCTGGCCGAAGAAAGCAATTAATAACATTATGCCTATCTCTTCCGTAATTCTCTCTACCGGTGCATATTTGCCTGAAAAAATTCTGACCAATCACGATCTGGAAAAGATGGTGGATACTACGGATGAATGGATTACGCAGCGCAGCGGCATTAAGTCGCGCCATATTGCGGCGGATAACCAGACAACAGCGGATTTAGCGATTGCGGCGGCGAAGCAAGCCTTGGACGGATCAGGTTTAAGCCCTCAAGATATTGACGGCGTAATTGTCGCGACGACAACGCCGGACCAGACATTTCCGGCGGTTGCGGTGAAAGTGCAGGCGGCGCTCGGCATTCCTGTGGGGATGGCATTTGATGTGCAGGCGGTTTGCACGGGCTTTGTCTATGCGCTGGCGACGGCGAATAACTTTATTAAAGCGGGGCAGGCGAAGCGCATCATTGTTGTGGGGGCGGAGAAGATGTCTTCTATCATTGATTGGAATGACCGCACGACATGCGTTTTGTTCGCCGATGGCGCGGGCGCGGTTGTGTTGGAAGGGCAGGAGCAGCCCGAGGGCGTTGCTTCCCGCGGGGTTCATTCGACGCATTTATACGCGAACGGTAATCAACGCGATTTGCTATATACGGATGGCGGTGCGTCTAGCACGGGCACGTCCGGTCATGTGGTGATGCAGGGGCGCGATGTTTTCAAATATGCGGTGTCATATATGGCGGGCGCAGTGAATGATGCGCTTGAGGCCAATGGCGTGAGCGCCGATGATGTAGACTGGCTTGTGCCGCATCAGGCGAATATTCGGATTCTGGAGGCCACGGCGAAGAAGTTGGGGCTGGATATGGATAAGGTTGTTGTGACGGTTGAACGTCATGGTAATACCTCGGCGGCCTCTATTCCGCTGGCGCTTCATACGGCGGTGGCGGATGGGCGGATTAAGAAGGGCGAATTGTTGCTTCTTGAGGCGATGGGCGGGGGCTTAACTTGGGGATCGGCCTTGGTTCGCTTCTAAAATTTCAAGTATTTCACAGCCTTTTGGGATAACTTTCACCTTTATGTTGACGTGAAGTGCGCGGCCTATTACTCTGAGATTACTCAAGAAATAGGGAGATTCCGATGGAAAGTCGTACACTCACACGCGCAGACCTTGCCGAGGCCGTTTATGAAGAGGTCGGGCTGTCACGCAACGAATCCTCAGACCTTGTCGAAGCTGTTCTGGATGAAATATCAGATGCTTTAGTCAAAGGCGACGGCGTAAAGATTTCATCTTTCGGCAGTTTTTCAGTTCGTGAAAAAGGCGAGCGCATAGGGCGCAATCCGAAAACAGGCGTTGAAGTGCCGATCTTACCGCGCAAGGTTTTGGTTTTCCGTGCATCACACGTGCTCAAGGATCGTATCAACGGGGCAGCAGAGTAAAAAATTTATAAGAAGGATTTAAGGTATGAACACAGGGCCAACAGCACATAGAGCATCAGATATTGTTTCAAGCGACGCGACGCAGCCGCAAGAAACGGTGACGAAAGGCCCTTTGACAGGTAACGAGATTTCATCAAACGCTACAGAGACTAATGACAGCGCGCCATTGAGCGGCGCAGCGGCCCGTAGAGAGCGCCGTAGAACAGGAAAGTCTTCATCAGCCTTTAAAACCATTAGCGAAGTCGCGGACGAGCTTGACGTGCAGCAGCATGTTTTGCGGTTCTGGGAAACCAAGTTTTCACAAATTCGTCCTTTGAAGCGCGGCGGTGGTCGTCGCTATTATCGCCCGGAAGATTTAACGCTTTTGACCAAGATTCACCACCTGCTTTACACTGAAGGTTATACTATAAAAGGCGTGCAGAAGCTCTTGAAAGAAAAGGGTAAAGCGCAGTTGTTGGCCGAGACACCTGCGGCGGAAAATAACAACACGCCACAAGCAGCGAATTCCGGCGAGGCCTATGGCAAAAACGGATTGAGCGTGCGTCAACGCACGGCGCTTAAGGCGATGCTGGGCGAGCTTAAAGACTTAAGGTCGATGCTGACCTCATAATAATAAGCTGCGCGATTAGGTTGCTTTTCACAAACATATTCTATAAACATCTTTCAGATCGGAACGTGGCGCAGCCTGGTTAGCGCACTAAGCTGGGGGCTTAGGGGTCGGAGGTTCAAATCCTCTCGTTCCGACCATTTTGCTTTTAGTGGGCTTTGTCAGTCTAATGCCTTTCTCAATCGGACATATTCAAATCGAAGATCCTGTGTTTCTGGCGCCGATGTCGGGGATATCGGATTTGCCGTTTCGGCGGATCGTTAAGGAATATGGCGCGGGGGCTGTGTTTTCGGAGATGATCGCGAGCCGTGCGATGATTGAACATTCCAAAGAATCCTTAAAGATGAGTACGTCTTGCGAGGGGGAGTTTCCTCTGGCGGTGCAATTGGCAGGCTGTGATCCCGATATTATGGCCGAAGCCGCGCAGATGAACGTGGAGCGGGGGGCGGATATCATTGATATCAATTTTGGATGTCCGGTTAAGAAGGTGGTGAATAAGCTGGCCGGTTCTGCGCTTATGCGGGAGGTTGAGCTGGCGACTGAGATTATGTGTGCGACTGTGCGGGCTGTGGATGTGCCGGTGACGGTGAAGATGCGCCTTGGTTGGGATGATGATAGCTTGAATGCGGTGCAGCTGGCGAAGCGTGCGGAAGATGTGGGGATCAAGATGGTCACCGTGCATGGACGCACGCGGATGCAGATGTATAAGGGAAGCGCGGATTGGAGCAAGATTGCAGCGGTTAAGAAGGCGGTGAGCGTGCCTGTGATTGTGAACGGCGATGTGCTTACGCCCGAAGATGCGAAAGAGGCTATGGAGATTTCCGGCGCGGACGGGGTGATGATCGGGCGCGGCTGTCAGGGGAAGCCTTGGGTTTTGCGCGACACGATTGCGCATTTGCGCGGGGAAGATATTCCGCCGCCGCCGAGCGCGGATGAGCTGCGCACTCTAATACTGCGTCATTATAATGATATTTTGGAGTATTACGGTGAGCATAAAGGCGTTGGTTTGGCGCGGAAGCATTTGGCGTGGTATCTGACGGGGTTGCCGAATGCGGCGGCGCTTAGGGATGAGGTTAATACGATGCGAGAGCCAGAGGCGGTAAAGGCGCGGATTGATGCTTTTTTTGCAGGTGTTTAACTTATTTACATTCAGGAATTGGGGCGCTGCTGACTTGAACGGGGCCTAGCTCTAAATTATAATTTGGGTTTGTGCCTTGTGCTGCTAAGTCTTGAAGTGTCAGGCGATATTCTTCTTTTATCCGCAAGAAGTCAGGGTCTTTTTCGTTCAACTGAGGTAAGCCTTGAGTGGCTATATCTTGTATTTTTTTCGCGGACATTGAGGCTAGTTTGCTATCAAAGGCTGCGTCCACTTCGAATGTAAGTGCTTGTGTGGCGTTCCATGCGGTTTGTGCGGAGACGTTTTGTGCTAGTTCGATATTTGCGGTTACGGTTATTTGCTGACCGCTTGCATATCCATCTGCCATACAGCCACCCATGAAACTTATTACGTTTATAGTCTCAGTTTTATTGCTTTCTGGGGCGCTGTTTGTTTGCGCACCGCAGGCGGCCATTGTTGCCGCGAGTGTGCTTGCAATTAAAATGTTTGAGTTTTGCATGGGTGTATATCTTTCTTTGTATTTGAATAATCTTTTGACATATATTTACATTGACGGCAAGAAGCTAATTAAGGTGCCTGGATACCCTAATTTTATCGCACTGTTTTTGTTGGTTTTTTATTGACACGGAGTCCGAATAGCTTCTATAAACAGCCAAGTTTTTAATAAAGGAATTAAAACATGGCAAAATCACTGACGTCTCAGACGACTTCGACTAAACATACCGAAGCCGAAAAGAAATGGATTATCGTGGATGCGCAGGACGTTGTATTGGGCCGTTTGGCTTCAATCGTTGCGTTGCGTCTTCGTGGTAAGCACAAACCCTCATTCACTCCTCATGTTGATGACGGCGATTTCGTAATCGTAATCAACGCGGAGAAAGTCCGTTTGACAGGAAATAAGCGCGATGGCGATATTTTCTATTGGCACACAGGTTATCCCGGCGGGATCAAGCAACGCTCTAAAGGTGAAATCCTTGAAGGCAAGCACCCACAGCGTGTTGTAGAAAAAGCGGTTGAGCGTATGCTTCCAAAAGGCCCGATGGGCTACAAGGTTTATTCAAACCTTAAAGTATACGCAGGCGCAGAGCACCCACATGAGGCGCAGAAGCCTGAAGTGCTTGATATAGCATCTATGAACCCCAAGAATAAGAGAGGCTAATTTATCATGGCCAAAAAAGACGAAACAAAAACAGAAGAAACCGTAACAACCCTTAAAGATCTGGGTGCGGCTGTGAAAGCGGAAGGCGGCGTTGAAGCTGCTGCGGAAGAAGTGAATGCGGATAAACCTGCTGAAGCGCCTATCGAACGCGTAAAGACAGTGGACGCACAAGGCCGTGCATATGGAACAGGCCGTCGTAAAGACGCTGCTGCCCGTGTATGGATCAAGCCGGGTTCCGGTAAAGTGGTTATTAACGGCCGCGACCAGACAAAGTATTTCGCACGTCAAACACAGCAGCTTATCTTGAACCAGCCGTTCTTGATCGTGAATGCCGTTGGTAAATTCGACGTGATGGCGACTGTTAAAGGCGGCGGTCTTTCAGGACAAGCGGGCGCGGTGCGCCACGGAATTTCTCGCGCACTTGAGAAGTTCGAACCTGAAATGCGTCCTGCGCTTAAGAAAGCCGGTATGCTTACACGTGATGCACGTATTGTTGAACGTAAGAAGGTTGGTAAGCACAAAGCCCGTCGTACAAAACAATGGGCTAAAAGATAATAAATTTGCCCGTCTGCTGCGTTGTTCTGCGGTCTCGGTGTGCTCACGTATTAAATATACGCTGCGCGCACCTCGCCTTGAACGCCTAGCATACAAACAAATTGTATTACTTTTAATATATAGTTTCAAAAAGCGCTCTGGTTTTCGGGGCGTTTTTTTTATACGCTGCTTTTTATGAGCAAATTTATTCTTCCCTATAAAGGCATTGTACCTAAAATCCATAAGAGC
>CAYGKM010000003.1:0-152274 GCA_964350695.1 uncultured Micavibrio sp.
TCAACGCCATCATCGGCTTCTCCGAAATGATAGAACGCCAGCTCCTCGGCCCCATCGGCACAGAAAAATATCTCGAATATATCGGCGGCATCCGCGAAAGCGGCGAACATCTGCTCGACCTCATCAGCGATATCCTCGATATGTCCAAGATCGAAGCGGGAAAATACGAACTCGACCTCGAAGAAGTCAGCATCGGAAAAATTATCAAGCTGTCTGCCCATATGATGGAAGGCCGCGCCCATGATTCCGAAATTAAAATCAAAGTCGATAAAGCGCTGAATGAAGATTTAAAAATCATCGCGGATCGCCGCGCGATTCTGCAAATCTGCCTGAACCTGCTCTCCAACGCCGTAAAATTCTCAAAGGAAAAAGGCGTGATACAGGTTAAATGCATCGAGCGTGAAAATTATTTATCCCTCAAGGTCATTGATAACGGTATCGGCATCCCCGCCAATAAACTCGCCAACATCACGCGCCCCTTTGAGCAAGTCTCCTCTTCATACGCCAGAGACCATGAAGGATCCGGCCTCGGCCTTTCCATCACAAAAGACCTGACCGAAATGCACGGCGGCTCATTATTTATTGAATCAAAAATAGATGTCGGAACAACGGTCACTATTCGCCTGCCTTATGATGCCCACGAAGCTAGAAAGCTTAAAAAAGCTTAGATTTCCCTTTAAACATCGACACCGCATATTCCTCCGCTTCCAAGCACGCCTTTAAGCCATCACGGAAATTTTTATATTTCAGCTCAACGCCCAGCTCATCTTTGATTTTCTGATTACTCACGCGCTTATTATCCTTGTAAAAACTCCGCACAATCGGCGACATATCCGCCTCTTCAAACGGAATAAGCGGCGGCACAGGCCGCCCCAAAAGCATGCACGCATGCGCAATCACTTCATGGCTGGGTGCGGATTCATCATCACTCACATTATAAACTGCGCCCGGATGAGGCCGCGCCATAGATGCCAATAAAACCTGAATAATATCCTCCACATGAATACGGCTGAACGCATGACCCGGTTTGTTAATTCGCCGCGCCGCGCCCGCGCGGATAGTATCCAGCGCGCTGCGGCCCGGTCCATAAATACCCGATAATCTGAAAAAATGAACCGGCAATCCATGCGCATCCAACAAAGATCGCCACTGCTCCTCTGCTCTTACCCGCCGCGAGCCCCGTTGACTTGACGGACTAATCTCTGTCGTTTCATCAACCCAGCCGCCATTTTGATCTCCATAAACCCCGGTCGTCGACAAATACCCCACCCATTCAAGCGAACGTATTTTCAAGATATCCTGCGCATGCGCTAAATATGTGGGGTCGCCGTCATCGCCGGGCGGCGTGGAAATCAAAAGATGCGTCACGCCGTCCAAAACATATAAAGGATCAGCCAGCGGCATACGGTAATCGAAAATATGCGCCTCTACGCCGCGCTCGATAAGCGCCTCTCTTTTTTCAAGATCGCGCGTAGTGCCGGATATTTCAACGCCTTGAAGCTGCGACAGCTCATGCCCCAGATAATCGCAAGTATATCCGTATCCAAAACAGAATAATTTCGTGAATTCACGATTCTTCATCTACCAAATGCTCTCTATTATACGCCTACGCGCCTATAACTTCATACTCTTGCGCCGGAGCGAAACCTGGAATCCGGTCCTCCAACAAAGGTTTGAAGCTGTCCCTGCTCTTTACTTTTTCATACCAGCTTCGCGCGGCTTCATGTTCTTCCCATGGCACATCCCCGATATAATCAATCGTAGACAAATGTGCCGCGGCGGCAATATCGGCTAATGAGAACTTAGAGCCCGCAAGCCATTCCCGTTTCTCCGTAAGGAATCCTATATAATCCAGATGATAATGAATATTGGCGTGACCGGCGCGGATAGACGGACCATGCGGCTCACCGAGCTTCAAGAAGCGCTTCATCAATTTCTCACCGACAATATTCTCGGTAACTTCACGGTTAAATTTAACATCAAACCAGCTCACAAGGCGGCGCACTTCCGCGCGCTGCACAGGATCAGTGCCAAGCAAATTCACCTCGGGATAAACTTCTTCCAGATATTCGCAAATAACTTGGGAATTCGCGAGCGTGGTGCCGTCCTTTTCAACCAAAACCGGCACATCCCCTGCAGGGTTAAGCGCCAAGAACTCTGTACGGCGCTCCCACACTTTTTCAATCTGCAACTCGAAAGCCAAATTCTTTTCGCTCAAGATCATTCTGACCTTGCGAGAATAAGGGTGCAACCATAGATGAAACAATGTTCTCATGCCCTTACCTTAGACCAGATTTAAGAGTATGTGCAATCACGATTTACCTTAAACACCTGTTTTTAAAAGCAATCAAATGCATAACGCTTCACTACTGGGTCACGCCGTGATGTGCAGTGAATTGAATTTGAATTTTTACATCATTCCCAATGGCTTCCGTGGTTTGCCACGCGCCTTGCCCCACACCAAAGTCGAGACGTTTTAAGCTCAATTCCGCGCTCATATCCGCTTTTTGCACGCCGCTTTCCTTTTGAGAAATATTCAAAGTAAAAGGAAAGCGCAGCGGCAAAGTCACATCTCTGACGCTTAAACGCCCATCAACCTCATACCGATTCGCATCAATCTTCTTAAAGGATTGCCCCTCGAATATAATCTTCGGAAAACGCTCCACGGCAAACCAATCGCCGCCGCGTGATTTATCATTCCGCTCCTCACTGCCTGTATCTAAAGAAGCCGCATCAATCTCGATCCGCACTGAAGCATTCGCCAAATCATCAGGGTCAAAAATAATGCGTCCGCCCCACGATTCAAAAGAGCCACTGATTGTCTTCCCATACTGAACATATTCAAGACCGACCAACCTTCCCTCAGGTTCAATGACCCATTCGTGACCCGTCGCTTCGGGCGCATAGGAAACATCCGTTTGATCGTCAATATCACTCGAAACGGCCTGACGCGGAATAGCTTCAGAACTCGATTCACCGCCAAGCGAGAAATATGCCATCACGCCAATAGCCACAGTAAAGAGCGCGAGCAAAGGAAGCACAATCACCATATGACCGCCCATGCGCCTTAGCGTACTGTCACGTTCTATGATGTGGTGCTTCAATGCCCCCGCAATATGAAGCGCCACTGCCGCAAGAAGCCCATATGCGAACAACCCGTGAAGCTGTTTAAACACCCCCGCAAGCGCCTCATCTTTAGGGACAATTTGCGGCATCTCAAAAAGCCCGAAAAACGAAGCCGGATGCTCACCCGCATTTGACATGAGCCAACCGGATAAAGGCATCCCGAGTATACATATATAAAATACGATATGTATCGTTTTTGATAAAAATCGTTCCCAGACCGCATGGGCTTTTAATGCTGGCGGCGGCGCAGAAATAAACCGCCACATCAGGCGCATGACCCCCAGCCCCAAAATCAATAAACCGAATGACTTATGAAACCCATAAACCTCCAGCTTAAAGGGGCTGAAGGAAACACCCTCCATCCAAAACCCCATACCCAGCAACCCAAGTATGACCAGCGCCATAAACCAATGGAAGCTGCGGGCAATGCTGCCGTACTGACTTTCTGTGTTTTTAAAGGGGTGAGTCATTGCCCCGATAACGCCCTAGTTCGTGCCGGCGGCTTCACCGCCCAACTCTTCACGCAGCCCCTCAACTTCGATCTGTATCTTCACGTCATCCCCAACCATCGGAAGACCATAATTCATTCCGAAATCAGACCGCTTCAATGAACCGGCTGCACTGAACCCTGACACATATTTGCTGCTAAAGGGATGCACATCGGATTTATTATGAACCACATCAAGCGTCACAGGCTTGGTGACGCCAAGCAAAGTCAAATCTCCGGTCATTTTTCCGGTATTCTCGCCCGTGATCTCAAATGCTGTGCTTTTAAAAGTCATAGTAGGGAATTTCTCGACATCGAAGAAATCCGCATTCTTCATATGCTCGTCCCATTTTTCATCATCCATATCAATCCCCGCAGTTTGAATAGTCACGTCCACAGAAGACTTCGCGGGCTCTTCGCGGTTGAAAACAAATCCACCGTCAAAATCCAGAAACTTCCCATGGGAATGGGAAAAGCCCAAATGGCTGACAGAGAAAATAATCTGCGTATGCGCCTTATCAAAACTATAATTTTCAATCTGCGCAAAGGCTTGTGAAGGAAGGAAAAGCGCCGCTACCGCCGCCGTCGTTAGTATAAATTTCTGCATAATAATCTCCTGATAAAAACGGCGTAATAGCCCATAACAAATACATATAGTGCGGGCTTACCGCGCCTCAAGATACACCGAAATAAAGCTGGTACATATAAACAAATGCATATGCCCCTAGCGCCGCCAAACCCCAATTCAACAGCCCGAACTTCCATTTCAAACTCTGATCGCTCAAAAGCTCTTCTCGGCTTTTATGCCGTAACAGAAAATGCAGCACCATTATCCCGAAGATAAAGCCGCCAAAAAAACCCAATATGCCCATAACATAGACCATCCATGTATTTTGCTTTAAATTTCATTTAAATCAAGGTACGACGTTACAATGACATTACTACCCATCATCATCCTCGCGCTCATCCAAGGCCTCACGGAATTCCTCCCCGTCAGCTCAAGCGGCCATTTGGTTCTGGTTCACCACATCTTCGATAGCGGCAAAAATTGGGATCAGCGCCTGATTATGGATGTCGCGGTGCATGTCGGCACATTATTCTCCGTCTTGGTTTATTTCCGCAAAGACGTGTTGAGCATGCTTACAGGCGCGCTCGACTGGACAAAACGTGACTTTAAAACCGAAGGCGCGCAGCTTAATATCCATCTGCTCATTGCCTCTATCCCCGTGATTGCAGGTGGCTTCGCGCTTCATATCCTCAAACCTGATTGGCTGACCCTGCTGCAAGTCATGGCATGGAGCACTATTATTTTCGGGATTTTGCTTTGGATCGCAGATCGCACCCCGCAAACCGCAAAGACGCTCAGAGACATGAGCCTAAAAGACGCCGCCCTGATCGGCCTTGCGCAAACCCTTGCGCTCATCCCCGGCACAAGCCGCTCAGGGATAACCATGACAGCCTCTCGCTTTCTGGGCTATAGCCGCACACAAAGCGCGCGCTTCTCGCTCCTCCTCGCCATCATCGCCATAAGCGGCGCAGGTACAATCGCGGGGCTGGAATTGTGGCAAAGCGGCGATATTGAACTGGGCTTCGATGCCCTGCTCGCGGCAGTTTTGTCTTTTCTTGCGGGATGGCTCTCAATCGCCCTGATGATGAAATGGCTGGAGCGATCCACCTTCACCGTTTTCGCCGTCTATCGCGTGATACTGGGCGTCGCGCTTCTGGCCATCATCTACAACGCATAACGCATATAAAAAATCGCCGTATCCCCATAGGTTTTCATCGATTGAACCGCAAATGACCCTTCCAAAATCGGCGCAAAATCCTTTTCCGCCTCCACAACAATGTCGCAATCTTGCGCTAAACATCCTATTTCACCAAGTCTTTGTAAACAATCGGAAATAAGATTTTTACGATACGGTGCGTCAAGAAACACAAGGTCAAATTCAGCCGTTTTTTCGAGCAAAAATGACCCACCCAGATCCTTTAACAAAAACGCAGATTGACCCAGAGCCCCTAAGCTCTCCGCATTCGCCTTGGCAAGCCCCAAAGACACCTTCGATTTATCAATAAATGTGCAATGATCCGCGCCGCGCGACAGCGCCTCTAGCCCCAATGCACCGGTTCCGCAAAACCCGTCCAGAACTCTTGCACCATCAACCGCCCCTTGCGCCTGCAGCGCATTAAATATCGCGCCGCGCACCTTATCCGATGTCGGGCGGATAAGATTATCCTTGGGGACCTGCAAACGTCGCCCGCCATACTCTCCGGCTACAATTCTCATAGACGCATACTCATGGTTTATTTTTGTAAAAGCCTTCCAACTGCCCTTTCAAGGCATGGGGCTTAATCTCTTTCACTGCTTGGCTCGGCATATTATCCAGATTAAACGGCCCGTAAGACACACGGATCAGGCGGTTAACTTTCAACCCCAACGCTTCCATAACCTTGCGAATCTCGCGGTTTTTACCCTCGCGAAGTGTCACAGAAATCCAGGTATTCGCCCCTTCTTGCTTGCCTTCAATCGCCGCTTCAATGGATTTATAATGCACATCCTTCACCGTAATCCCCGATTTCAGGGACTTAAGCCGCGCCTCATTCACCTTCCCGAACACCCGCACGCGGTATTTGCGGCTCCACCCAGTGGACGGATGCGCCAGATACTGTGCCAGCTCCCCATCATTCGTCAGAAGCAATAACCCCTCAGACGCCAAATCCAAACGCCCTACGCTCACAACACGCGGCAAAGTCGCAGGCAGGTTCTCAAACACCGTAGGCCGTCCTTGCGGGTCTTTATGTGTCGTCACAAGGCCAACTGGCTTGTGATAAAGAAAAAGCCGCGTTTCTTCCGCGCCCTGCAAAAGCCGCCCATCAACCTCTATTTTATCGCTATCACTCACTGTAAACGCAGGGCTATCAAGCGTTTCACCGTTCACCTTCACACGCCCCGCATCAATCCAGCGCTCCGCCTCGCGGCGCGAACACAGGCCTGCCCGCGCCATACGCTTTGCAATTCTCTCATTCTTGTGGTTTTCTTCGCTCATGGATCAAGACCTTATATACATGAAAGCCGCTTTGGAAGAGGCAAATGCAGCCGCCGGACGCGAGGAAGTACCGATTGGCGCAGTTTTGGTGCACGCCGAGTCAGGGCAAATCATCGCCCGCGCCGGCAACCGCACCCGCGAACTCAGCGACCCCACCGCCCATGCCGAAATCCTGTGCATCCGCGAGGCCTGCGAAAAATCAGGCACACAGCGGATCCCCGGCCATGATCTCTATGTCACATTAGAGCCCTGCGCAATGTGCGCCGCCGCCATATCATTTGCCCGCGTGAACCGGGTCATCTTCGGCGCAATCGACGCAAAAGGCGGCGGCATTCTCCATGGCGGAAAATTCTATGAACAACCCACATGCCATCACCGCCCCGAAATTTCTCACGGCGCAATGTATGATGAATGCGGTCAGATTTTGAAGGAGTTTTTTAAGACCAAACGCAATAATACCTAAACGTTAAGCAGCTTTGCTCGCTTTTATGGCGCGCCAACCAATATCTTTGCGATAAAAGCCCTCAGGCCAATCAATCGTTGCCGCCGCTTTATAGGCATTGGCTTGCGCCTCGGCGATCGTGTCACCCAAAGACGTAATCCCAAGCACTCGGCCCCCAATACTCACAAGCTGCCCGTCTTTATTATGCGTCGTCCCTGCATGAAAAAGCGTTGTCTGCTTAACGTCCTGTACACCCAAAACATCTTTAATGACCGTATTCTTCGGATAATCCCCCGGATAACCCTTCGTCGCCATCACAACGCAGAGCGCCGTTTTCTCGCTCCATGTGACTTTACCCCGCACTTCATCCAATGCCCCGCGCGCACCCGCATGCAAAATCTCCAGCACATCGCCCTGCAAACGCATCATCATCGGCTGACATTCAGGATCACCGAACCGCACATTATATTCAATCAATTTCGGCTCGCCGCGCACCACCATAAGCCCCGCATATAAAACGCCCGTAAACGGCGCGCCCTCGGCTGCCATCGCCTTAATTGTCGGCTCGATAATGCGGTGAATAATTTTTTCTTCAAGCTCGGCGGTCATGAAATGCGCAGGGCTATACGCCCCCATCCCGCCTGTATTTGGGCCTTCATCACCGTCAAAGGCGCGTTTATGATCCTGCGCCGAAGTCAGCGGCAACATCGTCTTGCCATCCGCCAACGCAAAATAGCTGAGCTCCTCTCCGTTCATAAATTCTTCAATCACAATTTCCGCGCCCGCAGAGCCGAACGCATCCCCCGAAAGCATCTCGCGCGCCGCTTCAATGGCTTCGTCTTTGCTCTCGCAGATAATAACGCCCTTACCCGCCGCCAAACCATCGGCCTTCACAACAACATTGCCGAGCTGTTTCTCGATAAACCTCTTCGCCAATACAAAATCCGTAAACCGCCCATAAGCCGCCGTCGGAATATCGTATTTCGCACAAAGGTCTTTCATAAACCCTTTCGATCCCTCAAGCTGAGCGGCTTTTTGGTCTGGCCCAAACACAAGAATGCCCGCTTTCTTTAATTCATCCGCCAAACCTAAAACAAGCGGCACTTCAGGCCCCACCACAACCAAATCAATGGCCTTATCTTTCGCAAACGCAACCAGCGCAGATACATCATCCGCCGCAATATCAACGCATTCCGCACAATCCTCAATGCCCGCATTTCCGGGCGCACAATATAGTGTTGCGCATTTCTCCGATGCCGTTAAAGCCCACGCCAATGCATGTTCACGACCACCAGATCCCACCAATAATACCTTCATTCTTTACTCCTACTTAAGATAACTCTAATATACATTTATTCTTCTAACGTCACAAGCGATGCATTCCCGCCTGCGGCTGTCGTGTCCACCGTAATAACGCGTTCATGCGCAAACGCATGCAGATAATTCGGCCCGCCCGCTTTTGGCCCGGTCCCTGAAAGCCCGCAACCTCCAAAGGGTTGAGACCCCACAACCGCGCCAATCATCGAACGGTTCACATACACATTCCCCGCCGGAACCCGCGCCGCCACATATTCATGGAAACTTTGAATACGGCTATGAACGCCAAGCGTCAACCCATAACCCGTATCGGAAATCTCCCCAAGCAATTCATCAAGCTCGGCTTTCTTAAACCGCACAACATGCAAAATCGGCCCGAAAACCTCGCCATCAAGCCCTTTCAAATTATCAATCTCGTAAACACACGGCCCGAAATAATATCCCTGCCCCCTCAAACCGCTAAAAAGCGGTACTTCAAATAAAAACTTCCCAAACCCTTGTAAATGCTCTCGGTGGCTCACGAGCGCTGCAAGCGCCTCTTCATCAATCACAGGTCCAAGATCACTAGCAAGCTCCTGCGGCGGCCCCACAACAAGCTCCTGCATCGCCCCTTGCAGCATATGAATAACTTTATCGGCGATATCATCCTGCAAACATAAAATGCGCAGCGCCGAGCATCTTTGCCCCGCAGACCCGAACGCGCTTAAGATCACATCGTCAACCACCTGCTCAGGCAACGCCGAGCTATCAACAATCATCGTATTCTGCCCGCCAGTCTCCGCGATCAGCGGCACAATCGGCCCATTCTTCGCCGCCAATGTACGGTTAATCTCACGCGCAACATCGGTAGAGCCTGTAAACACAACGCCAGCAACATCTTTATGCGCAACCAACGCCGCCCCAATGCGCCCATCACCCGTCACTATATGCAACGCCGCAGGATCAACCCCCGCCTCATGCAAAATCTCCACCATGCGCATCGCCACCAACGGCGTTTGCTCCGCAGGCTTTGCAATCACAGGGTTACCCGCCATCAACGCCGCCGCCACTTGCCCTGTAAAAATTGCGAGCGGAAAATTCCACGGCGAAATACATACAAAAGTGCCCCGCGCCTGATGCAGCAAAACATTGCTCTCCCCCGTCGGGCCGGGCAAAACATGACCCTCCGCAGAAAAAATCTCCACGCCTTGCCCCGCATAATACCGCAAGAAATCAACAGCTTCGCGAATTTCCGCCAGCGCGTCAGGCAGCGTTTTCCCAGCCTCACGGCTTAGCAGAGCCATAAACTCAGAGCTACGCTCTTCTAAAATATCCGCCGCACGCTCAAGCGCATCACCCCGCAATTTGGCGTCAAGCCCCGACCAAACCGCAAAGCCCTCGCGCGCTTTGTCAAATGCATGCTCGACGGTTTTACCCCCCGCATCATAAACTCTGCCCACAACATCGGTAATATCCGCAGGACTTTTGACCTCATAGGCCACACCGTCTTTAAACAACTCTCCCGCAATGAGCGGCGCTGCCATATATCGCTTATCAAATCCGCGCATATCCTCATATAAAGATGCAACAACCTCCGGTGCATGCAGGTCCAACCCCGCAGAGTTGGCGCGTCCATGCGGCGCTTCACTTGCAAAAAGGTCTTTCGGCAGTCTAATTTTAGGGTGTTTGGATTCATCAAAGCTTTTAGACTTATCCACAGGATCATGCACAAGCTCTTCCACTGGCGCATCAAGGTCCAAGGCGCGGTTCACAAATGAACTATTCGCGCCGTTCTCCAAAAGCCTGCGCACAAGATACGGGAGCAAATCACGGTGCGGTCCGACAGGCGCATAAATGCTCACCTGTTTTTCTTCTTCGATAATCTGATCAAAAAGCGATTGCCCCATGCCGAACAAACGCTGAAACTCGAATGTCTTCTTCCCGCCCATATCCAAAATCGCCGCAACGCTATGCGCATTATGCGTCCCGAACATCGGATACAAATAATCCCCCGCCTCCAGCATCTTATGGGCGCATGCTAAATACGACACATCCGTATGGTCTTTGCGCGTAAACACAGGAAAATCCGCCAGCCCCTCAACTTGCGCGCGTTTAATCTCGCTATCCCAATACGCCCCCTTAACAAGCCGCATCTGAATATGCGCTCCCACCTCTTTCGCAGCCCCCGTTAAATGGTCAATCAGCGCGGGCGCGGCCTTATGATACGCTTGCACCGCCATCCCAAAGCCGCCCCAGCCTGCCAACACGCGGTCTTTCATCACATTTTCAATGATCTCGACAGACAAATTAAGCCGCTCGGATTCTTCCGCATCGATCGTAAACGCCAGCTTCAAATCCGCCGCCTTTCTTGCCAAAACCAAAACCTTCTCAGTCATTTCGGGCACACATATCTCTTTTTGCGCAAACTCATACCGCGGATGAAGCGCGGATAATTTCACAGAAATCCCCGGGCGCCGCAGCGCATCAATATCCCCGCGCTGCCCTATATATTCAATCGCCTTGGCATAGCTTTCAAAATATCTATCCGCATCTATACGTGTACGCGCCCCTTCACCCAAAATATCGTAGGAAATCCGGTATCCCTGACGCACAAGACTTTGTGCATTTTGCACCGCTTCTTCGATATCGCGCCCAAGCACAAATTGCTTGCCTAATACCCCCATGGCTTTAACCATAGCCTCGCGGATAACTGGCGCGCCCATTTTCGCTAAAACGCCATCAAGCGTCTTATTCGAAACATAAAGCCCAACGCCCGCCGCCTTCACGACCCAGTCTTTCGCACCGCCCGCCGCATCCAGCCACTGCGCCGCCGCAACCTTATCCCGAATAAGCGCATTCGCAGTCGCCTTATCAGGCACGCGCAAAAGCGCTTCGGCCAGCGTCATCAACGCCAAGCCTTCTTCCGTATCCAATGCATATTCTTGTAAAAAACTCTCAAGCTGTCCGGCAGGACGCTTCCGCGCCCGCATTCCTTCAACCAACCCTTTGGCATGAGCATGAACCCGCTTGGATTTCGCCGCGCCCCACGAAAATTCGCCCAGCGCCGCCTCAACAGCGTCTTGCTCACTGCGAAGAAAGTAAGATGAAAAAGACGGTTGCATATGTGCCTGCCTGCCCTGTTTATAGCTATTGTATTTTATATTTCGAAAATCATATCATAAGCCATGAGTGAATCAGAAACCCCTAAATCAAATGTCCCCGAGTTTTCCGTCGGCGAACTCGCCTTTTCTTTGAAAAAAACTTTAGAAGAAAATTTCGGACGTGTACGTGTACGCGGTGAACTTTCCCGCATCTCTGTCGCTGGATCTGGGCACATGTATTCTTCACTTAAAGATGAAAACGCCGTCATCGACGCTGTCTGCTGGAAAGGCCAGATGAGCAAGCTCTCCGTCAAACCCGAGGAAGGACTGGAGGTCGTCTGCACGGGGCGCATCTCCTCTTACCCCAAAAGCTCGAAATACCAACTCATCATCGAAACCATGGAACTCGCTGGCGAAGGCGCTCTATTGAAAATGCTGGAAGAGCGCCGCAAAAAACTCTCCGCCGAAGGTCTGTTCGATGAAACCCGCAAAAAACCGCTACCCTTCCTGCCCGATGTCATCGGCGTGGTGACATCCCCCACTGGCGCAGTTATCCGCGATATTCTTCACCGCGTCGCAGACCGCTTCCCGCGCCGCGTCATCCTTTGGCCTGTACTTGTGCAAGGCGACGGAGCGGCCGCTCAAATCACCGCCGCCATTAACGGCTTTAACGCCCTGCCTGAAAAAGGCAAAACACCCAGACCCGATGTCCTGATCATCGGGCGCGGCGGCGGTTCGCTCGAAGACCTTATGGCCTTTAACGAAGAAAACGTCGTGCGCGCAATCGCCGAAAGCAAAATCCCCGTCATCTCCGCTGTCGGCCACGAAACAGACACCACTCTTTCGGATTTCGCCGCAGACGCACGAGCCCCAACCCCAACAGGCGCCGCCGAAATCGCCGTCCCTGTACGTGCCAATTTGGCCGCACAAATTCTGGAAGACGAACAGCGGCTGATCTCTGGCATCACCCGCCTTCTGTCCGAAAATAAAAACAAACTCGCCACCCAAAGCGCAAAACTCGGCGACCCCTCCCGACTTCTTGAAACCCACGCACAGCGCATCGACCATCTCGGCGATAAAATCAAAAGCAGTTTCCGCCGCGTCCTCGATACCAAAAAGCAACGTTTAATCGAAATCTCCAGCGCTCTTCGCCACCCTAAAGAGCGTTTAGCAGAACGTACACAAACCCTCAAACGCTGGACAGAGCAGCTCGAAAACTTAGGGCCTAAAATAACCAAAGAGCCGCAAACACGGTTAGACCATGCTGGTAAAATGCTCGAAGCCTATAGCTTCCACAACGTTCTTGAGCGTGGCTTTACCGTCATCCGTGATGAAAAAGGTGCGCTCATCTCCGCCGCTGATTCCATCAAATCAGGCGCGCTCCTCGACATTCAATTTAAAAATGATAAACACGTACAGGCCGTTGCAGGGGCGCAATCCACGAAGGCGGCGAAACCCGCACCGAAGAAAAAACAACCCTCTGAGACAGACCAACAAACTCTGTTTTAAATGAAAACTTTAATCCTCGTGCGAGGCATGCCCGCCCTGCCCGAACGCATCAATCAACCGTGAAGATAACTTCGATAATCTCTGCCCGTTCTTAAGGGCTTTCTCGACAATCGCCGTAACCTCTTCCAAAGGCATTTCAGGCTCAAGATTCTCGTAATCGGGCTTCGATTTAATCCGCGCATAAAAATGCACAACTTCACTCGATAGACGCTCGCCAAGTATATCAAGCTTATCGGTATTATTATCAAACACTGCCCGATCCAGCGCCGGCTGTGATTGCACCAGATCCCCCGCCTTTTTATATGACGGAACTTTATCAGGGTTTTTTAGCCCCTTTAACATCTCGTCATACACAACAATATAAGCCTCGATCTTCGATTTATTCGCCTTGATCTCCGAATCCAGCATCATCGCAAAAATCTCGCGCTCTTTATCCTTCAGCGCCCGTTCGCGCGAAATCATATCCGTGTTTTCTGTTTGAGCGTCTATGACCTGACGAAAGCCCCGCATGATGAAAAAGGTCAGCAATCCGAAGGCAAGCGCCAAGGTCAAAAGCAAAACCGATCCCATAATCAGCATAGACTTCAAACTGCTTATACCGCCTTCTGATGAAACGGACTTAGACCACCCACCTGCGCCGCTCGCAATCGCCCGCGCTTCTGCTTGAATATATGCGCTTTCAAGAACGCTTCCGTAAATCACACTACGATCCGCCTTAACATAGCCGCTTTGCAGCATATAAAGCCCCAAATCCAGCCCTTGCGCGTTTTCACATTGTGAAATAATTGCGCCTTGCGAACGCGTTTTCACTTCACACTGGATCTCTTGACCCGAAGTTTTGGACTCCAGCGCTTTCAAGGCATCAATGCCGAACTGCGCCTCCGTACCGCTTAAAATATCAATCCCCCAGAGCTGGATAACATTCCCTCCGGACACCAAAGTCCGCGCATCCACAACCTTGGCCGTTGTTTTAAACACACTGGGAACAGCAGAAGCCTGACCTTGCGCAAAACTCGGCGCACAAAAAATAACAATAAAACCAAAAACCGATAATAAAGAGAGTTTAAATGGATTGGACATGGCTCTGAATTTTTCTTTAAAATAAACGAGAATAAGAATACCACCAAAATGATAAAATCAACAGCCCGCCTGAAATCTGATACACTTGTAATATGGCCAAAAACTCTATGAAAAAGCTTTCAAACACGGTATTGAACTAAAATATGCGCGAAACGCTTGATAAATTGCTGGAAAAACTTGCGGTGAACTACGTTCTCTCGCCTTACGAAACTATGCCGTGGTCACATTATGACGAAGAAAAAGGCCTGACCTGCAGCGCAGAAGTCCGTATGGGGCCTGGCGGCGACGATATCGAAGCCGAAATTCAATTCCTCCATGATGAAAAGGACGAGGATGAAGAAACCACATCCAGTAGCGGCGATGGCGATGGCGATGATGGCGCCAGCCCGAATATCATAAACGGACGCGAGCAAATCCTGTGGATGCGCGTCGAACCGACTGCCGAAACCCTATGGAGCCCGAACGCACTGCGCATTAAAGGCAAAGACTACGTGAATGAATTTCATGATTGGGACGTCAAGGGTTGTGAATTTTTCTCTTCATGCGTACAGGCCATCTTGATGGGCGAAATCCCCGATGTTGACGAATTAATCGAAACAAATATGCAAGATGATAGCTGGGGCGGAGGCGGCCGCAGAGGGAAAATCGGCAGAAAATCGCCGAAAATCAAACCCGCGCAGCTTATGGGCATGAAGAAATAAACTTATTCTTCGTTAATAATTAAACCATATCGCTTGGCTATTTCGCTCAGACCACCGGGAACAAACTCAACATCGGCCTTATAATGCCATTTTGGCCCTTCACGGTTTAAAAACCCGACAATCACGCCGATATCTTCTTTATCATCCAAAACATCATCCAGCTCAAAACGGCAAAGCTCATGCCTGTTTTCGCCATTCACCATCCGCACATACGCATTACGCACCATGCCGATATTCTGTTCTTTCTCAAAACCCTTATAAACCGATATCACAACTGCGATATGCATAACCTCAAACGGCACACCCCGCAAATCAAGCGTAATACTCTCATCATCGCCGTCTCCCGCGCCTGTGCGACTATCGCCGTTATGCTTAATCGCGCCTTCAAACGCATCAGGCTGATTGTAAAAAATGAAGTCAGAATCAACGCGGGTTTGCTTATCCTTGTTAAGCAAAAACAAACTCAAATCCAGATCAAGCGCATCGGTGTTAAACGCATTCAAATCCCAGCCCGCCCCGACTAATACAGTATGAAGCGTAGGGTCTTTCGATGTAAGGTTTACATCTTCTCCCGGCTCAATGAAATTGTCATCAAGCGTAGTTTTGCCTGGCTCAAACTTACTGTCAAAAATATCACTCGGCATAATTCTAATCCTTGGCTTAGCTCGCAAATGAAAGCGCGTAAATGTAGATATTATACAGGACATATGCGCTCACGAAAACAATCCCGATGGGTTTATTAATTTTCCTGTAAAAAACCAAAAGCGCGGCAAAAACGATACTGACCAACAGCATCACCCAAACATCGAAATTCAAAAGCTGCGGTGAATAGGATATCGCTTCAATCGGCTTCACAATGGCCGTCAAACCAATGATCATCAAAATGTTAAACACATTCGACCCGATGATATTTCCCAATGCCATTTCAGAATGCCCTCTGCGCGCGCCAATAATACTGGTTGAAAGCTCAGGCAAGGATGTGCCAAACGCAATAATGCTCAACGCTATAACATCTTCTGAAATTCCGATAATTAGCGCTGATTGGCTTGCGCCGCGCACCAAAAACTCTGCGCCGCCCGCAACCCCGATAAGCCCCAGCACCAAAAACAAATAAGGTTGAAGCGGATGCTTCACCTCTATAACTTCTGCCTCCTTAACCGCAATTTCGCCCTTGGCCGCCATTCTGTATTGAACAAACACGTACACCCCTAAAAGCGCGACCATGATAAATCCCGCGACGTGGCTAATCACGCCAAGCATCATCATTCCGATCAACAAACAGGCAGAAAAAAGCATCATCGCAAGATCTTTAACCAGCGCCTTGTTAAGCGTAACATGCATCGCCGTAATCATCGCCGCCGCGCCAATCACAAGCAAAATATTGGCAATATTCGAGCCAATAACATTCCCCATGGCAATACCACCCGAGCCCCGTAAAACGGCCAGAATAGAAACAAGAAGCTCCGGCAAGGACGTCCCGAAAGCCAAAACTGTAAAACCAACAATCATCGGAGATAAACCAAAACGCCGCGCAATAAACACAGACGCATCAATCGTCCAGTCCCCGCCCTTAATCAGCAGGGCAATCCCCACCGCCATAAAAAGAACAGGAAGTCCAAGAGTTTGTAGTGTTACAATGTCCATAAAATCAAATCAGAAAATAGTGAGAACGAATAGCTGCGCTCATCATACAGTTTCACTTCATAAAGTAAAAGCCGCGTTTTAAAACGAACATTATTTATGCCCGTCGCCCCATTCAAGCCCGTAGCCGAAAGCGCGGTCCATCTCGAAATGCCCTGGGAAATATTCGGTATAGTTGGTCAACTTTATCCCACCGCGCACATTCTCTAAGCCGCCCACAGCACAAAGCGCAAGCTTATCGTCATGCGCGCCCAAGGTGACAATCAAATCATCTTCACCCGGAACATCGAGCACAATTTGCGGATTAATTTGGCTCCATGTCGGCGCCCCTTCATAAATATAGATATAAACCAAAACCCGCTTTATATCCTTCCAATGCGCACCGTTCACCATGATATATTCATCATGCCCGTCAGAGCACCCCGTGCGCTCATCCCCAGAAAGCTGCATATAAGGCACGTCTTCATAAGAGCCGAATTTTGACCCGAATGCCTGTATTGCGCCGCGTGTGCCGTCCTGCATTTCATATAAACATCCAATATCCAAATCAATGCCCGCTTTTTGAATGGTTTTCTTGAAAAATTTACCCATAAAGCTTTTCTGCTGTTCAACATGAATATTGTCCCACGCCACCGCAATCTGCATACTTTCAAAGCCCGACGGTCCGGGGCTAACAGCAATTGATGCGCCCGGCTCATTCAAGAACTCACAATTATCGGGATTATTCGCCGCCTCTCGATACCCCGCCGCACCGAGCGCGCCGCCATGACCTGAGAATTTCGCGCGGCTTCGCGTTGCATCCGCCAAAGAATCTTGGGATGTTTTATTCGGCTTCGGGGCATCTTGATTCATAGTGTTTCCAATAGCGTTCGAGTTCCCACATTCTGCGCAAAAACCGCAGCAAAAATCAAGAAAACCTTCTCTTAAAGGCAATTTTCTTGACTCATGGCTGGCATCTATACTTTTATAGTGTAATTACCAACCTCAAAAAGGAGAATGAAGCATGGCACACCCAGCTTTTATTGTAAAAACCGCTAAAGACGGACAAACATATTTCACTTTGACAGCCGGTAACGGCGAACCAATCGGCAAATCCGAAATGTACAAAGCCAAAGCATCAGCAATGAACGGCATTGAATCTGTGAAGAAAAATGCTCCAAACGCAGAAGTTGACGGTGCAAAGAACCCTAAGTTTGAAACAAAAGAAGGTAATGATGGTAAAACTTACTTCAACCTAACTGCGACAAACGGCGAAGTGATCTTCTCTTCTCAAGGCTACGCTTCAAGAAGCGGCGCATTGAACGGCATTGAATCTGTGAAGAAAAACTCACAAGCAGCCGAGCTTGACGATCAAACAGAAGCTTCAAAAGCAGCATAAGCTAAATTTATCAAGTTTTTCAAAATCGCGGGGTCTAAAACCTCGCGGTTTTTTTTATGGCCGTTTCAATGCAGCGCGCTTTTTCTCAACCGTTTCAAAATGCGCGCACCCTTTTATATGATCATTCACGAGCCCCATCGCCTGCATAAACGCATAGCACGTGGTTGGCCCCACAAATTTCCACCCGCGTTTTTTCAAATCTTTCGATAGAGCCTGTGAAATCTCGGTATCATTCGGAATATCTGCACGCGAATTTTTAATGGTCTGCGCTTTCGGCTCCCAACCCCAGAAATAAGACGCCAATGACCCAAATTCCTCAATCACCTCAATCGCGCATTTTGCATTATTGATTGTCGCTTCAATTTTCCCGCGATGACGAATAATGCCCTCATTGGCCAGAAGTCTTTGAATATCCTGTTCATTATAATGCTGGATTTTTGTGAAATCAAAACCGTCAAAAGCGGCCCTGAAATTCTCGCGTTTTCGCAAAATCGTAATCCAGCTTAAGCCCGCCTGAAACCCCTCAAGGCATACCTTTTCGAACAAACGAATATCATCCGTAACCGCGTGCCCCCATTCCTCATCGTGATACCGCACATAAAGCGGGTCATCCCCGCACCACCAGCAGCGCTTTTTACCATTCTCGCCTTCGATAAGCTCAGCTTTACTCACTAAACAATAAACCCTTCAATCAACTCATCCAGCGCGTCAAATTCCAGCTTCGACCTATACCCGTCTTTATGCACCTTCGCCGTCATCGTAACGCCCTGAAGCGTGGCAATCACAAGCCGTGCAAATTGCCGCTTATCCATCACAATATCACCCATACGCGCAGGATCTTCAAAATGCCCGACCAACCTGTTTTCCCACTCGGAAAACATCGCCTCAATCTCGACGCGTACACCCTCATCATCATCGGAAAGCTCAAGCGCCATATTCCCAAGCAAACATCCGCCTTTAAAATTCTCCGCTTCATACGCTTCATATATGCTTTTTACCCATGCTTGCAGCGCATCCTTATTATTCGGCGTCACTTTAAAATGCATTTCCAACTGGTCAAAAATCTGCTCATCGGTATATTTTCTTAAAACCTGACAGGTAATATCCTTTTTATTTTTGAAATAATGAAAAACCGCGCCCTTGCTTTGACCCGCGCTCTTAGCAATATTATCAAGCGAGCTTCCCTTATGTCCGCCGCTCCAGAAAAGCTGTTCCGCACTTTCCAGTATTTTTGTCTGTGTTGCTCTTGCCATGATAAATCCTCCTGCCTGATAAATATACCAACCAGTCGGTTTTGATTCAAGCTCTTGCTTTAATGCCCCGCCGCTATATCTTGAAAGCATAATCAAAGAGGAATAAACCATGGACACCCTCCAAGCGATCCGCACCCGCCGCGCCGTCAAACATTTTGACCCCGCCCACAAAATCTCCGCCGAGGAAGAAAAAACCATTCAAGAACTTCTGCGCTGCGCTCCCACATCATTCAACATGCAAAACTGGCGCTTCCTGACCGTCAAAGATAAAGAGCTACGCAAAGCCTTGCGCGAAGTTTCCTGGAATCAAGCCCAAGTCGAAGAGGCCTCACTTCTTTACATCATCTGCGCCGATCTCCACGCATGGGATAAAAACCCGGAGCGCTATTGGGAAGAAGCCCCCAAAGAAGTGCAAGACTACCTCGTGCCAAACATTAAGCCTTTTTACTCCCACAAAAAATGGCAACAACGCGACGAAGCCATGCGCTCTATCGGCATCGCCGCACAAACACTAATGATCGCGGCAAAAGCTATGAGCTATGATTCATGCCCCATGATCGGCTTTGATGAACTGAAAGTCGCTGAATTGATTAAACTCCCCGAAAACTATGTGATCGGTATGATGGTCACCGTCGGAAAAATAGCGCAGCCCCCACGCCCAAAAGGCGGCTACATCCCCGATACAGAAGTTTTCTTCGAAGACCGCTTCTAGGCCAAATCAAAAAGCAAAAGATCCGCATCTGAAAGAGCTTTAACCTCAAGACTAGGCGTATCGCTCATTTGCAATGCGTCGCCCTCTTTAAGGATCTCACCGCCAATCTCAACCGCACCATGCACGACATGCAAAAACCCGTGCCGCCCTTCATTAAATTCAAATGAAAACACATCACCTTCCGAAGGCTTACCCCAATACATTTTTACATCCTGATGTATCGACACTGCGCGCCCCTCCGCATCCGCCCCGCCAATAAGCGTAAACCTTTTTTTGGCGGCTTTTTCATCAATCGTAATTTGCTCGTATGACGGCGCGATATTCCGTTCGCTCGGCATAATCCATATTTGTAAAAAATGAACGGTTTGATCTTTTGAAGCATTATATTCAGAATGCGTAACGCCGCTCCCGGCGCTCATTTTCTGAACCTCACCGGGGCGAATAAGGCCCTTTGTGCCCATTGAATCCTTATGCTCAAGCGCCCCCTCAAGGACGATAGAGATAATCTCCATATTATCATGGCCATGCTCGCCAAAACCTGCCCCGCCTATAACTCGATCGTCATTGATTACGCGCAAAGACCGAAAACCCATGCGCTCCGGATCCATAAAATGCCCGAACGAAAATGTATGCTGACTGTCCAGCCAGCCCATATTGGTTTTTCCGCGCACATCGCGCTCATGAAGTTTCATACCCATAACGGCATCCCCTTTTTTCAAATAAAAATAATGCAGAAAATTACACTCATAAAATTAGAACAAATATTAAAAAAACAAGGGGGGCTTTTCGCCCGGCAAAAACCCTGCTAGAACATCGGCATAAACAATGTTTAAGGAATACCCATGGCCGAATACGTCTACGTAATGAACGGACTTTCTAAGTCCTACGACAACAAAAAAATTCTCGAAAATGTAACGCTCAGCTTTATGCCCGGCGCGAAAATCGGTGTGCTTGGGCCAAACGGCGCAGGTAAATCCACCCTCCTCAAAATCATGGGCGGCGTAGATAAAGAATTCACAGGCGAAGCATGGGCCGCCAAAGGTGTACGTGTCGGATATTTACAGCAAGAACCAAAACTCGACGAAGACAAAACCGTCTCCGAAAATGTCATGGAAGCCCTCTCTGACATCACAAGCATGATCACACGCTACAACGAAGTCGCCGCCGCAATGGCTGAGCCTGACGCAGACTTCGAAGCCCTGACCGACGAAATGGGCGATCTCCAAGAAAAAATCGACGCCGCCGATGGCTGGGAACTGGAGCGCACAATCCAAATCGCTATGGACGCTCTGCGCTGTCCACCGGGCGACAGCCCCGTCACAAACCTTTCAGGGGGTGAGCGCCGCCGCGTTGCGCTTTGCCGCCTACTGCTCGAAAAACCCGATATGCTCCTGCTTGATGAGCCGACAAACCACCTTGATGCCGAAAGCGTCGCATGGCTCCAGCGCTTCCTTGGCGAATACACAGGTACAGTCGTCATGGTCACGCACGACAGATATTTCCTCGACAATGTTACAGGCTGGATTCTTGAAGTAGACCGCGGGCGGGGCATCCCTTACGAGGGTAACTACTCCGCCTATCTCGAAGCCAAACGCAAACGCATGATCCAAGAAGGCCGCGAAGAAGATGGCCGCCAAAAAACCCTCAAACGCGAACAAGAATGGATGGGACAATCCCCGTCCGCCCGCCGCTCAAAATCAAAAGCGCGGATCAGCTCCTATCAGGATCTTCTGGCTGAAAGCGAAGCCATCGATAAAAGCGCATGCCAAATCGTTATTCCAACGCCGCCGCGCTTGGGTGACCTCGTTATTGAAGCCAATAACGTCAAGAAAGGCTTTGGCGATCACCTGCTCATCGAAGACCTGTCTTTCAGATTACCCCCCGGCGGTATTGTCGGCGTTATCGGCCCGAACGGGGCGGGTAAATCCACACTCTTCAGAATGATCACAGGTCAAGAAACCCCCGATGAAGGCACATTCAAAGTCGGCGACACGGTAAAACTCGGCTATGTTGACCAATCCCGCGACGCGCTTGATGGCAGCAAAACCGTATGGGAAGAAATCTCCGGCGGCACAGACATCATCAAGCTCGGCAAAATCGAAATGCAATCACGGGCGTACGTGTCTGCGTTTAACTTCAGAAAAACCGATCAGCAACAATTAGTTAAGGATCTTTCAGGGGGACAGCGCAACCGCGTACACCTTGCCAAAATGCTGAAAGAAGAAGCAAACGTCATCCTCCTCGATGAGCCGACGAATGATCTGGACACAGAAACCTTGGCCGCCCTCGAAGAGGCCATCGAGAACTTCCCCGGCTGTGCGGTCATTATCTCGCACGATCGTTGGTTCCTTGACCGCCTCTGTACGCATATTTTGGCCTATGAAGGCAACTCTCAAGTCACATGGTTTGAAGGAAATTATGAGGATTACGAGGCCGATTATAAACGCCGCATGGGCCATGACGCCGACACGCCAACGCGGATTAAGTATAAACCTTTAAGAAAAGCGGGTTAAGGCTGGCGTCCGCCGCCGCCTGAGCGACCATGCTCAACCCTGGCAGGACGAAGATTACGGAGCGCCGCAGCATCAGCGGCCTCTTTTTCAGCAATGCGCGCCCGTGCCGCAGCCATCGCTTCATCTACTCTGCTTTTTCTATCTTCGCCGGTTAAACGCCGCGAAGAAGCCTCAGCGTCTTTCGGATGCCCCGGCATTTCTGGGTTCTTCTCTGAATAGCCATGATAAAACCCAGCCTCAAATCCAAAATATTGATGCAATTTCAATATATTACCAAGCTCTTGATCAGCGCGAATGGTTTTAATCATATTAGCAAAAACCTCCGGCACTTCTTGGGCATCAAAAGCTCCATCACTTTTTAATGCTAAATCCTCTGCCGTCTGGGGCTTTCCGGCTGCTTCCACAAAAATAACGGCGAGCCTAAACTCTTTGTCCTGAAGAGCCGTAACTTTAACAGCCCCGGCAACAGTTAACTGACCTTTATCGTAATTTAGAATACCAAACCTACTCATACGCGTCTTATATAAAGATAAGAACTAAAAGTCAATTTTTGTAAAAAACGTCAATCTTTTCAATTTATTAACCAAATTATGGCAGAATTGTGGCAGACTAACATATGAACAAATGAGCAGAATTCGTATGAAACCGCCAAAAATGTTAAAATAAACTTATAAAAATTAACTAAAATTTTAACTAATTTCGCGGTATTATAAATAAGGTAAGTGGTGAGTATTATATTTTGAGCGGTATACAAGCAAAAACAATTGTAAAATATGCGGTCATGCCGGGGTTCTTCCCTAGGCTGAAGCGCTTATTTGCGTCTGGGTTCGGCTATATCGCCTTCCTGATGGCACAAATTTACGCCGTTGTACGCCTGCTTCCCACAAGCCACCCTTACCTTCTGCAAGAAAATATCGGCAAATACGGTATCCACCACGTTATCGCTCAGGCCGCCAATAACCTTGTTTTTAACAAAAAGAATATAGATCAAATCGTCATTTTCGGCCTCTTGCTTCTGGGCATTGTATTGCTCGGCATGCAAATACTGATGCTGGCTTTCAGCCTGTTTTCCGGCGTCGCTTTTGCCCTGCCGCCCGCAGGGGGTTTAGGCGTTTTTGCAGGATTTTTTAGCACGCCCAATCCCCAATATGATGTTGCTTTTATCCTGATGGATCAGGTTTTCGGCGTTCCGGATTTCTTCAATTCCTGTATCGCGCAATCACAACCCTGCGCGCTCGGCACTGGTGAACCAATACCCAGCGCGCCGTTTCCATGGCCATTCCACATCGCGCTTCATCAAATGTTCCGCTTTTATTCAATGGGCATGCTAATTATCGGAACGCTTATCTTTTTATATTTCATTGTTGTGGTCGTCGCAGAAACGGCAACCTCCGGCACACCGTTCGGCCAACGCTTCCAGAATATATGGGTTCCTATACGTCTGATTGTCGCAATCGGCTTACTCGTACCCCTGCCAATTCAATATGCAGGCGGCGGCACAACAGCCGCTTATAACTCGGGACAATACATCACCTTCTTTGCAGCCCGCCTCGGTTCAAGCCTCGCCACAAATGGCTGGCGCATATATAACAGCGCCATCTTCGACAGCATGGGCGGCGAAAATGCCAACCCGTTAGGCGAGCAGGAAAACCTTATCGCCTTCCCGCAAACCCCTGATGCCGCAGTAATTTCAGAAATGATGTCGATTGTTCACACATGTGTGTTTACCCACCACATGGCTAGCGAGGCAGGCAAAACAGGTACGGGGCCGGGAACCATTGAACAAGCAGAAACTAACCCCATAGGATTTTTAAACGACACAAGAGTGAGCAGCGCTCAAGGGAATGTTATTTATCCCTATTTGGTTAAGGAGCCGCAAAATTGGGCAAATGCCCCCGCGGGCTCTGATCTCGAATTTTTACGCCTGCAAGAAGGCACCGATTACAATGAGGCTCTGAATTTCTATGCACGCGGTGATATTATCATCCGCTTCGGGGAGCAAAATGAAACCCTCTATCCCGAAGAAACAGGAAACGTAAACCCCACTTGCGGTGAAATTCGCATCCCTGTCGGAGATAAAAGATTACAGGCAGGTCCGGAACTTGGTTCTGTTCAGGTACAAGCTCTCTATTTCGAAATCATTAAAACCCTCTGGTTTACAAGAGCTTGGGCTGAAGAATATCTCGACTTTGCGGGGCGTATGACGCTTAAAAACGATAATCGCGGCTCTAGATTAGACCAAATGAGCCCTTGCCGCATAGGGTGCGCCCCTCAGGCTATATCACTTCCCGCATGCGGAAATAACCCCGACAGCTGGGATGACCCCTGTGCGCTAAATGAACCCACCGCAGAATGGAAAGAATATGCAACAACAAAACTTCAAGAACTGATTGATGAAAGGCTCCTGGCAATTTGGCAGGCATATAACCAAAACGGTCAGGAATTTGAAATTACACAAGAAATCCTTGCCGGAAACTGGGGTAACGCGGGCACATGGTTCCCGATTATCGCGCAAGTAAACGGCGCATTTACGGACTCATTTTTGAACGCCCCGCAAATGTATAAATACCCGCAAATCATGGAAAAAGTCAGAGATATCAGAAAGACAACAAGCCCGTATCTCTCTCCCATGGATATGTTTAACCCAAGCGGCGTCACAACAGGCGTTCTAACATATGAGGATATAGGCGATAACTTCCCTACAGAAAAACAAGCCGCTGCTGTTCTGTCTCGGGTTTTCGACTATTGGAACGAAGATCAAAAAAGCTTCACAAACATGGATAAAATCCTTAAAGGCGGAGGCATTGAAGACGCCATTAACCTTATTTTCGGAACTAACGGCCTGTCTGCAATGACCAGCACCAACATGCACGTACATCCTCTGGCGCAGTTAACATCTCTGGGTAAAGGCTTGGTCGAAAGCTCTATCCGAAACGTTGCTATCTCTACGATGTCTGCCGCTTTAGGCGGTGCGCTTAAAGCGATGGAACCCGCTGCCGGCCCGATGGCCGAAGCTTTCTCCGGCTTCATGACTTCAACAGCCTTTATCGGTCTTTCTGCGGGGTTGGTACTATTCTACATCGTACCGTTCTTGCCGTTTGTTTACTTTTATTTCGCGGTCGCCTCATGGGTAAAAACAATCTTCGAAGCGATGGTCGGCGTTCCTTTATGGGCTCTTGCACATCTGCGGCTGGACGGCGACGGCCTACCCGGAGAAGCCGCCTCAAACGGGTATTTCCTGATTTTTGAAATCTTTATCAGACCGATCCTTACAATTTTTGGCCTTATCGCCGCAATGCTAATCTTTGGCGCGCAAGCCAGAATTTTGAATATTATTTGGCAAATCGTAAGCTCGAACGTGGGCGGATTCACCGACGGCACACTCGGCGCACCCGGCCTTCTGGAATTTCAACGCCCTGCCGTCGACGAATTTTTCTTCACAATTATATATGCAATTATAATGTATATGGCCGCCACATCCGCATTTAAGCTTATCGATTCTATTCCTGATAACATTCTTCGTTGGATGGGCGCATCTGTCTCATCCTTTGGTGACATTAACCAAGACCCCGCAGAAGGCCTTACGCAATATGCTGCGCTCGGCGGTATTACGGCTGGTCAGCAAGCCGTGGGCGGCGTGAACAAGCTTTCGTCCGGCCTTGGCGGCGCACTCGGAAATCTGGGAAAATAAAACATGGATATCGCTAAAAAAGACATTCTGAAATTTACATTCCTTCCCGGGTTCGTTCCGCGTTTGAAGACCTTATTCGCGAGCGGTTTTCAATATGTCCCCTATTTCATTGCCCTTGTTTATGGCGCAGTCAGGTTATTGCCTGAAAACCACCCGTATCTTCAGGGCGAAAATATCGGAAAATACGGCCTCCGCCATGTCGTCGCCGCCGCCGCAAACAACCTGGAATTCTCAAGAAACCGAATAGATCAGGTAATATTGTTTTTCACCATTCTGGTCGGCCTCGTCATTGTCATGATCCAGCTCTTTTTGCTGGTATTCGCAATTATCTCGCAACCGGCATTAGCCGCTATGCCAACCAATTTCGCAGGCTTTTTCCTGCAAGCCACAGAACAAGACCTTGCCTATATGATGCTCGATCTGGTTTTTGGCGTGCCCGATGTCTTCAATTCTTGTGTCGCACAAGGTACCGGATGTCTGGATGGTGAGGGACGCCCAATCAACGCGGCATTCTCCAATAACTGGGGGCTGCAAAGCGCAGGAATTCCGTTCCCTGTCCATCAAGGACTGCACCGCCTCTTTACAATATACAGCCTTGGACTGCTCGTCGTAGCCGTCTTTATCTCGCTTTACTTCATGGTCACTGTCATCGCTGAAACCGCGCAATCAGGTACGCCCTTCGGAAAGCGCTTTAACAAAGTCTGGGCGCCCATCCGCATCGTTGTGGCTTTTGGCCTTTTGATTCCCATTGGAGTCGGTATGAACGCCTCACAATATATTGTGCTATATGCCGCAAAATTCGGAACAGGCTTTGCCAACCAAGGCTGGCAGATTTTCAACTCTAACCTAATCCAGCTTCACGGCATAGCAACGGTAGAACTTGTCGCCCAGCCAAACATCCCGGAAGTCGGCGCACTCTTGCAGTTCCTGTTTACAGCCAAAACCTGCGCCGAAGTTGAAAACATCACATATGGTGAAACAGGAAGAGAGCCTATCCAACCATATCTTGTTCGCGGGCAACTCTCAGGACGCCGCAATCTTCTAGTAGGGCCGGGAACAAATTATCAGGAAATGATCGGGTGGGCAAGTGGCGACATGCAGGTTGTCATGCGTTTCGGTAGAGCGGAAATCGATACAAACGCAAAATACGCTGGCTCTGTTGCCCCCACATGCGGCGAACTCGTTATACCGTTCACAGATCCCCGCACAGCAGGAGAACCTGCCGTCTTGGCCATGCAACAATATTATTGGTATATCATCAGAGAAATTTGGTATCAGGTGCTCCCCGGTCAAGGCGGCTTTATTAACGGCCTTGGAGGAATAAATTATCCTAACAATTATATGCGTAAATGGATGACAAGCGTCAGAGGCGCTCACAATCCAAACGCCCCGACAGCAGAAGCGCCATATAGAACGGCTCTTCTTGAATTCTATCAGGATGATGTGCGCGCCGCGATGGCCAACCCGGGAGCAACAGGTATTAGCGGCGTGATCGGCGGAACGGGCGCCATAGAACTAATGCAAACCTCCGGCAGATGGAGGATGAACTCTTACATCATGGATAAGGGATGGGGCTGCGCGGCCTGTATTTATAACAGAATAGCCGAAATGAACGGCGCGCTGACAACCGCGATTTTAAACATCCCGATGCCGACCCGCTATCCATTCATAATGGAAGAAGTCTACGAACAAAAACGTAAACAAGACGAAGCTGTCACCTTCTCAGATCGTTTTAAACCAGAAATATCAAAAGGAGCCATTAAATTCTCCAGCGGCGAGGACGGCCGACAAAAAGCAAACGCGATGTGGCACGCCTTCGATTTCTGGCAGCAAGGCGGAGGGGTCAGCTCGCCGCACTCCGCCCCTACAGGCAACGCCATCATAGACACGATTAACGCCCTCATGGGAACCGAAGGGCTGTTTAACATGCGCCAAAACGCAACCGTGCACCCGATCGCTCAACTCTCCGGTGCTGGGCGCGCTCTTGTAGAAGCCGCTGTTCGAAACCTCAGCTACGCCGCCATCGGCGCAGGAAGCGGAATGGGTCTCAAATTCCTTGGTGAGGATTTCTTTGCCCAAAGCGCTTCTTCGGCATCAGGATTCTTAATTACCTTTGCAATGATCAGTTTGACCGCAGGTTTCATCCTCTTCTATGTTATCCCGTTCCTGCCATTCATATATTTCTTCTTCGCATTTGGTGGGTGGGTTAAAGGTATTTTCGAAGCCATGGTCGGCGCGCCTTTATGGGCTTTGGCGCATATCCGTATTGACGGAAACGGTCTTTCAGGTCAGGCAGCTTTAAGCGGATATTTCCTGATATTTGAAGTCTTCCTCAGACCGATTTTGATGGTGTTTGGCTTAATCGCAAGTATTTCTATCTTCTCCGCACTTGTGAAAGTGCTAAACCAGATTTTCACTCTGGTTGTTGTAAACCTCATGGGCTTTGACGTGAACGCAGAGTTCACTCTGGCAAACGGCCTTGGCACATCGAATCTGAATGTCATGCGCAGCGCCATTGATGAATTTTTCTTCACTGTCGTTTATGTCCTGATTGTCTACATGATGGGGATGTCATCTTTTAAATTGGTCGATTTAATACCCAACAACATCCTGCGGTGGATGGGTCAAACCGTTGCCAGCTTCGGCGACCAAAAAGACGATCCAACGCAGAAACTCGTCAGCACCGCGACTGTTGGTTCACAGCAGGCAACAAACGCAATTGGCGGCGGCTTAGGACAGCTCGCCGGTATGGCTGGAAGATAAATAAGCAGTTCGAATGTATATAGAACGAAACAATGATTGAGATATGGCGACAAAAAGACAGATATTGAAATACACGCTTCTTCCTGGAATTCTTCCCAGGATTTTTGCGTTTTTTCGCTCTGGCTTTTCCCATGTCGCATACCTCATGGCTGTTGTTTACAACAGCGTAAGGCTGCTCCCCGCCTCACACCCATATCTAGATCCCGCAAATATAGGGCGTTTCGGTATCAGACACGTCGTTACAGAAGCATCGAATAACCTCGTATTCAAACGAAAAAACATCGATCAAATCATAATTTATTTTACAATTCTTGCAGGGCTGGTACTTCTTGTTGCTCAATTCGCACTGCTCATTCTCGCCTTCAGCGCGGAACAATCAGCGATAGCAGGCATTCTGACCCCCATCAATATGTTCAGTAACCCGAGCGGCGCTATAGGATCTTTGGGCCCTGAGCAAGATCTCGCTTTTATGACCCTTGATCGTGTCTTCGGCGTCGGCGGTATGTTCAATTCATGTATCTCAACCGGCGTACAATGTCTGGATATGGATGGCGTTGCCCTGCCCGACAGTTCGGCAAGCCAGGTTTTCCCGTGGCCGTTCCACATCGCACTACATAATCTTCTGCGGTTCTATTCAATGGGCATCGCCCTTGTCGGCGCTTTGGTGATCGTATATTTCATCATCACCGTAGTAGCTGAAACCGCAACCTCCGGCACGCCGTTCGGGCAACGTTTCAACAAAACATGGGTGCCTGTACGTCTTGTGTTTTTCTTCGCGCTGATTATCCCCCTTACAGGCGGCGCCGTAGAAGGCGGCGGTGAACGCCTAACAGGCATGAATCTCGGACAAATCGCAACGCTGCATGTCGTACGTTTAGGATCAAATTTCGCAACAAATGGGTGGGCTTATTTTAACGGCGGCCCGGGCGTGATAGGTGCGGGCAACGCTCTGCCAACAGATGCTTCTGTAAACAGGCTTTCACAAGAACAAGAGATGATCGCAGAACCCGAAGTCAGGGAAAGTGCAATCTCCGATCTCATTCAAACCGTCATACTGGCCAAAGTCTGCCAGCAAGCCTATGGAATGATCGGCCCTGAAGATGAAATTAAAGGAGTGGATGGGTGGCTGGTCAGAAATAATCCCGCAGCCCCATTCGCAGACGGGAACAACGAAAACCACCTGCTCTTGGGCGGCACTGATTTTGAAAATGCGCGCACTTTTTTCAACAATGGTCCTTTTAAAATCCGCTTCGGATATGCCGGACTTGATAGAGATAGGATAACCGACGACGATGGAAATACATATTGGCCCGATAAATTCAAAATGGAGCTAGGCCGCGTATTACCTCTCTGCGGCGATATAACACTTCCCCTCAACGACATCGGGGAACCCGGATCCGAAGCAATATATAGAGAATATTATGCCATCATTCGCGATATGTGGGTTGATCCAGATATCATGAACGCAGCAACCTGCATGATCCGTGTTTATATGCCTGTCCAAAACGCTATCGCAGATAAAACCTTGTGCAACTTTGACATCACATCCGATTTCATAAGAGAAAAAACTGAATTCTATGGAGAATTATTTAGAAGAGCCATTCAAAACGGCATAGACATACAGCGCGCTGAAGGAGATTTCGGTGTAGACGCAAATATGATCCGAATGGGCTGGGTCGGCGCGTCAATTTACTATCAACTGATTGCCGAAATGAACGGCGCAATCACCGCAGCCAGCTTGGCCGTGCCGTTTAAAAGCAAACTTCCCTCTCTCATGGAGCTCGCATTGCTAAAAAGCAAAGCGGAAAACTCAGGTGTTCCGACTGAAGGTCAATTCAACTCTGCTTTGGCCGATCTGACAGGACAAAACATGTCCTTCACCCCCAACGGCATAGGCGATCGAAAACGCTTGGATGTTATGAGAACAAGCTACCAAAAACTCCTCACAACAGGTCAAAATGAAACAAGCAATATGACCCGCCCCAGCGGCAATATCGTGATAGATTTCATTAATATCGTTTTAGGAACAAGCGGCCTGTACGATATGCGCGATAACGTGAATGTTCATCCTCTGGCACAGCTCAGCGCCTTAGGGAAAGGCATGATGGATGCCGCCATACGAAACGCAGCCTTTGCTGCCGCAGGCAGCATAGGGGGCAATGTTCTGAAGCTTGTTGATGATTTTGTCGGAGACGGTGCAAAAATCGCTTCTGATTTCCTTTTCACAATGGTCATCATCACAATCGGCATCGCCACAATCTTGTATTACATCCTGCCGCTAATGCCCTTTATATATTTCTTCTTCGCATTCAGCGGCTGGATAAAAAGTATTTTCGAAGCCATGGTCGCAATTCCTCTTTGGGCACTTGCGCATATAAGAATTGATGGCGAAGGGCTGCCTGGCCCTGGTGCCACAAATGGCTACTTCCTGCTTCTTGAAATCTTCCTCAGGCCCATATTGATTATCATTGGCTTTATCTCCAGCGTCAGCATCTTTGCTGCGCTCGTAAATGGCCTGAACTTGGTTTTTGATCTGATTGTTACAAATGTGGGGGGCTTCGATTACGAGGGAGACTCAAGAATTCCTATTGTGCCTATAGGAGGATCTCCCGCAGCCCTTGATTTATCGCGCAGCGCTGTAGACGAATTTTTCTTCACTGCCATGTATGCGATCATTTGCTACATGATGGGCTTGGCGTGCTTTAAATTGATTGATCTCATTCCGAATAAAATTCTGCGCTGGGCAGGCGTATCGGTCAGTACATTCCAGGAAAATGCCGGTGATCCGGCAAGCGAACTAACCAACCGCGTCTATAAAGGAAGCTTGCTGCTCGGAAATCAGGTTAAGAAAAACTTTGGGGGCGGTGGGCCAGATTCAAATCTGGCAATTCTTACGAGTGGTAAGTAAAACTCTACTGCGCTCTTAAATGCGCAAGCAAAACTTCCATCTGCCCGCCGCCGCGCTGAATAACCGATGAGAAATCAGAACGCTGAGTAACCGCCATACTGACACCCTCAACAATCACATCCACAACCTTGTACTGCCCGCCTTTATAACGCACGCGCCAGTCCAGCTGGATATCCTGACCATTCGCAGGCACGATAGCAGAGTTCACAAGAATGTCGTTTTTACCTTCGGCGCGCGATCCGCGAACCTCTAATTTTTCACCGTTATATTCGCCGAAACGGCTGGAATATACTTCGATAATCATATTTTCAAACAAAGAAGAATATTCCTTCTGCTCTGCCGGTGTGGCTACTTTCCAGTAACGGCCAAGAGCAAAACGCGCAATGGTGGGAATATCAAAATTCTTTTGCAAAAGAGAGCGGAAAGACGATTTACGCTTCTCCATGGAAAGCCCTTCATCGCTCAAAAATCCGATCCCGCGATCCGCGACACTGCCGATAAATCCTTCCGCGCCTTTAAGCGCTTCATCATCTGCGTTCACATTAATAATGCTTATTTCTGCATTCCGCGCCTCTGGGGCAATCTTCACTGCCGCAGCATGGGCAAACGTACCCGCCGCAAAAGAAACAGCCATAGCAGTTGAAAACAATAAAACTCTTTTCATCTTATAAAATCCAATTTTTTATATTTTTGTATTACTCGTCGTAATCTGGGATATCCGGTGAAAACACCGTATCGCCGTTTACATCATTCTGAAGCGCTTCTCTGCTTTGATAATATGCGCTTCTTGTTGCTGCATAATAATCAATAGAGCTTTTTTCAAGATCTTCAAGAACATCAACCAAAGACGCACGCAAGTTAAGATACTCGATACCCACTTTCGTGTAGTAAATATGCTCTTCGTCAATATTAAACAAATACCAGCGCAGCGGATCCATAAACCCGTCTACAACAAATCCTAAATAATCACGTGCGGAAGACGGCCCAATAACAGGCACAACAACATAAGGTCCGTGCTCAACGCCCCAAACACCCAGTGTTTGACCGAAATCTTCATGCTCGTAAGGAATACCTTCATGACCGGCAACATCAAACAACCCTCCAAGCCCGACAAGAGTGTTCACCGCTGTACGAACCAAAACATCACCCGCCCCGCCAAAATCACCCTGCAAAACCTGGTTTGCAAAGTTAACGGGAGAGCGCAAGTTTCTCAGAACATTTGTTACACCTGTACGCGCAGGCTTAGGCAAAACAGCGTTATACCCTTTTGCAACAGGATGAATAACGGCGTCATCTACAACATTGTTAAAAGAAAACACCATACGGTTCGTGCTTTCAAACGGATCGCTGATCTCTTGAGAGTCCATGACAGTTTCGGAAGAAGACGCACAAGAAGCAACGCCAAAAGCGGTTAGGCCGATGGCAGTGACACTAAGAACGGTACGTGCGTGTTTCTTAAAATTCATTTCTTTATAGCCCAACATTTTTGAGACCCCATATATCTGATTTATATTTGTACGCAAGTCAAGCGAGAACAGTTTGATTAAACTGAAAAATCATTAAAGCAGGTCTTTATTACCACAAGGTTAATATTGCCATTAAATCATCCGTCTTCCAAATTCATAATCACGGTTAACCCCAACAATGAACAGATAATCGCAGGCGCCCAAGCCGCCAAAACAGGCGGGATTTGCTGTGTTGCGCCCAATGCCTGCAAATAACTCGACATAAAAAACACAAAAAACCCGATAAAAACTCCGCCCGCAAATAATAAAAATGCGCCTTTAAACCGCGGTGGCCGCATCGAAACCGTCGCTGCGAGCAACACCATCGCCATAAAAAATAACGGTTGAGACAAAAGATTATGATAAAAAACATGCAAACGACTGGCATCAAATCCCGTTTCTTCCAATGTTTTTATATGACTGGGCAACTGCCAGAACGACATACTCTGCGGCGAAGAAAAACTTTCCTCAATATCCGAATATGTCAGCCGCGTCGGAAGATAAAGCGTCTGGTCCTCGACTATGCGCCCATCCTTCTTATATATGCGGGCATCATCAAAAAACCATCTGCCCGGTTCTAAACGCGCAGTTTCGGAATCCACGCGCAATATGAATGTATCTTCCTCGCCAAAATAAAATACGGTCACGCCATTCAAATCCCACGAAGGCTGCGTAATAGAGCGCGCATGCATAATGATATAGCCCTTATCAAGGTCTTCTATAGGGCTGCCATCAACACTTTGACGAAGCCACAGCCCCTCCTTAAACAAGGCAATCTGGTTGCCCTCACGGCCCAAAACGTCTTGCTCCATCTGCTGGTACTTCGCAACAAACATCGCCCCGATGGGATTTATCACACTGACCTGAAGCGCCCCAAAAGCAAGTGCCACCAAAAGCACAGGAGCAAGAAACTGCCAGACTGAAAAACCCGATGATCGTAAAATCACAAGCTCGGAGCGACGATTAAACTGCCAAAACGTAAACATCGCACTAAATAAAATTGCAAACGGAAAAAGTATCTGTCCCACCTCGGGCAATTTTAAAAGTCCCATCTGCAAAACAAGACCAAATGAAACATCCGCCGTTTTACTTGCCCGGCGGATCAATTCAACCGTATCAAAAAGATAAATAATGCCGAGCAAAATCCCGAGCATAAACACGAGGTTCACAAAATAGGACTGCGCCATATATCGACCAACGGTCAGCGTAAATTTCATTATGCGCCTCCTTGCGGCAATTCTTTGCGTTTATAAAACAGCCCCCGGCGCACATAATCCCCGAACCCGCTCAGCAAAAACCCGCAAGAAAGTATCGGAAGAAGCGCAAGCCCGTACATCATAACAAACCCGATATTGCTCTGGCGCGCGATACTTAAACTCGCAATATAAATCCCTTGAATACAAACAACGATCATCACCGCAGAAATAATCCTGCGCACCTGACCGCGGCGATTAACCGGCCCGATCAGCAAAAGCGCGCAAGCTATCAACGTAAATGCAACCGCCAATAAGGGACTGACAACGCGGCGATGGATCTCGATTTTGAACTCCCGCAATGAATCTTCATCAAGAACCAATGACGGATCAGGGTTTAAAAGCTCGAATATCGTGCGTTCGTTTGGCTCCTGCCAACGCTCGTCAATCGGATCTTTATCAGGAAACGCAATCGTATAACGCTCAAAATTCAAACGGTTCAAAATCTGTTTTTCCGCGTTATATTCCTGCCGCGTCCCGTCATATACTAAAACCTCATACCCCTTTTCCCCCGCTACAAGAACCCCGCGATTAGCCAAAACCGTTACAGGATTAGGCTGTTCCGGCCGGCTGTCATGAATCATCAACCCCAAAAGCGTTCCATCATCCGCCCGCTTTCGTGCATAAACCGTCAATCCGTTGCCGACGCGGTTAAACACCCCTTCGCGAAAAATCAATGTCGAAAACTGCGCCTTCACCTCTTGGCGCTTCATCTGCATCGCCGCCAATGATTTCGGCGCAACCCACATGGTCACGCCCCAAAGTGCGCACGCCGCAATACAGGACAAAATCACCGCAGGACGCGCCAACCGCGATGGCCCGAAACCAACCGCGCGAATAACAATCAGTTCGGAATCCGCCATCATGCGGTTATAAATAAAAAGCACAGCTCCCATCAGCGCGAGCGGCAAAATAATCTCTAAAAACCGCGGCAAAGCAAGAAATGTAAGCATCCAGAACACCCCGCTCGATGCACCCGCCTCCATCACCAATTCCAAAAACCGCAGCGATTGCGTCAACATAATCACGACAGCCAAAATCGCCGCCGTAAAAACGGTCGCGACCAACAAATTCTTAAAGACATATCTGTCAAAGAGTTTCATCATTTTTGTGGCTGGTATCCTGAAATAAAAATGCTTATTGTTTATAAACATTTCACGCGCCCATTAAAACAAGAAAGCAGGATTAAAAAGCATGAGCATTTCCATCAGCTTCAGCAAAGACCTTAAAAAAACCGCCGCAAATATAATTGTGCCGATAATCGAGGGCGCAAAAACGCAAGACGGACTGGACAAATCCTTACAAAAATTTATCGCCCATGCGTTGAAATCCAATCCGCAATTCACAGGTAAAAACGGTCAATCTCTGTCCCTAACCGCGCCGGATAGTGAAAAAATAGACCGCATTTTCTTACTGGGTTTAGGCAAAGATAAAGACCTCGACGGTCTGGCTGCTGAAAAAGCCGCGGGAACATTTTATCCTGTTTTGGCAAAGGCAGGCATCAAAGACGCAAGCCTGATCGTCGCCCCAAAACAAGGCGGCAAAAACATAAAGCCGGAAGACCTCGCCGCTCATCTCGCCAATGGCCTGCACCTTCGCAGCTATAATTTCGATCGTTATAAATCAAAAGACGATAAAAAAGACAAAGCCCCTAAATTTGAAAAACTCACCATCATCCATACACATGATGCCAACGCGCGCGCCGCATACAAAATCTTAGCCTCCGTCACGGACGGCATTTTTCAGGCCCGCGATCTGGTCAATATGCCGCCAAACGACCTCTACCCCGAAGCCTACGCCAAAATTATAAAGGACGAGCTAAAACCCCTCGGTGTAGATGTCGAAATTCTTGACGACAAGAAAATGGCCAAAATGGGCATGGGCGCAATTCTCGCCGTCGGTAAAGGCTCGGAGCGCAAACCCCGCATGGTCATTATGCGCTGGAACGGAAATGCAAAAAAATCAGACAAGAAACCTGCCGACGCTCCCATCGCCTTCGTCGGCAAAGGCGTCACCTTCGATACAGGCGGCATATCGCTGAAGCCCGGCGCAGGCATGGACGAAATGAAAATGGATATGGGCGGCTCGGCCTGCGTTGTGGGCCTCATGAAAACCCTCGCTATACGTCAATCAAAAGCCAATGTTGTCGGCGTTGTCGGTCTGGCCGAAAACATGCCCTCACATAACGCGTACAGACCCGGCGATATCCTCACCTCTTACTCAGGCAAAACCATTGAGGTTCTTAACACAGACGCCGAAGGCCGGCTTGTGCTTGCCGATTGCCTCACGCATGTACAAAAAGAATTCAAACCCAAATTCATCGTCGACCTCGCGACCCTCACAGGTGCCATGATGGTGGCTTTGGGGCATGAATATTGCGGAACCTTCGTGAATAAAGATGGCTTCTGGACAGAAATGGAAAACGCATCGAAAGTTTCAGGCGAAAAACTCTGGCGCATGCCTTTGGATGAAGTCTGGAGCAAGGAAGTCGAAAGCGAAGTCGCCGATATCCAAAACCTCGGAAAAAGCCGCTACGCCGGCGCATGTACCGCCGCCGCCTTCCTCGGGCATTTCATTGACAAAGACCGCACATGGGCGCATATGGACATCGCAGGCACTGCATGGCGTAAATCAGACCAGCCGACAGTGCCCAAATTCGGAAGCGGATTTGGTGTACGTGTTTTGAACGAGTTGGTCGCAAAAAATTATGAAAGCTAAATGCTGGGTTTAAAAACACATTCAACGGCAACGCGGGAAAGAGCGCCCTACTCGGCGCTTCTTAAACGCTATGCTTACCGCATTACCAAAACCGTGCAATCCACTATTAAAGGGGATGTCACAAGCGACCCCGTTGCCAAACAATACATCCCGCAGCTCAAAGAGCTTCAAATCCTGCCCGAAGAACGCCTCGACCCCATCGGCGATGAAGCGCATACGCCCGTAAAAGGCATCACCCATCGCTATCCCGATCGCGTATTGCTAAAACCCGCCAATGCCTGCGCCATATATTGCCGCTATTGTTTTCGCCGTGAAATGGTGGGGATGCGCGGTGAAAAACTCCCCGATATCTTGAGCGAGACTGAAATCGAAACCGCGCTGCATTACATCCGTGAGCACACCGAAATCTGGGAAGTCATCCTGACAGGCGGCGACCCATTGATCCTGTCCGCGCGCCAGCTTAAAAACATCATGGATAAACTCAATGCTATCGCGCATGTGAAAGTTATCCGCATCCATACTCGCGTGCCCATCGCTGATCCGGCGCGCATAACCTCCGCAATTATTAAGGCCTTAACATTAAATACCAACCAGTCGGTATCAAGCCAGAAAGCCATATATATGGCGCTTCACATCAACCACGCACAGGAAATCACTGAAGACGTACGCCGCACTTTACGCGCCCTCCACAAAAGCGGCATAACGCTGCTTTCACAATCTGTATTACTCAAAGGCGTAAACGATAACGCCGACACCCTCGCCGCTCTGTACCGTGAACTTGTGGCTGTAAATGTAAAACCATATTATCTCCACCACCCCGACCTCGCGCCGGGCACATCGCACTTCCGCCTTACTATCGAGGAAGGCCAGAAAATCGTCGCCGCGCTGCAAGGACGCCTATCGGGCCTTTGCCAACCCACCTATATGCTCGACATCCCCGGCGGCTACGGCAAAATACCGCTTACGCCTTGCATGATCGAAAGCCACGAGAAAAACACGTACACTCTGACAGATTATATGGGCGGCGCACATGCCTACCCACCGCGAGGCGCGTCATGAGTACGGAAATACGATTTTATCACATGGAAAAATCAAACTTGGAGCAAACACTGCCCGCTTTGATCAATAAAGCCCTGCAAAACAATCACAAAATCATCATAAAAGCAGCAAACCAAAACGATCTGGACAAGCTGAACGAACATCTCTGGGCCTATAGCCCAAACAGCTTCATTCCGCATGGCAGCGCAAAAGACGGCCACGCCGAAAGCCAGCCAGTATACCTGACACTAAAGGATGAAAACCCCAACGGCGCAGACGTCCTCATCCTCACCCAAGGCGCGCAATGTGAAAACCTAAAAGATTATGCACTCGTCTGCGAAATGCTCGACGGCCACAATCAAGACCATATCGAAAACGCCCGCAGCCGCTGGAAAACATATAAAGAAGACGGATTAGAGATCAGCTATTGGCAACAAGGGCCGCAAGGCGGCTGGGAAAACAAAGCTTAAAAATACCCTTATTAATGCGCGGCAGGCGCAGCCGCTTCAGTAGCAGTATTCTCTGCGTCAGCCTCCGCAGGCGTTTCTTCCTCAGCCGGCGCAAGCGCCGCTTCTTCCGCCGCAATCGCCGCAGCGCTCGGGTTAGGGAAGCCGGTAGAGCCATTAGATCTGAGCCATGCAATCACATCCGCGCGATCACTGGCCTTTTTCAAACCCGCAAAATTCATCTTTGTGTCTGAGATAAGAGCCTTCGGTTTCCAAAGGAAATAGTTCAACTCGTCATAGCCCCAGCTTTTGCCATAGCCTGCCATACCTGCGGAATAAGAAAACCCGGCCTTGCCGCCCATAGGCGCGCCAACAACCGCGTAAAGATTAGGTCCAACCTTGGAAACCCCGCCATTATCAAAAGAGTGACAGGCCGCGCACGCCTTCGAGAGCTTCTCGCCTTTGGCAACATCCGCTGTTGCGATCAACGCCATAACAGGATCAGGGACTTGCGCCTTTACTGCGCCGCCAACGGCCACTTCAAGACTCTCAATAGCGACCGCATCTTCATGCAACATATGCGGGTGTACAAGCTTTCCGGCAACAAACCACCCCAACATAACCGCAATACCCGCACACAATACCGCAGCGAAACCCTTGTTAAATTCTAAATTGTCCATTTTTTAATCTTTAGCTATTTGAAAATTCGAAGAAAATTACCAACAAAATTATATCAGCTTTAAAGCCGTTGTCGACAATTCATATAGTCATTGCGTATAGTCATTCAACTGAAAAATCAACGAGTAACCGTAAAAATGAACATGAGCATAAAAAACGCAAAAAAAATCGCCTTCCAGGGAATGCCCGGGGCTTATTCCGATACCGCCTGCCGCGCAGTCCTTCCCAATCTGGAAACTGTCCCTTGCGAAACTTTTGAGGACGCCTTCACATCTGTGCGCGAAGGAAACGTGGATTTAGCCATGATCCCCGTTGATAACACAATCGCAGGGCGCGTCGCCGATGTGCACCACCTGATGCCCGATGGTGATCTCTTCATTATAGGCGAGCATTTCCAACCCATCCGCCACGCGCTTTTGGGAATAAAAGGCTCAAAAATCGAGGACCTTAAACATGTCCACAGCCACGTGCATGCCATCCCGCAATGTAAAAAACTGATAAAAGAACTGGGGCTGAAAGCCCATATCCACGCCGATACCGCAGGCGCAGCCGAAGAAATCGCAGAAAAGCAAGACCCGCAGCAAGGCGCAATCGCCTCAAAACTCGCCGCAGAAATATATGGTCTGGATATTTTAAAGACCGATATTCAAGATGAAAATCACAATACGACGCGCTTTTTAATTCTCGGGCCGGAACCTGAAATTCCCGATCTGGAGAATGGCCAAAAAACCATCACCAGCTTGATTTTCGGCGTTCGCAACATCCCTGCCTCGCTTTATAAGTGCCTGGGCGGTTTCGCAACAAACAACCTCAGCCTCTCGAAACTGGAATCATACGTGGACCCCAACTTCCACGCCGCGCGTTTCTTTTGCGATGTGGACGGACATCCGGAAAGCGATGAATTTAAACTCGCCCTCGAAGAACTTGGATTTTATGCCGAAGATGTCAGATTTTTGGGAGCATACCCCGCCCATAGCTTCAGAGAAAAGCAATAAAACGGCAATTATTCCTTGTAAGGTCGCCTACGCATGTTAGGCTGACTTCAGATAATAAGGAGTAAATCATATGCCTACACATGCTGAACTTGCCTCAAAACTCTTGATTGACGCCTCAGGGTTCTTTCGCACCCTTGGTGAGCAAAACGAAGCCCTGAAAGGGCAAATGGAAGAAAACGCCGATGTGTTTGAACAAATGGGCGCGCTCCTTGCGCAAGAACCTGAAGGCGCCGTAAACGGCACCCCTCATAGTGAATTAGCAGGTAAACTCCTTAAAGACGCCGCCACGTTTTTCGTGACTCTGGCCGAACAAAACGAACCGATAAAAGAACAAATGCTTGAAAACGCAAACGTCTATAACCAAATCGGTGATCTGGTCATGCAAGACCCTTTAGGTATTTTGGATTAGATTGAGATTTATTAAGCGTCCACGCCAGGCAGGCTGGCCACAAACTTTTTAAACATTCTGCGAAGACGGTTCTTTCTATGCACGTCATAGATTTTGAGCGTCACATCCACCGCATGATTGCGCCGTGAATCAAATACCTTTTGTTTAACTTCAACTTTTTCAAATTCTTGCGTCGCAAAGAGGCTTTCTGCCTCATCAAGCGCCTTGTTTAAATCCTTGGTCACCGTCCGCTTTTCCCAATCATTCCACCCTTCAAGATAATTATGGGCGTGATGATATATATAAACCGAATATTCGGGCTGCGTTTTTTGGTGCGAATGTACCTTTGACTCTGCCATCGCGTAAGTCATCTATACCCCTCCTCTTGGAGTGTTGATCCACTATTTCGGGTAATCATTAAACACAGGAAAACTACTACCTCTAGAAAACACCAAAAAGATTAACAGAAGATTAAAAAATACAATTTTGTTAAAATATTATGGTTTTATATGAACGCTGGCAGCAGGTTTAAAAAAGCCTTAAAGCCGCATGTTTTCTTGTATCTTAAGTGGAATCAACGTAATATTATAGAGATCGACCTTCCGGCTTTCCCGCCCAAAACCTTAACGTATATTGTAAAGTTCTATGGCTAAAACACGAAGCATCCGCCGCACGCGCAAATCAAAAACAAGCTCTCAAACACCACTTTTGTTGAGAATATTGCCTCAATCCATGCAAGTCTTTGTCGCGCGCAGGCTGGTTGACGGCTTTGCTCTTTTCATGACAATCACCGGAATTTTCGTCATTCTGGCTCTTCTAACCTATAATGCCGCAGACCCTTCATGGAACACCGCCGCCATAGATGCTGACCAGGGCGCACAAAACTGGATGGGCGAAAACGGTGCATGGATTTCCGATATCCTTCTTCAAACCCTTGGCCTCGGAAGCCTCATCTTCGGCGCTGTGTTTTTAAGTTGGGGCGTACGTGCTTTTAACCGCCAATCCCTTCGCCCGCTTTCATTAAGATTAATCGCAATGATGGCCTCCGCGCTTACGCTCTCTATCGCGTTTTCGCAAATTCCATCCGGCGGGTGGATTTCCCACCCCTTCCTCGGCAGCAGCGCCGGAACGCTTATTCTAGGCAAAATGTCCGCCTTCGGACACTCCATATTCTCATGGATGGGCCCTGCCTTTATCGTCGGCCTATCAGGAATAATCGCCACACTCACAGGATTATACGCCGCCGCGTTTTCATTGGCTGAAATTGGCTATATCATTAAAAAATCATGGTTTTTTGCACAATACTGCATTCTCGCAACCGCGCATATGTTCTCTAGCTTTGTAAACTGGATACGTCACCATAATGACGAAAGCTACACCCCCAAGCCATTCGAAGCCTTTAAAAACCTGCCAAAAATTTCAATGCCCTCATCCCCGAAAATTGCCCCCCGCGTCGGCGGCGATGAAACGCGTACACCCACAGAAATTACAGCCCCGCCAAGAAGCGGGCCGTCACTCACCGCGCAGAAACCATCAGGCAATATTCCTGTGGTCACCCCGCAGCCCAGAAGCAGCGCTCAAGCCAGTGCCCAACAAAAATTCAGCCTCGATGGCGCCGATTGGGTATTGCCCCCAATAAACCTCGTGGAAACCCCGCCGGAAACCAACACCCACACACAGCTTGATGAAAACGCCCTGCGTAAAAACGCCGAGCTTCTTCAGAACGTCCTCGCCGATTTCAATATCGAAGGTGAAATCACCTCCATCCACCCCGGTCCCGTGGTCACGCTTTATGAGCTTGAACCCGCCCCGGGCACAAAATCCGCTAAAGTCATCAGCCTCGCCGATGATATCGCCCGCTCAATGTCCGCCGTCTCCGTACGTGTCGCCGTTGTCCCCGGCCGCAACGTCATCGGGATCGAGTTACCAAACAAAAACCGTCAATTCGTATATATGCAAGAACTCCTCACGACCAGCCTATACGAAAAAACCAAATCAGGTCTGCCCCTCATTCTCGGCAAAGACATTGGCGGCCAGCCGATCATCGCCGATCTTTCGAAAATGCCGCATTTGCTTGTCGCAGGTACAACAGGCTCGGGTAAATCGGTGGCCGTAAACACAATGATCTTATCGCTGCTGTATCATCACTCCCCCGAAAAATGCCGTTTCATCATGATCGACCCGAAAATGCTCGAACTGTCCGTCTATGACGGCATCCCGCACCTCCTCACGCCCGTAGTGACAGAGCCAGGCAAAGCCGTTGTTGCCCTGAAATGGACAGTGCATGAGATGGAAGAGCGTTACCGCGCCATGTCAAAACTCGGCGTACGGAATATGGAGGGCTATAACGAGCGCATGCGCGAAGCCATGAAAAAAGGCGAAACCATCATGCAGAAAAAGCAAACGGGCTTTGATGAAAAAGGCGCCGCCGTTTATGAAGACGTGCCAATGGATCTGGCGGAACTGCCTTATATCGTCGTGATTGTTGACGAATTCGCCGATCTGATGCTCGTTGCAGGAAAAGATGTAGAGGGCGCAATTCAGCGCCTCGCGCAGATGGCGCGCGCCGCAGGTATTCACCTCATCATGGCCACGCAGCGCCCATCTGTGGATGTTATTACAGGCGTAATCAAAGCCAACTTCCCAACCAGAATTTCATTTCAAGTCACATCGAAAATCGACTCCCGCACCATCCTTGGTGAAGGCGGCGCGGAACAGCTCCTCGGTATGGGGGATATGCTGTATATGGCCCCTGGCGGCCGCGTCACGCGCGTACATGGCCCCTTCGTGAGCGACAGCGATGTCGAAAAAGTAGTCGATGACCTCAAATCAAAAGCAGAGCCTGCTTATATCGAAACCATCACGACAGGCGCAGGCCTTGAAGCCAGCGAAGTCATGGGCGCAATCTTTGATGATCGCGGCGGGGATGAGAAAGTGGACGAGCTATACGACCAAGCCGTTGCCCTCGTCGCGCGGGAAGGCAAAGCCTCCACAAGCTTCGTCCAAAGATACTTGCAAATCGGTTATAACCGCGCCGCAAGGATAATCGAGGAAATGGAGCGCCAAGGCGTGATATCCCAAGCCAGCCCCACAGGGAAACGCGAAGTGCTGATTACTGACTTCAGCGACGCTTAAAACGCCTTAAAACAGCCTTTAGAGCGTAAAACTAAGTCCGCTTTTTTCAAAAACTACAAACCAGGGGTCGGTAAATCAAACAACGGGCCAACCTCTGCCACAGCCCCACTTGCGACGTTAAAAACGCCATTAAGTGCGGGCAAAACCGCTTCCTTTGCAATCACCTCCATTCCGGGAATAAAACCTTGTGCTAAAGCGTTAAACACATTTGTATAAAACAAAGCAGCCCCGGGAATAATGGATCCAGAAGCGCCAATAGCCGCAATCAAAAAGAGGTAAAAAGGAGCGCCTGAAAGCCCAGGATACTTCAAAAGGAACTTATTAATTGAACCAAGCATGATCCAAAATCTTCTCATTCGGGATTAACCCGTGTATGTCGTCAATCTTATCTTTCAGGCCGTTAAGCCTGTGCGTCATTTTTTTTCGATTGACGTAATTCTATTATTTTTTCGAAAAAACATCAAGAAAATATGAATTATCTATATAATCCATATAGTTAGGGATAGGTTTGCCTCTGAACTCGGTATCATATTCTCGGATCGAATCACTCACAACACCCACCATATCAAGAAAAGAAGGCTGAATAAGCGAAAGCTCAGGTGTATATTGCTTTAACGCTTCAGCATGAGTTTTACCGGATAATTTCATCACTTCCGCCAAAATCCGAAAAGCCATATCAGGGCTCTTCCTCAAAAACCCTTCAGCCTCCTTTAGAGAGACTAAAAAACCCTTTAAAAGCTCTCTTTGTTTTATCAAAAAGGTTTTAGAAGCAACGAGCACAACTTCGGAAACATGCGCTCCTGAATTCCTGAAAAATGTATAGGGCAGGTCAAGCTCATCCATCGCAACCATCGTATTATTCATGTAAGGCTGCCATAAAGACATGCCGTCAATCTCACCTCTCATAAGCGCATTGGGCATGGCTTGGGGAGACATAGGCTTAATCTCAATATCGCCTTTATTTATATTCTGCTCTTTGAGGAATTGAACTAAAAAAGTGTGGGATGTGGTTCTCGGCGTAAAACCGATTTTTTTACCTGGTAAATCTTTAGCACTCTGATCCTTGCCGCGCAAAATAAAATTATCAGCCGTGCGTTTTTCAACCGATGTAAAAGCTTTAAATGGAATTTTTGGGCGCTCATAACCAAGATAGGCAAAATTCGTCTCCACCATAGTCGCGATATCAACCTGACCGGCTAAAAGAAGCTCCATAGCTTTTCGGGCATACGGCACTTCAACATATTCAATCTCTACGCCTTGGTCGTAAAAAAACCCTTTTTGTTCCGCGATCAAAAGAAGCAACGCCAAGTCTTTAGTGCGTGCCAACTTAAGCTTTTTTTGAGAACGCTTTGATAGATAATGGGCCATAAAATCATTCTAAAATTAAAAAGAAAGAATAGAAATATAATTATTAAAAGCGAAGGCTTTGCAAACCTCGTTTCGTACTCTATGTATGATGATTATGAGATACGCACTTACACTTCTGGTTCTGGCCTTTATCGCGATGCCCTTTACGGCGCACGCGCAAAAGACAAAAGCCTTCGAGGCCGACGTTCAAAAGGTCGAGAATTACCTTCAAAATCTTGGCTCCGCCCGCGCGCGTTTCGTGCAAACCACGCATGACGGTACGCAGCTTGTGGGAACATTCTTCCTTCAACGCCCCGGCAGGCTGAGATTCGAATATGACCCGCCAATCGAAGATTTCGTCGTCTCCGATGGCTTCTTCATCTATTTCTATGACGCAGAACTTGGCGAGCAAACAAACGCCCCCATAGGCCAGACATTGGCAGATTTTTTCCTGCGCGAGGATCTCAAACTTTCCGGCGATATCGAAGTGGTCGGCATCAACCGTAAAGGCGGCTTCCTGCAAGTTGAACTCCAACAAACAGCAGACCCCGAAGCAGGATCTCTGACTCTCGGTTTCAAAGAGGAAAGCGGCGATCTGACGTTGAGCAAATGGCGCATTAAGGACGGCCAGGGCCTGATCACGGAAGTGGAGCTGTTTTACTTGAAAAAAGACATCAAGCACCCCGCCAATATGTTCGTCTATATCGATCCGAAAAAAGGCGACAAGCCGCGGTATAATAATTGATGCAAGATGGCAGCCTTCAACATCTCATAAAAATGCTCTCCGCCCTTCCGGGGCTTGGCAACCGCTCCGCCCGCAGAATTGCGCTGCATCTTTTGCAAAAGCGCGGCGAAGTAATGATGCCACTTGCTGAAACAATCAAACGCACCGCCGAAGAAATCAAAGCCTGCCATATATGCGGCAATCTCGATATGCTCCAGCCCTGCAATATATGCCAGGACGCAAGGCGTACACATGACCAAATCTGCGTAATCGCGCAGGTCAGCGACCTTTGGGCGATTGAGCGTACATCGGCATTCAAAGGGCAATACCATGTGCTTGGCGGCGTATTATCCGCTCTTGACGGGATCGGGCCGGATCAACTGAATTTGACCACATTGATTGAACGCGCCAAAAACGAAAACGTACAAGAAGTCATCTTGGCCTTGAGCGCCACCGTAGACGGTCAATCCACCGCGCATTATATCGCCGATAGATTGGGGGAATGCGGCGTTGAAATATCGCATCTCGCCCACGGCGTCCCTATCGGCGGGGAACTTGATTATCTTGATGACGGCACCATCACGACAGCCTTGCGCTCCCGCAAATCGGGCGCCGTATAGGCTTTATTCTTTTTCCGACACGTACACATTACCATCCGCGTTCACGCGTAAAACCGCAATATGCGTGTAATGGCCTGTGCCATCGCCGCCAATCGCAAAATCATAATATGTTCCCGCAGGAAAAAAATGATCGGACGATGTGGCCGTCACGCTCGCCCCGCCAAAATTGATATACACATCTTCACTCGCATACACGCTGATAACGCGTGTATCGGCATTAAATGGGGTCGTATTACGCGCAGAAGATGCCGCGCTCGAAATCACATGCGCGCCGCTATTTTTAAGGCGCAGCGCAGGAATCGGGTTTTTATTGCTATCAAGGGGTAACTTGGTCGTCATGGGAAATCTCCTTTATATGGACTCGTGCGAGAATAAAACCAACCAGTCGGTTTTATTTTCTGAATTTAAATGGATTTTGGGTGTTGAGAATTTAAAGTCTCTTACACTCCCCCACAAAAGTCAAGGAATTTTTTCCTAATTCTCTGTATATTCGGAATTTTCGCCATAGTAATGAAGGCTATCGCCATAGCCATATTTCATATGACGCTTCACATCTACATTGCTCAAAACAAAAGCTACATCCGCATAGCCCACATCACGGAATTGCTTCACGCCGCCTGCAACAACTTCCCGCGGCGTATCATCCCATGACACGACATAGACCAGCTGATCACCCATATTCGCCAATACCCTTGCATCCGAAACCGCCAAACAGGCCGGAGAATCTATAATCACAAGATCATAAACCTCCTTTAAAGACCGCACCAGCGCACCCATTTTATCCCCGCCCACCAAATCCAGCGCACTATTAGGGACCGAGCGCGCATAAATTTTATGCAAGCCCGTCATCTCGTCCTTATGGATGATCTCCTCAAGCTCCTTTTCGCCGGTGAGATAATCAACAATGCTCGCATCATTACTCTCTCCGAAACAGCGATGCGCATTTGGGCGGCGCAAATCCCCGTCTATAAGAATAACCTTCTCGCCTGACTTTGCCGCCAAGCGCGCAAGCCATACAGAAAGGGTCGTCTTTCCCTCCCCCGGCAAAGACGAAGTTACAACCACGCATTTCGGCTTTTCCCCTCCCGTACGCGTCGGCGGACGCAAATTCAAAACCATTCGCAAAGAACGTACGCATTCCGCGAGCGTAGAAGACGGCTTATCGACAATATAACGGGTCAGCTCCTTTTGGGTCATATCGTCCATCTCCGGGATCAGCGCATAGCAAGGATAACCGAGCGCATCCTCAAGCTCATTCGCGCTGCGAAAAGTATTATTCATCACCTCGATCATGACCGCTACAATCAAGCCCAAAATCAAAGACACCAAACCCGCGAGAGATAATATAAGCCCCTTATTCGGGAATGACGGGCTTCTGGGCGGGGCGGCGCGCGTCAAAACCCGCGCATCCACACCTTGCAGATCATCTTGGCTCGACGATTGCTCATAGCTTTTCAAAAACGCCTCATACACCGAGCGCGCCGCTTGCGCCTCATCCAGCAATACTTCATAAGCCGCGACGTTGCCGCTATCCTGCTGCCCCGCTGGCGGCTCCTGTATATCCGCGTCCCCTTTAGATGCCTCCACGCGCTGCTCGGCGGCGGCCACATCATCCTGCAGAGTTTTTAAACTCCTGCCTTCTTCGTGACGGATTTTGGCGCGCAACGCCTGCGCTTCGGCCTTAGCCTTAATAAGCGTCGGGTGCTTCGGCCCATAACGAGCGGAAAGCTCTGCGAGCGATGCTTCCTGCGCGGATAAATCCCGTTTTAAATTTAGCAAAACAGAAGAAACGCGCACGCCCTCACTGAGCCGCGCTTCCGCCGCCTCTAACTCTGCCTGCGCCTCAACACCATCTGCCAAAGAGTTGGAAGGCTTTTGCGTTGGCGCCCGCAAACCATGCTCATGCGTGTATTCCGCAATCCGCGCTTCCGCCTCTTGCACCTTCGCGCTTAAATCTGCCAAACGCCCATCCAGCCACGCGGTCATCGCCTTCGCCGCGCCGAATTTTATCTCTAGGCTTTGCTCCATATAATGATCAACCACCGAATTCACCGCCTTCGCCGCCATTCCTGCATTGGTTGCTTTATACTCAATTTCTATCACCTTTGATCCGCTCAAAGACTGCACAGCCAGACCATCAAGAAATGTGTCCGTCACCGCATCAACATCATGCGCCATCGCTTCTTCCGGCAGTGTACGTGTTTCGGATTCATAAACGCTCAGCGTCCGAAAACTTTTACCCACCTTGGCAGGGCTTTGCTCATATTCAAAACGCGGATTAAATTCGGGATCTCCCATCAAGTTCAAATCCTGCACAACCTCTTTCGCCAATTCGCGAGACTTCAAAACCTCAACTTCGCCGAGAATAAAAGCGGTATCATGCTCTCCACTTGATTGCGCCTTATCGACCAAAACCACCGCCTTTGCGGTATATTGCGCGGGCATAAAATTCAGCGCAATCGCCGCCAAAGACAAGCCAATCAGCGCGCAGCTTAATATCACCTTTTTCTGACGCCCCAGCATCAAAACAAAACCGCGAAAATCAATATCAATCTGGTCTTTCGTCTGCGTCACCTTCACATATCGGGACGCTACACTCGGCACTGCGTGATCTGTGCTGCCTTGCGGGCTTTTATCTGTCATCACCAAACCTAAAAGCCTTTTTCTTTGATCACAATGATATCACCCGGAATCACGCTCACATCAACCGGCTCATCTTTAAGTACATCCGTTTGCTCTTTATGACTGCGCAAAATTTCGGCTCTGGTTTTATCCGCCGCAGCCGTAAATCCGCCGGCCAACGCCACGGCATTCAAAACCGACATATTGCTGACATAGCTATAGCTGCCGGGGTTTCGCACCTCCCCCAGAATATAGAACGGCCGATATTGAGAAACTTCAATCGCAACGCTTGGGTTCACCAAATACCCGTCACGAAGCGCAAAGGTGATTTTATTTTCGATGTCCTTGAGCGTCAGTCCTGCAACATCAATACTGCCGATAAGCGGCATAGAAATATCACCGCCCCCCGATACCGCATAAAGATCGGAAAGATTATCCTCCCCGAAAACGGTAATCCTGAGAACATCATCCGGCCCGACCAAATAATCACGATCAACGCTGGCAATAGCAGGCGGCTCAATAACATTAAAATCAACCAAAGGCGCTTCTTTTATCTCTTCAAAAACGCGCTCTTCCTCATCCGGTTGTTCAGACGGCGGGGTAATGCCCTTGGACTGGTAATACGACATCAGGCTTTTATAATGTTCTTCGCCCAAATCCGCGCGCGCATGCCCACCCGCAAGCAGCGCAGAAAACAGAACGACAAAAGCAAAAGCCTTTTTTGAATGTGATAAAAATTTAACCATGGCGTAAAGCAAATCGCGGAAGAAAATCAATTAAGGAATCAAAAACTGATACCCTGATTATACGGGCACGGCCGCGCCAAAACAATGGTTTAAACGGAGTATAAAACCTTAAGCAGCTTGCTCTGATTTCAAGAGATGCTCGACGATAATCTTACCCGTCGGGATTTCATAAAGACCCACACGCAGATCCAGCGTATTAGTCCCCGGCGCGGCAATTTCTTCGACCTTGGATAAAGCTTCTCCAAAACGGTTGGCCGCCTCTACCGGCTCTGTCTCGTATATCGGGCGTTGAAGCAAAAGCGTAAATTCATACTTACCGGTCTGGCCGATAATATCACTCTGCCTGCGAAGCAACACAAGCTTCTGGGACAACTTCGCCGCCGCAAAGTCCAGCGCATAAGGCCCGTCCATATCTAAAACATCTTTATGGTTGTTAATAGATATTTTCAAAACATATGTCCGCTCTCCATAACGGTCAGCGCGGTCAATCGCCGATAAAAACAACTGGTTAAATGCAGATTTTGCAATAACGCCGCCCGCACTTGGAAAATCAAGTGAATCATCGCCGTAATTCGCGACAAGGGCCTTTAAATTTACCGCATTCTTAAGCTTTTCACCCAAGGACACAGAATCAATCGGTTTGGCGAAAAGATCATTCGCCCCCGCCAAGATAGCATCTTCGGGATTAAAACTCTCCGAAAGCAAAAAGATATAGGGATAGCTGGACACAGATCTTTTGATGTTCAAAATGATCGGCCGCGGCGTCGTCAAGGGCGAAGGATCAATAAAAATCACATCAAACGCATCGGCTTTCACCCGATCAACAGCTTTGTTTTTAGCAGTCTCTGAAAAGAATTGGTGGCCGGACGCTTCTATCTTTGATTTCAACAGATTAACTGTGACATCATCATTATCAACTACGAGTATTTTCATGTCTAAATCCTTACACCACCAAAATCTCACAACATGCGAGACAGGTCAATCATTGTTAAAAAACACATAAATGGGAAGCCTCTTTTTAGGAATTCTTTGTTTCATGCCCGTAAACTGGTTTTTTCGAACAATTTATACCTTCTATGAAACCCCCTGAAATCCCGCTCATCCGATTGACATCAATCGCATGGTGAGATAGACACGAGAGAGAAATTAACCGCTTAAAAACAGCCCAGGTGGCGGAATTGGTAGACGCGCTACGTTCAGGTCGTAGTTCCCCTTGTGGGAGTGAAGGTTCAAGTCCTTTCCTGGGCACCAAACCATAAACAAAAGAAGAGACAAGAATTAATGGCTATCGAATACCACAAAGGCGACTTGCCAAGCTCAGTATCCTTTAAAGGTAGTGTCGCAATCGATACTGAAACGCTCGGGCTTAATCCCCATAGAGACCCGTTATGCCTTGTTCAGCTTTCCGGCGGTGACGGCAACGCCCATATCGTGCAACTTGACCGCAGCACCTATAATGCACCAAACCTGAAAACCCTTCTGGCCGACACAAAAACCATCAAAATTTTTCACTTCGCACGCTTTGATATCGCGGTTGTTAAAAAATATCTCGGCGTAGAATGCACGCCCGTTTACTGTACACGTACGGCCTCTAAGTTAGTGCGTACATACACCGACCGCCACGGCCTGAAACATTGCTGCAAAGAGCTGCTCGGCGTGGACATGAACAAACAGCAGCAATCATCGGATTGGGGCGCGGACACGCTGTCTGAAGACCAACTCGAATACGCCGCAAATGATGTCTATCACCTTCATGCGTTGAAAGAAAAATTCGACATCATGCTTGCCCGCGAGGGACGTACAGAACTCGCGCAGCGCTGCTTTGACTTCCTGCCGCTTCGCGCTGATCTGGACCTTGAAGGCTGGCCGAACATTGATATTTTCGAGCATTAAAACCCATGTCAGACGTTAAAACCAACAACATTGAAAAAGGCCGCGCCGTTCTCAAAACAGAGATCGAGGGCCTGAGTGCTCTTTCAAGCACCATTGATGAAAATTTCAGCAACGCCGTAGAAGCCGTCCATAACATGAAAAGTAATGGCGGCGGCAGAGGACGCCTCATCGTTGCCGGTATCGGCAAAAGCGGCCATGTCGGACGCAAGATTGCCGCCACGCTGGCCTCCACCGGCACGCCCGCATATTTCGTTCACCCCGGCGAAGCCAGCCACGGCGATATGGGCATGATTACCGAACATGACGTCGTCCTGATGCTTTCAAATTCAGGTGAAAACGCCGAGCTTTCAGACCTCATCCATTACACGCGCCGCTATGCCATCACCATGATCGCGATGACCAGCAACCCGAAAAGCACACTGGCAACCCATAGCGATATTATCCTGCAGCTTCCGAAAGTACCCGAAGCCTGCCCGAACGGCCTTGCCCCTACAACATCCACAACTATGATGATCGCCCTTGGCGACGCCCTCGCCGTTGCATTACTTGAGCGCATGGGCCTGACAAAAGAAGAGTACAAAGTCTTCCACCCTGGCGGAAAACTGGGGCAGCGCTTGATGACTGTCCGCGAACTTATGGTCGCCTATGATGACCTTCCGCTTGTCAAAGAAGGCGCTCTTATGGATCAGGCGCTCATAACATTGACCGAAAAAAACCTCGGCGCGGTTGTGATCACAGATGCGAATGGCGCTCTTGCAGGAATCCTCACCGATGGCGATCTAAAACGCCATATGGGACCCGATCTGCTGCAACGCCCCGTCACTGAAATCATGACACGTACACCCAAAACCATTGATGCCAAAGCACTCGGCGTCGAAGCCATGGGCATAATGACCAAAAAGCCAAACAGCTATTTAAGCTCTCTCATTGTTTTAGATAACGGCAAACTGGCGGGCATGATCCGCCTTCAAGATTGCCTGCAAGCAGGACTGGCATAGCATCACCATGGACAGCCCGGAAGACAAACTTCAATATCTAAGAGCGCCGCGAAAAAACGCAGGCCACACAGCCACCTACACCAATTTCATCAAACATATGCGCATTGTGCTCCCCGTAATCGCGGTCGGAATTATCGCGCTTGTATTCTCATGGAACAGCTTCCAAAACCCGAATATAGAACCCGTAAGCGCTGACGAAGGCACGGAAAGCCAATCCATCGGCAAAAATGAGCTCCTCAACCCCCGCTTCGAAAGCATGGATCAAAAAAACCAGCCCTATATGATTACCGCCGAGCGTGCACTGCAAGGCGGCAGCGAAGAAGATTTGATTTTACTTGATAAACCTTTAGCCGATATCGCGCTGGAAAACGGCCGCTGGCTGGCCGCCCAATCCACCCAAGCCGCCTTCAGACAAGATTCCCAGCGCCTCCTGATGAAAGGAGACGTGCAGCTCTTCCATGATGACGGCTACACGCTGCGCACAGAAGAACTCGACGTCGCTGTACAAAACAGCCTTGCACGTACAGACGCGGCTGTGCAAATCTCAGGACCTGCAGGAACGATTGATGCGCTGGGCATGGAATTCAATAGCGCCCAAGATCACCTCACCTTCAAAGGGCCTGCCAAACTTGTTTTGTTTAACGCAGGCGACAGCATGAAACTCGGGAGTATAACCCCATGATTAAACTCTTAAACATATTAAGTCTCTGTCTTCTCGGCGGCTTCACCATATCGCCCGCTTTGGCCCAAGACGGTTTAACTACATCCTCATCCGACCCCGTAGAAGTAACCGCCGATAATACTTTGGAATGGCTGCGCAATGATGAAAAATTCATCGCCACCGGCAACGCAAAAGCCAAGCAAGGCCTATCCTCCGTCAGCGGACAAACCCTGACCGCGCAATACCGCAAAAGCCCGAAATCCAGCATGGAGATTTACCGCATCACCGCGGAAAAAGACGTCGTTTTAGAAACCGAGGACAGCCAAGCCTATGGCGATAAAGCCGTCTATGACCTCGACACAAGCCTCGCCACCCTAACCGGCAGCGATTTAAAACTCATCTCCCCCGACCAAACCATCACCGCAAACGAAAAATTCGAATATTTCGTCGATGAAGGCCGCGCCAATGCGCTGGGCCGTGCAAAAGTCGTGCGCCCGAAAGCCCAAGGCGGCGGATTTGATACCCTCGAGGCCGATAAAATCTCCGCCATATTCAAGGATAACCCGCAAGGGGAGCGCGTCCTGCACTCCATGGAAGCCATCGGCAATGTCGTCATCGTAACACCAACCGAAACCATCACCAGCGCCTATGGCATTTATCAGGCGGATACCAACAAAGCCAAACTCAATGGCAGCGTGAAAATACGCCGCGGGCAAAACACCCTCGAAGGCGACCGCGCAGAGGTTGATCTGACCACCAATGTCAGCCAAATCTTCGGCGCACCACAAACAGGCGAGCGCGTACGCGGCGTTTTCTATCCCGGATCAGAAAAGAGACCAGACCAATAAACTATAGCCCGCTCAGCATATAATGTGGACTTCTCCCCTTGCTCAGTGTAGCTTTAGCCTTAAGTAAAATGTATTAGAGTGTACAAGCCCCGATCATGAATTTTGCCAAACCTCCAAAAAACCCGCGCATAAAAGAAGTCCCGAAGGGGCTATCGGTTCAGCACCTCTCAAAAAGTTATAAAAAGCGCCCTGTCCTGCGCGATGTCTCCTTCACGGTAAAACGCGGCGAGGCCGTGGCCCTTTTAGGGCCAAACGGCGCAGGTAAAACCACATGTTTCTATATCACAACCGGCCTGATTCCATCTGATGGCGGGTATATTATGCTCGACGGTCAAGACATTACAAACCTGCCAATGTATCGCCGTGCGCGGCTCGGCATCGGCTATCTGCCCCAAGAATCCTCGATTTTCCGCGGCCTGAATGTTGAAGACAACTTACGCGCCGTTATTGAATCTCAAAACCTGACATCCGATGAGCAAGATCTGATGCTTGAAGAACTACTTGCGGAATTCGGCGTTGAGCATTTACGCCGCACCCCCTCAACCGCCCTGTCCGGCGGAGAGCGCCGCCGCGTGGAAATTGCCCGCGCGCTTGCCGCTCGTCCTGATTTTATTTTACTTGATGAACCTTTAGCGGGAATTGACCCCATCGCCGTTGCCGAAATCCGCGAGCTTATTGCCCATCTTAAAGAACGTGGCATCGGCGTGTTGATTACCGACCATAACGTGCGCGATTGTTTAGGCATCGTTGACCGCGCCTATATTCTACATGACGGCAAAGTTCTAAAAACAGGCAGCGCCGATGAAATCATCAATGATGCCTCCGTGCGCCGCGTTTATCTGGGTGAAGGCTTTAAACTTTAAATTCGCGCTGATTTTTATCTCATCTCATGCTAAAATAAAGACATGAGTTCTTCTTACGGCAAACCGACACAATCTCTCGATCTCCGTCAATCACAACAACTTGTGATGACGCCGCAATTGCAACAAGCGATCAACATGCTGCAAATGAACAATGCCGAGCTTGCGGAGCTTGTGGAAGAAGAGATGGCGGTAAACCCGCTGCTCGAAAAAGACGAAAGCGACCCCGATAATAACGCCGCAGAAGACGCCCCCGAAACCAAAGAAACAAACGGTGACAAGGACGAGATGGAGTCCGCCTTTGATGACCCCACAACAAACGATGATTTCGACGCCGGATCATCCATGGCCGATATGGGAGCCGGCGGAAATTCCAAATTCGAAAACATGGAAGACAGTTTCGAAAACCGCATGTCGGCGGAAAAAACCCTGCGCGAACATCTCCTCGACCAACTCCACATGAAATTCAGCGATAACCGCGACCACATGATCGGCGCGATGCTGATTGATCGCCTCGATGAAAGCGGATATTTACGCGAAGACCCCGAAAGCCTTGCCGAAGAAATCGGCTGTTCGATTGGACGCATGAACAAGCTCGTCATGGAGCTTAAAGGCTTTGACCCCACGGGCATTTTCGCCCGCGATCTGGCCGATTGTATGGCGCTGCAACTCTCGGAGCGCGGCCAACTTGACGGCCCGATGAACACGCTTCTCGATAACTTGCACATGCTCGGCGATCACGATTTTAAAGGGCTGGCCGCCAAATGCGGGGTCAACGACACCTATCTGATGGATATGGTGAACGAGATCAAATCTCTGAACCCCAGACCGGCAGCCGAGTTCGACCACCTCGTCGTTCAAACGGCCATACCCGATGTCATCATGAAACGCCTGCCGAAAAACCTCGGCGGCGGCTGGCGCGTCGAGCTAAACTCCGAAACCCTGCCCCGCGTCCTCGTGAATAACGAATATTTCACCACCGTTTCAAAAAGCGCCACACAAAAAAAAGATAAGGAATATCTGAACACCCAGCTCCATAACGCAAACTGGCTGGTGCGGGCAATGGAGCAGCGCGCCCAAACTATCCTGAAAGTCTCCGCCGAGATTATTGAACAGCAAGATGCCTTCTTCAATTACGGTATAGAATTCCTCGCGCCCCTAAAACTCGCCGATATCGCCAGCGAAATTGAAATGCACGAAAGCACCGTCTCCCGCGTCACCACCAATAAATATATCGGCACACCCCGCGGTATTTTCGAGCTGAAATATTTCTTCTCCACCGCCCTGATCTCCGATAGCGGCGCATCGCACAGCTCGGAAAGCATAAAGGCCCGGATAAAAACCCTCACAGACGAGGAAAATCCGAAGAAAATCCTCTCTGATGATAAAATCGTTGAAATCCTGCATAAGGAAGGGATTGATCTCGCCCGCCGCACGGTCGCCAAATACCGCGAATCCATGCATATCGGCTCATCCGTCCAGCGCCGCAAACAAAAGAAACATTTGGCAAATTAATTGCCAAAAACTTTCAGCATCCTACTTTAATGTGATATAATAAAAGTATTCATACACAAGTAAGTAAAGGATCCAAGCAATGGAACTCAGCGTTCATGGAAAACAAATTGACGTTGGCGATGCTTTGCGCACCCACGTTCAAGACAAACTCACAGACCTTAATGAAAAATACCTAAGCCACGCCGCTTTCGCGACAGTGACATTTTCAAAAGAAGGTCACGGAAAAAGCCGCACCAAAGCGCATATTTCAATTCAACTTGGCAAAAACCTGATGGTGGTGGCCGATGCCCTGGATCCCGATCCGTATGCATCATTCGAAGCCGCCGCAACTAAGGTCGGCAAACAAATGCGCCGTTATAAGCGCAAACTTCGCGACCATCACGAGCGCGAGGACCACACGCCGGAGCAGGAAATCATCAAAGCCCGCGATTATGTTTTGGCCGCCGCGCCGGAGCAAGACGACAACCCGGACTCAGAAGCGCCAGACGAGCCATTGATCGTTGCAGAAATGATCAAAGACATCGAAACATTAACCGTTTCGGAAGCCGTCATGCGCCTTGATCTTTCGAATGACCCTTTTTTGGTCTTCCTGAATTCAAAAAACAAGGCATTAAATGTGATCCACCGCCGTGAAGACGGAAATATCGGCTGGATTGATCCGGAAAACACGATCAAATAAAATTATTAAAAAGGCTCTGAAATTCAGGGCCTTTTTTATTTTATCCCAAAAAAATAATCACGATCATTTTCTCGAATTTTTGAGTAAAAATGCATTTTTCATACATAACTATCCATCTCCAATACCCCCATCGCAACTTATGCCAAAAATTTGCAAAAATGAGAGGATTCTTATGGTGCGGCGCATTGAACTTTTCTCTGGACGCACCTGATAAATGCGCGTAGACAACACTTAAATTCGCAGAAAACATGCGAAAAAAGTTTTGTGTTTTGATTATCTCGGAGACTCTCCAGTGAATACGACAGCGAATGACTACGAAAAAGATCTGCAATTCGATGTGATATTGCCGCGTGTAAAAGGCATGGGTAAAAAACAAATCCTCACAACGCTTGCAAAAGCCGCAGCCACATACCTGAAAACATCGGAAAAAGCACTGGTCGACGCGCTGTTAACCAAAGAGCACACCAGAAGCTCCGGCCTTGGTGATGGCGTCGCCATGCCCAATCTGAAAGTCAAAGGCCTTCAAAAGCCCTTTGCGCTGCTAGCAACGCTGAACCAGAGCATAGACTTCGAAACAAACGATGAACTCCCTGTCGATTTGGTCGCTATCATTATCTCGCCGGAACGCGAAGGACCTAAACACCTTCGCCGCCTCTCAAGGGTTTCCCGGCTCTTGAAAAACGAAGACATTCACCAAAAGCTTTGCGAAGCTGATGATGCAGATATTATCCAGTCTTTATTGGTGGATCCTGAAGGATGGCTTCTCGCCGCGTAAAATTACTGAACCGTGACGGCTTCCAGATCATTTTGAAAAATCAGCTTTAATACGTCTTGCATATCATCCATCACAGATAAAGGCATACCGTTCGCCGCATGGATAGCGTATCCGATTTTGCCGTCTTCGCGCACTTCACGAACATAAGCAATATCCTGCATTCCGAAATTCAAAAAATCCTGACTGGAGATGTTCTTCAGAGCAGCTGAATTATTGCCATCATAATTAAAATTATCGCTGTTGTTCATTGTATATGGCCCTCACTCTTACTTTAAGTGTATCGCGTTTTGGATAAAAAAAACATTAAAATTCTCTAATATTGCGGAATTTCAGCGTTTCTTAGAGCGCGTTTTATCATCATCCGCATCTTCGATATCAATGGCATCCGCCTTGCTCAGCGCTTTTTGCTGAGGTTTGGACGACCCTTTAATCTCGATCTTGCGGGCTGTGGATTGCGGGATAACGCGCTGCATATCAATATGCAATAAACCATTATCAAGCGTTGCATCACGAATTTCTATGCCATCGGCCAAAACAAAGCTGCGCTGAAACTGCCGCGAAGCAATGCCGCGATGAATATAGATACGCTCTTCATCCTCGGTTTGTTTTCCGCGCACCGTCAGTTGATTATTCTCTACCTCAACATCAAGCATATCCATCGTAAAACCGGCCACAGCCAGCGTAATCCGAAGACCATCTTCGCTTGTTTGTTCGATATTATACGGGGGGTATCCTTCTCCGCCGGATTTTCTTAGGCGGTCAAAGGTCTTTTCAATTTCTTCAAATCCCAAAAACATGGGGCTATCGAATAAAGTCAGGCGTCCTGAACTCATGGGTCATCTCCTCTTATTTGAGCAAGTTGATATATTTCAAGCAGCCTGCTTCAGCAGCGCCGCTTACCAATACATATAAGATTAATTTAGAAAAATTTCAAGGTTTTCAAGATTTCTTGAATAAACGGTCACAATACCCGCACTCAACGCTTGGCTGCCCGTCAAAGCTGTACCACACTTTCGGATGCCCCAGCGCACCGCCGCCGCCATCACAAGACACGCCGTCAGTATCTTTTGCGACCGCAATAATTTCGGGATTTTTTGCAGGATTTATCTGTGTCATAATCTTTTTACGAGTTCTTAAAACGTTTAATGTTGAAATACTCTATCAAACATATTTAACCTCACAAAGCCCGATTTAAAGACATGCCAGCCCTGCCCATTCAAAATTTAAAATTCGTCGACAGCCCCAGCGCGCTCAACAATCCGGATCGCTATACAAGCATTACAGTAAGCACATTGGAAGTCTTAAAAAGCTGGCGTCTCTCAATCTATAGCTTCGAATGGATCGATTCCAAAGGCGTGCTTCGTGACCCCGCCGAGTTATCCGAAACAGATCGCGCAAAACGCCTGAAAGTTGAGAGCGACCTGCAAAACGGCGCAAGCCTCGAAAAACCTGTTTTAGGCATCGGCATTCAAGACAATGTCGAAATCGGCGCAGGCAAAGCGCTTTTCATGACACTCAGCGCACACGGCCTGACCGAAATTCCTGTAAATATCCTGAAATCCAATGAAAAGGATTTCAAAGCCTATCTCGCCAAGGTAGGCTAACCCTATGAAGAATTCACAAAATATAAACACGCAAAGCGGAAACGTCATATTCTATATATTGATCGCAGTCAGCCTTCTGGCCGCGCTTTCCTTCGCCGTTTCTCAAGGCGGTCGCGGCAGCGGCACTCAACTCTCCGCAGAGCGTGCCCGCCTCTACGCCAGTGAAATTCTCGAATACGCAAACATCATCTCCTCTGCCGTCGCCCAAACAAAACTACGCGGCGCGGCAGAAACCGAATTATGCTTCGACCATGCCAGCTGGGGCGCAAGCGATTATGACCACGCGGGATGCGTAGATACCCTCAACAGAATTTTTCACCCTTCCGGCGCAGGAATCGACTGGACAAACGCCCCGACAGAAGCCATGGATCCGGCAGCCACCCCTGATAACCTCTGGCATTTTTATGGTGATAACGAAATTGAAAAAATCGGAACAACGACAGGAACCGCCGCAAGTTCAGATCTTATTCTGCTCGTCGACGAGCTCTCCCTTCCCGTCTGCCAACAAATTAACACGCTTCTGGGCATAACCGCCGCCAACACCGCTCCGCCGACAGACAGCGCATTCGGCTCAACCCGTTATGTCGGCGCATTCGGATACACCGCGACGATCGGTGATGAAGATACTGCGCTTGAAGGCCAAAACGCAGCCTGTTTCGAAAAAACCGGAGGAACTCCGGAATATGCATTTTATAAAGTGCTAATCGCGCGCTAGATTTTGCGCCACTTCGCGCCCTCTGGCGTATCGAGAATCTCGATCCCTTGCGCCGCTAACTCGTCCCGAATTTCGTCCGCCCGCGCAAAGTTTTTGTCCGCTTTTGCTTTGGTGCGCTCTTCAAGCAACGCGTCATAATCCGTATTAGCCGCATTATCAAAACCAAGCCATTCTTTCGGATTTTGCTGCAGCAATCCAAGCGCATCCCCCGCAGCAATAAGCGCCCCTTTAAGCGCAGATGAATTCTCACGCTCTTTTAAAAGCGCATTCATCTCCGCAATCGCTTGCGGCGTATTCAAATCATCACACAGCGCTTCCAAAACCCGCTCTGGGATTTCCGCTTCCGCCGCCTCCATCTCCGCCATTTCATCAAGACGGGCATAAAAACGATCAAGCTGCTTCTGACTTTGCTGCACTTTATCCGCGCTCCAATCTAAGGGCTGGCGATAATGCGCGGACAAAAGAGTCATGCGGAGCGCCTCGCCCCTATGCTCTTTCACCAAATCATGCGCGAGCAGAAAATTTCCCAAAGACTTCGACATCTTCTCGCCCTCAACGGTCAAAAACCCATTATGCACCCACACCTTTGCAAACGCCGCCAAATCGCTTTCACCATGTGCGCAGCAACTCTGTGCAATTTCATTCTCATGATGCGGAAATTTTAAATCCGCCCCGCCGCCATGAATATCAAACGGCAAGCCCAAATGCTTTTCGGCCATCGCACTGCATTCAATATGCCACCCCGGACGGCCAAACCCCCACGGAGAATCCCAACCGGGTTCATCATCCGCGCTTGGCTTCCACAGCACAAAATCCGCAGCATCTTTCTTATAACTCGCAACCTCAACCCGCGCGCCCGCAATTTGCTCGTCGCGGCTACGCCCCGAAAGCCCGCCATATTCAGGAAAAGACGGCACATTAAACAGCACATGGCCATCGCTTGCGTATGCATGACCGCGCTCGATCAGCGCCTCAATTAACGCAATCATCTCCCCGATATGCTCAGTCGCGCGTGGCTGAATATCAGGCGCAGCGCAGCCCAGCGCCGCCATGTCCTCGTTATAAATCTTCTCGAATTTGTGGGTAATGACATCAATCGCTTCGCCGCTCTCACGCGAGGCCGCAATAATCTTGTCATCCACATCCGTAATATTCGAAACATAAGTGACATTCGGATAAAGCGTTTTCAAAAGTCGCGTCAGCAAATCAAACACAACCGCCATGCGCGCATTACCGATATGCGCGTAATTATAAACCGTCGGTCCGCACGCATAGAGCTTCACATGATCAGGATTTATCGGCGCAAAAACCTGTTTTTCACGCGCAAGCGTATTATATAAATGTAAGTCTGGCATATTTTTTCTGGCAATTCCGTCGTTAAGTGGCTAGAAAACACGAAACAGAAGGATTTTTCAAATGGTTTCATCCAAAGTCGTCGAGATGTGCGATAACGCATCAGACACAAAACCGACCAAGCCAAGCCGCAAAGAAGCGGAAGAGGCTGTGCGTACACTGCTCAAATATATCGGCGAAGACCCGGAGCGCGAAGGCTTGATTGATACGCCTAAACGCGTGATCAAAGCCTATGACGAATTTTTCGAAGGCTATGCCCAAGACCCCGCAAAGGAATTGGAAAAAACTTTCGGCGACATTGAAGGCTTCGACGATATTGTTTTGGTCAAGGACATTGAATTCACCTCCCATTGCGAACATCATATGGTGCCCATCAATGGCGTGGCGCATGTCGCATATTGGCCCGATGAAGCCATTGTCGGAATTTCCAAACTCGCGCGCATCGTCGATATTTTTTCGAAACGCCTCGTAAGCCAAGAAAACATGACCAGCGGCATCGCGGCCTGTATCAACGACGTGCTGAAGCCCAAAGGCGTTGCCGTCTATATTGATGCCGACCACCAGTGCATGTCGATCCGCGGCGTGAAAAAACGCAACTCCTCAACCGTAACCACAACCTTCACAGGAAAGTTGAAAGACGATCAAGCCGCGCAAATGCGCTTCCTGACCATGATCAGCGATAAATAAAAACTTTAGTGAATCATCGTTGTGCTGCCCGGCGGCGTTTTCGCCAAAGCCATAGCCCGCACATAAGGTGAGTTTTTAACCGTATCTATCAGCCGTTCTTTCGAGAACGGCTTTTTGATGAACTTCTTCGCACCAAGCTCCGAAGCCATCGCAATATTATCCTTCACGCTATCCACGCTCAGCATCACCACAAACGCATCTTTATCAACCGCGTTAATGGCCTCAAGAACCTGATGCCCGGACAAACCCGGCAAATGGATATCCAAAAACACAATATCAGGCGCGTTCTCGATATACATTTCAATCGCGTCTTCACCCGTTTTTGCAGACACCATTTCATATTCTTTGCTCAAAATTGAAGACGCATAATGCAAAGTAAAACGATCATCTTCCACAACCATAACCAGCGGTGCATCGCGGCGATCGCGGCGCGCAGAAATACTGCCGACCTTATGCTGATCCGCCATGGCGCGATAAGCCTCAAACCTGCGCGAACGCAACAACTTCTCATCCGCCAGTTTTTGATAATTTCTAAAAGAATTCGCCAACAGACTTTGTTCCGATTGCCCTTTGGACAAGGTTTTTGCAAGCTTTTCAAAGGCCGCATTCGCCCGCGCCTTTTGACCGTCCTGATCCACCATAATCAAGGCCAGAATATCAAAATCTGAAAATGAATAAATAAAGCCCGTAAAGCTGTCCCCAAGCTCATTTTGTAATTGATGCATAAAAGAATCTTTTTTGCGCTGCGCGGCGTCGAGCTTCGAAATAATGCCATCGAGATCTGCCGCCATATCGGAGTGATCAATGATTTTTGACAAGGAGAAGTTTAGACCAAGCCAGCCATTGGGAGCCGCCTTTAGATCTTCTAAAGTCGTCAGAAAATGATGTTCTGCACTGCGCGTAATAAGTTCTAACACTCTCGCCCCCACGAAAATATAATTCTGTACCCTCACATCATTATATAGATCAAAGATTAAGACCTGGTATATTTTACCTAAAATTCAAGATACCTTCCAAGGGATCATGGAATGGCCAATACCAACGGGGAGCGGGGTTATAAAGCCTTCAGAGGTTTCGATTTTCTCAACATTTTGCTGCGTTTTCTCAAGCGTAAATGTGCCATTTGCAGGCTCTAAACCATAAAAACGCGGCCCGTTATGGCATAAAAACGCCTCAAATGCCGCCTGACCAGCTTCGGAAGACAAATCAACCCCCGCCTCTTCAAAGCCTTGCGCATAAAGCTGCGGGGCGATCCCACCGGTAAAACACCCGGCTGCGCATCCGCAATCCGTGGCTTTTGTTGTATGCGCTGCGCTATCCGTCCCCGCATAAAATTTCGTATTTTCCGCATCCGTAACCGCCGCGCGCAAGGCCGCGCGATCTTCTTCAAACTTCAAAAGCGGCAAACAAAACAGATGATATTTAAGCCCTTGAATCAAATGCCCGACCGTATAAAGCAAATGTTGAGGCGTAATAGACGCCGCCACGTTTTCGCCCGCATTCAAAACAAAATCCACAGCGCGGCGCGTTGTCACATGCTCGCACGCCACCTTTAAATCAGGGAAACGCTCAATCAATTTCGGCATACGGTTTGTATAAAACAAATCCTCGGCGCTGCTGTTTTGGTCGAAATACTTCTCCGCTGGCAGACCATGTTCTTCGCCATGAATACAAAGCGTCACGCCGTGATCAGACAGCGCCTGAAACACGCCGTTTTCAAAATAATTCTCGAACGGATATCCAAAATCCGCGCCCGTTGTACCATGCGGCGGATAATATTTAGCGGCGCGCAGCAGCCCTGACTTCGCGCCCTCTTCAATCATCTGCGGCGTTGTATCTTTCGTCAGATACAGTGGCACAATAATATCTTGGAACGCATCTCCGCCCTCGCGCTTTATGAGGTCGATATAGCCTTGAATGCACCAATACGGCAGCGGATCATCCTTAAACACCTTCGCCACCGGCGGCTTTGTATTGGGCATACACAAAACGCCCGCGCACCCCATATCTGCCTGAGATTTAAGAATGGGGCCGACAAGGCCGTCTTGCCGAATATGCGTATGAAGGTCATACCATTTGGGCAGGGTCAATTTGAGTGTCATTTTCATGTCTTATGAATTACCTTATTTAGCATGAATTGGCAAAGCCTCTTAGACCCTGACATTCAAAAATTCATCCAAACACATGAGAATGAGGATGTCGCCGCGCTTGCGCTCAAAAAATCACCAGAGCCCGAATGGCACTACCCCGCCATACTCGACCAAATCAAATCACGGCAAAAAGCGCGCATAAAATTCCCCCAATGGCTGGAAACGCCCGATATAATCCTGCCTGCCCCGAACATTATCGAACAAGCCTCCTCCAGCGCCACCGCGCTGTATAAATCACGTCTGGTTGAAGGAGAAAATTTCGTGGATTTAACAGGCGGCGTAGGCGTTGATAGCTGGGCTATGGCTCAAAATTTCAAACGCGGCATCACAATCGACATTGATAAAAACAACGCAAACCTCCTCGCCCATAACCTCAATGCACTTTGCGCCTGCGCCATATCCGTTGAAAATATCTCTGCCGAAGACTTCATCCAAACCATGGACAAAACAGATCTGTGCATCATTGACCCCGCACGCAGAAATGCCGCAGGCAAAGGCCGCTATAAATTCGAAGATTGCGCGCCAAACCTCATCGAAATTCTAGCCTCAATATTAGATAAGAGCCGTGTCGTAATGGTGAAAACCTCTCCAATGCTCGATATCACAGAAGGGATCAATGCCCTGAAATACGTGCAGGCCGTTCACATTCTGGAATGGCGCGGCGATTGTAAGGAGCTTATTTTTCTATTGAATAAATCTTATGCTGAAGCGCCGATAATCACCGCCGCCTCAATCGACGATCACGGCAATCCGATAAGCACATTTTCTTTCACACAAAACGAAGAAGAAACTACAGACACACAAATATCGCTTCCACTTATTTATCTCTATGAACCCGGCCCCGCTTTCCAAAAAAGCGGCGGATTTAAAACACTCGCAAAACGTTTTGATGTAAAAAAGCTGCACACGCACACACATTTGTATACATCCGACACCCCGCATAAAAATTTTCCCGGCAGAGTTTTTGAAATTTTAGGGCAATATCCGGCCCAAGCAGGCAAAATTCCGCTTAAAAAAGCCAACCTTACAGTGCGCAATTTCCCGATGGGCGCGCAGGATTTAAGGAAAAAGCTGAAAATCCAAGATGGCGGTAAAGACTATCTTTTCGCCTGTACGAACGCCGATAACGATAAAATCCTATTGCATTGCAAAAAACATTTATAATTTACATAAAACTTTAATAAAATAAACGCGTTCTTAAGATTCGGCGCATTATAATAATATTAGGGAAGCTGAATAAAAGGGATGCAAATCTTGAATTCTTTGTTTTCTAAGATGTACAGATTCAAAATAATAGTGAATAATAGGAACAAATGCAGCGCACATCAAAAATCAGCTTTCAAGATGAGATTTCCCTCGTGACAACTGTTTCCGATAAAAAAACCGTTAAGAAAAAGAGCATGTTCATGTCCTCTTCCGGTCAAATCTGGAAGAGTAAACTAAGCTGGCGCATCGCCGCCGCCGTGTTCATGACCATTTTGCTGGTACAAACCCTGATTTTGAACTTCGGCACAATGCCCGCCTTCAAACAAAGGCTTCTGAACGACCTTAAAAAATCAGGTCAATGGGCGATCGCGTCCATCATAACCCCTGAAAAAAGCCTGAGAGAAGTACCGTTTTCAGAAAGCCAAATCACCCGCCTTTTTGAAATCACCCGTATTCAAGGCTTCAGCGTATATTCCTATGAAGCGGAATTTATGCGCGCCTTCGGCAACGCGCCCGCCATGACGGAAATAAGCATCGGCAATTTATCGGAAAGCACATATTCCCCCGAAGAAGGCGTGTATGAAACCATCCTCAATCCCGGCGATTTAAAGCGTCCATACTATGTTGTGGCGCGCTTGGATGCGGCAAGCATTCAAGACCAGATCGCCGATTTCGTGCGCGAAGCCATCATCATCATGTCGATCATGTCACTCTTCGTTACAACCGTTCTCATGATTGCACTGGGTCACTGGCTTCTTGAACCCATGCTGTTCATGCGCAACAACCTTTTAGCGGCGTTCAAAAACCCTGAAAAACCTGACATCATAAAATCTCCTTTTGATCCGAATGACGAAATCGGCGGCGCGATTGATCTGTCACAAAAACTCATTCAGCAAAATGCCGACAACCTGACGCGCATTAAGAGCGCAGCGGAAGATAAAATCCATAAACTCGCCTATTACGACACACTTACAGGCTTGCCGAACCGCACGCTCTTCATCCAGAACCTCAGCGAAAAAGCGCGGCAATCCCAAGATGGCGACGTTGAGCGCTTTGCCGTCGTTACAATCGATCTTGACCATTTCAAAGATATCAACGATTCCATGGGCCATAATGTCGGGGATGCAATCTTGCGTGCCGTTGCTAAACGTCTGCGCTCCGCTCTACCCGAAAGCGCCATGGTTTCAAAGGCAGGCGAGGATGAATACGCGGTTCTGATGCCGCTTTCAACCGATGTAAATACCTCGCGCGATGTGGCAGAAAAAATCATTCACGTTATCCGCTCCGAGCCTTTCAAAGTCTTTAACGAGGAATTTCAGGTGCGCGCCTCTGTCGGCGTGTCCACATTCCCTGATGATGGCATCGACCCAGATCAGGTCCTTAAAAACGCGGATATCGCCCTCAACCGCGCCAAAGAAGAAGGCCGCGACACGATTAAAGAATACTCCGAAGATTTCGACCGCGCAGTGCAGGCTCGCTTCCAAATGCTTCGCGACCTCCGTGATGCCATGGAACACAAACAGCTCGATCTGTTCTACCAGCCGCAATTTGACCTCAGAAGCGGCAAAATTATCGGCGCAGAGGCCCTTATCCGCTGGTTTAAACCCGATAATTCTAAAGAAGGCGGCGCATATATATCACCCGGTGATTTCATCCCCGTTGCAGAACAATCGGGCCTCATTGTCCCAATCGGTGAATGGGTGATGGAAAAAGCATGCCGCAGCGCCAAAGACTGGAAAGACAACCACGATATTGATATCCGCATTGCCGTGAACGTCTCCGCCCACCAATTCAGCCAAAGCGACATCTGCGCCTTCACACAAAAAACCATCAACGAAATCGGCATTGACCCGCGTATGCTGGAACTTGAAGTCACCGAAAGCGTGTTCATGGACGACATCCAGCACACCATCCAGACATTGCAAAATCTTCACGCCATCGGCGTTGAACTTGCGATTGACGATTTCGGAACGGGCTATTCATCCCTTTCATATCTTCGCCAATTCCCGATTGATCGCCTGAAAATCGACCAAAGCTTCATCCGCAACGCCCTGAATGACCAAGACGATGCCTCGATCGCCCGCACAATCATCGCGCTGGGCCGCGCGCTCAACCTCAAGGTTATTGCGGAAGGCGTAGAAGCCAAAGAGCACGAAACCTTCCTGATGGCCGAAGGCTGTGACGAAGTCCAGGGCTTCCGTTACTCGCGCCCCGTCCCTGCAGAAGACTTCATCGAATTCGCCAAAAACTATAACGGCAAATTCTCAAGCTTCGACCAATAAAGCCAATTGTTTTAAGCCCGTAAATTCCCTATACCTATCCGCATGAGCGAAATGATTTCCAAAAAAGCGAACCGCCCTTTAAACGGCATCACAAAAGTGCCGGGTGATAAATCCATCTCCCACCGCGCCTTGATGTTCGGCGCACTGACTATTGGCGAAACAATAATTAGCGGCCTTCTTGAAGGCGAAGACGTAATCGCCACCGCCGAAGCCATGCGCGCCATGGGCGCAAAAATCGAAAAAAGTTCCGATGGCCTTTGGCGCATATATGGCGTCGGTATTGGCGGCCTCACTTCCCCTGACGGCCCCATTGATATGGGCAATTCCGGCACATCAACCCGGCTGCTTATGGGGCTTGTCGGCGGCCACGATATGACCGCATCCTTCACAGGCGACGCCTCACTCTCAAAGCGTCCGATGAAACGCGTGATTACACCGCTTTCACAAATGGGCGCAAAATTCGACGCCACAGACGGCGATAAACTCCCCCTCACCGTAATCGGTGCAAAAGATCCACTCACAATCGAATACCGCCTGCCCGTGGCCTCCGCCCAAGTCAAATCCGCCGTGCTGCTTGGCGGCCTGAACGCGCGCGGAACAACCACCGTCATCGAAGAAACCCCCACCCGCGATCACACTGAAAACATGCTCCGCGCCTTCGGCCTTAAAGTCGATATCCAAACTCTCGAAGATGGCAGCTCTGCCATAAGCGTCGCCGGGCAACAAGAAATGCAGCCCTGCGCTATTGATGTGCCCGCCGATCCGTCTTCCGCCGCATTTCCGGTTGTCGCCGCACTGCTCAGCGAAGGCTCAGATATCACAATTGATCGCGTCTGCGTAAACCCCACCCGCATCGGCCTGTATACAACCCTGAAAGAAATGGGCGCGGATATAGAATTCCTGCACGAACGCATAGAGGGCGGCGAACCCGTCGCCTCCATTCGCGTGCGCGGCCACGGCCCGCTAAAAGGCATCACAGTTCCAGCCGACCGCGTGCCCTCCATGATCGACGAATTCCCCGTCCTCGCCATGGCCTGCGCCTGCGCGCAAGGCACAACCTATATGAGCGGCCTCGAAGAACTCCGCGTCAAGGAATCCGACCGCCTCGCCATGGTCGCCCAAGGGCTTGAAGCCTGCGGCGTCTCGCTGGAAGAAGGCGAAGACACTCTGACCATTCATGGAAAAGGCAAAGCCCCAAAAGGCGATGCAAAAATCAAAACCGCCCTCGATCACCGCATCGCTATGAGCTTTCTCGTGCTGGGCATAGCCACTGATGAACCCGTGAGCATAGATGACGGCATGCCCATCAAAACCAGCTTCCCGAACTTCGTCCAGCTTATGAATGATTTAGGATGTGATATATCATGACCATCATCGCAATCGACGGCCCCGCCGCCAGCGGAAAAGGCACACTCGCCCGAAGCTTAGCCAAAGAATTAAACTTCGCCTATCTCGACACAGGCGCGCTTTACCGTATGGTCGGCTATACAGTGCTGGAGCGCGGCGGCGACCCCGCCGACACCCAAGAAGCCATCGAAGCCGCCGAGTTCTTGCGCGATTACTTCTCGCCCGATTTATTGGATAACCCCGACCTTCGCAATGACGAAAGTGGCAGTGCCGCCTCAAAAGTCGCCGTCGTGCCGCAAGTCCGTAAAGCCCTGCTCGACCTGCAAAGAAACTTCGCAAAATCTCCGCCAAAGCCTTACTCAGGCGCGATTTTGGACGGGCGCGACATCGGAACAGTCATCTGCCCCGATGCTCCTGTAAAGCTTTTCATCACCGCCAGCGACGAGATCCGCGCGCAAAGACGCTTAAAAGAGTTGCATTCCCGCGGGATAGAGGCTACATATGACACCGTTTTGAAGGATATGCGCGAAAGAGACGCGCGGGATGCAAGCAGAGATGCCGCACCCATGAAGCCCGCAGACGACGCTGTCACAATAGATAGCTCCGATCTAACGGCTGACCAAATGTTCGAAAATGCTCTTAAAATCATAAAAGAGCGCATCAGCATTTAACGTCTTAAAATTTCAAGTCATCCGACAAAACAATCCGGCGCAACCTTTTTTAAGGGCCCTTTTATAAAAGGATTATGGGGCAGCGTAGACGGATTATTGAACTCTAACTTAATGAATGGAACTAAAAACATGGCACAAGCAGCCGCAAGACTAATCGACCGCGAAGATTCAAAAGACTTCGCAAAACTCCTGGAAGAGTCCATGAAAGGACAAGACAAATTCACCGGCTCCGTTGTAAACGGAACTGTCGTGAAGGTTACATCCGATTTCGCAATCGTTGATGTGGGTCTGAAATCAGAAGGCCGCGTGCCTTTGCACGAATTCTCCAAACCTGGTGAAGAAACAGAAATCAAAGCCGGCGATACAGTAGAAGTATTCGTTGAGCGCATGGAAAACCGCGAAGGCGAATCTGTTCTGTCCCGCGAAAAAGCCCGCCGTGAAGAATCATGGATCGAGCTTGAAAAATCAAGCGAGAAGAACGAGCGCGTAACAGGCGTAATCTTCGGCCGCGTTAAAGGCGGTTTCACTGTGGATCTTGGCGGCGCGGTTGCGTTCTTGCCGGGTTCACAAGTAGATATCCGCCCTGTGCGCGATGTCACCCCGCTTATGGGTACACCGCAGCCATTCCACATCCTGAAAATGGACCGCTCACGCGGAAACATCGTTGTTTCCCGCAGAGCCGTTCTCGAAGAATCACGCGAAGAAGCACGCGGCGATTTGATGGAAAACATGACCGAAGGTCAGGTTCTTCAAGGCGTTGTTAAAAACATCACTGATTACGGCGCGTTCGTTGATCTTGGCGGTGTAGACGGCCTTCTCCACGTGACGGATATTTCATGGAAACGTATCAACCACCCGACAGAAGCCCTTCAAATCGGCCAAACGATTGATGTTCAAATCATTCGTTACGACCAAGATAAACAGCGCATCTCCTTGGGTATGAAGCAACTCGAAGATGATCCGTGGAAAGATGTATTCGCTAAATTCGCTGTTGGTGAGAAGCTTAAAGGCCGCATCACAAATATCGCAGATTACGGCGCATTCGTTGAACTTGAAGACGGAATTGAAGGTCTTGTTCACGTTTCTGAAATGTCATGGACAAAGAAAAACGTACACCCGGGCAAAATCGTGTCTACATCTGAGGAAGTAGAAGTGATGGTTCTTGAAGTGGACGAAGACAAACGCCGCATCTCTCTTGGCCTCAAACAATGCCAAGAAAACCCATGGGAGCAAATCGCCTCTAAATTCAAAGAAGGCGACGAACTTGAAGGCCCAATCAGCAACGTTACCGAATTCGGTCTCTTTGTTGCCATCGACGAAGACGTTGACGGTATGGTTCACCTTTCTGATATCTCTTGGGAAGATGAAAGCGAAGACGCGCTTAAAGCCTTCACAAAAGGCGATACCGTTAAGGTTAAGATCCTTGAGATTGACGCCGAAAAAGAGCGCGTTGCTCTGGGTATCAAGCAACTTGGCGACGACCCGTTCGAAGGCGCAATGGATGGTCTGACAAAAGGCGCGGTTGTGACATGTACTGTTTCTGAAATCACCTCTGGTGGTATCGAAGTAGCCGTCAATGACAACGTCAAAGGCTTCATCAAAAAAGCAGACCTTTCATCCGAGCGTTCCGAGCAGCGCCCTGACCGCTTCGCCGTAGGTGAAAAAGTCGATGCGAAAATCACCACCATGGACAAAAAGACCCGCAAACTCGGTCTTTCTATCAAGGCACGTGAGCAAGATGAAAATAAACAAGCGATGAAAGAATTCGGTTCTGCCGATTCTGGTGCATCCTTGGGTGACATCCTTGGTGCAGCTTTGGAAGGCAACAAAGGCGAAGCCGCCGCAGAAGCCAAACCAAAAAAAGCGCCTGCGAAAAAAGCAGCCGCGAAGAAAAAAGATGCTAAAAAGGACGACGCTCCTGCGGAAGACGCAAAAGCTGAAAAGTCCGAAGACTAAGCCTCTTCACATATATTTAAAAAGCCGGAGCCTCATCGCTTCGGCTTTTTTTATATCCGTCTCCCCGCACATCGAATCAAAAAACCCTTTTCTTTCAATGTTTTCTTTAAATAAAAAGACTCCTTTTTCTTGACGGCAAGCCGAATCTTAAGGCATGGTTGAAATATACGGAATTCGAAATAAATGCTTTTAAAGCAGAGTCTTACAACTTGACCAAGGCCTGCACCAAAGCAAAAGGATAAACGCCATGACAAAATCAGAACTGATCCAGCGCCTTGCCGAGCAAAACCCGCATCTTTATTTGCGCGATGTAGAAAAAATCGTGGAAACGATTTTCGAAGAAATCACCGATGCACTGGCCAATGGCGACCGCGTCGAACTCCGCGGTTTCGGGGCGTTCTCCGTTAAACATCGTGACGCCCGCACAGGCCGCAACCCCCGTACAGGCGAAACAGTCCACGTCGAAGCCAAACGCCTGCCGTTCTTCAAAACAGGCAAAGGCCTGCGTGAACGCCTGAATGGTGAACCAACAGATACCCCGCCAAAAGAAGACGCCTGGTATTAATCCACCATGACTCTCCTACGCTCTCTTATCGGATTCGCAATCGCCATCGCGGCCGCGGCCTTCGCCATTGCTAATCGTCAAGTTGTCGATGTCATATACAGCCCGATCCACGATCCCGTTTCTCTGCCGCTCTACCTCATCGTCCTTGGCCTCACCGCGCTCGGCTTCATCCTCGGCGGTATATTCGTCTGGATGTCGATGGGACATTTGCGCAAAACAAAGCGCCAGCAAAAGAAACTGATCAAGACCCTCGAAAAAGAACTCAAAGCCGTTAACGAAAACGGCCCGATTGAGCTTTCCCCCTCATCGGAGTTCTTTCCGGCCTTGCCCGATGCGACAAATCACGGCATAAAAAAGGCATGATCGAAAAACCCCTCATCTTCTGTGCCCTCGATACATCAGACCTCTCGCAAGCGAAAGAATGGGCCTCTATTATCGGCCCCGTAACCGGCGCATTAAAAATCGGCATGGAATTCGTCAATTCCTTCGGCCCTCAAGGGATCGAAGCCATAAAAAACGCGTGCCCAGAAGTGCAGCTTTTCATTGACCTTAAATTCCACGACATCCCCAATACCGTCGCCAAAGCGGTCAAAACTGTTTCTGAAAATTTTCAACCCGCCTATTTAAACGTCCACGCCAGCGGCGGGCGCATCATGATGCAAGAAGCCATGGCGATGTGCGAACCCGAAACAAAACTCCTCGCCGTCACAGTCCTGACCAGCATGAATGACGCACTTCTCGCCTCTGTCGGCCAGGAAACGCCCGTCGACGCGCAGGTCGGACGCCTCGCGCTCCTCACCCGTGACGCAGGGCTGGCAGGGGTTGTATGCTCCGCCCATGAAATCACAACACTAAGAAAACTCTGCGGTAAAAACTTCACCCTCATGGTCCCCGGCATCCGCCCCGCCGGCGCAGACACTCAGGACCAACAACGCGTCATGACCCCCAAACAGGCGATTGATGCGGGCGCAACCCACCTCGTGATCGGCAGACCTATAACGCAGGCCGATGATCCCGCAAAAGCCGCCGCAGACATCCTCGAAAGCATTTAAAGAAAGGCCCGTCCCATGAAACATTTCAAAGCCACAAAAAGCATTTTTGAAACCGCCGCAAACACGCGCGCCTTTGTAAAAGACAATAAAGACGTTTTCTGGGCCGCCTTCAAACCCCTCATCCCGTATATTTTCGGGCTTCTGCTGCTTGATCTTATTATCTCTTTTATTATCGGACGCACCTTCTCGTTCGGAAGCTTTGCCGCAAACTACTTCTTCGCCGCACTCGCCATCACATGGCACCGCGTCGTCCTTCTCGGCCCCGATCAATACGAAGCCATGAATCCGTTTAAACCCAAAAAGCACGAGCTTATTTTTATGCTTATGGGTGTCGGCGTCGCGCTTGTCGTGCTTGCAATTGTCGGCCTATTTATTGCCGTGTCTGCCATTTTAGGGCCGGTATTTCTGGCTCTCAGTGTTTTCTTAGGGATTTTCCTGTCGATCTTTCTGTCCGCGCGCTTCGGCTTTTACTTCCCCGCAAAAGCCGTAAACGCAGACCTCAGCCTCATTAACGCATTCCACCTCTCGAAAGGCTATGTTTTTAACCTCCTGACAGCCCCCTTCTTCGCATGCTGGCGGTTAATTCTCGGCATGATGGGGGCTATCATCGTCGCCTCGATCTTTATGGCGTTACTTTCACAATTTGCTCAAGGCCAAGCCATATTTGAATTCCTGATCCAATTGCCGATTTTATTTTATTTTCAACCGCTTCTGACCATCATCGGCATAACCATTCTCTCAAACTACTATCAACACGCCTTGCAAAACAAAGCGCCGAGCACTACATCTGAGGGATGACAACCAAGCCAACAGCCGTAAAAATATGCGGCCTTTCAACCCCCGAAACGCTTGCCGCCGCCGTTGAGGCAGGCGCGCGTTATATCGGCTTTGTCTTCTATCCACCCTCTCCGCGCAACATCGAAATAGACACCGCCAAGGAATTGACCTTGCAAATTCCCACGGGCGTACGCGCCGTTGGCCTATTCGTAAACCCCACAGATGAACAGCTCGAAAACATTTTGGGCAAAGTCGGCCTTGATATGATTCAGCTCCACGGCGATGAAACCCCCACTAGGCTATCCGAGATTAAAGACAAAACCAAAATGCCCGTTATGAAAGCTATTCGCGTAAGCGATGAACGCGACCTCGCGCAAGTCAACGAGTTCGAGGCTACTGCCGATTGGCTTCTCTTCGATGCCAAATCCCCTGACGAATATGGCGGCACAGGCCACAGCTTTGAATGGAACATCCTCAAAGGCCGCACCTTCTCCAAACCGTGGATGCTCGGCGGCGGCCTCACGGCTGAAAATGTCGCTCAAGCACTCTCCATCCTCTCGCCAACGGCGGTTGACGTCTCCAGCGGCGTAGAAGGCGAAAAAGGCGTGAAGGACATCGGGAAGATAAAAGCCTTTATAAATGCCGCCAAGAACGCTATATAAACGCCCATGACCCTTAATTCACTCAAAAACCAACCCGATGAGCGCGGCCATTTCGGCCCCTATGGCGGGCGCTATGTCGCTGAAACTCTAATGCCCCTCATCCTCGAGGTTGAAAAAGCGTACAACGCCGCCAAAGCCGACCCCGCCTTTTGGGAAGAACTGGAAACCCTCCAGCGCGACTATGTCGGCCGCCCGTCCCCGCTCTATTTCGCACAAAGCACAACCGAAGCCCTCGGCGGCGCAAAAATCTATTTCAAACGCGACGAGCTGAACCACACAGGCGCGCATAAAATCAATCACTGCCTTGGTCAAATATTGGTCGCCAAGCGCATGGGCAAAACCCGCATCATCTGCGAAACTGGCGCGGGCCAGCACGGCGTGGCGACCGCCACCGTATGTGCGCTATTCAACCTGCCTTGCACGGTGTTCATGGGAGCAACCGATATCGAGCGCCAAGCGCCAAACGTCTTCCGCATGAAGCTTCTCGGCGCGGAAGTCCGCCAAGTCACCAGCGGTGCAGGCACGCTTAAAGACGCGATGAACGAAGCCATGCGCGATTGGGTCACCAACGTTCACGACACATATTACCTGATCGGCACAGTCGCAGGGCCGCACCCCTTCCCCGCCATGGTGCGCGATTTCCAATCCATTATCGGCACGGAAGCTAAAGAACAAATGATGGAGCGCGAAGGCCGCCTCCCCGATAGCCTCGTGGCCTGTATCGGCGGAGGATCAAACGCGATGGGGCTGTTCTACCCCTTCCTCGATGATAAAGACGTGAAAATGGTCGGCGTCGAAGCAGGCGGCCACGGCGTAGACACAGACCAGCACGCAGCTTCTCTTACAGGTGGAAAACCTGGCGTGCTTCACGGCATGAACTCCTACTTCCTGCAAGATGAAGACGGTCAAATCACCGAAGCGCACTCCATCTCCGCAGGGCTAGACTACCCCGGCATAGGCCCCGAACACGCTTGGCTCTTCGATCAAAAACGCGTCGATTACGTCAGCGTTACCGATGATGAAGCCATATCGGCCTTCCAAGACATGGCGAAATATGAAGGCATCTTACCTGCGCTTGAGCCGTCCCACGCCTTCGCCCACGTTATCAAAATGGCGCCAAAGCTTCCTAAAGATCACATCCTTGTCATGAATCTCTGCGGACGCGGCGATAAGGACATCTTCACGATTGCCGAGCGCCTCGGCGTTAAAATGTAATGAGCACTTACGAAGTCAAAGCAGGCTTGGCAGAAGTCGAAGCCTTCGATGTTGTCGGAATTTCCATCGTGACTGATAACACGAAAGGGACAGACGACATCAACGCACTTTGGGAAGCCTTCTTCAAAGACAGCATCGGCCAAAAAATTAACAATAAAACCGATGATGTCATCTACGCGGTCTATTCCGATTATGAAGGTGACCACGAAGCGCCATACCGCCTCACCATCGGCTACCGCGTGACGAACGCCGAAACGCCCGCCGATATGTACCGCGTGAGCGTTCAAGCACAAGAATACGCCATGATGAGCGCCGCAGGTAAGCAGCCCCAAGCCCTCATCGAAACATGGAAAGCCATCTGGTCATCTGACATTGACCGCACCTATAAAACCGATTTCGAAGTCTACGGCCCCCGCTTTTTCGAAGATGGTGTAAATGAAGTCCTTATTCATGTAGGAGTAAACACATGAGCAGAATAGAACGTACATTTAAATCTTTAAGCCGCCCCGCCCTTATCACCTTCATCATGGCAGGCGATCCGGACACAGCCACATCTCTTGAGGTTCTCAAAGCCATGCCCGAAGCAGGCGCAGATATTATCGAACTCGGCATGCCCTTCACTGACCCCGCCGCCGATGGCCCGACAATCGAGCAAGCGGGCGGCAGAGCCTTAGCCGCAGGTCAAAACATGATAAAAACACTGCAAATGGTGCGCGATTTCCGCGTGGGCAATTCTGACACCCCCATCGTCCTCATGGGTTATTTCAACCCAATTCTGCAATATGGCCTCGAAAAATTTAGCGATGATGCTTCTGCCGCAGGCGTAGACGGCCTGATTATCGTCGACCTCCCGCCGGAAGAAGCAGACGAAACACTTAAAGCCGCCAAACAAAACGGCCTTGATATCATCCGCCTCATCACCCCGACCACGGATATGACCCGCCTGCCGAAAATCCTAAATGGCGCCAGCGGCTTCCTTTATTATGTCTCAATCACAGGGGTCACAGGCGCGGCCAAAGCCGACCTTTCCAAAATCAAACCGCATATTGAGGAAATCAAAACCCACACAGACCTGCCCATCGCCATCGGCTTCGGAATCAAAACCCCCGAAGACGCGGCGAACATGGCAAAATTAGCAGATGCAATTGTTGTAGGATCATCAATCGTGGATACGATTGCTAAAACAAAAGACGCAAAATCCGTCTCTAAACAGGTGCAGAGCCTGGCTCAAGCGCTCCAATGCTGATATAGGGCCTGCTTGGCTGACGGCAGAGGGCATCATCCTCCATACGCTCTCGAGCCTCTTCACCATGCTGCCGTTCAACCGCATCACATAAAGGACGCCCCGTTAAATCTACATTACTCATACCGATAGCACACCCCCCAAGAGCGACAGGTGCAAAAACAGCAGCTAAAATACTTTTCAAACGCATTGAAATTCTCCGTATTTTGGACTTATAGGCACTTTCTTATATTTTTACAAATTTGATCCGTATCGTTTTGAAATCACAAAATAACTTCCGCGCGCTCTGACTTGACTTATCGCCGCAAAAAGCCGATAAAACCTGTCTGAAACCAACGCTATCGTCGCTTGATTTTGCTTTTTTCAGCAGGCGCAAGTGACGAAGAATAGAACTGCTATTTTAGGAACACAGCAACGCACTGAAAAAGCAAAAGGAAGTGACGAGTATGAACTGGCTGACAGACTTTATTAGACCCCGCATCAGCTCCATCGTTGGAGACCAAAAAGAAGTGCCTGATAACCTCTGGCAGAAATGCCCGTCTTGCGAGGGCATGCTGTTCCACCGCGATCTCAGCGACAATATGAATGTCTGCTATCACTGCAATCACCACCTGCGCATCACGGTCAAAGAGCGCCTCGCGCTGATGTTTGACGAGGGCAAATACGAAACCATCGCCATCCCTTCCGTTGCCCATGACCCGCTCAAATTCAAAGACCGCAAGAAATATGCGGATCGCCTGAAAGACACCCAGCACAAAACCGGCCTTAAAGATGCGATCACAATCGCCAAAGGCACAATCGGCGGCCAAAAAGCCGTGATCGCGGCGTTCAACTTCTCTTTCATGGGCGGCTCTATGGGCTCCGCCGTGGGCGAAGGCATCGTCCGCGCAGCCGAAGAAGCCGTGAAAACAAAATCCGCTCTCATCACTATTCCCTCATCGGGCGGCGCGCGCATGCAAGAAGGCATGCTCTCGCTGATGCAAATGCCGCGCTCGATTATCGCGGTGGAAATGGTGAAGGACGAACATCTGCCTTATATAGTACTTCTGACTGACCCCACAACAGGCGGCGTCAGCGCCTCTTTTGCTATGGTTGGTGATATACACCTCGCCGAGCCAGGCTCCACAATCGGTTTCGCAGGCCGCCGCGTCATCGAAGAAACCGTTCGCGAAACCCTGCCTGATGATTTCCAAACAGCGGAATACTTGCAAGAACACGGCATTGTTGACCGCGTAGTAAACCGCAAGGATTTGCGCGATGAAATCGGCACGATTCTCGGCATGTTGATGGACCCGCAAGGCATCTCTACAAAATCCAAAGCCAATAGCAAAGCGGCCTAAAACCCGTGTACGCGAGTGATCTCAAACACTCCTGCGCGTCCTTGGAAGAAAAGCTTCACAAGCTCTACACGCTTGATCGTAACAAGAAAATCGACCTGTCTTTCCGGCCGCCTTTCCTCAATCTGCTAAAAAAATTCGGTAATCCCCATCTCAATCTACCGCCTGTTGTCCACGTGGCCGGAACCAATGGCAAAGGCTCGGTCATCGCGATGCTGAAAAGCGTTCTGAAAGCCGCCGGATATAAGGTCCACACATACACCTCACCTCATCTCATCCGCTTTAACGAGCGCATAAATCTCGCAGGAACCCCCATCACGAATGATGAGCTGGAAAGCCTGATCGACGAAGCGCTCGAGCTTAATGCAGACGCCGAGCTGACCTTCTTTGAAGTCACCACCGCTATCGCTTTCGCGGCATTCGCGCGGCATCCCGCCGATATCTGCCTGCTTGAAGTCGGCATGGGCGGTCGCCTTGATTGCACGAATGTCATCGAAAACCCGCTCCTGACGATCATCAACACCATCTCGAATGATCACGCGGAATTCCTCGGGGAAACCCTCATCGATATCGCGGGCGAAAAAGCAGGGATCATAAAACCTAAAGCCCCTTGCATCATTGGCAAACAAAATGAAACCGCGATACAGGGCGGCGTATTAGAGGTTTTTGCAGCCAAAGCCGAAACCCTCGCCGCGCCTTTGCATTATACCGAGCAGCCCGGCGCTGAATTTAAAACCGCCCTTTTAGGCGCGCATCAAAACGATAACCTCGCCATCGTTCTAAAAAGCCTCGATTTAATCAAACACGATTTTCCCGTCCCCAAAACCGCCATAAAAAAAGGCCTCACCGCCGTGCAATGGCCGGCCCGTTTGCAAAAACTAGGGGCGTCCGCCTTCGGACTGCCAACAAACTATGAAATTTTCCTCGATGGCGGCCATAACGAAGACGCAGGAAGCGCATTAGCCGCGCAGGCCGCCCTTTGGTCACAAACCGACCCCAAGCCCCTCACGGTCATTCTGGGGATGATGAAAGGCAAAGACGCCCTCTCCTTTATGCTGCCGGTCCTGCCTTTCGTGAAAACGTTCTGTCTTGTTGATATTAAAGACGAACCCCACAGCCAAAAAGCCGCCGATCTTAATGGCATTTTTCCCCAAGGCCAAACATACCCATCCTATAAAGACGCGCTCAAAGCGCTCCCCCCAAGCGAATCCGAAGAACGCATTCTCATATGCGGCTCTTTTTATCTTTCAGGACATGTCTTGAAAGACATCGAAGAATAGGCACATACTTAAAGCATGACAGCGAAGATCACATTAGTAGACGATGACCGCAATATCCTCACCTCCGTTTCCATGGCGCTGGAAGCCGAAGGCTATGAAATCTCAACTTTCAATGACGGTGAAGCGGGCCTTAAAGGCATCCTCGACGGCAAGCCTGATCTGGTGGTTCTGGATGTAAAAATGCCGCGCATGGACGGCCTCGAGGTTCTTGAAAAACTCCGCGAGACCAGCGCCATCCCCGTGATTTTCCTCACCTCAAAAGATGATGAGATTGACGAAGTCCTCGGCCTTCGCATGGGCGCAGATGATTATATAACCAAACCATTTTCTCAAAGACTGTTGCTGGAGCGCATCCGCTCTCTTTTGCGGCGTCAGGAATTATCAAAGGCAAAAGCCGACGATAACAAAGATAAAATCATCACCCATGGCCCGCTATCCCTTGATGACGCCCGCCATCTCTCGACTTGGAATGGCCAGCCCGTAAACCTTACCGTCACCGAATACCTGCTTTTAAAAGCCCTCGCCACCAAGCCCGGCCACGTTAAAAACAGAGATCAGTTGATTAACACCGCATATGGTGAGAACATTTATGTTGATGATAGAACAATAGATTCCCATATAAAACGTGTCAGAAAAAAGTTCAAAAAAATCGACCCCGACTTCGATGAGATCGAAACGCTCTACGGCATCGGCTACAAATACAAAGAATAAAGTCGGGAGTAATCCTGACTTTAAGCGCTGGATCAGGCTCGGCGCGCCCAACACAGAGCTGCTCGAACTCAATACACTCCTCAACCTTTATTGGGGCGGATCAGAACGCCGCGTCACCGGCCTGACCCTTCGGATCATCGCCGTAAATGCCATCGCGCTTCTAATCCTGATGATCGGTATTTTATATCTGGGGCAATATCAAAAACGCACTATTGAAACACGTCTGGAAACATTCGGGATAGAACTGGAACTCGTCGCATCCGCGCTCTCCGAAGGCATTGAAATAGATATCGAAACAAACCGTGTCGATTACAAACTCGCGAAAACCATGGCTGAAAGAATGGGCCTGTCACTTAATCAAAACCTGTTGATTTTCGACGCCAGCGGCATGCTCATCGCCAAAAGCACCTATGAAGGGGAGATACAAAAATCAAAACTTCAAAGCATAGAAGTCTTGAAAAAAATGGCGAGGGTCATCCTCAATCTTCTGCCGGATAGACAGGTCCTGCCGGCTTATCCCAATATTCTCTCGGTAAACATCGCCGACCACCCCGACGCCGCCGACGCTCTGACAGGCCAAACCAGCCTCTCCGTCTGGCAAGGCGAGGAAAGCCGCGTATTTCTGGCCGCAGCCGCGCCTTTATACAAAAACGGAAAACTTTTAGGCGTCATTATGATGACCCGCGAAGGCCACGATATCGAACGCGAAATCGCCCGCGTATGGATTGACGTTCTGCGAGTCTTCGGGATCACCCTCGTCCTGACAACGCTTCTTTCTATCTATCTCTCAGGCGTCATTGCGCGCCCCCTTAAACGCCTTGCCAGAGCGGCAGAAGCCGTGCGCAAAGGCAAAGCAACCGCGGACGATATCCCCGATATGAGCCACCGCCATGACGAAATCGGCGAGCTTTCCCTCGTGCTGAAACAAATGACGCACGCACTCTGGGACCGCATGGATTCAATCGAGCGCTTCGCCGCCGATGTCTCCCATGAACTTAAAAATCCCCTCACATCCCTCAAAAGCGCCGTTGAGACAGCCCAGATCGTAAAAAAGAAAGAAGACCGCGAAAAACTCATGAAGATTATCCATCATGACATAGAGCGCCTGGATCGCCTGATAACCGATATCTCGAACGCCTCGAGAATCGATTCGGAAATGTCCCGCGAAGCCTTCGATAAAATCGAAATGAAAGGCCTGCTTCAAAGCCTGATGGATGCCTATAAAGATCCGCTGGATCGCAAAAAACAAACCATAGAATGGCAAAGCCAAGCCACCTTCGACGGCGTCCACATCACTCTGGAAAGCAGCGCCTCGGAAAATGTAAGCGTCATGGGCGTCGAAAGCCGCCTGATGCAGGTCTTTCAAAACATCCTCTCAAACGCCTTATCTTTTTCTTCAAAAGATCAGAAAATTAAAATCACCGTCACCCAAAACCAAGACACGCTATCCGTCATTTTTCAGGATCAAGGACCGGGCATCCCCGAAAACAAACTCGAAAACGTTTTCGAGCGTTTTTATTCCGAGCGCCCCGATCACGAAGATTATGGCCGCCACTCAGGCCTCGGCCTTTCGATTTGCAAACAAATCATCGAAGCCCATGGCGGCGAAATCACTGCCGAAAACGCCAAAAACGCGAGCGGAGAAATTATCGGTGCCCGCTTTACTGTGATATTAAATCTCGCGTAAGATAAAGCCCATATGAACACAGAATTCGCGCAAAAACCCGTGATTGTCACTGGCCTCTCCGGAGCCGGCATCTCTTCTGTGCTCAAAACACTGGAGGATTTGGGCCGCGAGGTCTTCGATAATTTTCCGCTGCGCCTTGTAGACCCGCTGCTTGAAGGCACATCTTCCGATAAAGCCATCGCCATCGGCATCGATACGCGCACGCGGGACTTTTCCGCCGCCGAAATACTGAAAACAGCCAAAAAAATTGATGCCAAGATCGTTTTCATCACCTGCGATGACGAAGCCCTGTATAAACGCTTTGCCGAAACCCGCCGACGCCACCCTTTGGCGAAAAACAAACCCGTCAGCGCAGGCATAAAGCTTGAGCGCAAACTCTTGGGCGCGCTTCAGGACAGAGCAGACCTGACCATCGACAGCACGCATCTCTCGATCCACGATCTGCGCCACATTTTGGAGGGTCATTTCCGCCAAAGCCATGAAAACGCCCTCACCGTGACGCTTATGTCATTCGGCTTTAAACACGGAAGCCCGCGCGAAGCGGATATCGTTATGGATGTAAGATTTTTGAAAAATCCGCATTGGAGCCCCAAGCTCAAACCGAAAACAGGGCTCGATGAAGAGGTCGGCGCATATATTCGTGAAGATGAAGAATTTTTAGGATTTTTGCAGAATTTCCAAAGCCTGATCGGGCCGCTTCTGCCGCGATACGCCAAAGAAGGAAAAAGCTATCTGACGATCGCTATCGGCTGCACCGGCGGACGCCATAGATCGGTTTACACAACCGAGCAGCTCTCAAAATGGTTGAAAGAATTAGGAATCAATGTCCATGTCGAACATCGGGATTTGAAAGTTTAATCCTAACCGTTGGTATTACCACCGAAATTAAACGCTGTATCATTAGACATATCTGGAGCATCAGGCATAACCGCTGCACCGGATTGAATATTAAAATTATCTTTGAATACTGACATTATTACACCTCTATTTTTAAAGTTTTGGTTTATATTTTTTTTTAAAATTTTACGCAGAGTTGTTAATTCTAAGACTATGTAAGTTCGGGAGTATGATCAACACCTCTAGTTACACTCAGAGCGCCGCCCCATTTTGATCCTATGCTCGGCATAATTTCTTTTGCCACAACAGTGCCAACACCTTCTTCCACAAAATTGGCAAATGCTATCGTTTCAGAAAGCCCGTACTGACTTGGTCTTACTAAACCGAAATCGTTATTATTTTTTCCTGATGAATCGCTCATAGAATACACCTTTCTCTATTTTAAACACCGCATTTTCTTCTGATACGCCTTGTCCGTCATATGTGCGGAACATGATTGTTATATGGTCGTTATCGTCAGAATTAATCTTCTTATTATTATCTACTATATTAAACAAAAGCCGCCCTGAGGTCAAATTTTCGAGGTTTAACATCTTCTCTTTGCGGTTATTTAACAGCGCGATCAGATTGCCTAAGGCTTTTTCTGTTAACTCCTGGGGTTCCGCATCATTTACTGGCGCATACTCCCCAACTGGCTCATAATCTTGAACGTCTCTGTAAAACCCCAGTATCTGGTAAGCCCCTTCCACCTTGGGATTGGGCTTATAAATAAAGACTGGTTTTTCACTTTCGACGTTAAATCCTTTAACCATGATCATATTTTACGCCAGATTCGGTTAATAAAACATTAATTTTTTACCTAAAATCTAGTTTTTCGGGGTTGATTCATATCGCCAAAACCCTGATTATGCGCTCGATACTAAAGAATTCATACAGGAGACCCTCATTATGAGCGCATTACCACAAGCACTAGAAAACGACTACTGGGTCGCAGATATTTCCCTCGCGGAATACGGCCGTAAAGAAATTGAACTCGCCGAAGTAGAAATGCCCGGCCTGATGTCCACACGCGAAGAATTCGGCGCGAAGCAGCCCCTTAAAGGCGCGCGCATCTCCGGTTGTCTCCACATGACAATCCAAACCGCCGTGTTGATCGAAACATTGACCGCTTTGGGCGCAGAAGTCCGTTGGAGCTCATGTAACATCTTTTCAACCCAAGACCACGCCGCCGCCGCAATCGCCGCAACAGGCGTGCCTGTTTTCGCGAAAAAAGGCATGTCAGACGAAGAATTTTGGTGGGCAATCGACCAAACAATCAAAGGCCCTGATGGTTGGGTTCCAAACATGATCCTTGATGACGGCGCCGACCTGACCGTTCGCATGCATGAAAAATTCCCTGAGCTTATGGCTGATATCAAAGGGATATCCGAAGAAACAACAACCGGCGTCATGCGCCTTGTTGAACTTGCGAAAAAAGGCAAACTCCAAGCTCCCGTCATCAACGTGAACGATTCAGTCACCAAATCCAAATTCGACAACAAATATGGCTGCCGCGAAAGCTGTGTGGATGCTATCCGCCGCGCGACAGACGTTATGATGTCCGGTAAAGTAGCAATGGTTGCCGGTTTCGGTGATGTGGGCAAAGGCTCTGCCGAATCCCTACGCCAGGCAGGCTGCCGCGTTATGGTTTCCGAAGTTGATCCCATCTGCGCGCTTCAGGCCGCAATGGAAGGCTTCGAAGTCGTAACAATGGAAGACGCCGCACCGCGCGCTGATATCTTCGTGACCACAACAGGAAACTTCGACATCATCACCGTTGATCACATGCGTGAAATGAAAAACAACGCCATCGTATGTAACATCGGCCACTTCGATAACGAAATTCAGGTTGAGCCTCTGCGCAACATGAAATGGACAAACATCAAGCCACAAGTCGACCAAATCGAATTCCCGAACGGCAAAAAAATCTTGCTCCTCGCCGAAGGCCGCTTGGTAAACCTTGGCTGTGCAACAGGCCACCCGTCATTCGTGATGAGCGCCTCTTTCACAAACCAAACGCTTGCTCAAATCGAGCTTTGGACCAACGCAGAAAACTACGAGAAAAAAGTCTATGTGTTGCCGAAACACCTCGATGAAAAAGTAGCCGCCCTCCACCTTGAGAAAGTCGGCGCAAAATTGACCGTTCTTTCAAAAGAACAAGCCGATTACATCGACGTTGATGTCAAAGGCCCGTTCAAAAAGAACGACTACCGCTACTAAAACCAAATTATATAGCCTTTTTAAAAAGCCCGAAGTTCTGACTTGTTCTTCGGGCTTTTGCTCGTCTAAACTCTATGCGTGACCAAATCATCAACGCGCCCACAATCCGGACTATTCTCCAAGCTGCTGAAACCCTTCGCAAGCTCGAGGAAGAATGCCGATGTCGCGCGCCTGGAAGCCTTCCTGTCCGCTTTCCCCGGCGAATATTGCGGCTGGGCGGCTGATCGCTCTATCGCCTATTCTAAAGGCTTCAGCGAAATCCTGGGCATCGACCAGATCCGCACCCTCGCCGATATCCAAAACCGCCTTTCCCCCAGCGATTCTGCCGCCCTTGAAGGCGTATTCGAACGTCTTCGTGAAAACGGCACGCCCTTTGATATTTTGGTGCGCAACCATGACAGCTCCCGCATTTTCAAGCTCTCCGGCTCGCAAGGCTTCGATACCGACGAAACGCAAAAATACACCGTGCTTTGGGTGCGCGATATCACCGAAAGCGAAGAAGCCATGGCCGCCTTCAACCGCAAAAAACACGACCGCGACAAACGCCTGAAACGCCTCGAACAGGCCTTTAACTCTATCCCCTCGCCTCGCTGGCTGCGCGATACGCTTGGCAAACTCATCTGGGTGAACAGGGCATATTGCGATGCCCTTGGCTATACCGAGACCGATATTCTGGCCGAACAAAAAGAGCTCACCGCCAATGTCCGCAAACTCAAAAGCGCGAAGGAAAAACTGATCTTAGGGTCGGAGCTTGCCGCTCTTGCCCGCGACAAAAACGAAGTTCAAACCACCCACGCCCACATCAATATCGGCGGCAAACGGCTTTTTATGAAGGTTCAGGAAGTGCCGATGACCGAAGTCGGCCTCACGCTCGGCCTCGCCGAAGACGTCACCGCAGAAGAAGAACTGCAATCGGAACTGAAACGCCACCAATCCTCGAATAAAGAACTTCTGGAACAACTCCACTCCGCAATCGCGATTTTCGACACCGAAGAAAATCTGGAATTCTATAACTCGGCCTTTTCCGAACTTTGGAACCTTGAAGGCGGATGGCTTAATACTCGCCCCACATTAGGCGACATCATGGAAAAACTGCGCGAAACCCGCCGCCTCCCTGAACAAGCCGATTTCCGCCGCTTCAAACAAAGCTGGCTGGATATGTTCACCTCTCTGATCGACCCGTTCGAAGACATGCTCTATCTGCCCGACGGCAGCGCCCTTCGCATGCTTGTCATTCCCCATTCCATGGGCGGCCTGATGATGACCTTCGAGGACGTGACCAGCCGCTTAGAACTCGAATCCTCCTATAACACGCTGATCGCCGTGCAAAAGGAAACCCTTGATAACCTCGCCGAAGCGGTCTCCGTATATGGCGGTGATGGCCGCCTAAAACTCTCTAACCCCTCTTTCGGACGTCTTTGGAACCTAAACCCCGAAGACCTTGAGGGCGAACCACATATCAGCTCCATCGTTCAAAAACTAAACCCGCTTTTCACAAAAGAAGAATGGGCCGTTCGCAAAGAAGAGCTATCCGCCAAAGCCCTTGATCGCGTGATGCATGAAGGCCGTTTCGAACGCGCCGATGGCAAACTTATTGATTACATCACTGTGCCCCTGCCCGATGGCGGGGTGCTCGTCACATACACCGATGTCACCGATACGGTGCGCGTTGAAAACGCCCTGCGCGAAAAGAACTCTGCACTGGAAGCCGCGGAACAGCTCAAACTCGACTTCCTCGCCAATGTTTCATACCAGCTCCGCACGCCGCTCAACGCGATTATGGGCTTCAACGAAATCCTCGATCAGGAATTTTTTGGTCCCCTTAATACCAAGCAAAAGGAATATACCCGCGACACCAATAAAGCCAGCCAGCGCCTGCTTGAGCTGATCAACGATATCCTTGATTTGGCTACACTGGAAGCGGGCTACATGACCCTGGAACGCGAAGACATCGCAATATATAAGATGATGGAAAACATACATGAACTGGTCAGCGACTGGGCGAGAAAAGGCGATGTTGAGGTTCACATGACTTGCGCGAAAAACATCGGCAAAATCACCGCCGATGAAAAACGCATCAAACAAGCCATCTTCAACGTCATCCGCAACGCCATCACCTTCACCCCCGCAGGCGGTAAAATCGAACTCTCCGCGAAAAAGAAAAAAGACGGCCTCGAGATCATCGTCCAGGATACGGGCGTCGGCATTCAGGAAGAAGACCGCAAACGCATATTTGAACCATTTGAGCGCGCCCAAAGCGGCACAAACGAAGCCCGCCTATCGCGCTCAGGCGCAGGGCTTGGGTTATCTTTAGTGAAAAATATCATCGCCCTTCACGGCGGCGAAGTAACATTGGAAAGCCAAACAGGAAAAGGCACAAACGTTACGATGTTCATACCCTTCACATCCGTCGCAACGGATTTAAAAATTCCGATTAATGCTTAAAAAATTATTCCGGCGGACGCTCGGTTTTTGATCCATCGGCTTTAAAACATTCCGCCCATGTCTGAACGCCTGTATCATCGGCGCGGCGCGCGCCTTTAATAACAATCTCCAACCCCGTATCAACGCGGGTTCTGCACTCAAATATCGGGAATAAAGACCGCAAGGTCAAAATCAACATCCGCCCCTCGAAAAACGGGCCGTATGAACAAAACTCCGCGCGGTCCGACAAACGCCCGTCATCTTCCTTTTCGCCCGCAGGCTGTAATCTGAAATTGGAGCGATGCGAAGCAATAATCCCGTCAGGACGCTCGAATTTTTCCGTAACGAAACTCCCGTTCACCGAATAATCGGCTGTATTCACGATGGCAAAACAAATCGGCTCATCGGAAATATCCAAATTCGCATTAAAATCATCACTCTGGGCGGCTGCAGGAGACGCTATAAGCGCCGCAAAAACAGCCATATATTTAATCCATCTCATACTTTAACTATACCACATTTATGATGCTTTTTACTAATCTTTGTGCTTGTGCATCGCACATTAAAAAACTTGGTATTTCAATAATTTAACTCTATATTAAGACTATGAAACACCTCGCGGGAAGCCTTAAACAGACCGAAGAAACCGCGCGCGCCTTAGCCCCCAAGTTAAAGCGCGGCGCAATCCTTTTGCTGCATGGTAATTTAGGCATGGGTAAAACCGCCTTCGCCCGCGCCCTGATCCGCGCACTTGTAAATGATCCCTATCATGAAGTCCCAAGCCCCACCTTCACCCTCGTTCAAACCTATGATACGCCCGAATCCCCCATCTACCATTTCGATCTCTATCGCCTCGAAGACCCCGAAGAAATTTTCGAGCTTGGCTGGGAAGACGCTATCAGCGAAGGCATCACCATCGTCGAATGGCCCGAGCGCCTCGGCCCCTATAAACCCGCAAAATCAAATGCTCAAATACTGGACATCACCCTCTCAAGCGTTGAAGATAAGCCAAACGCAAGACAGATTCTGATTGAAGAGCAAGCATGATTCCGAACCAAGCTTTTATTCTCGCCGCCGGATACGGTAAACGCCTGCGGCCCTATACCCAAGACATCCCAAAGCCGATGGTCAAGGTCGGTGGCCTGCCGATGATCGACCACGCCTTGAATAAATTGCGCGATATCGGCGTAACATCCTGCACCGTCAACACCCACTACAAAGCCGAAGTTTTGCACGATCACCTCGCAAAACGGGAAAGCCCGAATATCAAAATATCTCACGAAGATGACCTCCTCGACACAGGCGGCGGCATCAAAAAAGCCATCCACAATTTCTCAAACGATTTCTTTGTCCTGAGCGGCGATTCCGTCTGGGAAGACGCGGGCGGCCAAAACGCCCTCAAAGCCCTGGGCAAAGCATGGAATCCCGATAAAATGGACATCCTCATGCTGCTCCAGCCTGTAAAGTCGATGGTCCTGACCAAAGGCGTCGGCGATTACGCACTAGATGATGAGGGCCGCGCCACCCGCTCCCTCGATCAAAGCGGCGATTATATGTTCACCTCCATCCGTATCAATGCCCCGCATATATTTGACGGCGCCCCCGAAGGCCCGTTCTCGTACCTGAAGCTCATGGATGACGCACAAAGCAAAGGCCGCCTTTACGGGCTTGTAAACACAGGCATGTGGCATCATATCTCCACCCCCGAAGACCTTGATGCGGTGAACGGGAAATGAGCGTTTACAACATCACTCCCGGCCAGCCCTTCGCCAAAATCTTGGCGCAGCATGTCTTGGATAAAACTCAAAACGCGCCGGAATCGTTAAGCGATATCCGCATTCTCCTGCCCACACGCCGCGCCTGCCGCGTGCTTCGCGAATCCTTTCTCTCCTTAAGTGAGGGCCGCGCGCTTTTGCTGCCGCGCCTTCAGCCCATAGGCGATATTGACGAAGAAGAGTTGGCTCTCTCATCCCCTTACGGAGATTTAGCCCTTGAGCTTCCCCCCGCAATCGCGCCTCTCAAACGCCAGATTCTCCTCGCCAAGCTGATCGAAAAACTCCCCGATTTCGGCCAAAGTTTCGCGCAAAGCTTAGAGCTGGCAAAAGCTTTGGGACATTTCATGGACCAAATCTACACAGAGAATTTGGACATGGCGGATCTCGCAAACCTCGTGCCAGAAAGCTTTGCACAGCACTGGAACATAACCCTAAAATTCCTCGAAATCCTAAGCGTGGCTTGGCCTGAAATTCTGCGCGAACAAGGCGTAATCGACACCGCCGATCGCCGCAACCGCCTCATCCTAGCCCTGAACGAGCATTGGAAAAACGCGCCGCCCAACTTCCCCGTCATCGCCTCCGGAACAACAGGTTCAATCCCTGCCACCGCCGCACTGCTCAAAACCATTGCCGCGCTGCCCCAAGGCGAGATTATCCTGCCCGGTCTAGATCCGCATATGGACGTGGAAAGCTGGGGCGCGATGGACGAAACGCATCCCCAATTCGGGTTCCGCGGACTTTTAAAATCAATGGACCTCAATCCCCAAGCCGTGCCCACCCTTGGCGCCGCCGAGGAAACCCCACGCCAACGCCTGACCCGCGAAACCATGCGCCCCGGCGAAACCACGCAAATCTGGGCCAATTTGGACGCCCCCACAATAACCGCCCTAAAATCCGCCCTCGAAAGTGTAGAGCTCTACACCTGCGCCCATGAGCAAGAAGAAGCGGACACCATCGCCCTTCTCATGCGCGAAACACTGGAAACCCCACTGCAAACCGCCTGCCTCATCACCCCTGATCGCGGCCTCGCGCAGCGCGTACGCGCCGCCCTTAAGCGCTGGAACATAAGCGTCGATGATTCCGCTGGTCAGCCCCTAAGCGCCGCCCCTTTAGGCACATTTCTATCTCTCATCTTGCATATATGCGAAAGCGATATCGCGCCCGTTGAAACCCTATCCCTGCTCAAACACGGCTTCGTGCAAGCCCCAGAAACCGCCGCCCTTGATGTGTCCTTGCGCGGCGCAAAACCCGCCGCAGGCTTTGATGGTCTTCGCGGTCATATCTCTGCTGCCGAGCGCATTTCCGATCAAATAAAGACCACTGCCACCGCCGCTTTAGTGCCTTTGGAGGCACACCTCAAACCCATACTAAGCATCTATAATAAAAGAGAAAAAATAGACTTTACCGTCCTTTTGAAAACCCACTTACATGTCGCAGAAACGCTCTGCGCCCATAAAAACCTGTGGCAAGGCGAAACTGGTCAAGCCGCCTCTAAATTCTTCGCAGAGCTTCTATCACAAAGCCATAACATCGCCCCCATCCACCCACTCGATTACGCCTCAACGTTAAATAGCTTAATGGCCAATGTCACCATTCGCCCCGCCTATGGCACGCACCCGCGTTTGCAAATCCTGGGGCAACTCGAAGCCCGCCTGATCGATGCCGACCGCGTAATCCTTGGCGGCCTAAACGAAGGAACATGGCCGCCCGATCCTGCCGCCGACCCGTGGATGTCACGCCCCATGCGAAAAGATTTCGGCCTGCCCTCGCCCGAACGCGGCATCGGCCTTGCCGCGCATGATTTCACCCAAGGGCTATGCGCGCCGAATGTCATCCTCACCCGCGCCGAAAAACATGATGGTGCGCCTTCCGTACCCGCCCGCTGGTTGCAACGCCTCGGCGCTGTCCTCCAAGCCGCAGGCATCTCGGAAAATTCTTTGAGCACCTATAAAGCCCTGCATTGGAGCGAAAAACTCAACGAAGCTAGTGAATTCAAACCTCTTGAGCGCCCCGCACCAATGCCGCCCGTCGCCGCCCGTCCCGATTACTTATCCGTCACAAAAATCGAAAAATGGCTTCAGGACCCGTATTCTTTATATGCAGACAGCATCCTGAAGCTACGCAAACTCGATGATCTCGAAAAGCCGATTGATGCCGCTATCAAAGGCACTTTGCTGCATAATATATTGCATGATTTCATCACCGCACATCCGAAAGACATGCCGCAAAACGCCGCAGAAATATTGCAAGACACCGCCGCAAAATACCTAGAAGACCGCCACGAAGACCCCGCGCTTTGGGCGCTCTGGCAGGCGCGCTTCAAACGCACATCACAGTTTTACGCCGAATATGAGCGCGAGTGGAGACAAACCGCCAAACCTTTAAAAACAGAAATCAAAGGCACTTTGAAATTCGGCAACTTCACCCTGTCCGCAAGGGCCGACCGCATAGATCGCAACAACGACACAAGCGCCACCATCATTGATTACAAATCCGGCGGCACATACACCAAAGGCACACTCGCAAACGGCGAATACCCGCAAATGCCGCTCGAAGCGCTCATTCTCGAAGGCGGCGGCTTTGATGATACACCCGCCATCAAAACCACCAATTTACAATATTGGATGCTGAATGGCGGCGGCGAGGGCGGAAAAATAACAATCGCCGAAAACATCGAAGAAATGCTGCAGCAAATTCGTCAAAACTTCGAAACTCTGATCGAAGTTTTTGCACAAAAAAACACGCCCTATCTCAGCCTTCCACGGCCAGATAAAGCCCCGCGCTTCAACGATTACCTCCACCTTGCCCGCGTGCAGGAATGGTCAAGCCTTTCCGATGACACCGATGCGGAGGCCGCGTAAATGACAGCCCCCCTCGCCCAGCAAGACGCCGCCCGCGACATTGATCCAAATGTGCTTCAACGCCGCGCCTCAAATCCTGAAACCTCCGTTTGGGTGAGCGCCTCCGCCGGCACAGGGAAAACGAAAGTCCTCACCGACAGGGTTTTGCGCCTTCTTCTGCCCCGTGAAAATGGTACGCCCGGCAGCCCCGCACATAAAATCCTCTGCCTGACCTTCACAAAGGCCGGCGCCAATGAAATGTCCTTAAGAATCGCCAAAACGCTTGGTAAATGGGCGGTTCTAAAAGAAGAGAAATTGCGCGCAGAGCTGGACGCGCTGTTTGGACGCCCCCCTAATAAAATGGAATTCGCCGCCGCCCGCAAACTCTTTGCCCAAGTTGTAGATGTCCCCGGCGGCCTGAAAATCACAACCATTCACTCTTTCTGCAAATCTGTCCTTGGCCGCTTCCCCCTTGAAGCCCGCATCAACCCGAACTTTAAGGAACTGGATGAATCCCAGTCCAGAGAGCTGATAACCCAAAGCCAAAGAGAGGTTTTTACAAACCTTGGAAAAGATAGAACAAACCCGCTAGAACAAAGCGTTGAGCGCCTCGGCGAGTTGTTAAACGAAGACCAATTCGCCTCCATCCTGAAAAACATCATTAGCGAGCGCACGCAGCTTCAAGCCGCCCTCAAAACCACATTCGATATAAGCGGCTTCTATACCACGCTCTGCGAAATGCTGCAGATTGAGCCAAACCTGAAACCAGAAGACATCATTCAAAACGCCTGCACCGACACGGCATTTGCAAAATCTGACCTCGCCCATGCCGCGCAAATCATGGGGGCATACGGCACACAAACAGATCAAGACCGCGCCAATATTATCGCCGCATTCATCGCCGCCCCCGAAAGCCAGCGTCCCGATCTTATAGACAGCTATAAATCCGCATTCATAACGCAGAAGGAAACCGTTCTTGCGCGGCTCTGCGTAAAAGCCGTAAGCAACCATGATCCGAAAATCCCTGATATCATATCGCAAGAAGCAGAACGCTTGCTGCACATCATCGAACGCATCAAACGCATCAAAATCGCGCAACATACAAGAGACATCATAACCGTCGCCACCGATATCCTTGACCGCTATGACGCTTTAAAGATGCAGCAAAATGCTCTGGATTTCGACGATCTGATCTTAAAAACCCTTGCTCTGCTGCAGCAACGCGGCAGCTGGGTTCATTATAAACTCGACCAAGGCCTTGATCACATCCTCGTCGACGAAGCCCAAGACACCAACCCCGAGCAATGGAAGATTATCGACGCGCTCTGTGACGACTTCTTCGACGGTGAAGGCGCAAAAGAAAATACCCGCACCCTCTTTGTCGTGGGCGATGAAAAACAATCTATCTATAGTTTTCAGCGCGCCTCTCCCGAAGAATTTATCCGCAGAAAACGCGAATTCAAAACCCGCATCAACTCATCGGGCGGACAATGGCAAGAAATCGATCTAAACATCTCTTTCCGCTCCACGCCCTCCGTCCTGCAAAGCGTTGATGCCGTTTTCGCACAAGCCCACGTTCAGCGCGGCGTTAGCGAATCAGGCATAACCCACATTCCCTATTTCAAGCGCGCAGGCCAAGAAGGCCGCGTCGAAATCTGGCCGCTCACGCAAACCGAAAAAGCCGAACCCCAAAGCATATGGGAGCCGCCCATCACGGTTTACGGGCAGAAAAACGCCTCGCAAGACCTCGCGGACAATATTGCTGCGAAAATTAAACTCTGGATTGATTCCAAAGAAATGCTGTCGTCTCATAGCCGCCCCATAGAAGCGGGCGATATCATGATCTTGGTGCAAACCAGAAAAGCCTTCGTAGAGCAGGTCATCCGCGCCCTCAAAACCAATAACATCCCCGTCAGCGGCGCAGACAGAATGGTGCTCGGCACACAAATCGCGGTGCAAGATCTGCTCTCCGCGCTCAAATTCATCGCCCTGCCCGAAGATGATCTCAACCTCGCCTGCCTCCTCAAATCCCCGATGATCGGCATGGACGAAGAAACGCTTTTTGATCTCGCTTATAACCGCGAAGGCTCGCTCTGGAAGTCTTGCCAAGCCAAAGCCCACATCGACATCACCGCATATTTAAAGACCCTGCTATCCATGGGCTATAACGAAAAGCCATTCGAGATACTCAAAACCATCCTCGATACAAAATGCCCCGCCAATCATAAATCCGCCGCCGCCGCAATCAACACGCGCCTCGGTAAAGATTCAAACGACCCCATAAACGAAATGCTGCGCCTTGCACTTAATTTCGAACGTGAAGCCACCCCGACCTTGCAGCATTTCATACAGCGCTTTGAAAAAGGCGAAAGCGAAATCAAACGCGAAGGCGAACAAAGCGGCGGACTGGTGCGCATCATGACCGTTCACGGCTCAAAAGGCCTGCAAGCGCCGATCGTCATCCTCCCCGACACCATCGCCACCGCAAAAAGCGCGCCGAGCAGAGCCGATAAGCGCCTGCTCTGGCCCAATCAAACGGGGCTGAAGCTCCCCTTATGGTCACCGGGAAAACCTTCTGATGCACAGATATTTCAAGACGCGCTTGAGCGGATAAGCACCCATCACGATGCGGAATATCGCCGCCTGCTTTATGTCGCGATGACCCGCGCCGAAGACCGTCTCTATATTTGCGGCCATAAAGGGCCCTCCGACGCGCCTGAGGAGTGCTGGTATAATCTTATTAAAACCGCCCTTGGCGATGCCCCCATCACCAACCCGAAAACCCGCGAAGCTGACCGCATCCCTAAAGAAACCGACCTCCCCGCACGCGACACGACCACGCCCGATTGGCTCTTTAAACCCGCAGAAAAAGAAGAAAACCTCGCCGCAGCCATAAGCCCCTCGCGCATGGAAGAAACCGCCGCCTCGCCAATCGACGGGCTGGACACAAAAAGATTCCTGCGCGGCAACCTCACACATAAACTTCTGCAACTTCTCCCCGATCTCCCCAATGACATCTGGGAAGCAAAAGCCAAAACCTATCTCGCCCATTACGGACGGGATCTATCCGAAGACATCCAAAACCAAATCACCGGCGAGACGCTCAAAATTCTCGGCGACAACACATTTTCGGAAATCTTTGGACCCGGCTCACTCGCCGAAGTGCCCATCACAGGGTTTTTGAGCGATGAAAAAACCCCGATCAGCGGCCAAATTGATCGCCTGCTCGTTAAAGGCGATGAAATCCTCATCATTGATTACAAAACGAATCGCCCGCCGCCACTCGACCCCACGGCAATCCCGCAAATTTACATCCGGCAAATGCGCGCCTACGCCGATATCTTGCGCCAAATCTATCCGGGTCGTGTCATAAAATGTGCGCTCCTGTGGACAGACGGGCCAAATTTAATGCCACTTGATCCAAAAACCGTGTAGCCTGTATCTATATTGAGTTTAAGTTTAAAGATAAGGATTAAGAATATGCCAAGCGTTGCTGTCACAGATTCAAATTTTGAAAGCGAAGTTTTAAACTCCGATAAGCCGGTAGTTGTTGATTTCTGGGCGGAATGGTGCGGCCCATGTAAACAGCTTTCCCCTGTTTTGGACGAGCTTGCCAATGAAATGGGCGACAAAATCAAAGTTGCGAAAATCAACATTGAAGACGCCCCCGAAGCGCCCTCAAAATACTCTGTGCGCGGCGTCCCGACCTTGATGATCTTCAAAGGCGGCCAAGTCGTCGACACCCGCGTAGGCGGCATGCCGAAAACGCAGCTTCAGGAATGGATTGAAAGTCAGGTTTAATTAAACCCTGCGCTTGAGAATTAAAAAAGGGCGCTTATTTGGGCCCTTTTTCTATATCTATTGTGGAACTTCAGAAGACAGCACCATAATCGTTTGGCGCCCTTCCATCTTCGGATGAAGATCAACCTTCCCGACATCGGAAAGCTCTTCAATCATACGCTTCAATAAGTTCAAACCAATATCTTGGTGCGCCATCTCGCGGCCTCTGAAACGCATCGTCACTTTAACTTTGTCGCCGTTTTCAAGAAATTTACGCGCATTGCGCATTTTCACCTGATAATCATGCTCCTCGATACCGGGGCGCACTTTCACTTCTTTAACATCAACGGTTTTTTGCTTCTTACGGGCTTCTGCGGCCTTTTTTTGCTGCTCGTATTTATACTTGCCGTAATCTAAAACTTTACAAACTGGGGGGGATGCGTTGGGAGAAACCTCAACCAAATCCAATCCGGATTCATCTGCCAATGCTATGGCATCTTCAATTTTCATGACGCCCCTCATCTCGCCTTCTGCGTCTACAACGCGGACTTCGGGGGCGGTAATACGTTCATTTATGCGCGTAGGATCTTCCTTACGTTGCGGTGGTCTTGCTGGTTTAGCGATGGTAAATGCTCCTTAAATTGTTAATCTTCATTTTATTATAACGTATATACGTTCAAATCCTATTAATAAGCAGTATTTATGGGGGTTTGCAAGAATTTTCAAAGAAGCTTTACGCTTCGGGCAAAGGAATAAATTCATCATCCCCGACAACCGCATCAAAGCGGTTTTTCCGCCAATCCTCTTTGGCCTGCTCAATGCGCTCTTTGCTTGAGGATACGAAATTCCACCAGATGTGGCGGGGTCCGTCCGCCGCCTCGCCGCCCAAAACCATAAGCCGCACATTATCCAGGGCTTTCACAACAATCTGGTCACCGGGGCGAAACACCAACATCTGCGAAGGCTCATGCACAACCCCGCCAATCTCGATTCGCCCGCCCAGCGCATAAACCGCGCGCTCTTCTGTTTCTGAAGGCAGCTCAAAATTCGCACCCGCCTCCAAACTCACATCAATGTAAAGCGTATCGGTAAAGCTCTGAACAGGGGATGATTTCCCCCATAACCCGCCCATAATAAGGCGCGCCGACACACCATGATATTCCATCACAGGCAGCGCCGTTTTATCAATATGCTTAAACGCAGGGCTATTTTCTTCATACTTCTTGGGCAGCGCGAGCCATGACTGGATGCCGAAAAGCTCTGACGGCGTTTTGCGAATATCCGTACCCGTGCGCTCTGAATGCACAATGCCACTTCCCGCCGTCATAAGATTAACGTCCCCAACCTCAATCCGTTGATCAAACCCCAGTGAATCCTTATGGTCCAGCGTCCCTTTAAACAAATATGTCACCGTAGACAGCCCGATATGCGGATGCGGCCGCACATCCACGCCCTTATCGGTTAAAAATTCACCCGGCCCCATCTGATCCCAAAAGATGAACGGCCCAACCATTTGCCGCGCGCGCGATGGCAACGCGCGGTGCACTTCAAATCCGCCAATATCACCCACGCGGGGGATAATAATATGTTCAATACTGTCTGAAAGCTGTGACATACCTAAAACGGCGCTTTCGCTTCTTCAACAAGCACCGCCAGCGCGTCATCGAACGTTTGCATATCCTGCGCTTGGCTACCTAAACGGCGGATCGCCACGGTTTTCTCGTCCGCTTCCCGCGCCCCAACCACATAAAGATTAGGCACTTTCGCATGTGAGTGCTCGCGCACCTTATAATTGATTTTCTCATTACGAATATCAAGTTCCGCGCGAATACCCGCCGCTTTCAGGGCTTCATACACCTCCAGTGCGTAATCATTGGCGCTTTCAGTAATCGTCGCCACGACGCACTGAACAGGCGCTAACCACAATGGAAGCTTCCCGCCTGTACTTTCCACAAGAATCCCGATAAAGCGCTCCAGAGTCCCTAAAACGGCTCTATGGAGCATCACAGGGCGGTGTTTCTCTCCGTCTTGCCCGATATAACTCGCATCAAGGCGCTCAGGCAGCACAAAATCAAGCTGCAACGTCCCGCACTGCCAGCTACGGCCAATCGCATCGCGAATGTGATATTCAACCTTCGGGCCATAAAACGCGCCTTCGCCCGCTTCTTCTTCAAATTCCAAACCGGCTTTCGTAAGCGCAACGCGCAAACCTTCCTCGGCCTTGTCCCATGTCTCGTCACTGCCTGCCTTATTCTCAGGGCGCAGCGCCAAAACAACGCGCACATCTTCAAACCCAAGATCGGTATACACCCGCTTAATCAAATTACAGAACTTCACGGATTCATCAGTGATCTGATCTTCGGTACAGAAAATATGCGCATCATCCTGCGTCATCTGCCGCACCCGCATCAAACCATGCAGCGCGCCATGCGCTTCATTACGGTGACAACAGCCAAACTCCGCCAAGCGGATCGGCAAATCACGATATGATTTCAAACCCTGATTAAACACCTGCACATGGGCGGGGCAATTCATCGGCTTAAGCGCCATTAACTTATCAAACGCCTTATCACTCAATATCGGTCCGTCTTGCTTGCCATCATCTGATCCTTGCGGAATTTCATCCGGCACAACAAACATATTCTCGCGGTATTTCCCCCAATGGCCCGAGGCTTCCCACAATTTATTATCAATCAACTGCGGGGTTTTAATCTCGTTATAACCATCCTCGTTCACGCGGCGGCGAATATAATCCTCAAGCTCGCGATAAATCACAAAACCTTTAGGGTGCCAAAAAACGCTCCCTTGCGCCTCGGCCTGAAAATGATAAAGATCCATCTCATTGCCCAATTTACGGTGATCGCGCTTTTCTGCTTCCTCAATCATCGTCAGATGTTCTTGCAGCTCTTTATCATTGCGCCACGCCGTGCCGTATATCCGCGTCAGCATCGCTTGCGAGCTATCTCCGCGCCAATACGCGCCTGCAATACTCATCAATTTAAACACGCCCACCTGCTTGAGGCTCGGCAAATGCGGCCCGCGGCAAAGATCAATAAAACCCGTATCGCCCTGCTCATAAAGCTGGAAATCCCCATCCTGCGGCGCGCGCTCAATAATATCCATTTTGTATGGCTCGCCGCGCTTTTCGAACGCTGCGATTGCATCAGCCTTAGAATTTAAACTCTTATTAATCGGCGCATTGCTCTCTTTGATTTTACGCATCTCTTTTTCAATCGCCGCCAGGTCTTCAGAACTCAGGGGCTTCTCAAACTCAACGTCGTAATAAAAACCGTTTTCAATAGTCGGCCCTATCGCCAACTTCGCACTAGGGTACAAATTCTTCACCGCCCGCGCCAAAACCTGCGCCGCCACAGTGTGGCGCATAATCTCAAGACCTTCATCACTATCCAATGTAATGATCGCCAGCTTCGCATCGCTCATAATAGGATCAGATAAATCGCGCTGAACCCCGTCCACCGTGACCGCCACCGAAACCTTCGCCAGTGACTTTGAAATGCTTTCGGCAATCTCCATACCCGTCACGCCCGCCGCATATTCACGCACCGCGCCGTCAGGAAGAGTAATTTTGATATCTGTTTTTTGTGCTGTTTGTGTCATAAGCCTTTTTACCCGCCCCAAGCCGTTATGTCACGGGGGTTTTTTACATCATAAAATTTGAGCAACGAGATTTTTGATATCACAAGGCGCAAGAAGTAAAGTGCGCAAATTGCACATGAACGACATAGCAACGATGTCACAGTGAAAATATCTAAGCTCAGCGCTCAGAAAAAGCGTTATCGAGCGTCTTGACGAACGGCTTCAACAAATACTGCATCACGGTTTTCTTACCCGTCAGAATATCCACGCTCGCCACCATCCCGACCGTAATCGGCAGAATTTCACCTTTACGCTTAAGCTCCGTTTCATAGGTGCGAAGCTTCACACGGTAAAAGCTATTGCCTTCCTGATCTTCAATCGTATCCGCAGAAATCTGCACCAACTCGCCGTCAAGCCCGCCATAAATTGAAAAATCATAAGCCGTCAGCTTAATCACCGCTTTTTGTCCGGGGAAAATAAACGCACGATCAGACGGGCGCACTTTCGCCTCGATAATCAACTGGTCATCTTCCGGCACGATCTTGATGAAATCCTCACCGGGGCGCACAACCCCGCCCACAGTATTAACGGTAATTTCCTGCACCGTCCCGTTCACCGGTGATTTAAGATCGGTCAGACCTTTGCGCTGCTCCAGCGCAGAGAGGCGCTGCTTGATCTCGTTCATCTCCAGCATCTTCGAGCCAAGCTCGGCCTGCGCCTGCGCTTTAGCATTGCTTTCAATCTCGTTAATCCGCGCTTTCGCCTCGGCAATCGCCGATTGAGCCCGCGGCAAACTGCTCGTATAGCCGTTCAATTCCGCCTGCTTTTCTTTTATCCCACGATCAAGCTGTAACAGCTCGATTTTCGGCGCAGAGCCTTTTTCCACGAGCGGACGAATCACATTCGCCTCCTCACGCTGCAGGGCAATCACGCCGCGCGTATCTCCAATGCGGGTATTCAACTCGCGCACCTCTTGCTCACGCTGGCGCATCTGCTGTTCCAAAACCGCGATCTGCCCCTGCATAGAGCGCCTATTCGCCATAAACGCGTTCAGCTCTTCGGTTACACTGCGCGGCGCATCCTTCATAACCTCGGGCGGAAACTCAACCGTAGACAAGCCTTCCGCCTCCGCAGAAAGCCGCGTAATAGAAGCCAAAAGCCCTAAATACCGAGATTCATTCGCGCCAAAATCTGATTCCGCTTGAATAGCATCAAGCCGCACAAGCACTTGGCCGGCCTTCACGCGCTCGCCTTCTTTCACCATAAATTCTTTTACAATGCCCGCATCCAGCGTCTGCATAGCCTGAATCTCGGATGACGGAATAACCTTCCCGTCCCCGCGCGTCACCTCATCCAGCGCCGCAAAATTCGCCCAAAGAATAAAGATCACCACAAACGAACAAATCGCCATCAGCAAAAAATGCTTGGAAAGCGGCACTTCATCATCCGCATCAAAAAACTTGCGGGCATGTGCTGTGACTTTTTGGCCTTTTTCCTTCAGCCATTTATCCTGAATGCCTTCCCACTCTTCCTTGTCATTGATAGTGATATTGTTATCAACAGGCGGCTTTGAGCCATCCTTGGCCTGCGCCGCAGGTACTTTTACGGGCGCGATCTTACCCAAAGGCATCTCTTGTTTTTTATCGCTCGCCATCTCTTAAGCCTCCGTATTTTCAGCTTCGGTGCCATATTGGCGCGCTTGTAATTTGCGAATAACATCATCTTTCGGGCCATACGCAACCAAACGCCCACGATCAAGCAATATCAATTTATCCACCAGAGACAGCATCGCGCCTTTATGCGTAATCAAAATCGTTGTTTTATCCTTGCACAAAACATCAAGGCGCTTCTTCAAACGGTTTTCCGAAGCAGGATCCATCGCCGCCGTCGGCTCATCCAGAACCAGAATCGGCGGATCATAAAGCAAGCTCCGCGCAATCGCCACCGCTTGGCGCTGCCCGCCGGAGAGCGCTTCGCCGCGCTCGCCCACTTGTGTATCCAGACCCGCCGAGGATTCGCCCAAAAATTCCATCACCCCTGAAAGCTCCGCCGCCCGCAAAACCGCGCGATCAGGCGCTGTTTCATGTCCCATTGTGATATTTTTACGCACAGAGCCAAAAAACAGCTGCGGGCTTTGTTGAACCGCGCCGACATTGCGGCGCAAATCACCCGGATCAATCTGGCGTACATCCGTCCCGTCAATCTGCACAGACCCCGATGAAGGCTGATAAAGATTAATCAAAAGCCGCTCAAGCGTGGTCTTCCCTGATCCCACCGCGCCGATAATTCCCACCTTTTCACCCGGCTCAATCGTAAAGCTCAAATGATTAAGCGCAGGCGTGGCCTGGCCCGGATAGCTAAACACTACGTCGCGAAATTCAACTTTGCCTGCAATATGCGGCAAGGTCACAAAATGCTTGCCCGCAGGGCGCTCAACATTTTTCTTCATCAAATCATCGAGCTGGTCAAGCGCCTGGCGGGACTGGCTCAGACGTGTCATCAAACCCGCAACTTGTGCCAAAGGCCCCATCGCGCGGCCGGACAAAATAACGCAGGCAATCAAGCCCCCCATAGACAGCGCTCCATCGGCAATTAAGAACACACCCACAACCACAATCACGGCGCTCACGCCTTGCTGCATAAACAACGCCCAGTTTTGTGCAAATGCCGCAATCTGGCGCGACTTCACCGATGTATGTGAGGCTTTATCGGTCAGCTCTTCCCATTCGCGCTGCACGTGGCCTTCTGCTGCCTGAACCTTAATCGTCTCAAGTCCGATAATCGTTTCAAACAACAAAGCATTTTTCAGCGCCGATTCATGCAAAGATTCCTTAATCACCTTCGAAAGCGGCTTTTGAAGATAAAGCCCCATCCCGATAATCAACGGAATCGCCGCCAACGGCACCCACGCCACAGGCCCGCCAATCATGGCAATAATCGCGATGAACAAAAACACAAACGGCAGATCAATCAGCGCCACCATCGTCGCCGAGGTGAAGAAATCACGCAGCGTTTCAAATTCTTTCATATTCGCCGCCAGAACCCCTGCGCTCGCAGGGCGGTCTGTCATGGTCATACCCATAATTTGCTCGAAAAGCTGTGATGAAATCACAACATCGGCTTTACGCCCCGCGTGATCAAGGAAGTGCGCACGCAAATTACGAAGCATAAAATCAAAGAAATAAACGATCAAAATACCGGCAAATAAAACCCAAAGGGATGCAAGCGCCGCCTCGCCGTTCGGCACAACGCGGTCATACACATTCATCACAAACAATGAACCGGCAATGCCGAAAAGGTTGATAATAATCGCCGCCACCGCCACTTCGGAATATAGCGTGCGATTCTTCCAGAATGTCGCCCAGAACCAATTACGGCCCGTATCAATTTCCGCCGGCCCCGCGCGATCATCAACCCGCGCAATCGGGCGGATAAAAAACGTATAACCGGAATAAAGATTTTTCAGCTCCGCGAGAGAGATTTTCTGGCGCTCATCAGGCGTTTCAGGGAATTGCACAACGAACAAAGTCTCGGGATGAATCTCTATCGCTTCTTTCGTGCCGTTCTTGCTCTCGATTTTTTTCGGCGGATGTTTTACCGGATGTTCAATCGCCCATAAAATGCAGGCTTGCGTATTTTCCAGCGCCAGAATACACGGCAAATTCGGTGCAATTGCCAAAGATTCCAAATTGCGCTCCGCAAGCTGCGCTGTCATATCCGCGCGTTCTGCCGCGCGTATAAGCAAAGCCGGAGTAATGCCTTTATTAGGAATAGGAAGACCTGCCGTCAGACCGCCATTACTGGTGCGGCGACCATAATGCCCCGCCAAAATCCGGACGCAATCAACCAGCGGCATTTGAATCGCCAGACGATCCGCCTGAAGCGGCCAGTTACTGTCTGTTTGATCATGTTTTATAGACGCGGGCTTTACATCGTCCGCGTCTTTTTGAGGCTGAGTCTCGTCCTGAGATGGCTGTTTAATTTGCTCTTCTTGCTTTTTCTTGGTCACCGTTAAAAAAGGCCTTTCTTAAAGGAGTAAGGCCCCCCTCTGATTAAAGAGATTAACGAGCCTCGAATTTTTCGTCTGAAGACCAAACATCTTCAGATGCGACTTTACTCTCTCTAGGATACTCTAGCTCGAGGGTCGGGAGCAATGCCCCTTTAAGTGCAAGAAGACGATAAACCGCGAACATTTCAAGGAATTCCGCGTTAATAGTGTTAGAACGCGAAACGAAAAGTTCGTTTTGTGAATCCAAAACATCCAAAAGCGTACGACGGTCTAAATTAAACTGGTCTTTATAGGCCTTCACGACTTCTGTGTTGGCATCGGCTTGAGCTGCGAACTGCTTCGCACGCTCACCGGAAGCCACCATAGACGCCCATGTCTGGCGAACATCATTCTCAACCTGACGCGCTGATTCTGCGCGCGATTCTTTAGCTTGCTGATGACGGTGCAAGAACTCGCGTGAGCGGGCCATATCTGCGCCGCCGCGATAAAGGTTCCAGTTTGCAACCACCAACGCAGAGGCGCTGGTATCACGATCATGAACACCGTTAATATCATAACCTGTGCGGCCATTAACCTGGAAATCAACCTGCGGATAGAACGTGGAACGTGTTTGAATTGCTTCTGCATGCGCACGCTCGATATCCGCTTCAAAAATATCCAAAGTCGGGCTGTAAGCCAATGTTTGCTCTACTTCATCGTCAACGCTGGCTGTCAAAACATCGAACGGCACAACAGGCATGTTCAATTGACCGGGCTTGTCACCCACTTCGCGAATATATTGTGCTTCTGCATTACGAAGCGCTTCACGTGTGCTTGATTCCGTAGCTTGCGCATTCGACAAACGGGCTTTCGCCTGCTCCATATCCGCTTGCGTCGAACGTCCAGCATCCACGCCGTCTTGGATCTGATCCAAAATAGAAATGTGATCCGCCACGTTTTGACGGGCAATCACGAGAAGCTGGCGCTGACGCATAACTTCCAAATAAGATTCAACAATCGAAAGACCGACAAGCTCGGCTGTTTCACGAACGCGGTGCGCGGAAGACGCAACGCGCGCTTTCTGGCGCTCGACTTCATATTTCGAATCCCAACCATCAAAAAGCATTTGCGTAAGCGTCAAAGACACATCATGACGCCATAGCTCTTCCGTATTATTATCATCCGCACGTGTCGCCGGATCGTTACTGTATTCAAAACCTGCATCCGCTCTCGCATCAAGTGACGGCAAGAACAGCGCGCGGCCCTGTTTAAGTTCTTCATCTGTCGCACGGCGGCTAGAGGCCACAACGCCATATTCAGGGTTTGTAGAAACCCCTGTCGCAACCGCATCTTTAAGAGAGATGCTCAATGATTTGTGAAGAGGTTGATCTTCCTGTGCGAAAACGCTACCCCCGCTAAGGCCGATAAGGGCCAGCGCTGAAACTGTTAATGTGAGCTTTCTAAGCTTAATGTTTGCAACCACGATGCAATCCTCTCAATATAATTATTTTTCTGTGCTTTGGATATGAATTTCTTTTAGAACCTACGCAGAAGTTTAAAAGGGCTCCCACTTATCCACAAGCTCTTTCTTTACCTGTTATGCATTTTTTAACAAGCAAATGCAACATCTTTTCATAATTTTTCATATATTTATTTCTGGCTAATCTTTTGTTTTTTCATCAAAAAAGACCTGGAAATTCATCCAGGCCTTTCTGAGAGAGTAGGCCTTTATGGGGCCTATCTGTTAAGCTCTATTAAACTTTACCATCCACGTTAACCGATAGATCAAGATCAAAACCGGTCACGCCTTCAAGGATCACAAGATCAACGGCTTGCGCGTTTCCGGCTGCGCCGTCAACATCCACAGAAACCACTGTGTTGCCGTCAACTTCAGTCGCAAAAACAAACTCGTTAATGCTGTCTTGCAAAGGATCATAGCTTTGAAGCAGTGAAGAAATGTCAATTACATCACCCTCGCTTGCATTAAAGTCTTTGATTGTATCCATGCCGAAATCTTGCGTCGTTTCGAACAAGAAGATATCCGCGCCCGAACCGCCATAAAGCGTGTCCGCACCGGCACTTCCGACCAATACATCGTCACCTTCACCGCCGACAAGCGACGTACCGTATTCAGTGCCTAAACCATCATTATAGTCGAACCAAACATCGGCAATTTGCGTTGTAGTGCCATCTGCACGGGTCACAGAAGATGTTTCTGTCACAAGATTGCCCTCGCTAATCTGGTTGGCTTGATCAACATAGATCGCACCCAGATCGATTTTAATGAGGCCGGCCTGATCCATGCTCAACATTTCGTTGAGCTGAGATACACCGTCAGCATTCAGATCTTGCCAAACAACCAATGACCCAAAGATGTCATCATTCGCATCAATAACGCCGTCGGCATTCACATCATACTGTGCAAGATTACCAAACCCGCTATTTGTATCGGCGTTATTACCGAACAATTCGCTTTGATCATTAATGATACCGTCATTGTTCACATCAAGTGCAAGCAATGCATCATCGCCTTTAACCCATCCTGTTTGATCCAGGATACCGTCATTGGTCATGTCAAAGGCAACGCCTTCCATGAGCGAGAGTAACTCAATACCATCACCGTCCATATCGATCACCAATGGGGAGATACAATACCAAACAGGAATCGTCGTTGAATAGCTGGTGTTATTATCGGAATAATCCCACTCGCCGCCTGACAAATTCTTCTCGAAGGAATGAATTGTCACACCAACATTGCGAATACCGTCAAGATTACTTGGTCCTTGATATGTTAGATACAAATCACTTTTAATGAAATCGACTGCATCTTCATATGTCATACCACTCAAATCAATCGTGTAAGTCGTACCAGACGCATTTGTTACTTTTCCGCTCACTTCCGTGTAAGTACCATTAGGATTCTTAACAGACAGACTGGTCACATTATCAATGGCATCCGGCAACGTAAACACAATCTTCTTCAAAGATTCAGAGCCATCAGCATCAGGATGCGTCAAGTCTTCAATCTTGATTTTAGAATGTGATACCCAGTCTTCGGTTCCACCGTTGCCGCCATACTTCGACCACTGCGTCATAACAAACGTTTTCGCTGCACTCCACTCGTGGCCTGTAACGCCCGCATCGAATGAAAACGCATCAACAACCGCATCTGTAGTAATTTTGAAACCATCATCAGATGTCTCTGTCTGAGCTGTATCAGGGTCATAAACAGACGCACGAACATTCAAACCTGTCAAATCAACATCGCTGTTGGCTGGCGGTGCGAATGTGAACGAACCTGTATAATCATGCTGTCCCGCAGGCAATGTCAGCTGGTATGTACCGCCGCCAAGATTTGTCCAGCCAGTCGCTGTTACATCCCAAGCAGGGTCTACACCGGTCAACGTCAAAGTCATAACTTCGTCGCCGTCGCCGCCTGTGTAATTCGCAGTCACAGGAACATCAACTTCGCCGTCTTCTTTAACACAGATGTCATCAACACCGTTGTTAACTTCAACATCAACGTGAACTTCCGGCGTACCATCAACAAGGTCGATCATCACGAAACCTGTCGCTGTGTCACCGTCAAAATCATTGATCTCAACGAAGAACTGAAGCCATAAAATGTCCTTATCACCATGATCAATATCGGCATATTGAGTATATGTATATTGACCGTCATTATTGATTGTGAACTCAAGAACAGTCGTACCGTTCGCAAGCTTACCAACATAACCGTCAGCCGTCTCTGTAACCGTGATCGGAGAACCGTTTGATGTCAAATTGATAACAGGACCGCCAACTGTATCTTTGGCCATGAAGTTACCGTTCGGGTTAATTTCACCCTTACCGTCTTCGCCGTATGAATGAGCAAGCGTTCCATCAACAACCAATGGTGTCGAGAAATCTGTCGGCTCGGAAATACCACCGGCAAAAGAAGAGATTTGCGGACCGTCATCAAAGACACGAACCTTAACCGTTACAGGCGCTTCATCACCATCTGAATCGATGGCTTTTACACCGAAGTTCAAATTGATAACGTCATTCGCATTTGTCGCATCGGCATGATCCAAAGGCTGAGAAAGAATAAATTCATACTCACCTGTTGTTTCGTTGATAGACAAGCGGAACACTTCGTCTCCACCGGCGCGGCCAACATAATCATTGCCTTCGATATCAACATTTACAGGAACACCGTTTGAAGTCAGCGTACCGTCCTTCGCACCGTTGACAACCTGGAAATCAGACGCATCTGTCGGCTCGAAAGACCCTGGCGCATCGTCACCGAAATTCGCATTAATAAAGTTGCTGTCTTCGTCGCGTGGATCCATATCGGTCTCATCAACCGAAAGAATTTTGGCTGTTGCTGTCGGCTTATCATCACCATCAACAAGGTCAATCATCACGAAGCCTGTATCTGTATCACCGTCAAAATCATTGATCTCAACGAAGAACTGAAGCCATAGAACTTCTTTACCCGGTGGGTGGTCAATATTCGCAAACTGCTTATAGCTGTACTGACCGTCATTATTGATTGTGAACTCAAGAACAGTCGTACCGTTCGCAAGCTTACCAACATAACCGTCAGCCGTCTCTGTAACCGTGATCGGAGAACCGTTTGATGTCAAATTGATAACAGGACCGCCAACTGTATCTTTGGCCATGAAGTTACCGTTCGGGTTAATTTCACCCTTACCGTCTTCGCCATATGAATGATCCAATGTTCCATCAACAACCAATGGTGTTGAGAAATCTGTCGGCTCGGCAACACCGCCCGCATGGGAAGAAATGGATGGACCATCGTCAAACACACGAACTCTAACGGTTACAGGGGCAGTATCATCATCTGAATCCTGAACTGTAACACCGAATGTAAGGTTAATAACGTCGTTCGCATCTGTCGCATCGGCATGATCCAAAGGCTGAGAAAGAATAAACTCGTACTCGCCTGTTTCTTTGTTCAAATCAAGGCGGAAGACTTCCGTGTTATCGGCTGTGCGGCCAACATAATCATTACCTTCAACCTTAACGGATACCGCATCACCATTAGATGTCAGCGCACCGTCTTTTGCACCGGAAACAAGCTGGAATGAACCATCACCGGTTGCCGTAAACGTACCTGGATCATCACCGCCGAAATCAGCAACAATTTGACCGCTCACTTCGTCTTGCGGATTCATGTCTGTTTCATCAACAGCCACAATACCGGGGTTCGCAACGATTGGCGTATCATCAACCAGATCCTTACCGCAAAGCTCAAGCGTCGCAGTTGACTGGTCGCCATCACCGTCTTGAAGAACATACTGGAATGTATCCATGATGCAATCTTCACCCGGATACTCGACATGAACATCATGCAGCACGAAAGATGACTGGTGGTAAGGCAAGCCAACCGAATCAATCATCTTGCCGCCAAAATCAGCAGAATCGAATGACACTGTTACAACACCGTTAACAGGCGTTGTCGTCGCAATATCGAAGATCACTGTCTCGGTTGTACCATCTTGGAATTTGATATCGAAACGCAGATCAGATGTCAGGTTGTTTGAGCCAATATCACCAATCTCAAACGTCACTTTCTCGGCAAGCGCGAAATCAACGTTAAGTCCGTCAGGATTAGGCCAGACTTTTTGATCATGACCAACACCAACACCAGGACCAGTACCATTCCACCATGTCAGGTCAGTACCTGTCGTAGAGGTCACGGTAATACCGTTCTTCGTAAAGGCAGCAGCATTCCCTGCAACATCACCTGAATTTGGATCCAAAGTATCAGCCCCGCCATTCGGCGCTGTAACGCCTGCGTTCAGAACATAAGAATATGAACCGTCATCTTGAATAGTCAGCACGCCGTAATCACCGTTAATGCTGGCTGAACCGCCCGCAGGAACGTCAACAACTGTGCCGTTATGAATGATCTGAACCACATCATGGTCAGCACTTTCCGCCGGCGCATCATCTTTGGATAGATCATCAGCCGCACCAGCGCCGCCGTTCAAACCGGTAATCACATTACCGTTCGCAACGCCTGCATTCGTGTCGTACGAGTTGAAATCATCATGCGCGACAGGGCCGTCATCTTTAACGGTCACTGTAATCGTGCCCGGATCTGTATCACCATCGGCATCCTTGGCAATAACGCCAAAGTTCAATGTGATTGCATCATCAGGATTGGTCGTGTCTGCATGATCCAAAGGCGCGCTTTGCGTAAACTCATACTCGCCTGTTTCTGCATTCAACGTCAGACGGAAAACTTCCGTACCGCCTGCTGTACCAACATAATCATTACCAACAATCGTAACGTTTACAGGAACATCATTCGATGTCAGCGCATTATTTGTCGCACCTGCAAAGTTGAATGTACCGATACCCGCAACCTCGAATGTCCCTGGGCCGTCATTACCGAAATCTGCGGTAAGCTGGTTAGAGTCGCTATCAGTCGGCACCAAATCAGTGTCATCCGTTTGCAATGGTTTCGGCGCAGCAAGCTCTGGCTTGTCATCCACGTCTTTAATAGTGATCGTCAGCTCGGCTGTGTCGGTATCACCATCAAAGTCTGTGTAACCATATGTGAACTCATCAGTCTCAACATTCGCATTTCCACCATTGGATACATATTGATATGTACCATCAGCATTAATATTCAGCGTACCGTGGTCACCATTAATGGATGTCGCAACACCGGGCACAACCGCCACAGTGTTTGCACCAAATGTAATGCTTGTAACAACTGACGGTGAATCTTCACCGGCAATATCGTTATCTGTAACATTGCCATTCACAGTTGTTGTGTTCTGAAGAACAGTATTCCCGTCATCAAACGCAACAGGCGCGTCATCAAGAATGTTAATCGTCAAAACGCCTTCGGCTGCATCGCCGTCACTGTCTTTAACAGTGATACCGAAATCAATTTTGATCAGATCATTCGGATCCGTGCTGTCTGCATGGTCCAATGTACCCTTAAGCTCGAATGAATAATCGCCGTTATCTTGAATAATCAAAACGAAGATCTCTTCGCCTGATGTCGTTGTACCGACATAACCATCCGCAGTCGCCGTAACATTCACTGTTTCACCACCTGATGTCAGGTTTCCACCGGCCAAAGAGCCGCTTGGAGTCACGCTGCCGTTAGGGGTGATCGAACCTTGCCCGTCCAAACCGAAATCAACATTCAATGTCTCGTTAATAACCAATGGCCCTGGATTAATATTCGTCTCATCCACAGTCATCGCATCAGAAACCGCCACAGGCGCACCATCTGGCGTAACCTTGATAGAAAGCTTCGCAGTATCATTATCTGTGTCGCCATCAGTCAATGTATATGTGAACACAAGAGTCCCGTCAGGATCGCCTGTATTTACAGCTTCGAATGTATATGAACCGTCATAGCTAAGCGTCAATGTACCTAAAGGCGTTGTAATAACGGCCGGAATACCCGGAACTATAGAATATGTTGCTCCGCCGAACTCAACTTCAGTAACGTTGTTATCAACGTCTTGGCTGAAATCATCATTCGCAGTCACGCTACCTGTAATGCTTTGACCTTCTTCCGCGCCGTTGAAATCATCATTCGCAACAACGCCGTCATCCGCTACAGATACAGTAATCGTGCCTGTGTCGCTATCACCGTCCGTGCTCGTCACAGCAACGCCGAATTCAAGCTCGATTGTGTCATTCGGGTCTGTCCCGTCTGGGTGATCGAATGGCGCAACTTGGGTGTAAACATATTTACCTGTCTGATCGACAGTCAGTGTGAAGATCGTGCCTTGTGTAGGCGTTGTACCTTCATAACCATCAGCAGTCTGAACAAATGTTACAGGCTCAAGACCGGCAGTCAACGCGATCGGCACGCCGCCGACTTTAGCAACAACATTTCCGTCAGGTGAAATCGTCCCAACTTCAGTACCGAAATTTGTAATCAATGTGTCAGATGTTGAAATCGGACCAACATCAAGGTTTGTTTCATCAACATCACCTTTTGCATCACCGATAGTCGGAACATCATCTTTAACTTTAATAAGGATAGTCGTTGAGTCTGTGTCGCCATCGCCGTCGGTTACCGTCGCGCCGAAAGTCAGATCAATAATATCATTCGGGTCATTCGGATCTGCGTGATCCAATGTTCCCAAAAGATTGAATGTGTATGAACCGTCAGTTTCGATTGTCAGCGTGAAGATCGTATCTCCGCCAACAGCAGTTGTACCGATATATTGATTGCCAACCAATGTCACTTCAACAGTGTCACCGCCGGATGTCAGGTTTCCGCCAAGAGCAGACCCACCAAATGTGAATGACCCTGCGCCGGTTGGCGTCACTGCGCCCGGTACATCCGCACCGAAATCTACCGTCAGCTTACCGCTTTCAGAAACGCCCGGAAGGTCTGTTTCATCAACTATCTCAAGACCGTCACCCAACTTAGGTGTGTCGTTTTTAAATTCAGGAACCGAATCATTGATATTCACAGTGATTGTCGTCGCTGTTGTGTCACCATCAAAGTCAGTCACCGTTACAGGGAACTGAATGCTGATCGTGTCATTCACAGGATTGTGATCCAATGGCACTTTTTGCGTATATGTATAGCCGCCTGTCGCAGGATTAATCACCAATTCAAACGCTGTTGCGCCGCCTGGTAATGTCCCGACATAACCGCCGGCTGTTGCCGTGATCGTAATCACATCGCCGCCGGATGTCAGCGTAGTCACGCCCGTTACGCTCGCAGGCGTTCCTGTTGGCGTAACCGTTCCTTCAACATCGTTACCGAAATCTATAATAAGTGTGTCATTAATAACAACATCACCGCCCGCAAGCGCAGATTCGTCAAACGTATTGGAATCAGGCGCAGCATCCGCCGGCGCATCATCCGCAACATTAATTGTAACCGTACCGAAATCAACGTCACCGTTGCTGTCTTCAACAATAATACCGAACTGAAGTGAAATCACATCATTTGGATCGGTTGCATCATTATGATCAATCGGCAAGAACTGCTCGAACTCATACTCACCCAAATTGTTAACAGTAAATGTAAACACTGTGTCACCGGCAGGGGTTTTACCTGTGTAGCCTGTCGGCGTCGCTGTAATAGTAATAAGCTCGCCGCCGGATGTGAAAGTACCGCCAAGAAGCGAACCGCTTACATTATATGTACCGTCTGCCGCAACCAAACCTGGCGAATCAACACCGAAATCAACGGGAATAGTCCCTGATTGTTGCAATGTCGGCGCAAGATTCGTTTCATCAAGATCAACAACAACATCGCCAACAACGGGAATACTGTTTGGCGCTGCGCCTGATGGACCTTGAGGCTGGAAAAGAAGCTCTTCAGTCGGAACATCTACGCCATACTGAAGCAATGTCGGATCAATAGGACCAACATCTTCCAGGCCCGCAACACCTTGCGGGTTAAAGCTGGAGTTAAAACCAAAACCGGTATTACCACCGGCCGCGCCTGCGCCGTCATCACCGGCAGCAGTTTCAATTTCCGCCAAAGCTTCTGCAAGCTCAGCCATTTCATCACCGGCAGCCGGCTCAACCTTGGCAACCTGCTCCGCCTGCGTATCAGCAGGAACTTCAGCAACTTGCTGAATTTCGGATTGAGGCTCTTCTAATTCTGTATCTTCTGGAACGGTCTCAACGACCTCAATCATACGACCCGCAAGCTCATCAATCGTAAGCTCATTACTAAAGGCCAATGTTGCTGGAGTAGAGGCAGTTGACGCCGCACCGAAATTTTTGAGAACAAGAGCGCTATTGTCCGCAAAAGTCAGTGTCAGAGTATCACCCTGCTGTACGAAAGATTGAACATCACCTTCCGCAAAATCGAAAAAGTATTTTTGCCCGGGCGCAAGAAGCACCTCAAGAACTTCACCATTGCTTGGCTGCTCTATAACTATGGGGACAGCAATACCTGAAGTAGGATCTCCTCCGACGACACATGTGTCATCAATAATTTTTTCTGATCCGGCCTCGGTAGTCTCTACCTGGGCTTCAGTTGTACCGGCATTTGCGCTCTCGGTTGCCATTTTTACTCTCTCCTTTAGTTACACTGTACGGACAAGCCCAGTGGACTTTGACCGAAATTAACACTTTCTTAACAGAATGGAACAATTTTTAACTGAACCGAGACGATTTGTCAACAGTTATGTTAAAAACATTCTTGTCTAAATTTCTTAATTAAAGCTTATATACACGAAAATGTATTGGATACCCCGCCTTTTTTTAACACCACTCTTATTAACTGCCTTTTAAATCTGTTTTTTATCTTGCTCAAAAAAATAAAGATGCTAAAAAGCGCCTAAAGAATCATGAGCAAGGTTTTATAACCTCAGTCTATAGGATAGTGCCGATTCGTTAAAAAGCTGTAAAGATTACACATAAGCAGCGGTATCTATGTAAAGTTTTATATAAATCGGCGTTCCCTCACAAAAAAACATCAAAAAAAATGACATGTTAGTACTTTTGTGGATAACTTTGATTCTCGTCGCGACTCTAAAAACATAAAAACAACAATGCTTCGTTTACAGTTTAAACACGGCAAAAAAGTTTCAAAAAAGACTCGAAAAGGACTCGACTCATTCTCGAATCGATTCCATCCTCTAATCATCCAAGACGTTAAACACTTTGGATTTGAATTCAGCCAGTCACTGAATTCGGGTTTTTAAAGCGCTTAGTATCTTTCTTCACCGATAGATGCATCTTTAGAAGCTTAAGGGATTAAAAAGCCTGAACTTACATGACAGCCTGACCTGTGGTTGCGCACATAAAAACGATATAAAAGGCCGATTTGCGAGAAGTTTGAGCGTTTGGATTTAATTCTGAAATGCCTGTATTTATGGATTTATTCGTAAATATTAAGGTGAGCGGCCAATCACCGCGATAAATATCCGGATGGGGGTTCATCCGGCAGTCTTTAGAATAAGTTTACTTGTGCTAGAGGTTGGATTTAAGCGATTGCCCGAGTTTTATAGGCTTCACAGTATATAAAATCTCTGGCTTATGCTTCCCATCGAGGCCCCGGTACGTACTCTTGTTTTGGATTTATTCAATTTAAGAAGTGTGTGCCGGGGTTCTCTTATTTGCAAGACCGCGTTATACTGCTATACAGAGCGATCTTGCATTAAACTTGGGTACTTCATTCATGGCCTTCCAATTCGAAAAACTCTCCGTACTTTTGGTCGAAGACACCATCCCCATGCAAAAGCTGGTAACCTCTGTTCTTGAAACACTTGGCGTAGGCAGAATTATAAAAGCCGAAGAAGGTGAAACGGGATACGAATATTTTTGCTCGGAAAATCCGGATATTGTGATTGCCGATTGGCATATGATCCCGATGTCCGGGATTGAACTGGTTGAAAAAATCCGCACCGACGAAAAATCCCCGAACAAAACCGTGCCCATCATCATGATGACCGGATATAGCGCCCTTCCCCGCGTCGCCGAAGCCAGAGACCGCGGCGCTACAGAATTTCTTGTTAAACCCTTTTCCGCAAACGATCTTGCCCGCCGAATCACATATGTTATCAATAAACCCCGTGATTTCATCAAAACCCCCGATTATTTCGGTCCCGATCGCCGCCGCGTCAACAAAGAGGGCTATAAAGGCCCGTTCCGTAGAAAAGACGACGCGCCTGTCTAAGCTTAAGATATTCAAAAATTAACGAAAATGTATGAAATTCAGGGTACTCTATATTATGGGATTAGAGTATAATGGTATTCATACTTACATATCTCTGTGAGGCTAAAAGGAAGAAGAATGCAAACTGAAGGCAACATCAAAGTTTATAAAGCAAATAAAGAGCTACAAACAAAAATCGGCACAGGCAAACTCGATGAAAAAATTGTCAAAAAATGCCAGGATGTCATGGATAATAATGACGTAGAATTTGCGCCGCTGGCGATGGAATATCTCGACAAACTCAAAGAGGCGATCGACAAAGCAAGCAATAAAGAACTGGAAACAAAAGAAGCCGTCGCCGCAATGACAGCCCCAGTTATGCAACTCAAAGCCAATGCCTCTACCTTTAAATACGGACTTATAGGCAATCTGGCCAACGTTATGCTCAGCTTCCTCGAAGGTGTAAAAGAATTAGATAATGATGTCATATCTATTGTCGGCGCCCACCACCAAACGCTAAGCGCCATTGTCATGAAAAAGATGAAGGGCGATGGCGGCACCCATGGCCAGCAAATGGAAGCAGAGCTTAAAGGCGCCTGCGCCCGCTATTTCGCCAAACGCCGCTAATCCTTAGAATTTATTCCTAAACAATAGCCGCCTCAAGCCTGTTTACGCGTCTTGAACAAAGACGCCGCTACCCCGACAAACAAAACCCCCACCGTAACGCCGAGCGACAAAAGCGGCGGGGTTTTCGCAATATCAAACATATCGGTAAAAAATATTTTTGAGCCAATGAAAACAAGAACGATCGCCAGCGCATATTTTAAATAAATAAACCGCTCGATCATCGCCGCCAACGCAAAATAAAGCGCGCGTAACCCTAAGATCGCAAAAATATTGCTCGTATAAACAATATACGGATCAAGCGTAATCGCAAAAATAGCCGGAATGGAATCAACCGCAAATATGACATCCGCAAACTCAATAATCACCAAGGCCAGAAAGAGCGGCGTGATATACAAAAGAACTTTTCCGCTCTTTGGATCAGTAGCGCGGACAAAGAATTTCTGCCCATGAAGCTCTTCCGAAATTCGAAAATGTTTTTGCATGAACTTTAATATAAAATTATCACTCAAATCATCTTCATGCTCATCGGCAAAAAGCATTTTGATCCCTGTAAAAACAAGAAACGCCGCAAAAACATACAAAATCCATTCAAACTCATGAACAAGCGCCGCGCCGAACCCGATCATAACTCCGCGCAGGACAATAACGCCGAGTATCCCCCAGAATAAAACGCGGTGCTGATAAAGACGCGGGATTTGAAAATATGCAAAAATCATCGCGATAACAAAAATATTATCCATCGCCAAGGTCTTCTCAACAACAAAGCCGGTAACATATTCAATGGCCTTTTGTTCACCAAGGCTCCACCAGATCCACCCCCCGAAGAGCAAGCCGACACTGATATAAAACGCCGACATCCCCAAACTTTCGCGAATGCCAATCTCATGGTTCTTTCTATGAAAGACCCCAAGATCCAGAACAAGCAAAATCAAAACGACAGATAAAAACAGAAGCCACATCCAAATGGGCGTTTCTAAAAAACTGCCTGAAAGCAGTAAAAAAATATGATCCATGATAGCCCGTAATGGGTTGACGTTCTTAACCTGTAAATTCAGGAGAACGGTACCGACATCGCATTTGAGGGCGCAAATGCCAGCGGGGCCCGGTACATTTTAAATATACGCCCTTTCATAGACGCCCACAATCTAATCTTTAAAGACCGCCAAACGCCTATAAAAAAGGCCGCATTTTGCGCGGCCTTTAATTTCGGTATTCCTGAATTTAAAAATTCAAACGCTTCGCACTCGTGATCTGGCTTTGCGCTTTGATTTTTTCGAACACGTCATCACTCACCGGCGCATCCAGCGCAACAATACAAATCGCCCCTGATGTCTCATCCTTACGGCCAAGGCGGAAATCGGCGATATTCAGACCCTCTTTCCCAAGCAGCGTCCCCAAATCCCCGATCATACCGGGCTGGTCATTATTTCGAATGAACACCATATTCGGCGAAAGCGCCACCTCGATCGGCACGCCTTCAATATTCACAATGCGCGGTTCTTTGCCCGTGAACAAAGTCCCCGTTACATTGCGCACGCGCTCTTCGCTCGTAACAATCACATTGATCATAGAACGCCAGTTTTTGCTCTCGTCATTATAACTCTGCTTCAGCTCAATCCCGCGGCTTTGTGCGATTTGCATCGCATTCACCATGTTCACACTATCCATCTGCTGCCCTAAAAGCGTCGCCAGCAATGTCGATGTGATCGGATCAGTATTGAGACCCGTAATCGTGCCTTCATATTCGATCTCGATTTTCTTGATCGCCGTATTGCTGATCTGCCCTGCGAAACGGCCCAATTGCTCGGCAAGCTTCAAATAAGGCTTCAGCTTCGGTGCATCTTCCGCAGAAATAGACGCCATGTTCAGCGCATTCATCACCGCGCCGTTCACAAGATAATCAGACATCTGCTCCGCCACCTGAAGCGCAACATTGACCTGCGCCTCGCTCGTCGCTGCTCCCAAATGCGGCGTACACACCACATTTTCATGCCCAAACAAAACATTCTCCGTCGCAGGCTCTTTTTCAAAAACATCCAACGCCGCGCCTGCAACCTTGCCGCTATCAAGCGCTTCTTTCAAATCGGCTTCGTTTATAATTCCGCCGCGCGCACAGTTAATAATCCGCACGCCGTCTTTCATCTTCGCAATGTTTTCCTTACGGATAAGATTGGCAGTTTTCTCGTTTTTAGGCACATGGATTGTGATAAAATCAGCCTCGGCAAACAGCTCGTCCAGCTCAACCTTCTTCACGCCAAGATCGGCCGCGCGCTCTTCCGTCAAAAACGGGTCAAACGCAATCACATGCATTTTAAGACCAACGCCGCGCGTCGCCGCAATGCCGCCAATATTCCCGCATCCGATAACGCCGAGCGTCTTATTATAAAGCTCCACACCCATAAAACGTTTCTTCTCCCACTTGCCAGCATGCGTAGATTCATTGGCCTGCGGAATTTGTCGCGCCAACGCAAACATCATCGCAATCGCGTGCTCAGCCGTGGTTATAGAGTTTCCGAACGGTGTGTTCATCACCACAATGCCGGCCTCGGTTGCCGCCGGAATATCCACATTATCAACGCCGATCCCTGCACGACCAATCACTTTGAGCTTCTTGCCCTTGGCAATCATCTCCGCGGTAACAGTGGTGGCAGAGCGAATAGCAATGCCGTCATATTGATCAATAATCGCGAGTTGTTCTTCCGGCGAAAGGCCAGGCTTAAAATCGACTTCGCAGCCGTTCTTTTCAAAAATTTCAATGGCAAGGGGATCCAGCTTATCGCTGATAAGGACTTTAGGCTTCGACATCATTTTCTCCTAATTTTGTCTTGTTTAGGTAAACAGGCCTAAAGCAATATCACGTCCATATCGGAAGTAAAGAGAGAAAAACCGGACCAGCATTTCGGACTAAGTCCGCTTTTTTGGGAATTTGAAGACTGTTAGTCCGCTTCACAGACAGCATAACTATTATAGGAATTTATTCATATAATAGCAACAAGGTTTTTCTTTTAATTGTTTTCATAATATTGTATAACTTCGTATGCATAAACCAATCAAAAAAGCGGCATTCCTTGTTATCTCCGCGGTAAACCCCCAAAGCCAAGAGCGTGAATATCTTTTCATGCATACAAGCGCAGACTCCGTCAATCCAGGGAAAATCGCAATTTTCGGCGGCGAAGTCGAAGAAGATGAAACAATTATCGAGGGTTTGCACCGCGAACTCATGGAAGAAATTTCCACCAAGGGCGCAAAACAATTAATTGCCGCATTAACAACAACCAAGCCGCGCATCGTGCACCGAGAAACTCTAGAAATAGACACCAGCCAGCCAGGCAGGGAGCACTGGCATAATTCTTCTAATTATATATATGGCGTTGATATCCCGCATAAGGAGCTGAAGAGGCTAGCTGAGCAATCTGATGAGACAAACTGCGACGAGGTCGGCGGAACAGAAATCATCTCCCAAAACGAATTAACGCGGCGCATAAAAGAGGGATCTTTAAACCTGCGCTATGACTTTGAACTGCAGGGTTTAGAAAAAGAAATAGTTATAAGACAAAACGCCGATAGATTTAAAGCGCGCGTGCTCGCAGTGTGTGAAGTTCTCAAAAAATACGGGATTGATACAGAAATTAAACTCGATGACAGCGTTGATCTTTTCTTCCGACGCACAGGCTTTCAATCAAACTTTTTAGACTCAGCAGGCTTTTATCATGAAGCCGCAGGACATATTGGCGGATGCGCCACCACCGGCACTATTACCGATGAAGGCCGCGCGGCAATCGCAGAAGCCATATTTTGCGGCGATAAAAGCTATGACAGCTTAGCGTATAACCAACACGATCGGTATGCCGATGAGTTTGACGCACCAATCAAAAAAATCCGCCTTACACCGAAATTTGATGCCTTTATAGAACACAGAATAAAAACCGCAGCAGACTATTTAGAAATACAAAAAAACTATCTGCTGCGGGTCTTTAAGGACGGTCAAAGCTATTACCCACCGGAAGAGCAAATAAAGAGAGACCGGATCGATAGACAATCACAAGAGTCTGTATTAAGCGTTGAAGATAAACAGGCACTTATTGAAAGAGTGAGCAGACAAAATGAGTTTTTCTTAAAACTTACAGGGGGCAGGCCCCTAGAAGGCTTCCTGATTGAAAGCTTAAAAACCCTCCCGACCGCATTTTTAGGGGTTGCACAAACAAACGAGCAAAACCCAGAGATGGAAGCCTTCGCCGCAATACCCGAAGACGTGATGGACGCGATAGAAACGCAAATCTACACTCTGGATATGGCCGCTTAAGCCGCCTTCGCCGCCGCCTGCATTTTCGCGACTTCAAACGCCCAGCCAACCCAAGGCATCAACGCTTCTACGTCCCCGCCCTGCACAGTCGCGCCGCACCAAATGCGAAGACCCGCAGGCGCGTCGCGATATCCGGCGATATCATAGGCCGCATTTTCTTCATCCAGCAATTTACACATCGCCTTGATAAACGCGGTTTTGTCATCACCTGATAGCCCTTCAAACCACTCATCCGTGATCTTCAAACACACAGATGTGCGTGAGCGAATGGAGATGTCTTCGGCCAAAAATTCAAAGCCCTCAGTTTTATTCACCCAATTCTCAACGGCCTTATAGTTTTCTTCGCAGCGCGCAATCGTCGTGCGAAGCCCACCAATATTTTGAACCCATCCAAGCGCGTCCAAACAATCCGCAACCGCCAGCATAGACGGCGTGTTGATCGTCGCGCCTTCAAAGATAGAGGCGTTCAATTCGCCCTTCTTCGTCAGGCGGAAAATCTTCGGCAATGGGCGATCAGGCGTAAAACTCTCAAGGCGCTCAACCGCGCGCGGAGACAAAACAAGCATCCCGTGCGCCGCTTCGCCGCCCAAAACTTTCTGCCATGACCATGTCACCACATCCAATTTGTCCCAAGGCATGTCATACGCAAACACCGCCGAGGTCGCATCACAGAAGGTTAAACCTTCGCGCTCTGCCGAAATCCAATCGCCATTCGGCACGCGCACGCCCGAGGTCGTGCCGTTCCACGCGAAAACAGTATCATTGGCGGGATCCGCCTTAGAAAGATCCGCAATCTCGCCATAAGGCGCTTCATATGTGTTCACGTTCTCAAGTTTAAGCTCTTTGGTAATGTCCTTAAGCCAATCACCGGAAAACGCTTCCCACGCAAACACATCAACGCCGCGCGCGCCAAGCATGCTCCACATCGCGCCCTCAAAAGCGCCCGTATCAGAAGCTGGTACAATGCCGACAACATAATCATCGGGAATGCCTAAAATTGCCTTTTGCTTATCGATACAGTCTTTAAGCTGCGCTTTCAGCGGTCCGGCGCGGTGAGAGCGCCCTAGCATTGCATGCGAAAGGTTTTCAAAGCTCCAGCCCGGGCGCTTGGCGCAAGGTCCGGAAGAAAAACAGGGATTTTTAGGCTTAACACTTGGCTTTTGCATGGTTTTGAGACACCTTTGTTTATGACTGCTAAGCGATAAGAAATTCTTCTCTCGCTGTCCAGTATTAATTTTGCACCGACTCCTCATAATGAAAAGGTCTAAAAATTTTATGAGCACTGTTCTGACATTAGTGGCCTCAAAACGGGAATTTCCAATCGACGAGGAAGTCATTAAAGGCGTGATCAAAATCCTCGGGTTTTATAACATCATGCCGACATGCCAGCCCGTCTGGCTCAAAAAATCAATGGCCGCCGATATCGGCCTAAGCGATTCCGGTGACCGTAGACTGATCTCGCATCTCCATGAATATCTGGAAAACAAAAAAATCGATGTGTTCGTTATGCCGATTGAAAAAAGACGCAAGAAACTGCTGATTGCGGATATGGATTCCACAATCGTGGCGGGCGAAACCCTCGACGATCTGGCCGAACATGCAGGGCTGAAAGATAAAATTTCGGAAATCACCACAAGAGCGATGAACGGCGAGCTGGACTTTCACGAAGCCATCAAAGAACGCGTCGGACTTTTAAAAGGCCTTGAGGTCTCCGCCATCCAAGAAACGCTGGATAAAATGGAAACCAACCCCGGCGCATATACTTTTATCAAGACCCTCAAAATGAACGGTACAGCCTGTATTTTGGTATCGGGCGGCTTCACCGCCTTCACCGAGGTCGTCGCCAAAAACCTTGGTTTCACAAACCACCACGGCAACGTGCTGATGATTGAACACGGCAAGCTGACCGGCAAAGTGCAGATGCCCATTCAGGACAAAGATTCAAAAGTGCAGTTTTTAAGGTTTTATGCTGAAAAATATAAACTCAAACTTGAAGACTGCATGGCCATAGGCGACGGCGCAAACGATCTTCCTATGCTGCAAAAAGCGGGCCTCGGCATTGGCTATAAACCCAAACCCACCGTCGCGGAAAAAATCGACAATGTCATTTTACATGGCGACCTGACAGCCGCCCTTTACGCCCAAGGCTATATCGCCCAGGCCTTCGAACATGAAAAAACATAGGCAAAGAAAGAAAATCTTAACACTCTGGAGCTATGCTCAAGCTTGAGGTATACTATTCACACTGTGTTTCGCAATTCATTTATAACAACAAAATCAAGAGTTTATCATGTCTGAACAATGGGCGTATAGCGTAACGGACGAAGAGCTGGAAGAGCTCTTCCGCAAGTACTGTACGGATTTCACAATGCTGGCCCGCCAAGGCCGCTATGGCCCGATCACAGGTCGTGACAAGGAAATTGACGAAACCATCCTGATCCTACTGCAAAAAGGGCGTAAAAACGCCTGTCTTCTCGCCCCTGCCGGTGTGGGTAAAACCGCGATGGTTGTTGGCCTCGCGCAGCGCGTTGCCGAAGACGATGTGCCGGATTATCTGCTTGATTGCCGCGTGCTTGAACTCGATATGGCGCGCATGGCCGCCGGAACAAACGGCCCTGCCGATTTCCAAGAACGCTTCATTCCAATTTGTAAGGGCGTAGCCGAACGCTACCACAACCCTGAAAACCCGCGTATCATCCTCTTCCTCGATGAGATCCACCAAATCATGCCCAATTGTGAGGGCAGCGCCTATAAAGGCCTTTCCGATGTGATGAAACCATATCTCACCGCCGGAGACTTGATGGTGCTGGGCGCAACAACGCTCGACGAATTCCGTATGTATATCTCGGAAGATCCTGCGCTGGAACGTCGTTTCCAAAAAGTATTCTTGAGCGTGCCGAACAAACTCGAGACCTATAACATCTTGAAAGCGCTGCGCCCAAGCCACGAAAAACACCACGGCGTAACAATCTCGAACAACAACCTGATGAATATCGTCCATCTGACCGACGAACATATGCGCCGTAGAAACCAACCCGATAAATCCATCATCACAATGGACGCCGCGATGGCCTATCACGTCAAAACCCACGGCAAAAACCAAGAGGTCACTCTGGATTCCATCTATTACATGGTGGGCCGTGAAACGGGGCTAAACAAACAAGCGCTGCATGATGAAAAGAAAGTCGTGCGGATCATGAAAGAAGTCGAGACCATTGAGGGCGAAGGCTACACCTATCAGATTTAAGCCTTAGACCTGCGCCCTGAAAACTTTAAAACCGCGCTCTTCACAAATTTTTTCGACCTTGAAAAACGCCCGCTCCAAAATCAACTCGTAAGGCAAATGCGCATTCGCAACCATATACAAGATGCCGCGCGATTTTAAACTCGCCGCCGCGTTCTGAATAAAGGATTGCCCCAAAGACACATCCGTATTTTTCCCCTCATGGAAAGGCGGGTTCATGACAATGCAATCAAACGCGTTTTTATATGATTTCTGGCTCAGATCATCCCAATGAAATTCAACGCCCTCGACACCCGCCATATTCAAACGGCACATCTCCAAAGCCCGCCAATCCGCATCAATGCACGCCAGCGATTTAACCTTCTCAAGCTTGGCCACATGCCTGCTCAAAAACCCGTAGCCGCAACCGAAATCAGCCACCTTGCCCTTTATGTCCTTGGGCAAAAACTCTGCTAAAATGGCAGACCCCTTATCCAGCTTGTCCCATCCATAAAGCCCGGGGACAGATGTAAATGCACCGTCCAAAATTTCCTTCGGCTTCGCATCCTCCAGCACCGTTTGAATGGCCTTTTTATCAGGTGAATTCTCGGATAAATTGAGCCACACAGCGCGGCATTTATTTTTCGATTCATTATAGAGCCTGTCTAAACCAAAACTTTTAAGCGTCTTCGGAAGACGCGCCCCGCCCGTTTTATTATCCGCAGATACAAGCAAAACACCTTTCGCGCTTAAAGACTCCAGCGCCTTGGCAATAAGCCCCATGGCTTCAGTTTGGTTTTTCGGCAAAACAATCAACGCCGCATCAAACGGCGCTTGGCCGTCCAAATCTTTAACAAAATCAATGTCTTGCTGCACGAGCGCATCCGCATAGGGTTTAAAATTCTGCAGGCAAACGGGCTTTAAATCATAAAGCGCCGGATGCATTTGCGCGTTGAAAAACACAATGCGCTGCCCCAAATTCTCGCGCGCCATAGCGCCTGATTTCAAAGGATAGAATAATGTTTCTAAAGCGGGGTTCGTCATCATGAAAACACATTAATGCTTTTCAAATATGATAGCGAGAGGCAAAAGCGCTTGCCGTGAGTGCGGCGGGGCTATATTGATAAGCGCTATGTCAGAAACACCATCAATCACAGCCGTAAAAAAACCCCTCCCCTACGCCCATAGAGGAAACCTTACCGAAGGGTCTGTGCGCGGGCATCTGATCCGTATGACAGTGCCGATGATCTGGGGTTTGTTCGCCGTCATTGCCGTGCAACTTGTCGACACCTATTTCATCTCGCTTCTGGGCGATACAAATACACTGGCGGGTTTCAGTTTCACCTTCCCCGTCACCATGATTATTTCCCATTTCGTATTCGGCTTGAATATTGCGCTGTCTTCTGTCGCTTCACGGCTCTTGGGACAAAAACTATTAAAAGATACGAAACGCATCGTATTGCATTCAATGATCATGGCTCTCGGTCTGTCCGGCTCTATCGCGCTGATAACATATATATTTATGGAGCCGATTTTCACCGCGCTGGGCGCAACCGAAATCACATACCCTGTGGTGGCTGAATATATGCCGATCTGGTTGATCAGCTCGGTAATTTTAACAATCGCAGTCAACGCAAACTCCGCGATGCGCGCAAACGGCGACACGCTCATCCCCGCGCTTGTCATGACTGTCATGGCCGCCATGAACGCCATATTGGATCCCTTTTTAATCTTCGGACATTTCGGCATGCCCGCTCTGGGTGTGCAGGGCGCGGCCATCGCCACCCTAACCGCGCAAATCATAACCAGTGTTGTCGCCGCCTATATTCTGGTGTTTAAAAAGGACATGGTCGCCACCGATGGCTTGCACTTGAACCTGTTTAAAGACTCCATGAAACGCCTTTTGGTCATTGCCATCCCCGCAGGATTGGGCAACATTATCATGCCCGCAACCGGCGCGGTGATTATCACGCTCATTGCAAAATATGGCCCCGAAGCCGTCGCCGCTTATGGGATTGTCAGCCGCATAGAGGCCTTCTCGTTGCTCTTGGTCATTGCCTTATCCATGGGCATGGCGCCGATTGTCGGGCAAAACTGGGGCGCAAAAAACTTTGGCCGCGTGCACAGCGCGATCCGCCAGGCCATCACCGCCAACTTCATCTGGTCGATGTCTGTCGCCGCCATTTTAGGCCTCGCCGCGCACCAAATCGCCGGCGCCTTCTCTGATGACGCGCAGGTCATTCTCTATTCAAAACAGTTCTTCTGGATTGTGCCTGTGTCTTATGCCTTCGGAAATTTGGTCTTCGGCTGGGCCTCGGCGTTTAATGCCATGGGCATGCCGCAAAAGGCCTTCGTCATGATCGCCGTAAAAGCCATCGTGATGATTATTCCTGCCGTTTATATCGGCGGCTATTTCTATGGTGTAACGGGAATTTTCTGCGCGATCGCCAGCGTAAACGTGTCTGCGGGGCTATTCTTCCACTTCATCAGCAAGCGCGCATGCCGCCAAATAGAAGCGCAAATCGCGGATTAATCAAACAATCCCTTGATGCTCTCGCCGATCTTATTAATCTCGGTGCCGATCTGCTCTTTCATCACATTAATCTGGCTCACACCCATCTCTTTAAGAGCCTCGGCGGAAAGCCCTTGATAAAAACCGGCCTTTCCTGCGGCATTAGTGGCTGTCTTCAAAATCTCTTTCGAAATGCGCGCCACCGCCTCGCCCGCAGGTAACCCGCCTTCGGCGGTTCCGATCGCACTCATATTCACATCACCAATCGTAATCGGGTCTAAGTCTTGTGCCTCAATCAAAGTCACGGAAGGGTTAAGCTGCGGCGCGCTCATAGAAAATTTATTGATGATGACATTAATATCCCCGCCCTTGGCATTCGGATCTGGCTTCTTGATACCTTTTTGCAGAGCCGTAAAATTCGTGCCGCTTTCCTTCACTTCCAAATTCGCCTGCGTCCCTTTAATTTCGATAGAATCAATCTTAACCAGCTTTTCCGCCAAAGACCCCAGCCGCGCACTCGCCGTATCAATCGTAAGCGCATAAGGCTTGGAAAACCCCTTTGGGTTGGCAATGCGGATATCGGACGCCGCCACATATTTCTCTTTCAGAACAACCTCAAGATCACCAATCGACACTTTAACGCCCAGCGCCTCGCTCGCGATTTTCTCAATCCGCGGCTTTGCGAGCGTATTTAAATTCATCATCAAATACACGCCGCCGCCAAACATTGCGGCCATCGCCAAAGTAGAAATTGTTAAAATGGATTTTGTTGCTGCAGCCATAATATCCTCGCGTGATGACAAATTATGTCTTCATACATACAACAGCTCTGGGACATTGAAAAGTGCGAAGGGCTATTCGGATAAAAGCGCCTGACGGAGTTTTTCTTTTTTCTGCTCGTGATAGGTCAGCACATCTTCGAATTGATCGTAAAGATTGTGGAATTTTTCATCTTTAATCGTCGCCTCGCCGCCATCTTCAGCGCCCCCGCCTTCACCTTCGGCGCCGCCATCATCCTCGGCAAAATTCTGCAAAGCCTCAAGCATCTGGCGTAAATTCGTATAATCGCCTTCGGCTTCAATCTCTTCTAATGTCGGCTCTTTGCTTGCCCCTTCAACAAGCTCCTTAACAGGGTCGGCGCTTTCACCAATCTCGTTATCATTCGTCATCTCGCGAATTTCAACCGTGGTGCGTTCACGCAGAATTTGCCCGATACCGCCCTCTCCGTAAAATGCGCCCTCAAGCCCGCCTTCGGAAAATGCCGCTTCAAGAAGCGCGCCCGTTGCGCGGCCACGTCTAAAATCATCTTCAATCACAATGCCGTTGAAATTACCGCCCGGACCGCGACCTGTAGAAGGCGCAATAAACGGCGTTTCATTAATGTCCAGAACCGTAATCGTCATAAGGCGATCAAACGTGCCGCCATTATTATCATTGGTGCGGATTGTCACGCTGTGAAACGTGCTTGTTTCAAAGTCCAGCTCGGCGTTCACAAAAAGCTGATTCCCGACAATCGTAAATTTATTATCCGGATCAGACATGATGGAATAAGTGAATGTATCACCCGGCAGATCGGCATCAATCGTATAAAGATCACCGATCCACGCCCCGATATCCGCATCTTCATCAATCATCATATCGGTCAGGCCAAGATTAGTCGGCGTATCATTTACGCGCGTAATATTCCATGTGAAGTCGACAGCGGTCAGCGTCGCGCTACCATCGCTGAGCGTCACGGTCACGCGCTCTGATGAGCTTTCCCCGCCATCATGCGTATAGCGGATAAAGCCATTATCAATATCACCTTGCGTGAAAGTATCACTGACGCCCAGAACGCTCGCCGTATTGGTATTCTCAAACACTCCGCCCGGCAGCGCCGTAATCGTATATGTCAGGCCCGCATCCGCGTTATCAACATCGGAGGAGGCAAGGCGCGTATTGCTCATCACAATGCTTCCACCCTCGGCCACTGTCGCGCCCAGATTAGTATCAATCGTCGGCGCATCATTTTCAGGTGTGACCGTGATGTTAAATGTCGCCGTATCCGCCGCCGCACCGTTTTCAAGGCCATCAGCAAGAGAAAGATTAAAGCTGGCTGTCGTTGTTTGGCTATCATCATGGATAAAGAACACAAGGCCGTTATCAACATCGGCTTGGGTGAAGGTGGTCGCGGTTACGCCGCTGACTTCAATATGTCCGTTAGTAATTGCGCTGGCCGTATAGGTTACGCCCGCAGCGTTATCGTCTGTATCGAACATGTTCAAATTATTATTGGTAATCGCAACAGAGCCACCCTCAAGAACCGTTACGGTTGGGTTCGTTTCATAAATGCTGACATTTCTGAACTGCGAGATTGCATCCGCGCCCGCATCATCATCTGCCATAAAGAATAAATCAGTGACCGCGCCGGTAAAGTCGGCGCCGATTGGAATTTCAAAACGCGTCCAGCCATCGCCAAGGTTATAAGTGTTATAAGATTGATCAAATAATCCGTTCGCATCCGTACCGAACAGCTCATACGAATATGAACCATTACCGATCACATCGTCTGTCTCAAAACCAATCCCGTGAATCTCGCCCTCTTTGGTAGAACGGAAATCAAATGTCAAAACCGTATCCGCCGTCAGCGTGATCGGCATCGGGATTTTCTTCCACGCATTGCCGTAAATGGTCAGCACGCTGCCATCTGTTGAAACCTCATAACTCGTCGCCGTTGAGCCTTGACCATCGCCCGCGCCGCTCGGATCATATGGCGAAATCGTTGCGCTTCCGAAATCAACAGTCGTTGGCGCGCCGTCCGTAATCGCAATCACAGGCGCTTCGTTCACAGCGGTGTTTACATTCACTGCAAATGTACCTGTGATAGGGCTAGTGCCATTTTCGCCGCCATCAGCAACAGAGAAGCCAAACTCCGCCGTGCCTGCACTTGAACCATCATGGCGGAACACCACGCGGTTGGCGTTGATATCGGCCTGAGTAAAACTGGTGACGGGATAGCCGACTTTAGTCGTGAGTTCGATCCAGCCGTTTTCCTTGCTTGTAATGGTATAAACTAACCCTGCGCCGCTATCGTCAACATCTGTCGTATTGAGCAGCGCGTTTGTAATTGTGACGGTGCCGCTTTCGGTGATGTTTGCGCCGATATTGGCGGCAAGCACCGCTTGGTCGTTCACGGCCGTTACGGCGATGTTGAATGTGCCTGTCGCGGCGGCGGCGCTGTTTTCTCCGCCATCGGCGAGCGAGAATGCAAAGCTGGCCGCTGTTGTCTGGCTGTCATCATGGATGAAAGTCACGCGGTTATTATTAATATCGTCTTGCGTGAATGTGGTTTGGGTTACGCCGCTGACCTGCACCACGCCGTTGGTGATGCTGCTGGCGGTGTAGGTGCGATCGGTGGCGGCGTCATCAACATCCGCGCTATTCAGCATTGCAGATGTAATGTTCAAAGTTGCGCCTTCGTTCATTGTTCCGCCAGTATTGGCCGTGATTGTCGGCGCGTCGTTGATGGGCGTTATCGTCATATTGAATGTGCCAGTTGCAGGCGCCGCGCTATCTTCGCCGCCATCAGCAAGTGAGAATGCAAAGCTGGCCGCGGTGGTTTGGCTGTCATCATGTATGAAGGTTACGCGGTTATTATTAATATCGTCTTGCGTAAAGGTGTTTTGCGTAACGCCGCTGACTTGAATTATACCGTTGCTCAGGCTGCTGGCGGTATATGTGCGGGCGGTTGTTGCGTCATCGGGGTCGGTGCTGTTCAGCATTGCGCTGGTGACGGTCAAGGTTGCGCCTTCGTTGAAGGTTGCGCCTGTATTAACGGATATCACAGGCGCGTCATTGACGGGTGTTACAGCAATGCTGAACGTGCCCGTATCCGCGGCCGCCCCGTTTTCCCCGCCATCGGCGAGGGAGAAGTTGAAGCCGGCGGACGTTGTCTGGCTGTCATTGTGAACAAATCTTACGCGGCCCTGATCGACATCATATTGTGTGAATGTGGTTCTGGTTACGCCGCTGACCTGGATTACGCCGTTGGTGATCGCGCTGGCGGTATAGGTTAGGTTTCCTGCGCCATCATCGGAATCAGACCCGCTTAACATAGCGCTCGTAATGTTTAGACTTGCGCCTTCATTCATCGTTCCGCCTGTATTGGTATCGAGGGTCGGCGCATCATTGATCGGATTAACGATCAGAGTAAAGCTGCCGGTATCCGCCAACGCACCGTTTTCGCCGCCATCGGCGAGGGAGATGTCAAAGCCCGCATTCAGGCTATTGCCGCCGTCATGCACAAAAGTCACGCGGTTATTATTAATGTCATCTTGGGTAAATGTGGTCGTTGTCACGCCGCTCACCTGCACCACACCGTTGGTGATATTGGTGGCTGTGTATGTCAGACCTGTGCCACTATCGTCAGGATCAACGGATGTGATATGCGCGGCTGTAATGTTGAACGTGCCGCCTTCATTGACCGAGACAACCTGATCGGCTTCATAGAAATTTACATTGCGGAATTGAATTTGCGCAGCCGGGCCGGAATCCTTATCCAAAACAAACACAAGTTTGTCCATAACGCCCGTGTAATCCGCACCGATGGGGATATCATAGCGAACCCATCCGTCACCAACAGAATAATTATTATAGCTTTGATCCACGATGCCCCATGTTTGCGTGCCCGCAAGCTGATACCCCAAGAGATCATTGGCATGATTGTTATCATCATCAAAACCAATGCCGTATATTTCGCCCACATCTTCGCTAAAAAACTCGAAACTCAAAACCGTATTCGCGGTCAGCGTGTATGGGATATCAATTTTCTTCCACGCATTGCCTGTGATTGTGAGTGTCGAGCCGTCACCGCTGGCCACAGCTGTAGCGCCAGGCGTGTCCTGCCCCGCGTCGAAAGTCCCGACAGGATAATCATTGAAATCAATCACATTCGGCGTGCCGTCATTCACCACCAAAGTCGGGGCATCGTTGACGGGTGTCACGGTCATTATAAATGTATCGGTATCAGGAGCAGCGCCGTTTTCGCCGCCATCAGCAAGCGAAACATCAAATCTTGCGGTTATAGTTTCGCTGCCGTCATGAACGAAAGTTACGATGCCTGCATCAAGATCAGCCTGCGTGAAGGTGGTTTGCGTAACGCCGCTTACTTGAATGACACCGTTCACAAGGTTAGACACCGTCCATGTCAGGCCGGTTCCGAAATCGTCCGGGTCAAAGGAATCAAGCATTGCCGTGGTCAGAACAGTCGCACTGCCTTCCGCGACCGTCGGCCCTGTATTGGTTGAAATTATCGGCGCGTCATTGACGTTATCAACCGTCAGATTAAAGCGTCCTGTTGCGGCCGTCGCGCCGTCCTCGCCGCCATCGGCAATCGAGAAGTCAAAATATGTGCCTGCCGTTGCACCGCTGTGGCGGAAAACAACGCGGGAATTATCAATATCGTCTTGCGTAAAGCTGGTGATCGCCACATTCGGGTTCGAAAGATATTCAAGCTGACCGTTGGCTGTGCCTGTGATTGTAAATGTGAGACCTACCCCGCTATCATCGGGGTCAGCCGCGCGAAGAACCGCGCGCTTTAAAAGCACGATGCTGTTTTGGTTCACTGAACTGCCTGCGTTGACGCCGATTGTCGGGGAATCATTGACGGGAATGCGCGTCAGGTTGAATGTCGCGGTATCTGCAACTGCGCCGTTTTCGCCGCCATCGGCAACGCTAACATCAAAGCGCGCATTATTCTCGCCGCCGTCATGCACGAAACGCACGCGGTTTGCGACCAGATCCGCTTGGGTAAAGCTGATAATCGGTGTGCCCGGTGCCGTCGAAAGAACAACCTGCCCGTTATTGATATTTGAAAGCGTATACACAAGGCCTGTGCCGCTATCGTCCGGGTCGGTCACGTTCAGCATGGCCGTTGTCACGGTAACAAAGCTGCCTTCTACAACGCTTGCGCCTGTGTTGGTTGTGATGATCGGCGTATCGTTCACAGCCGTGACCGTGAAGTTGAATGTGCCCGTTGCCGCCGCCGCGCCGTCTTCACCGCCATCAGCGAGTGAGAAATTAAAGCGCGTCGTCCCTTCGCCGCCATCATGCACAAACACAACGCGGTTATTATTAATATCGTCTTGCGTAAACGTAGTTTGGATTACGCCGTTCACCTCTATATGGCCGTTCAAGATGCCCGATACCGTATAGGTCAGTCCCGTATTCACATCATCAATATCTGTACCATTCAGCATTGCGCTGGTGATGGTTGTGCTGGCCCCTTCGGTGATCGGCGCGCCTGTGTTCGTCGCAATCACAGGGGCATCGTTAACAGGGATAATGGTGATATCAAAAGTCTGTGCGCTCAATACACGCCCGCCATCGGTGACCTCAAAAACAAAGCTATCTGTGGTTGTTTCTGTTCCGTCATGAACAAAAGAAATCCGTCCGTTTTGAAGGTCATCAAGGGTGAAATTGGAAATTTGGAAACCCGGATTTGATGAATGCTCCAACTGACCATTGCTCGGCAATGTCGAAACATGAAAGCGCGTATCCGCGGCAACGCCGTCAAGATCGCTGATATTTAAATCCGCGGTGGTAAGAGCCGTTGTTCCTGCCTCACTCACACTGATCGGGTTATTGGCCGAAATTGAGAAATCATCGTTAAATTTGATCGTGATGTTGATTTCATCGAACTTTACGCCTGCATTTTCCGTGGCGCGGATCGTCAAGACATAGGTGTCTTGCACGGTCGCATCCAAATTGGTTGTGTCGAGAATGCGGATCTCGCCTGTGGCGATATCAATTTCGAAAATACCGTCGGCATTGCCGCCCTGAATGCTGAAATCAAGCGCATCCCCTTCAGGATCAAGACCTTGAACAAAACCAATACTGTCACCATTGCTGACATCAGACGCGTCCGCGTTTGTGTGATTGACGCGGTAATAGCTGTTATTGATAACGTCCTTGCCTTCCCATTCCACCACCACGTTGCGGGTGCTTCCATTGCCGTCATCCTGCCAGTTACTGTTGGCGTTCATAAGGCCGTAATTAGAACCTGTACCGCTATTTGGCTCTGAACCTGTCCAGTTATTATAATACCCGGCCGCGTCTGTATTTCCCTGTGAGAGCTGCATACCGGCTTCGGGGCCTGAAACCCAAATCCATTTGCCTTCTTCCGCTGCATCGGAAAGCGCAAGCCATACATGGGTTGGGCTTACATTGTCACGGACAAAGACCATTTCCGCCGCCGAAGTAATGGTCAGCATGTGTCCGGTTGCGCCATTAAGCGTTTGCGATTCTGCAAAAGACAGGGAAGAGTTGAAATTACGGTTGGTTGTATCAACCATATAAAAATTACCCGTGGCGGAACTGTAAAACACGCCAGGATTCGCGGTTTCAATTACGGTCTGAATGTTCAGTGAAGGCGCTTCATCTACGTCAATAAGGTTGATCGTGATATTGCGGTTATGAAAGAGCGACAGATCATTATCGTCAGTCCCGCGAATGGTCAGCGTGTAGGACGAAGTTGTATCATAATCGAGCTGCGTGGCATCAAGAACTTCAACCAAACCTGTAATGGCATCAATTTTAAATATGCCCTGCCCGCTGCCGCCAACGATGCTATAGGTCACCGTGTCACCTTCAGGATCCGTAGACGTCACCGTTCCAACATCATCATTATTGGCCGCATCTTCTGAAATGCTGAACGTCGCCCCATTAACGTTGGGACGCGTATTTTCAAGAACATCGAGCATGTTAATAGTGATGGTTTGTGTATCATTGAGGATCGTATCGGTGGCGCGCACATCCAGTGTATATGAAGTGATTGTTTCATAATCAAATGTCGAGTTATCGGTAACTGTTATCGCGCCGGTACTTGGGTCTATACTAAAAAATGCGCTGCCTGTTCCGCCTGTAATACTATAAGTGATTGGTTGCCCTGCGTTTTCATCAACCGCTAGTACCGTTCCGACGGTATCGCCGTTAGCGGCAAATTCGGAGAGATAAAATTCCTGCGCATCCGTCCCCGCTTTTTTCACTTCGGTGATTTTCAGATTATCAATCCCGAACGATTCATCGTTAATATTCGTGCCATTAAGGCTTGAACCAAAACCCAGCTTAAAAGTCGGATCAGATGTATCAATGATCAATGTGTAATGCACAATCTGGTCATAGTTCGCGGCATTTCCCGCAATATAGCCAATCTGCTGTGTTGTACTTTGCGCGTTATATGTTACATCGCCGGTAACGCCGCCGCCCTCTTGATCAAACGTGCCTTGGTTATACCGGTGGTTGCTCAAAACCTGCGTGTCATTTACGAAAGCATAGAAATACTCATTATCCCAGCTATCGAGTTCATAAAAATCAAACTCTACAATAATATAATCCTGCGTCCCCGAAGTTGCGAAGGTTCTAAAGAGATCCTGATCGGTTGGTGTGTCGATATTGCGGTTAAACTGCCCCCAAAATCTGCTTAAAACCGTATCAGTCGTGGTTGTATTGTTATTCCAGCCCGACGCGCCGCCTTCGAAATCTTCATCCAGAATGGTCGTGGTGGTCAGAATTTCGGGTGCGACATTCGATGTATCAATCGTGATCACAAATGTACCTGTAAGGATCGTTCCGCCGTCTGTAACGCTGTAATCAAAACTTTCGGTCAAACCGCCTGCGTTGGTATAGGTTATGGCGCCCAAATCCAAATCAGCTTGATTAAAGGTATCGCCTAACCCCAAAGCTACGCCATTGCGAAACAATGTTCCGTTCGAAACATCGGTTGTGATTGTGTAGATAATATTATTCGGACTGGTATCAGTATCGGTATAAACCAGCATGGTATTCTGGTTAGATACGGACGGGAATTCGGTAATCACTAAATCACTGTCTATGCTGCCTTGAAAATCTCTCTGCCCGGATTGTGAACCGTTATATCCTCCGGGAGAGCTGTTTAGAACGCCTACGCCTGTACCGTTACTTCCTGAATGATCGGTCGTTGTATAACCGCCCAGGGTTTTTTCGGCCGTGCGACCATAGGTATACCAACTCATGTCACCCGTTTGCTGATAATGCATACGAATTTCGTTCGTGGTTTGGTCAATCTCGACAACCACCGCATATTGCGTTCCTGCATTTAAGGCATCACTGGAAAGACGGGGGGTGCTTTGCGCCGAACCGGAATAAAAATCCAGCTCAAAATTTGAATTGAGATAAAGGCCAATCCCTACGCCGGAACCGCCGCTTTCAAACAAGGTTTCACCCGGGACGCCGTTCGGGGTTGCGGCGGGGGTTGTAAATACCATTGCATATTGCAGGCTTTTATTATCAACCGTGCCGTCCCAAGTACCGTAATTTCCAACCGCGCTATAACGCAAAAGCTCAGTGCCGAATTGCGTGCCCTCTGCACCAATCAATGTTGAAAACCCCTGAAATACGGTTGTGCCGCTATTCACATTAAAGGCCAAAGGATCATTCACAGACGTGATCGTGATATCGAATGTTTCGGCGGCAAGTGTCGTATCGCCGTCGGTCACGGTAAAATTAAAACTGTCAGAAGTTGTGTCCGTGTCGTTATGAACATATTGAACGCGGTTATTCACCACATCGTCCATCGTGAAGCTGGTGATCGCCACGCCCGTATTCGTTGTCAGTTCCAAACGCCCATTATTAACAGTGCTTGTAACAGTGAACACCAAATCCGTATTCGCGTCATCAACATCGGTGACGTTTAAATCTGCCGTTGTGATGAGAGTAGACGCACCTTCGGTTACCGTTACCCCGTTATTAGCCGCCAAGACCAGATCATCGTTTTGAGGAACGATCGTAATGCTTACATCCTCGGAGAAAAAAGCCCCCAAAGAAATATTCACCGTGCGCGCGGTCGTCGGCGCGTCAGAAACGTTCTGATATGTAACATTCTCGATCAGACGCTCAATCGCGGCTTGCGATGCATTCACATTCAAAGAAATCGTAAGGTCTGCGCCATTTGCGCCGTTGGATGAAAGCGTGCCGATGATCGTGCCTTCATACCGAATATTCGTGCCGTCAAAGCCGATCTGCCCTGCGCCTAAACCTTCATCAATAATCGTTAGTTGGTCTTCCGCCCCGCCTGTTGTCGAAATGGTCAGGTCTTCGCCCGTAAAATCCGTCGTTGTCCCGCTAATGGTAACATCACCGTCAATCACTTCAGGCGTAGCATTCACGCTGTCTTCCGCCAAAACAGTCGAAGAAATCAACGCACCCAAAGAGGCATCAAGCATCAGACGCTTTTCAAGCGCGACGATTTTCATCTTATTTTTGATTAATCCGTTCAAGGCGTCCCCATGACTATGCTTTAAAATAATATTTAACCCCACTTATAAGTATACGGAGCAAACCCTTACAAAATCTTAAGAAAATCACTCGTTTTTTTAAGCGTTTTCAAAGATTTACGTAATTGAAATTTAGTTAAACCCGCTCTCTCTGACAAAGAGACCGGCTATACGCTTAAACGCAGACAAAACGCGGCTGCTGCGCGCGGCGTGAATATGCACTTCACCCGTTTGAACAGCGTTGTAATCATTAGAATTATTACTATTATTCAAAAGCTTAAGCCGAACCGCATAAACCGGCTCCAAAGGCACAATCTCATTATTATTCGGGCTAGAGGCTATGTCCCCGCCATAAACCGACGCCAATTCAGGCCGCGAAAGTGTTTTCACATTTACAGGGTCGATCATTTCCACAACCAAATCTTCATGAGAGACAAGCGAGTAATCAGGCCGAAAACTCGCCGCATTTCCTGCCTTTATGCGCGTCAGTTCGTTTTCCCCGATATACGCGCTTACGATGTTTTCATCGTCGCGCACAACCCTGAACAGCAAATCCGCACTCGAAACATAGCGTTTTTCCTGAATTTCCGGCGAAAGATCACGGATAACCCCGTCAAACGGCGCTTTGACATTCAAACGCTCTTTGCGCTTTTTCATCGTCTGAAGCTCGCTGCGTGCGGCGCTCACCTTGTTCTCAAGCTCTGCCCCGCGCTCCTTGTAACTCTCAATATCCGTACGGGCACGGCGCTGCTCTAGCTCCAGATTTTTTAACCCCTCAAGCGCGCTCTTATACTCCTTCTCAAGCGTATCTGACTCCAGCGTGACAAGGATTTCCCCCTCTTTCACTCTTTGTTCGTCTTTGACGTTCAAATACACAACATAAGAAGCCGAGGGCGCATAAATGCTGCGCTGTTCCTGCGCATGCAAAACCCCCGAAACGCTGAGCGTGCCGTTCACTGGCAAAAGCAAGAAAAGCAAAATCATAGCCGCCGCACCGATGGTAAATCGCCCGTGACGCTGCGCCCAAATATCCGCGCGCCGCTCCCACCAGATTTTCAGCTCCCCGAAAAGCGGCAGGCCGATAAACCACAGCAGCTCCAGCACAAATAAAATCAGGCCGAGCGGTTTGAAAAACACCGTATAAACCAAAATCGCAATCCCCAAAAACAGGAAGAAACGATAAATAATAATCGACGCACCAAAGGCGGTCATAAACCTGCGTAAATCTGGCGTGAAGTGCTCCGGCAGCGCATCTTTCAACCCGAATAAAATACTGCGCAATTTATGCCGCGCCATGGCAATCGCCCGCGCGTGCAAATTCTCGATATTCAGCGCATCACTCAAGACAAAATATCCGTCAAAACGCATCATCGGATTAAGGTTCACAAAAAGCGATCCGATCAAAGAAATTGCCACCACAGCAAAACAAATGCTGCGCCCCGTGCCTGGCGGCAAGATATGCCAGAGCATAAGGAATATAGCCGCTAGCGCCAGCTCCGCCGCAACCCCGGCCAAGGCAATTTCAATGCGTTTGCTCTTTGATGGCAGTTGCCAACTCGCGGTGGTTTCGGTATAAAATACGGGATACATCACGATAAAAGCCGCCCCCATATGCGGTACATTCACACCGTTTTTTGTTGCAACATAAGCATGCGCAAATTCATGGATAATCTTGATACCCGTAAAGACAACCGCAGACAAAATCGCGCCTTTAAGAGAGAATAAATCCAAAAACGTATGCACAAATTCATCAAAGCGCTGCATCGTCAGGACAATCCCAACCGCAAGCAAAACTGCCATCGCAACCAAAAAGCCCTTGCTCAAAAGCGGGCGCACAAACGGCAGCGTTTTCTTCAAAAACGGTGCAGGCTTAAACAGCGGCACAGTAAAAAACAAATACCCATGCACGAGCCGCTCCCATAAAGGTTTGTTTTTCGTGTTCAGTTCCGGGTTCTGCGCAGAAAGCGCCAACAGACCGTTTTGCTGCAAAAACATAATCAGCGCCTTGATATCGTCTTTATCAATGGAAAGCGTGGTTTGCGCATTCACCGCCTCAATCAAGGCGTCCGCTGTTTCGCATTTATGAAACCGCGCCAGCAGCTCGAACTCCGCCCAGCTCACATGAAAATATTTATTAGATGCAGGGTGATAAAGACTCCAGCGTGGCTGACCTTCTAAATCATCCGTACTTTTGAAAAGCCGCATAAGGGGATTGAGCGGCGGCAAAGCGAAATCAGCATCCGGATCTTGTGCAAAATCCATCGGCTTAAATCCCCGTTATTTTTCGCAATGCAATCAGCGGCCTGCGCAAAATCGAATACCCCAAAATCGTCCATGATCCTCTGATTTTCGCCGTGCCCTTCCATCCGATCCGAAGATCCTTATTCTCGGTGATATCCGCGCGAATTTTATAGGACAACAATCCGTCAGGATCAGGGCTGGCCTGATACCCCATAGAGGTAATCTGCGCGTCATAGCCGCTTAAAGGCATCACATTCAGGAAGAATTCCGCATGCGCATCCTTATCAATCGGGATCATATTATCAATCGGCGCTTTAATCAGAAGTTCTGCCTTCGCAGGGTCGGCAATCACCATCACTTTATTTCCCGTCCGCGCGGGTTGCCCTTCAAATTCATTCGCATCCGAGAAAATCGCAATGCCCGCAACAGGCGACTTCACATCACTTTTGCGTAGCAGTTTTTGTGCATGATCATTTTCAATTTTTCGCGCAGCAATTTCTGACACCAGCGCGTTCAGCTCAACTTTTTTTTCCGGCGCGCTCAGCGATTCCCTGCGAAGCCGCGAAAGATTGGATTGCGCGCTACGCAGCGCCTCGCCCGCAGATTCAATTTTCCCCTCAAGATCGGTTTTATCCATCGTGAACAAAAGCTGCTCGGCCAAAACCTCATCACCCGGCTTCACGGAAACCTCATCTAAAACCCCGTCATAAGGCACCGTAATAACAGTTGGACTTTGTGCAACAATTTCCGCCGGAGCGGTCAACGTCATTCGCACAGGAAACAAGCAAAGCGCAACAAAAACAGCCGTAATTATTTTCTGCCGCTTCTTAAAGCTTTTCCATGGCGAGAGCAGCGCGCTTCTTTCGCGCAGCTTCAAAAGCGCATAAATCTGCGCATACAGCCCCGCCATCTCCGAAAGCAAAGAAAGCTCGGGCTTGGAAAACGCTTTGTCGCGCTCCAGCCACAGCCCGCCCAGTAAGCCTTCCTTCGGCGTTTGAAACGCAATCAAAGCGCCGTGCGCACCTGCGTATTCCGCCCACTCTGCGCGCTCGCTCCCTTCTATGGTCTTGGCTGAAAACACTGCCAAACCGTCTGTGCGCTTATCAAGATTGCGCTTAATAAAGCCTTTAAGCCACTGCCCGTAAGACCCTTCAGGGTCGAGCGTCGCATTCCCCGACACGCGCGATAAACTCACGCCCAAATCGCTCTTGCTCCAAAAAACCGCCTGCTTATAGGGCACAAGCTTGTTCGTGCCGTTCACGGCGGTAAATTCAAAGGTTTTTAAATCCGGCGCTTGGCTGGCCTGTTTCTGCAACTCCAGCAATATAAACAGCGCGTCCATATTTTTAAGGCCTGTAATCTTCGGGTTTTTGCTCAAGGAACCCGTAAATACCCGCGCGGCGAATCGCCTCGACATCAATCGTTGTTTGCCCGCTCATCCCCGGCAATAAAGGGTCTTCATATGGGTCAAGCTGCGCCGTCACCTGAATAGATTGGCTCACAGGATCAACCTCCCCATAAATAAACTTCACCCTTGCGGGGTATGTTTTTTCCGTCTCGTTCAACGTAATTTCAAGCGGCGCGCCCACATTCACCCAGCGAAGCCAGCGCGAAGGCAGCAAGAATTCGGCCTTAAGATAATCCAGCGAGGCGACCTCAAGCAGCACCCGGTCCGTGCGCGTAAATTCACCCGCATTCGCAAGACGCTTCACCACGCGCCCGTCATATTCCGCGCGAATGTAACAATCTTCCATGCGGCTCTCATAAAGTTGCGTGCGGGCTTCGGCTTGCTTGCTTTCACTCTCCAGCTCAAGCTTTTCAATGTCGGATATAATGTCGAGCTTAAACAACTTATAACTGGCCGCAGATTTCTTCTGCGTCACTTCTTGTTGCGATTTCGCGATATCCACTTCGGCGCGCAAATCCTTACAAACATATTCCACAAGGACATCACCCTTTTTAAACACTTCACCATTATCAAAATTAATCGTCTTAATCTTGCTGTCCTGCGAACTGGAAATCACGGTGTTTTCACGCGGGATCAAAACCGCCTCAACCTCAATCGTATTATCTTCAACGGAATATCGCCCGTCATCTTCGGATTGAAAACCGTCCTCATCACCCGCCGCAGGGACAATGTTATTCAACGCCGCCGCAGGAACAACCTCGGATGCAGGCGCATCATTGCGGGCAATGCGCATAAACGCCTCTTCCATCTTTAAGTTTGCGGCCCAAACGCCGACCCGCTGCCCGAAACCGGTCTGGAACGCCGTAAAGAGGAACAAACAAAACACAACCCCGACCGCCGCGCGTAAATGCGACGGTCTGAATTCGTAAGACCATTTCGGCATAGACAGCTTTGGCAGAGAGATCTTTGGCACAGAGACCTTCGGCAAACTGATCTTTGGTAAAGCAGGAAGTTTCGGCATGCTGATTTTCGGAATCGCAAGACGCGGGAAAGAAACCTGCGGAAATGAGAGTTTCGGAATTTCAACCTGAGGAACACTGAACGACGGAAGCGAGAACTTAGGAAGTTTCGGCATTTTAGGCAGAGAAACCTTCGGCAATTCGATTTTAGGCACAGAGAGCTTAGGCAGAGTAAACTTCGGAAGCTTCGGCCATTTCGGTTTCCTAATCGTAATTTTTGTCGGGATGCGGAATTTCATGCTCATGCGCCGCCCCCCTCATGCTTGATGAGAGATGCAAATGACAACCCGCGCCCCGCATCCATCCCCAATGTATTGACCAATGCCGCATACGCATCCTGCTCGGCCGCCAAAGCCTGATAACTCTCAAGCTTTTTCTCCTGCGCCTGCATACGGCTCAAAAGCACATCACCTTTAGCAATCTGCCCTGAATGCTGGCGTTTCTGCGCAGCGAAGGCGGCAAATTGCGCCGCTTCCTGTTCTTCTTCCGCGACCTGCGCCTGATCACTGGAATAGGCCAGTCCATGACGGGCAATATGCACCTGCGCCAGAATCGCCGCCGCCAATGTCACGCGGCGGGCTTCGCTCAAATTCTCGTTTTTACGGGCAATCAAATACCGATCTGGGAATGTCAGCAAATTTGTAATATTTTGTACCAGACTGGCGGAATAATTCTGCCATCTGTCATTGGTCAAAAACTGGTTGCTGTCGCGGCTAAAGCCGAAAAAGACCTCCGCGCCCGGAATTGTACGCAAAATCTCCTGCTTGGTTTCGCGAATGCTGATATTGCGTTCAATGAAGGCCTCACGCATTTCAGGGCGGTTTTCAAGCGCCGCCATCTCCAGAACGTCCATATCGCTTTTCAACAAATCCGCATAGATTTTGGAACGCTTGGGCATATCCGAAACCAGTGTTAACTTCGTATCCTGCGGTAAATTCAAAAGGCTCTTCAGCTCAATCACCGCAAGCTGCGATTCGTTTTGCAAGGCTTCCAGCACATTCAGGCTTTCCAGATACGGCGCTTTGCGTTGATACGCCTCGCTTTTGGAAATTAATTTTTGCGAATACGCTTTGTCTATATTCGCGATATGGTCTCTGGCTTGCGCCGCAAGGTTTTGCGTCTCTGCGCCCGTTTTGGATTCCGCGCGGGCCCGCCAATACGCCGCATAAACATCACGGTGAATATTTTGCAAAACCTTCGCATAACGCTCTTCCGCTATATCCGCGCGATTAGACGCCGACCTCGCCTGCATCAAGGCCGTGGCGGCATCAATCAAATTCCAGTTCAGCGTAATATCGCGCGTGCTTCTGTACCGGTCACTCGAAACAGAGGGCTCCAAAGATTGCTGCCCCGTAGCCAAAGACAAGCTCCTCGAGGCCGCAAAATTATCACGCCCCGTACGGCTCAATGTATATTCCATGGAGGGAAGAGCGCGAATATTCTCCAAAGTCACGCTGTCTTGCGCACTTAGAAACTCAAGCGCCGAAACGCGGGCATCCATGTTTTGCTCGACCGCAATCTCAAGCGCCTCATCAATGCTTAACGCAATTTCTTTCGAAATATTTGCAGGGTTTTGGAGGATGCGTTGGTCTTCCTGAAGAATTTCTTGATGCTGCGCGGTGTCCAATTCTACAGATGTCGCCGTGCATCCCGCTGCAAATAAAGCAGACAGAATCATGGTGAACCCCAATAAAATTGGTTTAAAGCGCATAGATAAACATCAAAATAGTTTTTGCAAAAACGAATCGGAAGACTTTCCGTCTATAAGTCTATCCAAAAAAGCCCTGTTTTAAAAGGGGAATGGGCCTTTTTACTGAATTACGTCAAAAACGCTATCTCATTGAAATATTTCAAAACATCAAAAACCTGTGATACAACCCATCCCATGAACTCCCGATACGATGTAATTATTATTGGCGCAGGCGCCGCAGGATTAATGTGCGCCCTTACCGCAGGTCAAACTGGGCGCAGCGTTTGGCTTGTTGACCATGCAACCAAGATTGCCGAAAAAATCAGAATTTCCGGCGGCGGCAGATGCAATTTCACAAATCTGCATGTGCGCCCCGAAGCCTTTCTTTCAGGCAACCCGCATTTTTGCAAATCTGCGCTCAAACAATATTCTCAGCATGATTTTATAGCTTTGGTTGAAAAACACGGCATAAAATACCACGAAAAAAACCCCGAAAACGATCTCGGTCAACTTTTTTGTGATGGCTCGGCGCAACAAATCATCGATATGCTGCTCAAAGAATGCGAAAACGCAGACGTGAAACTGGATATGGGCACGGAAGTACTGGCGGTGTTCAAAACCCCTGATGGCTTCGCGCTTGAAACCTCGCGGGGCCAAGCGCAATGTGCGTCCCTCGTCATCGCCACTGGCGGCCTATCAATTCCCAAAATCGGCGCTACGCGCTTCGGCTATGACATCGCGCGGCAATTCGGCATAAACGTGTATGACACCTACCCCGCGCTTGTGCCGTTTACCTTCCAAACCACAATCCTCGAGCGCTGCAAAACCCTAAGCGGTTTGGCCTTGGACGCCATCGTCACATGCGGCAACACATCCTTCCGTGAAGGCTTGCTCTTCACCCATCGCGGCCTCAGCGGCCCTTCAATATTACAAATCTCGTCCTACTGGAAAGAAGGTGACGAAATCGCCGTAAACCTTGCCCCGGACAACGATATGTTCGCGTTTTTTAAGGAACGCAAACAAACAAACCCCAAACAAGATATCGAAACCGCGCTTTCGCATGTTGTGCCCGCGCGCCTCGCCGAAAGCGTTTGCGAAACAGAGCGCATCGTCGGTCGCCTCGCCGACCTGCCTGATAAAACCATCCAAAAATTGGCCGCCGCCGTAAATAACTGGCGCATAAAACCCGCAGGAACCGAAGGATACCGCACCGCCGAGGTTACATTGCGCGGCGTGGACACAAACGAATTATCGTCCAAAACCATGGAATGCAGCGCCCATAAAGGCCTGTTTTTTATCGGCGAAGTTGTGGATGTTACGGGGCATTTGGGCGGCTATAACTTCCAATGGGCATGGTCATCAGGCTATGTTGCCGGAATCAATGTTTAAGAGATAAAAATGACCACGATTTACGGCATCAAAAATTGCGACACCATGAAAAAAGCCTTTAAATGGTTGGATGAAAACGGCGTGGATTATACCTTCCATGATTACAAAAAAGACGGGCTGGACGAGGCGATTTTGAAACAAGCCCTTGCCGAACATGGCTGGGAAAACGTAATCAACCGCCGCGGGACGACGTGGCGCAAACTCCCCGATGACGTTCAAAATTCAATGGATGAACGCGGCGCGGTTAAAATCGCCAATGAAAACCCAAGCATCATAAAACGCCCGCTTCTGGCCCATAACGGCAAAACATATTTGGGCTTCAAGTCAGAGACCTATTCAAAGATCTTTTAAACTTATTCTGACTTAAAAATAGCCGCCGCTGCCCGGTGCCCGCTATCCTTCAGCGCCGCGCCGAACATGCGCGCCCCCTCAACCGTCCAATGATGATTATCATAAACAACAAGGCCGTTATCCGCGCTTAAAACAGGGCATTTAAACCCGTCACAAAACACATCGAAAATATTCACGAAAATAACGTCTTTATCCGCCAGACCCGTTTGCAGCTCCTCAAGAATCTGCGTGAGATAAATGACATGCTGCGCGCCGATCACAAACTCCGCGAAACCTTCATAATCCACAAATTTTTCCATATATTTTGCTACTAAAGTCGGCGCATGATCATACGCCATCTTCGGCCCGAAAACGACAATCGGAGCGTCCGTAAGAGTTCGAATTCCATCAACCGCGCTAATAAAATCCGGCACGCCTTTGGGCTGCCAATATGGTGAAAACACGACCACCTCGGAGTTTTTAAAATCATCGGAATGTAAAAGATCTTGATAGGTTTTTATGCACCCCCGCCCATTCTCATCATCCGTTTCTTTGCCTTCAAAAATATAATCCCTACCCATATACCCCTGGCATTCGGCAGAAATGACAAGGCGTTTAAAAACATATTTCGGAGTATTAAGCTCAATCGCATTGAGCATGTCATTGGCAAAACTATCCCCGATAATCACGCCCCTGGCCACGTTTCGATCATAAAACCCGCTTTCCTCGCGCTCCACCCGCAGGGCTTCAGACGCAATCCTTAAACCTTCCGTATCCTTCAGCGCCGCCTTCACATCCGCAGGCAATCGCCATGATCGCTCGTTTATCGGCTCCGCCAAGCGCGGCGCAAGCAAGAGCAAAATAAACGCCCCCATCAACGCATATGAAGAGGGTTTCTTATGCCAGCGCGCGTCTGAAGGCTTTTTCCTGAACGGCATTTCGATAAAAAAATACATAAATGTCGCGACCAAAACAGACGCCGCAAAAATCAAAACCTGATCAAAAGCTTTTAAATCCGCTGTTTGCCCATATTTGTAAAAAACAATTAATGGCCAATGAATGAGATAAAATGAATACGAAATCAGGCCGACGCCAACGGCAATCCTGTTTCTGAATATCAGCCCGCAATATTTCGCGCTTCCGCCCAATATTACCAGCGCCGCCCCCAAGCAAGGCACAAGCGCGGCAACGCCCGGGAACGGCTGTTTATCAGTATAAAAAAGCGCAGAATAAAGACACAAAATCAGCCCCGTAATGCACAGCGCCTCCAGCATCAAATTGCTCTGCGGCTTCAAACGCATGCCCCAAACGCACAGCGCCCCGATCACAAATTCAAACACCCGAAACGGCAAAAGATAAAACGCCGCATCCTGATTAATTTTCAACATCACTTGCGAAGCGGCCAGCGACGCTAGCCCGACCACAATCAAAATTGGCAGCGCAAAACGCTTGAGATAAAGGCGGGTTTTAAATCCCAAAATCAGCATTAAAAACGCGGGCCAGAGCAAATAATACTGCTCCTCTATCGCCAAAGACCACGTGTGAAGAAGCGGCTTAAAATGCGAATCAATATCGAAATATCCGGCCTCATTGAAAAAGAAATGATTGGAAAAGAAAAACAGCGCCCAGACGCTGGAATCACTCAAACGCTGCATATGTTCCTGCGAAAGCAAAAACGTGCCCAGCGCAAAAGTAACAACCAAAGTAAACGCAATCGCAGGGAAAAGCCGCCGAACGCGGCGCTCATAAAAATCAAAAAAGCTGAAACGGCCCTCTTCAATGGCGCGCATAATATTGCGAGAAATCAAAAACCCGCTAATAACAAAGAACATATCAACACCGACATAACCGCCGCTTACGTCCGAAACACCCAGATGAAATAAAACCACGCTTAACACTGCAAGCGCCCGCAAACCGTCTATTTCACGTTTATAGTCATGGGAAAGATGCGCGGTGATATTCAAATGCATGAACTGCTGGCCGTTTTGAAAATAACAATGCCTATAGAAATAGGCCTAAACTCATATCTATCCCATAAAGCATTAATTTTCAAACACTTAAGACAGCGATAATAGCTTAAAACCATAAGCACATATCACAAATATAAGATTTTACCTTGTGTCAAAAATTTTAATATGGTTAATTTCACTAGCACTTGGAGGTTTTTATGTCTAAAAAAAATGATAGCTTATTTAAAAAATGGCACGTTGCCGTCTTCGCTCCCGCTGGCGCAGCGCTTTATTTGGCAAGTCCTTTTGCGTCCGATGAAATAAAAGATAGAACAACCCGCCCCGCACAAGCAGCCATTTGTGACTTTACCGATGGTCGTGTTTTTTCCGGTTCATGCGAAACGACAGAAGAGACACTTACACTCAAAAATCCTTCTTGAACTACCACTGATCGCCGGCAGATGGCGCGCTCGCCGTTTCGGTTAAAGCTTGTGTAAATTCACCTGCACCCTGAAGCGCTTCAACGCCGCCGGCAGCACCGCCAAACATTTTCCCAAGCCCCAAAAACCCGTCCGCAACAGACGCGCCCACTATCGGAATATCCGCCCTCAATATTTCCGAAATTGGTTCTTGAACAGATTCAATAAAGAATGCACCTTCCGCGAGCTCATGAAACATCACAAAATCAAATGCCGCCAGAATTGTGAAACCAAAAGCAATGGACAGCCCCGCTTTCGCAGCAAAACCGAAAACTTTTTTAAGGCTCAAGCCGCTTTTTTTCTCATCAGCCATTGATTTTTTTCTATTGTGTAATTAATAATCATTCGCAATTGACATTCGGCGATCATCTGAATAATGTCAATAGCAAATGATAACTATTCTCAATTAGAGGTCTCTATGTTCAATATTGGTGGTAAAGCTTCCGGCGCGCTGGCCGGTTTATTCTTATTAACGGGGCAAGCTCCTGCGCATGCCCAAAACAAAGAACCGGTCTCGATCGGACAATATTGTGAAATGCAAGCCTCTGAAAACCCCGCTGTAGTTCACAGAGATTACACACCATTCAGAAAATCCTTCGTCGATGTGGCCGTGAACTCACAAGTTTATGGGGACATTACACTGACTGATTTTAACTGTGAAACACTCGTCCCTGTTTGCCAAACACGCGGATTTGCATCAACAAAGGGGACGCTGTCCTCGGTCCATGCCGGATTAGGAGATTACAATAATACTGACGACCCGGCTGTCGCAGAGGCCATAAGGCTTTTGGGAAGAAACAGCACAATAGTCACGCCTGATTACGCGGCAAGCAGCGGCGCTGTTAGCCATCTGCGCAAAAGTCATGGTCTGCAATTATACGTAGACGGCGACATCGGCCCCGTAACAAAACAAATTTACGGCGCATGCGCGGCGCAACTTATAAGAGAATAAAAACAATAAAATGTATGATGGTGTGCCTAGCGTGTCTCAAATTGAAAAAGAAAGCGCAACCCAAATAAGCGGCGAAGCAAAAAGCGCCTATGGTCTGCGCAACCATTTTTTCGTGCCCAATGACCTGAAAGCCATAGCAAAACGCTACGGCATTACGGTTAAGGGAAAACGTGACGGCCTGCGAAGAACCCCACAATTCGAAATTTCATCCATTCACGGAGATGAAGCGCTCGATAAACTCATCACGCCTTTTATACAAGACGGGAACAAAGTCTTAAGCCGCAAAGATCTTAGGAGCTTTCTATCCTTTCTTAAACAACCCGTTGGACAAACACTCCCGAAACACCAGCGCCTCTTGGGGCACGGCCTCACCCGCTTCGCAACAACGGGCTTAACCGAAATTCCAGAGTTCGTAGACGAAAAACTACAAGATGCAAAAAGCCTTGAATGCCACGAAAAAGGCGAACGTAAAATGAAAGAAGATGACGTGTGGTCATCCGAAGCTGAATTCTGGAACGCAAAAGAAGATGAAGACATCGTATCCGCAATTCCCGGCACATCTTATGATCCTGAAAGGGGCTTTGTCTTACAAATAGACGCCAAACTTCAAAACCCTTCATTATTTGAAGGTGAAAACCAGCAACAGCTAGCCGGCGCCTTCTGGAATCTTGTCGATGAAGCCACAAACGGCCGGTATCAGGGACAAAGACCGGATGAAATTGCTTTCACCGCACAAGAATTAAAAACATTTTATAATCTTGCGCCTCAGCATAATGATTTTGCTCTTGGTTTAAAAATGGCGCAGATCGAAGAAAAAACGCAAGCGCGCCTCGCAAATATTCAAAGCAACGCCGCCGCGCTAAAAACAGATCTACGCTTCCAAACAGCCTTAAGCCAAAAGGGCTTCGGCGTCTCCCCCCGCGACAAACTTGATAATATTGCCGCCGCAACTTCTGCGCTAACCCCCATTATCTCTTCAGAAGTCATGTTTGATGCATGGCGGCACTCTCACTTTACAGAGCGCTTAATGGGCCTATCCGATCCTTTAAACCGAATCATGGAAGAATACGCTGTCGTTCAAATGACGCTCGCAAAGCTCCATGAAACCGGCCTTGACAGCCCCGCCGAGCTTCAAGCGGTTATAAACGAATTCAGACCTCTCTTTTCATTTTCTGCAGAGCTTGCCGCTTCCGTAGAAACCGCCTCCGCCCAGAAAAAGAAGCACCTCAAGCGCTACGGCGAGGGCGCCCTATCAGACCTCACCCAAAACGCAAAAGAGCTGCAAAGCATCTTTGAGCAAGCCTCCGTCAACGGAACATCGTCCGCAGAACATGACGCTCATTATGAAGAAGTTCTAAACTCCGTCCGCAACGTTTTTGGCCAAAACGGTAATATTGTTACCCAACAAGCCGTCGGTTATGTCGACATGATGAAAGGGTTCTGGGTCAGCGCCGCCAGATCCGCAGCAGACAACCCGGCTGTTTTTGCCATGATCGCAGGCTTCATCGGATACGCCTATCAAATGAAATATGGTATGGACGCACAGCTTAATCTGGAATCAGCAGACACCATCATGAGCACAGTCCAGGCCTCCGTAGATCCTGATTCTGCCTCTAATAACGGCTACTGGGGTGACGGCGCGGTAACGGGTGACATATCGACCCAACCTTTTTCAGCGGAAGAACTCGCGTCTTTCGAAAGAATTGGCGAAGCAGAGGTAAAAGAAGCCATCAAAAACGGCGCCGACTGGTGCACCATGCAAAGCTTTTGCCACTATAATACACTCCTGCCTCCAATCATCATGGACCGCCTTGATCCTGCAGTTAGCGGATATCTAAAATTCCGCCATATTGTCGGCGCGGAGATTATCGCGGGCAATGCCATGAAAGTGCAAAGCCTTGCGCCGCAGGGACTTGAAGCGCTTTACACATCCGTCAATATTCCCGTTGATGACAGCTCCACATGGGTCAGCGTTTCTGAAAGCACGACACACACAACCGGAAAACTGATTGTCGATGCAAACATGTTCCAAGATGGTTCACATGCCACCATGCTTGGTTACGGATCAGCGCGCGTAGCGGCCCGCGGTCCCGTCGCCTTCAAACAAATGGGAAGCTTGGCTTCCGAATTTATTAACCCTGTCGCCCGTTTGGGAAGCGCACCTTTAGGATTCGCAAAGCGCACAGCCCTTCAAGGCACGGCAATGGGTTTAATGCTTTCACGCATGCATGACACCTCCTCCAAAGTTGCATCAAAAATCACCCCTCCTGCGCGGCTATCACAAAGGCTCATGGATGTGTGCGTTCATAATAAATCTCCCGCACATCCCTTCGCCTTAGAAGATAACGCGCAAGAATCAAACACCTCGGAACGCGCCCTGTCCAATTTCATTCCTGCGAAAATTTCGCTCGGTATGTGGGCATATGGTGCATGGAAAAAGAAAATCGAAATTACAGGTCAAAACATTACAGCCCTGAAAGGCGGGTTAAACACTCTTGCCCTGACTCTTGATTATTCTGCAAATGATGTCGGAATCTCCCGCGACAAATATAAGGAATTTTTAAAACAGGCATTAATATCCGTTGAAGAGGCTCTGGAAAGCTACCAAACCGCCCCAACCAGCGAAAACAAAGCGCTTTTGCAAAAAGCATTGGATGGAAACCTGCAGCACCTTATCGGCGCGGAACTTCAATATTGCAACTCAGACGAGATTTACACCGCTTTGTTCCCCAAAAAATCAGCCGCCATTGATATAAGACGCCGCGGCGTTTTTAAACGGCATGCTGAAAAGAAAGAAGGGAGAATTGGCCGTTCTGATTTCAGAAAAGACGTTTTCAATAAAGCACTTCACCCGCAAAACCGCGCAGCAAAGCCTGAAAAAATTGCAAGCCTGCAGTCTTTAAAGTACTTGGGCGGCGGCGCTTTAGGTGGCTTCAGATCAGCCAAATCAGGCTTGGCAGGTGTCTTTAGCTATGCAGGCGATGCCGTTGTTTTTGTGGCCCGTGAGGGCATCCAGGAACCCATAAGCCAACTCCCTGCCAAAAAACGCTTGGCACAAACCTTCCTCGCCGTATCTACCATAGGCTTAGGCGCAGATATGATCGCAGGCGTTGATTCAAGCGTGGTTTCTGCTGCCGCTTCCGCGGGCGCCGCCGCCTCAAGCGCCGCAATTTCAGGTGTAATTGGCGCTATGCTAAACCTTCCTCAGGATTTAATGCTCCACACCGCCGCTGTAGGGTTTTCAGGCGCAGCGCTCGGACTGCCCTATTATTACGGTGTAAAAAGAGGTGCATATCCGATGGGGTCAGCCTTCAAAGAAAAGGCTACCGGTCTTAAAGACAGCCTGTCTCGAATTCGCAAAAAACCACCCCACCAATCCGAAAACCCTCTGGAAGCCCGTCTGTAGATATGGAAGAAAAATGGCGGTGCAGAACATCAAAATTGCCTTATTAAGAAATAAAGGACAACCAAAAGGAACCACCAACATTACGCCCGAAGTGATCCGCCCTTATATGCGCTAAAATCTACATAGGGTTTAATAATATCTGGTAGTGCATTAGTTGTGTTGTTGATTAAATAAATGTGCTTGTTTATTTGATCAATATAATTTTCATCTATGTTTCGCGATTCTAGCGCTAATATACAAGCAATGAGAGGTTCCAATAGGCTTTTCCTGATTTTTGTCTCAATATCTTCCCCGAAAAGACTCCGAACCTTTATAAAGTCGATTTTATCAAGAATGTTTTTCATTTCTTCCAATTTTAATTTTAGTCTGTCTTTGTCATTCTCGCCATAATCAGGAATACCCCCATGATGGTTTTTACCAAATTCAAAAAGCACATCCCATATTTTTAATCTTTGATCTAAAAGCTGTAACCGTAATTGTTCTTTTGCAAATCTTTCACCACGTCTGGAAAGCCAAAGCGAAACCCATACAGCGCCTACAGTTCCAATCGCAATAAGCCAATCATCTGTCGACCCTTGCCAAAAACACGAATGAATAATTGATTCATGCGCGCTTTTAATTTTTAAAATGCTATCCTTATCCATTATAAAATACCTTGCGGTCTCAGCGTCTCTTGATGAATTAGAAAACCATTTAAGAAAATGGCGGTGCCGGAGGGATTCGAACCCTCGGTACGCTATAAACGTACACACGC
>CAYGKM010000004.1:0-3745 GCA_964350695.1 uncultured Micavibrio sp.
GGGCGGCCCCTGCCGCGGCGCCCGGCGCAGGGGGCGGCGTAGGCGGGGCGGCGCTTTGTGCGGGCGAGGCCGCAGCCGTTACGGGTGCCAAATTCCGTGCTAATGCTTCAAGCATGGCCGTCCTGCTATCAAAGCTCGCCCATACAGGGTCCGTTGAAAAACCGCTTTCACGGGCTTTTTCGCCCATCTTCATGACCTTATCGGTTTCATGTAAATGGCACGCGCTATAAAGCCGCGCAAGCGTATCAAGCAAACCAAGCTCTGCGCGTTTTTGATCTTCCGCATCCAAATTCGGCAGCAACGCTTCGCGCATTTCCGCGGCGCGCTGCACCAATCTATTGGTCACATCCATAACCAGTTTTTGCTCGGCTTGCCCGAACGAAAATGTCGCAATCGCTTCCACAACAGGGATAAACGCACCGATATATTGGATGGCTGCCTGGTGTCCATCAACAATCTGCCCTTTCGCCTGAAGATCAAGAAGGCGCTGCGTATTCACGGCGTCTGGCGAAAAATTTTCTGAAAACGTTAAAACGGTCTGGAGCGGCGCGGTGATTTTCTTAAGGTCGGCATCATCCGGGATTGCGCCTTTTTTCTTATATTGCTGTGCCACCAGCGGCCCTGCGAGGCCCGCGAGCGCCACCCGAAGCGAGTCATCTTGCGCCTCGGCGGGGTTCACATCCATCACAGTGCCAAGATCAATACTGGCCTGAACCGTCTTGCCCAAAAGCGCCGCCACAGTTTTTGCCGCATCTTCATCAGGCGCACCTGATTGCGCTACGACCCCCATTAATGGCGAACCGATTTTATCTAAGATCTGAAGAAGATAGCGTGCGCGCTGGTCCATAGGAACTCTGTACTCGAAATTCAACGTCTTACCAGTATAAAGCTGAACGCTGCCACGAAACAAGCCGCGATTGAAAAATCATAAGGCTTTATCCCGCTGCGCGATCTTGGCTCTATTTAAGATCAGTAATAACGCTCTCAAGATTTTGCGGCTTCCCGCGAACGATTTTAACACTATCGTTTTTGGCGCGATACACAATCAATGGCGTTACATCAAATTTCCAGGCTTGCATTACGGCCAAATTCCGTTGCACGCCTTGGGTGTTGATCTCTTGCTTTGCAGGAAGTGCGGCCTCATCGCCGTCCATATGTTTGAACCATCTTGCCTGCGGATCAGGCGAAGCAATCAAAAACGCGGCTTGCGCCTGTGTTTGGTCACGGAAACCCACAGGAATCATCCGAAGCTGAATTTTGCCCTCTTCCAGCATTTTCCCGTCGCGCAATTCTTGAATAAACGCATGACAATGCGGACATTGCGGATCAATAAAGCTGTAAACAACGGGTGCGTTCGGATTACCGAGCGCCACCCAATTGCTGCTTTCAAGGTCGCTATACATCTGCTCTGAAGGGGTTTTAACATCAAACTGCTCGGCCTGTGTCGGCTGCTCGTTTATAGGAAACTCTGCCAAAGAATCCAGCAATGTATCGCCTTTTTGGCGCAAGCGATCCACCTGCTTCACGGTCACCAACTTGCCCGCATCATCAAACAAAACGCCCATCACAAAGGCTTTTTTATCCGGCATCACATAAAAATACTGCTCAACGCCGTTTTTAATCGTGAGCCACGCATCAAGCCCGTGATCTTTGCCCAAATATCTGATTTGCGCGCCTTCATTCACAAGGTTCTGAATAGGTTCGGGCAAGCTCGGCACCGCTTCTTGCGCCTGCGCGGCAGGAGAAACAAAAACCAATATAGCGGCAATCAACATCAAAAAGCGGGTCATATAAAATCCTTTATCTAATAACTTAACTATAACACTAAGCATGTTAGGCAATACAGAAAAGCCTTATTTGCTCATAAAAACAGCACTAAAATGCCGGTATACCCGTAAAGCCGTGCTTTGCTGATTTCGCCACCGGCATAAAACCCTGTCAAAGGCACGTCCCCGATAATATCTTGAATCAGCTGAACCTCGTCATGTTCGTGCATATTCTCGCTAAGCCCGGGATCATTAAACGCGCGTGCCACACATGAGAAATATAGCGCCGCCTTCGGTTCAAAAACGCCCTCGTCATGCTCCACGCGTTTGCGCAGGGCCACAAGGCTTTTGCTCAAATCTTCATGCACCGTGTTGTGGTCACGATGTACGAATAACAACCGGTCGCCTTTATTGATCTCTTCGGCAATCATCATCGATCCGTCATCTTGATCAAGCCCGATAATATTCCTCACCAGATAATCATTTTGGTCGGATTCAGAAACCGGAAGCGCCGCATGGATCTCCCCTTGCAACAATTTCTGAAACTCTTCGGGGATGGCGTTCGGGTCCCCTAGCGCCGCTTCATCAATAAGAATGTCATCAGGGTCGCGATCAATTTTTTTAATCGCCATGCTGCGCAAGTCTTGCTCAAAAACCTTTACCGCGCTTTCATCATTCAGCTCAATCACGCTGTGGCCTTCGCATTTCGTAATCGTATGCACCCCGCCAATCGGCGTGCAGCCTTGCGAAAGCGTCGTGGCAACCTTCACATTTTGTGAAAACAAAACCCCGCTCACGCCGCCTTGATGAAGATCATTAGCAAATTGCAGATGCTCCTTGCGCGAGGAACTAAGCCCGCCGATCAAAAACCCGCCCGTCAGATCTTCCAGCTTGGCCAGCGTTTCGGCCGGATTCTCATCCGCTATCGGGTCACCATGAACAACCGCCAGCATCGGGTCATTATTACTAAGCCACGGTTTTAAAACATCCTCCGCCGGCCCCATATCAAGCGCCACTTGCGGAAAAATCTGAAAATCATCTTTGTCAAAATGCCCGATCATGGCGGAAATCGCAGGCGCATCAATCATCCGCTCGCCTGTTCCGCAAACGCCCAGACCCACACTGCCGACCCAATTCTCGATATCTAAAACCGATTTAAAAAGATTGAGAATACTCTCCGCATCATCCCCCAATGCGTCGCTGATATATAAAAATCCGAAATTGAAATCCGCGTCGGGGGTTCTGACGCTCTCAAGCTGCTCCAACACGCGCTTCGCGGTGTCGCGCCAATCCGTGCCCAAAGCCGCCGCAGATGCAAATTTTGAAGAGGTAAACAATGACATAGACGGGTTCAACTTTTCTCGACTCTGAAGATAAATAATGATTAAGTATAGACGTTGCACACCAGATGAAAAGGGAATTGATATGGAAGCATTATGGGTCATTTTGGCGATAGCAGTCGTCGTAATCGGCGGCGCTGTCGGGATTTACAACCGTCTAGTCGCTCTCAGGCAAAACCGCGAGCAATCATTCGCCGATATCGATGTGCAGCTTCGCTTGCGCTTTGATCTTATCCCCAATTTGGTGGAAGTCGTAAAAGGCTACGCCAAGCACGAAAAAGATGTGTTCGAAAACATCACCAAAGCCAGAGCTGGCGTAGAAAGCGCCGACGGCATATCAGAGCGCGTCGCGGCAGAAAACAAACTCTCCCGCTCTATGGCGCTGCTTTATGCGGTTGCAGAAAACTATCCTGACCTCAAGGCTGACGGCATGTTTAAACAACTCATGGGCGAGCTTTCCGACATCGAAAACAAACTCGCCGCCGCGCGCCGCTTCTTCAACAACGCCACTGCTGAGCTAAACACCGCCGTAGAACAATTCCCGGCTGTTTTGTTTGCAGGCATTCTGGGTTTTCAGAAAGAAGAGTTCTTCGAAATCCCCGAAGGCGAGCGCGAGACCTTGGAAAAACCACCGGAAGT
>CAYGKM010000004.1:3845-74158 GCA_964350695.1 uncultured Micavibrio sp.
AGTTCTTCGAAATCCCCGAAGGCGAGCGCGAGACCTTGGAAAAACCACCGGAAGTGAAATTCGGCTCATAAGTTGAATTAAGATGCGCCCCGCAGGACTACAAACCCATATCTGGAATAACAACCTCAAAAGCATGATTCTTTTGGGGTTATATCCACTTGTGATTATAGGGTTGCTATGGGCGTGCGCCGCCGTTTCAACGGGCATATTTATCGCCCATGCCCCGCAAGGCGGAATGACCGCCGCGCAAATCACAACGGGCTTTGCCAATAATTTCATTTTCAATTACTGGCCAATCATCATCACCGTGGTCGTCATCTGGTTTACGATTGCATATTTCTTCCATACAAAGATGATCCGCAAACTCTCGCACTCTCACCCCGTATCCAGAAAAGACGAGCCGGAGCTGTATAATCTGCTTGAGAACCTCTCCATCACCGCCGGCATTCCGATGCCGCGCCTTGAGATCATCGAAACCCATGCCCGCAATGCCTTCGCCAGCGGCATTGACACCAAAAGTTTTACCGTCACTGTCACGCGCGGCCTGATGAACTCGCTCACGAAAGACGAGCTTGAAGGCGTCCTCGCGCATGAACTCACACATATCCTGAACCGCGATGTTCGCTTGTTGATGGTCACGGTGATCTTCACAGGGATGATTGGCTTCGCGGCACAACTTTTCTGGAGCAATGTCCGCTATCATTTCATTTTTACCGGCACAAACCGAAAAAGAAGCGGCGGTATCTTTTTGATGCTCTCTATCGCCGCGATCTTATGGATTGGTTATATGGCGACGCTGGTTATGCGCTTTGCGATTTCCCGCAATCGCGAATACATGGCCGATGCGGGGGCGGTCAAACTCACCAAAAACCCCGAGGCGATGATGAGCGCGCTGATGCGAATCGCGGGCCGTGACAAAATCCCCGAAACCACAGACGACATCGCCATGATGTGCATTGAAAATGCGAAGCCTTTTATGGGCATGTTCGCTACCCACCCGCCAATTGAAAAACGCATTCGCGCCTTGGCGGAAACCACAAATACCCCGCTGCCGCATTTCTCCATTCCCCCCGCAGATGCGCAAAATCGTTTCGGCGGTGAAACGCACAATCCTTGGCTTGTGCGCAATCGCGGCGCGCGAAAGCACAGCTAATAGCTTCATCTTCTTACACTTTTCCGATTTCCCCCTGTTTTGATTGATATCTGCTATAATAAGACCTATATATATCTAACGTAACGTTTACTTTTTAGGAGATATAAAACGATGCAAAATGACCGTATCCAAACCGCGCAAACCCGCACTCGGGAAATAGACGAAGGTTTGCGGCAACATATGAATAATATTTACACGCGCATGACAGGCGGCGTTCTCGTCACGGCCATCGTCGCGTGGATCGTCGGCAGCTCGCCATTGCTGCTCAACCTCTTCCTCGGCGGGCCGCAATCCATCGTCGTGATGCTTGCGCCTCTGGCTATTGTGATGTTCGGCTTTAAGCCTGATCGCATGAGTTCAGGAAAGCTGATGGGCGTCTTTATGCTGCTCGCGACCGTTTACGGTATCAGCTTCGCCTCTATCGCAGTCTCGGTCTCGGCTGATCCCGCCTTCGGCATTATTGTGGCGAAAGCCTTCTTTATCGCCACAGGGATGTTCGCGGGCGTAAGCGTTTTGGGCTACACCACGAAAATGGACCTCACGCCTATCCGCACATTCGGTTCTATGGCAATTTGGGGCATTATTATCGCAGGACTGCTGAACATGTTCGTGTTCAAAAGCTCAGGCATGGATACGGTTCTTTCCATGATCAGTATCCCGCTCTTCGCTGGAATTACGGCGTGGCAAACACAAAACATGAAGGAAATGTATAGCCCGAATGCACCCGCAGAAACGATGAGCCGCTATGGCTGGGCCGCCGCATTAACGCTGTATATCAGCTTTATCGCAATGTTCATGAACATCTTGAACTTGATGAACTCACGTTAAAAACAAGCGCATATAAATTTATGAAAGCCGCCCCATGTGGGCGGTTTTTTATTCTGGGGAGTCGGTATATTGACTTAACACCACAATGCCCGTAGCCTTTTATAGTCACTACAACACCTTAATAAAAAACACCCTTAGGAGAGACTAGAAATGTTGAAGGAATTCAAAGAATTTATTTCCCGCGGCAATGTCATGGACATGGCTGTCGGTATTATCATCGGTGCGGCTTTCACCGCCATCGTAACATCATTGGTTGCCGATGTGATTATGCCCTTTATCGGCGTAGCAACAGCAGGCATTGATTTCAGCGACCTTTATATATCGCTGGATGGAAGTGAATACGCAAACCTTGCCGCCGCCGAAGCAGCCGGCGCAGCCACAGTTAAATACGGCGCGTTCATAAATGCCCTTATCAACTTCTTGATCGTCGCTTTCGTGGTGTTCATGTTGGTTAAAGGCGTGAACAAGCTCAAGCGTCAAGCTGAAGACCCAAAAGCAAAGGACGCTCCGCCGCCACCGGCTGACATTGTTCTTTTGACAGAAATTCGTGATGCGTTGAAAAAGCCCGCCGCTAAAAAAGCGCCCGCTAAAAAGAAATAACGCTTAAATATATTTTTTGAAAACGGGGGCTTCGGCCTCCGTTTTTTTTGCTTGAAGTGCAACGCGTTTTTGCTTAGGTTCTCGTATTCCTTTTTGGAAAGGGTCCTTAGCTCAGCTGGGAGAGCGCATCGCTGGCAGTGATGAGGTCAGCGGTTCGATCCCGCTAGGATCCACCAAACTCCCTCATTAAATAACCTGTAAGCCCCTCCCGCAAACGCGATGGATCAAACCGCTTCTTATTATAAAGCATTCGCGAAGCGAATGACGGTTCGATCCCGCTAGGACCCACCAATCTCCCTCATTAAATAACCACTCCCAAGGATAAAGACTCACCTAATTTATAAGCTAATGCTGCAGTGTTTTCACATGAGCAACCAGTTGTTCAAGTGCAGTTCCCCAGCCGTCTTGGAAGCCTCGTTCGTTATGTGTCTTGCAGCTTTCTTCGCTGCCATGTCTTGCAAGCACTGTATATTTTGTGCCGCCCTCATACGGTTCAAGCATTAAGAAAGCGGTGAAACGTCCGTTGATACAGGCATTTTCAACTGTATTGGGTCTATAATCACTTTCCAGCGCGTCTGTCCAAACCAATTTACGGTTCTCTTCAATCTCCAGATAGCAGCCTAAGCCTTCATGGCCTTCTCCGTCTGGCCCTTGCATCACAGTTCTAAACAATCCGCCGGGACGCAAATCAATTTCACATTCTGTTGTTTGCCAAGGCTTGGGGCAAAACCATATTTTCAACTGCTCGGGATCTGTCCACGCGTCCCAAACCATTTCAACGGGAACGTCGACAATTCTTTCTAATAATAGGTCTAATTTAGGGTTAAAAGTCTTTAAAATATCACTCATAAGTTTTTTCCTTCATCGTTAATAAGTGTTCATCAAGTCGGTCCAGCCGAGCCTCCCATATCTTGCGCCGTTCAATGAGCCAGTTTTCAGCCCGCTGCATTGCAGCTTTTTCAAGTGTGTAGGTTCTCACTCGTCCTTGTTTTTGCGATCGCACAAGTCTGCAGCCCTCTAGAACTTTTAAGTGCTGAGTAAAAGAGGGCAGCGCCATTTCAAAAGGTGCGGCTAATTCACTGACTGAAGCCGGGCTATCACTTAGTCGCGTTAAAACCGCCATTCGCGTCGCATCTGAAAGCGCATGAAAAATTTGATCCATAGAGATGTTTTGGTTCATCATAATATTAATTATAGAGGGAAAAAATACTTAGGTCAATGCCTAAGTATTGATATTTATGATGCTAAAACTCTGAACGTATGGCGGCTAAACAAAAAATTGCCATAAAAATAAAAATCTGCTATGCTTGCCGCATAATATTAGGAGATAGATATGCGCAATTTGGTTTTAACACTGATCGTTTCTGGCTTTGCCCTTACAGCAACCACTGCAATGGCGGCGGATGAGTTCGGCGAGCGTTTCAGCTCGGAGACATCACCTGCGTTGACCGATCCCCTTCAACCTGACCCCGCTTTGTCTTTGCAAAACATTGAGCCCGCTGCCGGCTATGAAACCCTTGACAGTGAAGCCGCAGACCCTGAAGCAACCTTGGAAGATGCTATCGAAAGCTTCGAAGAGCCGGAAACCAAGCAAGACCCTGCAAAAGACGAAGCGCCGGAAGTCGAGCTTTAAGCGCCTTTCTGCCTCATCGGCTTTATACTTTTCTTTCACTAAGAATTACGCCATGATTTGAAAAGTAAATTCTTTTCAAATTCAAAGACATATATATGGCCCTTGCCCCCATCCCCATGTTCAAAATGCCCCTAAGTCTCATCAGCGTAATGGCAATCATCTGCTTGATACCTGTTTTGGGATATCTTGCTCCGCGCAGTTTCGCATTTCTCCCCGCCGTGCTCGCAATCGCATCCGCTTTCGCCGTGCGCGGTAAATATGGGCAATGGGCATCTATAAATATACATTATATGGCTATCGTGCTTTTGATTATTGGCCTCGGCCTTATCAGCAGTTTTTGGGCCATAAATCCGGACGCCGCCTTTGAGCGCAGCTTAAAAATAGCCATAGTCCTCATCCCGGGCGCATTTTTATTCTCCCATATGCAGATGTTGAAGATTCAGGATTTTCCCGGCTTAGAACGCGGCTTTGCGTATGCGGTTATAATTTCCGCCGCGCTGCTTTGTGTTGATCTTTATACCCATAACGGCCTTTATTATGCACTGCACCCCACAGATAAAGACATTGATAATTTTTCCGATCTTAACAGAAGCACCATGTGCATATCGTTTCTGGCACTTTTCGCGCTGTATTTTCTCAAAGATGATTGGAAATCCAAAAGGCATTCAATCGCCCTTGCTCTTATAATTATATCTTTGCTCGCCGTTCTTTTGAAAACCGACAGTCAATCTGCGCAGCTCTTTATAATTGTCGCGGTATTATTGGCGCTGCTGTTTCCTGTCAACATTAAAGCCGCTTGGTGCGGCCTTGCGGCGCTCATCCTATTGGGCTTCGCCGCCGCGCCGTGGATTGCGCAATATATGTTTAACGAGCTTGCAGTTAATGTCGGCGCCGAAGGCTGGCTTGCCAAAGGCTATGCCAGCGCCCGCATGGAAATCTGGGATTTTATTGCCCGTAAAGCACTGGAAAACCCTCTCTATGGATTTGGAATGGACGCCACGCGTCAAATCCCTTCCTTCGACACGCAGCTGCTCTATGCTAATGAAGATCATGTTTTGCATCCGCATAATTTTGTCATGCAAATCTGGCTTGAATTTGGCGCCGTCGGCGCGGCGCTTATGGCTTTAATTCTGCTCTTTATTTTATATTGTATTTATAAAATTGAAGACGCCGTGCAAAAACGCTTTTGCCTGTCTGTTTTCATCTCTCTTATAATCATCGCTGCAATGTCATATGGCCTTTGGCAAGGCTGGTGGCTCGGTTTATTTGTTCTGGTTGCATCATTTTGTGCATTGATCCTCCCCAAATCCGCGTCATAAAAAAACCGCCCCCTTGAGTAAAAGGAGGCGGGTTTTTAAAACTGTTAAACGACTTTAGAAGTTCTTGTTCACGTTGAAGTAAAAACGCGGGTCTTTATCATTCGTCGTATCAAGATCGCGCGTCAGCGGGAAAGCAATCGCAAATCCTGTATTCAGATCATTCACAAATTCCGCGCGAATACCCAAACCGGCAGAAGCAATAGATTGCTTCTTACCATCATTTGTTGTCGCATCCTTGTTCCATACGCGGCCAATATCATAGAAGCTGTAGAGCTGGTAATCTTCAAAGAAATTGGTGTCGTAAGGCTTGTTCCATTGAACTTCAAGCTTACCGGCAATTCCGTCATCTCCAACAATTTCGGATGGATCATAGCCGCGTCCGAGATTAAATCCGCCGACGCCAAATTCTTCAGATGAGAACAAAGCGTTGTTAGACAATTGCCCACGCCCTTGAACAAGCACGTTGACATCGGATGTCAAACGCTGCAAGCGTTCGATTTCTGCGTTCGCCTTCAGGAATGTTGGATCTGCAGACGGTCTGGATGTGCGAATATCGTTCTTGCTGCTTGTGCCGAAAACATCAACGCCTTGCGCAATTTCTGCGCGGATCGTGTTGATACCGACATTAAACAAAGTATCAAGGAACTGGTAACGCCCACCGAAACGAACGGCTCTGAGGCGGTCTTCACGGTTTTCCTCAAGGTTGTTGCTGCTGTGAACGTTGCGTGCATCAACCAAGCCGTGAACATACAAGTTTTCTGTCCGCGTTCTGATAATCGGGTGTTCAACCTTAACGCTGAGATAATCCGAGCGCCCTTGTACATCAAAACGCTCCAAAGTGAATCCAGGTTCTGTATTAGAATGGCTGACATAGCCCTCAATGGTCGTCCCCAGAGTTCCTATAGGCTGTTTATATCCCAAAGAATAAAACGACATCTCGACATCATCATTTCGATCCGGCGCTGTAATGAATTGCGCTGTAATGCTCTCATTCATGCCGAAGAAAGAGTTAGCAGTGCCGCCCAGACTTACCTGAAGAGGACCGATAAAACGGCTTCCGTGGTTGTTCACACCAACAAAGGCATCGTAAGGGTCGCGCTCGACAATGATTCTCAAATCAGACGCACCTGTTTGTGTGCGGGACGGGCTAAGAACGCTGCGAGCCTCTACGCCGGGCAAGTCATTGATCAAGAGCAGGAATTTTTCAAGATCACGAACATTCAACGTTCCCGCTGTGCGAATATTATCTGCATAGCCGCGAATTGTTTTGAGCGCGCTTTCTTGCTCGCCGGCTCCTTCAACAACAATCTGATCAACAAAGCCTTCAACGGCGCGCAAAGTCACGATGCCGTTTTCAATTGTTTGTGGAGGCACAACAACCTGCGTCAATATGTAACCGTCATTACGATATTTATTCGTCAGCGCAGAAGAAATGCCATAAACATCGGCAAGAGTAATCTGCTGCCCGAGCTTATCAGCGTAGACCGAGCGTATTTCTTCAGTGGAATAAACGCCCAAGCCGTCAAAACTAATGCCGCGTAGGGTCAGTTTGATGTTTTCTGCATTCGGCGGCGCCTTTTGCAAAACAAGGTTTCTAACCTGAACATTCGGGGTGAAGTCTCCCTCGACAATCTCGGTATTCGATATTTGGCTACCGACTCGGCCCGGATCGGCCTGCTGAGTGGCGGCGCGCTGTGCTTCTGCGGGAAGCTGCGCAAATACGCTCGTAGACGTGAGCAGAAGCGTGGAAAATGCAAAAACTGATGCCAGTTTCCGACCTGTGATAAACGTGCTGAATGTCTTCATTTTGAAGCGCCTTATTGCTATTTAATATGAATTTGAAAGTAGTACTTATCAGAATACAGAAAAAAATAAAGAACAATTATCCACAAAACTTACGTTATTTTGTAAGGAATATCAAGGCTTACCCTTGAAATATACGTTTATAGACTTAATGCGTAAAAAAAATGAATATTAGAAAAATATGGTAAGTAAGGGTGGCGGCGAGAGTCCAAATACAATGTCTCTAAACGCCACAAAAAAGTTAAATTTTCCTTAATTATATCTTGTCTTTTTTCCACAAATTTGCGATACCCATCGTGAATAAGTTTAAAAATAGTGGATTAGAAGTTGGTTTAAATCAACAAAATCTAATCTAAAGCAAAGAAATTTTGCGATGCGCATAAGGGTTTATGCGACCAAAAGCACAATAAAATTTAAAATTTTTCGGAGAGAAAAGGGAAACCTACCATGAGTACTTATAAAGCCCGCACAAATGCAGCCAATCGTTTTGGTATAACCAGACACCGCCTCATGGCAACGACAGCCATAACGGCCGCAAGTTTGGTAGGTTTAGGGATTTCTTCTGCCCACGCACAAAACGTAGCGCCCGACGCGCTTCCGCAAGGCGCGACAGTTACTCAAGGTTCGGCCGATTATGATTACAACGGCAACACACTTACAATTACCCAGCACGATAAATTAACATCAGCGGAATATGCCGGTGGTTTCAACATCGGTCGCGACGCGTCTGTTTTTGTAGAGCAGGAAACAGATTATTTCTTCGTTCACATTGACCGTAGCGATAACACTTCATACATCGAAGGTCTCTTCGCAGGTAAAGGCGGAAACGCTGTCTTGAACAAAAACGGCGTTCTTGTAACAAGTACAGCCCGCATCAACATGAACACATTCATCGGCTCTACCGCTGAATCTATCGATACGTCTTCTTTCGCAGATGACGGCAAGATTATCATGAGCGATTTCGGAAACGGATCTTTGGATGTTGAAAGCGGCGCAGAAATTACAATCACCGAAGGCGGCTTGGCGGCCTTCGTGGGTCCAAATTCCTCTAACGCAGGGACGATCAACGCAAAACTCGGAACGGTTGCCTTCGCAGCCGGTGAAACAGTAACCGTTGATCTTTACGGCGATGGTCTCTTTGAAATCGCTGTTGAAGGTGAGCTTGAGGAAGCTGTAGTTGAAAATACAGGCACAATCAACGCCCATGGCGGAACAGTGCGGATGGACGTTCTGGCGGCCAAAGACACCGTGGACAACCTTATCAATCTTGACGGCGTTGTTGATGTCTCATCCGCCACTGCCCAAGGCGGAAAAATTATCCTTAATGGCGGCAATTCCGGTGTTGTAACGGTAGCGGGCAACTTAAATGCATCCGGCGCAACGGGCGGCGGTGAAATTTCAGTAACAGGCCAGAATGTAGACGTTGCTGAAACGGCTGTATTGACAGCTGATGCTGGCGAAAACGGTAACGGCGGGACAGCATATATCTACGGTAATGATTATGCTATTTTCCGTGGGCTACTCTCTGCAACCGGCGGATCTCAATCCGGTGACGGCGGAAACGCTGAAATCTCGGCCGGTAAAACCGTAGGTTATTATGGTCTTACTGATTTAAGCTCGACGACCGGCACAACCGGTACATTGCTAATCGATCCCCGTAACCTGACAATTAACAACAATTCAACAAGCGGCGTTCTTGCTGACCTGATCACAGGCGGCACAATTTTTGATGTAAACGTCAACGCACGGGCACTTGCTAACACATTAACGGGCGCAAACGTGAATTTGTGGGCGACGGAAAGCATAAGCACGGGAGATGATATTGATCTTAGTGTTGGAACAGAGCGCGTCGGCACGACCTATGGCGGCTTTTTATCCGGATGTTTCTTTGGTTGCCCGGTTTATGCAGACACAATTACTGAACACGATTTGAATCTTGCGGCGCCGACCGTAAATCTTCTGCACGATATAACATTGGGAACCGGAGCCTTAAACGTAAATGATTTGTCCGCGACAGACAGTATCATTGGTTTGGGCATTATTAATCCGCCACACGATATCAATGTCGATACGTTAAATCTTGATGGCAAGATTTATACCCGCAGCCTGTTATCTGATCCCGCCTTTACGGAATTGGCGTCTGATGCACAAATCAACACAGACGCAGATGTGATCAACGTGAATTCAAACGCTGCGCTGATTCAGCAGGCTGTTGATTTTGCCGATGGTACAGATGGTGATTTTGAAACGATTAATATCGCTGCAGGCACATACAATGAATCCGTAACGATTTCTAAAGATCGGATTATTGTTAACGGCGTGAATGCTGGTATTTCCGCTAAAGGTGGAAGACTTGTTCCTGAAGAAACAGTTGTTCAGGGTGACGGTGCGGCAGCGTTCACGATCTCAGGTGATCGTGTGACCCTCGACGGCATGACCATCGAAGCTGATGATAGCTTTGATGCTGTTAACCTTGATGAAGCCAGCTTCGCAACCATCAAAAACAACTTTATACAGCGCAAAGACGGCGTTGTTTCAGGCAATGGTATTTATGTCTACAAAGGCATGAATAACAATATCAATAACAACCAGATCCAAGACATAGACGCAGATGGTATCCGCACGGTTTCGACAAGAAACTTTGTCGTTGCTCAAAACCAGATCCAGGATATTGGTCGTCACGGGGTCTATATTTTTGACAGCCGCAATTCTGAACTCTTCTCCAATATGTTCACGCGTACAGGTGCTGACGGTATTTTGGCTCTGAACGGATCATCAATCAATGTTTACAACAACATGATCTCCGAAACCGGTGATGATGGTATTGATATCAACAAAGTGCAAACCAGCACAATCACAGGCAACATTCTTGAAGATATTCATGATGAAGGCATCGAAGTATCCCAAGATCCTGAAAACGAAATATATTCGATCACAACTATCGATGATAACGAAGTTTCCGGCTCTGATGTCGGTACAGGTATCTGGGTTGAGAATGTTGTAGAAAGCACAGTTACGAACAACAGACTGGACACATTGGCCGTTGACGGTATCCGCGTTGAAAGCGCAGCAGGTCGCGCAGATGTAACCGAAATCGGCTATAACGAAATCTCCAACACCTATGATGACGGTATCCACGTTATCGGCGGCGCGGGCGCAACAATTTACAGCAACGTCATCGAAGGCGCGGGCTTTAATGTTGATGGCGGCGGCTTGAACACAGACAGCGATCTCGGCGACGGCATCAAAGTTGAAGGTGTCGGCCTCGACGTTAGCGAATCACCATCTGCACTTGGCGCACCAACTGAATACGGCGAAGGCAGCGTTGCCGCAGCCGCGCAGGTTAAAATCTACGATAACGCCATCGCGATTGTTAAAGGCGACGGTATCGACGCTGAAAACAACAACATCGTTTACGTGAACACCAACCTTATCGGCCATGCCGATGATCACGGTATCAACATCAACGGTTTCGCGGTGACAGAAGTATCTGACAACGCGATCACATCTGTTGGGAGAAGTGGCATCAATGTAAGGGGCTACCGTAATGATGACATAAGAGTCGCCACTGAAGATCCGTCTTCAATAGACCTTAACTCAATCTACGCAGGCATCTTTGGCAACAAGGTTCTTCTTGCTGGCGGACACGGTGTCTATGTTTCCGGTGTTAACGGTCAATCAGGCGGTTCCGTTATGCAGGCTTTGCAAGGCAATGAAGAATACGGCGATTATGGCTGGAATGTGAACATTGCGGGCAATGAAGTCGTAATGGTCGGCGATGACGGCATCCATGCAGAGGATAACGGTTCAACACGCATTGCTGAAAACGATGTTTTGATGGCCGGTATGGGTGGTGATCTGGAAGAAGTGATCGACCAAATCAATGTATTCGCCGCATTCGCGGTTAACCCGCCAGCATTTGCTTTCGGCGGCTCAGTAACACAAGCCGTTGCTGCTGTTGAAGAAATCGATCCAGCATTCGTATGGAACTGGGGCGAAGGCAACGGTATCTATGTTTCCGGCGCAAATACTCTCGGGCCAAATGGCTGGGCGATTGATGTAAACAACAACAATGTTGATTATACAGGCGGCCACGGCATTTACGTACGTAGCGGTTACAACGCCATTATTAACGACAACACCGTGAACTACGCGGGCGTGGAACTGACCGAGCATGAGGGTTATGACTCTATGCTTGATATGCTGTCTTCAGGCCCATTCGCGCCTGAACAACATTTCGGCGGTGGCTCACCTCCATACACGAACCTTACGAATGTGGCTCTTAATATAGCGTCTGAATATGAATCATGGACAAATCAGGAGCCAAGCCGTCGCAACCTTTGGGTTGGTCAGGATTTGACCGAAACAGTCGGCGCGCACATTACGCCAACCGATGTTCTTGAATATCAAACAGCGGACGGTATCCATGTCTTTGATGTTCGTACAAACGAATATCCTGATATCTTTGAAGGTCCGTATTCATTGGCCGACTCTGAATATAACGTGGTTCTTCAAGGCAACACCATCAGCCACACTGGCGATGACGGCATTGATGTCAACAACATCACAGGCCGTGTTCTGATCGGCGGCGCTGATTCAGAAATCCAAGGTAACATTATTTCAGACGCTGGTTACGGCGGCGGCAGCTATTACGGCGCGGCTGATTATTTCGGAGCGGACGGCATTTCTGTTCGTAACGTTGAAGGTGATTACATCTACCCAGAATGGGAACTTACGCAAGCAGGCCTCAACCTTGTAGAAATTCCTGATGACCCGTCTGACGAGCCTGTATATTACGGCTACGCGGTTGATATCCTCGGAAACACAATCGACATCACCGCCGATGACGGTATCGAGGTCACAGAGGTTGAATCAACACTGATCCAAGATAACATCATCTCTAATGTCGGTGTTGGGATTGTAGACAGCGGTTATTACGGCTATTACGGTTCATACCAACCAGACGGCGCGGACGGCATTTCTGTTCGCAATGTTGGATATAATGAAGGCCCGATCTGGGTTCCTAACGCCGCACCTTTGAGCGCTGTCGGCGCAGGCTCCGGCTCAACCTTCATCGAATATGCGGTTGTTATTGATGGCAACGACATCGACAACACCGGCGATGATGGCATCGAAGTTGTAGGCGCAGGCCGCACATTGATTACAGGAAACGAAATCGACAATGTCGGTTTGGTTGAAGAGCAGCCATATTACGGTGGTTACTACGGTTACTATTCCGATGGCTTCGGCGGCGATGCAATCCATGTCCGCGATGTATATCAAGGCCTTCTGTCCAAGCCACCGATTTGGGATGTTAACCAACTTCAAGCAGGCGGCATAGTTGTACCGACAGAGGATTACAAACTCTTCGCAGTGGACATCAATCACAATGTTATCAATCGCACAGGTGATGACGGTATCGAAGTTTTACAATCAGGCCGCACGATCATTGCAGGCAATGAAATTGCCGATGTCGGCGTGAACAACGAAGGTACATACGCAATCGGCTTCGGCTATTCCGGCACGGATATCGGTTCAGACGAGTTCAATGAAAGAGGCGGCAGCACAAGCGATTACTACGGTCATGGCGCGGATGGTATTTCTGTTCGCGATGTATTCGAAGAGCCACAGTTCTACCCTCCTTACGCAGCATCGCTGAATGCAGGCGGGGCAGAGGTTCCAACCGAAACAGCCAGCTCTTATGACCCTTACACGCTTGTAATTGTAGGTAATGACATTGATCGCACAGGTGATGATGGTATCGAAGTTGTCTATGCAGGTCGCACCTTGATCGCAGAAAACGAGATCAACAATGTGGGCACAAGCCAGCATATTAACGGTTCGGTTAACGGTAATGTAAGCTACACGAATGGTTACTACGGCGGTTACTACGCCTCTGCAGCCTCACTCTCTTCATTGGGTGATTTCTTGAGTGAAACCGGCACAGCAAGCGTTGGTGGATATCTGGAGATCTCATCTGGCGGTTTCGCAACTGACGTTCACGGCGCAGATGCCATCCATGTTCGCGGTGTAAACGATGAATCTGAGTATCTTCCTGTCTCTTACGCCGGCGGTGAATCTGGTGGCGTATACAGCGGCTATGCGGTTGACATCATCGGTAACACGATCGATACAACAGCCGATGACGGCATCGAGGTTTTGGACTCCGTTTCTACATTCATTAGCGATAACACAATCGACAATGCCGGTATGGGTTATGCCGTATCTGAAACTTTCGGAAACATAAGCGGGGACTATACTTCTGCTGATGGCGATTACTATGGCTATTTTGGTTATCAAAGTGACTTCAGCCTTTATGGTTATGGATCTTTCTACATAAGCCAAACAACCGGAAATGATGGCGGATACGGATCTTCTTACGCTTTCAACACTGGCGGTGATGCTATCCGTGTTGAAAATGTTGGAAACTTTGCTGGTCCGAAAAATGCTGTCAGCGCTGGCAGTGGATACTACGGCGGCGGTTTCGAACCTTACGCCGTGGTCGTTCTTGGTAACACGATCGATACAACTGCCGATGATGGTATCGAAGTTGTAGAATCCGGTCGCACCCGCATTGAAGGCAACGAAATCGACAATGTCGGCGTCTCCTATTACAGCGGCTACGGCATTGATAACGAATATTCTGGCTTCTTTGATGGGTATTTCGGTGGAGATTTGTCTGCTCTTGATGGGCTTCTTCCTCCGGGCTATTACGGCCTCGAAACCAACCACGGACAAACTAGCCAGATCGGTAACGCCAGCCAAGATGGCTATGGCAATGATGCTATACATGTTCGTGATGTGGTTGCTGAAGGCTACGTACCCGATGAGTATTTCGGCGGAAGCGTCGGAACGCCATATTTTGATGGTACAAGTGTAGAAATCTTCGGAAACACCATCAACAATGTTGCGGATGACGGAATTCAGGTTCTGGCCAGCGGTAACACTGTAATAGGCGGATTGGAAGAAGGCGAAGCCAACACCATCAACAACACGGGTCTTGCGGACGAGAACTACTTCGGTGGCGAAGGTTATTACAGCTATGTCTTCTCAGGCGAACAGGACTATTACGGCGGTGATGGTATTCACGTCAAAAATGGCTTCTTGAATCAAGAACGTTCTTCAGAGAAAAGTCTCGACAACGAACCGTACTTCTTGCTTACAGATGTTGAAATCGTTGGTAACGAAATCACCAATGCCGGTGACGATGGTATCGAAGTGGAAGGCGCATATAACCTTCTGGTTGATAAAAACATTGTGACAGACTCAGGTGATGAAGGAATTCTGATCCTCAGTGGCGATACATTTGAGCGTGATTACTTCGGCGATGTAAATAACGTACAGACCTTCTTGGTGGGTGATTCCGAAGGATATTATTCTTCAATCCCCGATCAAAGCGTGATCGTTTCAAACAACGAAGTTAGCGGCTCTGGTGCTAACGGCCTCCATGTTCAAGGCTCCGGCCATGAAAGCGTGAAAGTCTTCGGAAACACATTCACTGACAATGGTGGAATTGTTTATGACGAGGAAACAGGTGAGATCATCGAAATCCTTGGATCAGGCGCACGTTTCGAAAGCGGCCAGATTGATCTGACCAGCGATGAAGAAGGTGAAACACCGAACACAATTGTAAACACAACGGGCATACCCGCTGTGGGCCTTCAATTTGAAAACGCACCTGGCATTTTGCCAAGCGAGCTGACGATCACTGACCTCACTCTCGGAAACACAATCTTCACAGGCTTTGCTCCGGTAGGCAGCTACTATGTACGTTTTGAAGACGGTGCAATTCTGGAAGATGATGACACTGTGATCGTGATTGACGGAACAAACGCAAACTTCGATGGTATCGTTGTAAGCGAAGATTTCCCGAGCTTGGTTGTGCCTTTGGACACGCTTACATTCCTTGAAGACCGTCTCTTTGATGCGGATGATGCGCTTGTAAATGGTCGTGGTCAGATTTTTGTGGGCTTCCCGCCTAATCTTACAATCGATAACTTCGAAGACTTTATCAGATTGTTTGGCGGCCCCGCATCAGGCCCATCAGGCTTGAACCTTTCTATAACTGGTTTACCACCGGTTCAGCTTGGTCCACAACAGTTCGCAGGCATTACGCCAGCAGCGGGCGGCGGCACACCAACAGCTCAGCAGCTCGCAGGTATTACACCCGCAGCAGGCGGTGATGGTGATGGCACTGTAGCGCCTCAAGACATTGAGCCAGCCGCCGGTGGAAATGATGTTGCATGTTGGGGTGATGCTCTTGCATCTGCTTCAAATGGCACACCGGTGAACTTCAACTTCGGTGGAACATTCGAAGAAAGCTTGGCAGACGCAGCCCAGTGTGGTTCGCAGGCTCTTTAATCCGGTTTAATTGATAATAAATTCAAAGCCCCTTTCAAAAACTTGAAGGGGGCTTTTTTGTGACAGCCCCAGCCCCACTTCAAGTGCAGTGCAATAATTGTCTTGATTTATGTAAGCTAATGCTCAATATTTGTAGGGATATGCTCATAAAAAGCATAATTTAAAACCTAAAACGTTCATTTAAACAGGATCACTTTTTCATGTATCAAGATAATCAATGGAACGCCGTTCAAGGGGACGAACTGGCTGGCTTTTTGGAGCAAATCAATCCCATTGACGGGAAGCACCGTGTTGCTGCTGAAAGTACAAAAGTGGACTGGCGCACACTCCCTTTCTACGATCAGGTCGCCCTTATCCGCGTGAAAGAGCCCAGCTGGTCAAACCAGAAAATGTACGTGTATTACCTGACAGATCAGGGAAATCTTTTCCGTCTGAACGGGACATCACCCCCAATTCACGAAGTAAACGCCAAAGCGCCGATTAAAGTGAACGAGCAAAATGTCCTCGATTATTTGCGTTTCTTCTGTTTCTTTGTTCGCGGCGAAGAAGGCCCGTTTTATGTCGCGGAAAGCATGGAAGACCCGAACATGCCGAAAGAAATGGATGATACTACGCGCTCCGTTATTGAAGGTACAATCCGCCCCGCGTCTTTTGAAGGCGTAAACGACCAAGGCCATTTCCTGTGTGATGCCGTGGTGTTTTACTCCAACGCACTTTTCATCGCCAATTTCGCTGTTCAGCCAACAGGCATGATCGAAATGCTTGATGACGAGCCGATCGCCGCAGATCTTCCTGTGAAAGTCGAGACGCCGGTTTCCTAATAAACGGCCTGAATACTTGCGTCTTTCCAGACACTTAATTTTTTGCTATTCTAAATCCACGTTCATGTTCTTTGGGCGCTTATTTTCTTTATAAAATTTTTCAATGCCTCTAACCGGAGTCTCGTCATGAAAACCAAAACCCTTTTAACGGCCGGCGTTTTTGCGGTCTCTGCTTTTGGCCTTTCTTCCATCGCAAACGCCCAAACAAGCCGCCTGTACTTCGCAGGATATCTGGGCTTAAACACCTATAATGATCTGGCCTTCTCTGAAAGCACCACGGGAAGCGCGGGCGATATTGAACTCGACAGCACACAATCATTCGCAGGCGCGCTCGGCATACGCCTGTCTCCTCAGCTCCGCCTTGAGGGCGAGCTGTCCTACCGCAACGCAGGCTTCTCAAGCGCGGATATCTCGGGCGTAGGCACATTCCCCGGCGCAGGGGAAATCGACAGCACCATCGCAATGGCCAGCCTGTATTACGACTTTGACGTACCATGGAAAATACAGCCCTATATCGGCGCAGGTCTGGGTTATGGCTGGCATGGCGGCGCAATCAACGACACCTCCGGCACGCTTCCGAGCGCTGTGGTGGATGATTCAACAATCATGTGGAACGGGGCGCTCGGCTTTAAATATCGCCCGCGCACCGATTTCGCCTTTAATGTCGGATATCGCTATCTCGGCTCGGAAGACCTCTCGGTCAGTTCGTATGAAACAGAATATGGCAGCCATGAATTCAGACTGGGCGTTGAATGGGACTTCCCCGTCCGCTAAAACTTCTTAACTGCGTGAGCTAATAACAAAAACCTCGGAAAGAACTTCCGGGGTTTTTCTTTGACCCCAATCGCACTATAGTCCTTACATGAAAAAACAATTTGATATCATCATTGTCGGCGGCGGTTTGGCGGGGCTTTCTCTGTCGTGCCTCTTCGGCCATGGCGGCCTCAAAGTCGCGTGTATCGATCAGGCTGACCCTAAAACAAAACCGCAAGACCTGCGCACCACCGCCATTTCTTTCGGTTCCCGCAAAATCCTTGAACGCGCAGGCGTCTGGAAACATATTCAGCAAAGCTGCCCCATCAACGACATCCAGATTCTCGATGGCGGCTCCCCTGTTTTGCTTGAATTCATGAGCGGCGAGGTTAAAGACAAATCTTTCGGCTGGATCGTTGATAACCACCATCTGAAAGCCGGGCTGATGAAGGAGATGAAAGCCCTTAAAACCATCAAACACATCGCTCCAGCGGGCGTATCGGACTTTGAAATTAACGACATATGTGCAAGCGTGGTTCTGGAGGATGGCAAGCGTCTCACTGCCGCCCTTATCGTCGGCGCTGATGGAAGGCAATCTGCAACCCGCCAATGGATGGAGCGCCGCGATTACCTTCGCACGCGTCAATGGAGCTATAAGCAGCGCGCGCTCATCTGCACCGTCGCCCATGAAAACCCTCATAATAACATCGCCGTTGAGCATTTCTGGCCAGAAGGCCCTTTCGCTGTGCTTCCCTTTGCCGATGATGAAGACCAAGGAAAATATAAGCATAGATCCTCTGTTGTGTTCACCGAACATGGCCCTGAGAAAAACTCCATGATGAATCTCACTGATGAGGAGTTCGAGGCCATCCTCGCGGATCGCTTCCCTGATTGGTACGGCGATGTAAATCTGATCGGCCGCCGCGTTTCATATCCCCTCGGCCTCGTGCATGCGGATCGCTACATCGCGCCGCGCATGGTTCTGGTTGCTGATGCCGCGCATGGCATCCACCCTATCGCGGGGCAGGGCCTAAACCTCGGTTTCCGCGATCTCGATGAGCTGTCAAAGCTCGTAAACGCTGCCCACGCCAAGGGCGAAGACATCGCTTCTGCCGATCTTTTAGAAACCTACCAACGCCGTCGCCGCCCCGATAATATGGCGATGGTCGCCATGACAGATGGTCTTAACAGGTTGTTTTCAAACAATATTTTTCCTGTGCGTGTTTTAAGACGTACAGGGCTAAAACTCGTCTCCCGCCTCAAACCCGCCAAGGATTTCTTCATGAAACAAGCCATGGGCGATAAAGAGGCGCGATAAAGAAATGACCGGCAAAAAGCCTGAAAAGAAAACCATAAACCTCGCGCTCCAAGGCGGCGGATCGCACGGCGCGTTCACATGGGGCGTGCTTGATGCATTGCTTGAAGATGACCGGATAGATTTTGAAGCCGTGAGCGCCACCTCCGCCGGCGCGATGAACGCGGCCGCCCTCGCACAAGGCATGGGAAATGGGGGATCTCAAAAAGCCCGCGAAGTTCTGGAGAGCTTCTGGCGCGAGACCGCCAACCAAGGGGCGTTCTATAACCCGCTCGCCCAAACGCAAAACTCCTTCTCTAAATTCTGGAACCTGGACAGCAACCCGGCCTTCAACCAGTTCCAATCCCTCTATGAAGGCATGGTCGGCAGCGTCTCGCCCTATCAATTCAATCCGCTGAACATCAACCCGCTGCGCGATGTTCTCGAAAAAATCATCAATACGGACCATATTCACGCCTGCGATTGCCTGAAACTCTTCATTACCGCCACCAATGTCCGGACAGGAACGGCGAAAGTATTCCAAAATGAAGACGTTACGATTGACGCGCTTCTGGCCTCCGCCACGTTGCCCATGTTCTTTCAGGCCATAGAAATTGGCGGCGAAGCCTATTGGGACGGCGGCTATATGGGCAATCCTTCGCTCTGGCCGCTCTTTTACAACGCCCAGTGCCGTGACATCCTGATTGTTCATGTCAACCCGATCACCCGCGATGAAATCCCAAAGGATATGACCGCGATTGAAAACCGCCTTAATGAAATCAATTTCAATGCCTCTCTTCTCAAGGAGCTGCGCGCCATTGATTTTGTGAAGCGCCTGATCAACGAAGACATGCTGAAAGATGAATATAAGGCCCAATATACCGATGTTCTCCTTCACGCCGTGCGCGCGGAAAACACTATGGAGAGCCTTTCTGCTGCCAGTAAATTCGATACAGATTGGCAGTTTTTAAAGGAATTGCGTGATAAAGGCCGCTCTGAAGCTAAAAAATGGCTCAAAGCCCACTTCAAAGACATTAACGTCCTCTCCAGCGTTAATATTCAGGATGATTATTTATCAAAGAATTAATTGACAACCCCGCAAAGAACCCTCTATAAAGGCGCAGAATTTAAGAGGTATTTGATATGAAACGTACATTCCAACCCAGTAACTTGGTTCGCGCACGTCGCCACGGCTTCCGCTCGCGTATGGCTACAAAGAACGGTCGCGCGGTTATCGCACGTCGCCGCGCTAAAGGCCGTAAAAAGCTCAGCGCTTAAATTTAGCCTGACAAAAAAGATTTAAAAAGGTGCGGGGCCAGAAATGCTTCGCGCCTTTTTCTATGGCTGATAAGGTAGTGCCATGCATGCATCGAAAGAACAAAGAGCGTCTTTAACGCAAATTAAAAAACGCAGCGATTTCCTGAAAATCCAATCGGGCGGTAAAAAATGGGTGAGCCAAGGCCTCATCCTGCAAACCGCCGCCAATGAGGAAGGCCTAAAGCGCATAGGCTACACAGTGTCTAAACGCGTTGATAAATCGGCCGTAAAGCGCAATCGCATTAAGCGCCGTCTTCGCGCTGTGGCTGCCGATGTTCTACCGGGCGGCGCGAAAGAGGGTCAGGACTATATCCTCGTTGGCCGTCCGCAAACCGCCACCCGCCCTTATGAAACGCTCTGTAATGACTTGCGCTGGTGTCTCAAAAAACTGGAACTGGGCGCGTAGATGAAAACCATCCTCAAAGCCTTCATCAAGCTCTACGCCCTCGCGCTGTCCCCGTTTTTAGGCCAAAACTGCCGCTTTCACCCCACATGCTCGGCCTATGCGCACACCGCAATAGACCGCCACGGCAGCGTAAAAGGCACGTGGCTTGCCGCTAAACGCATTTGTAAATGCCACCCTTTATACAAGGGTAAATTTGATGATCCTGTTCCTGATTGATTGCGGCAGGGCTATCCGCTATAAACGCATATCTTCATAATAAATATTAATAATAAACATTAAAGTGTGACCTAAAAAATGATGAATTCCGGCGCGCCTAACGGCCCTAAAAACAAAGATCAAATGCACCCGCAGGATATGCGGAATCTCTTTATATTCTTCGCCGCCGCTGCGCTGCTGTATTTTGCCTATGATGCTTTTATTCTAAAACCGCAATCTGCCGCGCTTCAGGCGCAAGTTCAGGCACAAAAAGAACTCGCCGCCGCGGTAAACTCCGAAGTAGGGATCGTCAAAGATACGCCTGTTGAGCTTCGCGATCGCAAGGAAATCATCGCCGAAACAGGTGGCCGCATTGAATTCGATAACGGCGAAGTCTTCGGCACGCTCTCCCTTCAAGGCGGCAGTCTTGATGACGTGTCTTTGCATGAATACTTCAAAACCCTTGAAGATAAAGAAAATGTAAATGTTTTGTCCCCGCGCGGCAGCAAATTCTCCCGCACCGTTGAATATGGCTGGATCAGCAATGACAATATCCGCGCCCCTAACGGCAAAACGCAGTGGCAGGTTCTGGGAACCAACACCAAACTGACGCAAACCACCCCTGTGACCCTATATTGGGATAACGGCCAAGGCCTGATTTTCGAGCGCAAATTGGAGCTCGACGAGCATTATATGTTCAAAATCACCCAGCGCGTGACCAATAATTCTGAAACAGCAGCCACCCTTTATCCTTACGGCCTTTTGGCGCAAAAAGGCGTTCCCCCTGATTACCAGGCAACATGGATTTCCCATGAAGGCCCTATCGGCTTTATCGGTGAAGAGCTGTTTACCGATGGTTATAAGGCGATGCGTAAACAGCCGAAACAAAGCTTCACCGCCGCCCAAGGCTGGCTCGGTTTTACCGATAAATACTGGCTTTCGGCCTTTATCCCGCCCCAAGGGCAAAACGTGAAATACAGCTATACCTATGCGGGTGACCAAAAAGACCCCGCCAATACCGGCCTGTATCAAGCCGATTTCCTTGGTGACGCTATCGCTGTTCCTGTCGGTGGCAGCGCGGAAGTGGAAACACATCTTTTTGTCGGCGCGAAAGAAGTGCTTAAACTTGAGGACTATCAAAAAGCGCTCGATATCCCGAAATTTGATCTGGCTGTTGATTTCGGATGGTTCTGGTTCATGACCAAACCATTCTTCTTCGCGCTTCACTATCTCGGCCTTCTGGTCGGAAATATGGGCGTAGCCATTATCATCCTGACCATCATCCTGCGCGGCCTGACCTTCCCGCTCACGAATATTTCATATCGCTCTTTTGCGAAAATGAAAAAAGTCGGCCCCCAGGTCGCTGCCCTGCGAGAAAAATACGGCGATGATAAACAAGGCATGCAGCAAGAGCTGATCAAGATGTATCAAAAAGAGCAGGTGAACCCGATGTCGGGCTGTTTCCCGATCATCCTGCAAATTCCGATTTTCTTTGCGCTCTATAAAACGTTCTTTGTCACAATCGAGATTCGCCATGCGCCGTTTTTCGGCTGGATTCACGACCTCTCCGCACCGGATCCGACAAGCATATTCAACCTCTTCGGTCTCATTCCGTGGAATCCTCCGGCGATTTTAATCATCGGCGTTTGGCCATGTATGATGCTGCTCGCGATGGTGATTCAGAAAAAACTGAACCCCCCGCCGCAAGACCCGATTCAGCGCGACATCGCAAATTATATGCCGTTCCTGTTCGCGTTCATCATGTCGAAATTTGCCGCTGGTTTGGTGGTGTACTGGACGTTCTCTGCCTTTATCGGCATCCTCCAGCAAATGTTCATCATGAAGTCCTTGAACGTGCCCATCCACCTCTTCGGCGAAAAAGACGATCCGCCGCCAACCGAAGGCGTACATCCTTTGGCTGAGATGGCAGAACAAGAAATAGAACATGCGCTCTTCGATGATGAGCCGGCAAAACCCATTTCTGCGCCAAAACCCAAGAAAAGCAAAAAGAAGAAAAAATAATGAGTGAAGACTTCACAACAGACGATATCGAAGCGGCCCGTAAGTTATTTGCGGGCCCTTGCGACTTTGTACTTGGCGTTGCCAGCCTTGGTCAGCTTCCCGATGCCGATATGCCGGAAGTCGCCTTTGCAGGGCGCTCGAATGTTGGTAAATCCTCGCTGGTCAACGCGCTCACCAACCGCAAAACCCTTGCGCACACCTCGAATACACCGGGCCGCACACAGCAGCTCAACTATTTTAATCTTGGTGAAAAACTCTTCATGGTCGATATGCCGGGCTATGGCTACGCGAAAGTCTCCAAAGACCAGCGCGATGAATGGACACAGCTCATCTTTGATTATTTGCGCGGCCGCGCCACCCTGCGCTGCGTATTCATCCTCGTGGATTCCCGCCACGGCCTGAAAGACAGCGATATAGAGCTGATGAAAATGCTCGATGAAACCGCTGTGCAATACCGCATTATCCTCACCAAATGCGATAAAACAAAAACCCCCGAACTTGATAAGCACATTAAAGACACCGAAAGCGTTATCAAAAAACACGCCGCCGCTTACCCCAAGGCTTTGCCGACAAGTGCCAATAAAGGCCACGGTATCGAAGAATTCCGCGCGGTCATCGCCAGCTACGGCCTATAATTTTAAGAAATTACTGGTCTGCGATAACGGTGTAAAACCCGTATATCCCGCCCTCTTGAATGCAGAGCGACCCGAGATTGTTACAATCAGGGCAAATCTCCGCAGGCTGCGTCGTCAACTCCACATTCGTGCCGCTATGAAGCGCATCATCAATCAGGATATTGCGTAAGGCCACAGTCGCTGTCGGGATCGCAGTAGAGCCGTTAATTTTTTGATTAATCAACCCGCATACTTTTTCATTAATCTGATACGCAACCAAAATCACATCTTCCCACGGCGCTTCCGCTCCGCCGGTGCCGCCTGTGTTGCCGCTCGCCAACGGTGTCCAGTCCACATTGTCAAACCGCCCCAAATACCAACCCGGCGTAGGGTCAGCCGTAACCTGCGTAATGGCTTTTTCCGGCAATGTCCCCGGCGTAATGCCTCCGCCTTGCGGGTGATACACCTTATGGATCAGCGTTCCCGTATCAAAAGTTAAATCGGTCGGCGCTATGAAATCCAGATCGCTGACATCGCTGGCGGCTGTATAGAGCATCTGATCAATTGCTGATTTTACCTGTGAGCTATAAGAAATCAGCTGCGTCGCATACAGCTCTGCCATCTCGTCGCTTAACGTGCCCGCCTCATTCGTGTCGGTTTGCCGCCCGAGCGTAAAGCTGAGCGCCCCGAACAACGCAATCGCGATCAAGACATATATAAGCGCGTTACCGCTTTGGGGATGAATGTGTTCACTTTTTGTTTTCATGGCGCAGAATCAATGTTAAGGTTTGAATATGTCAGACATCATAGCTCAAATCCCTGTTCTCGCAAACATGCCTCCGCAAACAATCTATCTTTTGGCGGGCTTTATTTTCGGCCTGTTGATCGCGAGCTTGTTTTTTATCGTGCGCAGACAAAAACTTCTGACCCAAAACGCTGAGCTAAAGGCGCAGCTTCGTGAGCGTGAAATCGCCTTTGATCAAGCAGGGGCGGCTCTCGATCACCGCTTTAAAGCCACCGCCGCCGCCGCGCTTCAGGCCAGCAATGAACAATTCCTGCAATTGGCGCAAGAGCGTATGAAATCGGCGCAAAAAGACGCCAGCCATGATCTCGAAAAACGCCAGAACTCGATCGCGGAGATGATGAAACCCGTCCATAAAAACCTTGAAGACATGGCCAAAGCCTTGGAACAGGTGAAGGGCACGGACCTGTCCCTGCGCGAACAAATGCAAACCCTCAACCGCGAAACCGCCCGCCTTGTCGGCGCGCTCCGTGATCCTGCCGCGCAAGGCCGCTGGGGGGAATATATTCTCGAAGCTTTGCTTGAAAAATCCGGCCTGATGAAAGGCGTACATTACGAAACCCAAGTCTCCATGCAAACCGCCGAAGGCCGCCAGCGCCCCGATGCAGTGATTAATATGCAAGATGGTTTCAAAATCATCATCGATTCCAAAGCTCCGATTAACCAGTTCGTCGATAAACTCGCCGATGACCTCAGCGAAGAGGCTTATACGGGCGTGATGAAAGACCTCTCCAAGCAGGTCAAGGCGCACGTACAGGCCTTGGGCAAAAAAGGATACTGGGAAAACGTCGATAGCCCCGATTTCACCGTCCTCTTCCTGCCTTCGGAACATGTTTATTCGCTGGCTCTGCGCGCTGACCCCGCTTTGGTCGATTACGCCGCCTCACAAAATGTCATCATCGCCTCGCCTACGCTGTTGATGAGCCTTCTCCGTGTAGTGGGTATGAGCTGGCGTCAGGTCGATCTTGCGAAAAACGCACAGGAAATCTCCGAGCGAGGCGCGGACTTGTATAAACGCCTGCTCAATTTCACGGGTCACCTCGAAAAAGTCGGCAAAGGTCTGCAAGGCGCGATGAAAGGCTACGATGCCGCTATCGGTTCTCTGGAGCGCCAAGTCGTCCCCGCCGCCCGTAAATTCAAAGACCTGCAAGGCGGCGCAGCGCTCGATGATCTTCCCGAATTTGAAACCATCGAAGAAGCCCCCCGCGTCCTCGCCCTCACCGCCGAAGACGACCGCGAAAAGAAACGCGCTTAGATTATTTAGAATTTATAATCTCTGTTAAGTAGAAGTTTAAATAGGTTAGTAGCCGCTTAATTCCCTGCATCGAATAAACGTGAAACTAATAAGGCCTTTAAGGTGTTAGGTCATCGGGGGTATTGGTATTTGTATTATGCGCAATATTTGGTGTTTCTGATTTTGTTTTTGGTGTAACCCCAAATGGTAAATCGGCAATGTGGCTTTCTAACTCACGCCCAAACCCGATAGCGGCAAATACACCGGCGCCTATTGCGGCGCTCTTTAAAACGCTGGGACCGTATTTATCTGCTAACGCAGAAATTTGATCTGGTGTAAGCCCCTCAAAAGCTGGATCATTTGCTAAGTCTTTCGCGGTCGCATCTTTAGAGCTGTTAGGGCTGGTTACACGGGAGGTGCCACCTACAAACGCGCCAAAACCAGCATGTCCAGCAATACTGAGAGCGCTTTTTAAAAAAGCTCTACGATGGGGTTGGTCTACAGACATTTTTTAACTCCTTTTATTTTTAAACTTTTTAACATGACAATATAAATTATGTCAATAGATACCCTGCTCTTGACCGATATCTCAAAACCCATTACCTCATTCCTATGAGCAAACTCTACGACATCATCAATATCCCCGACCCCGTCCTGCGCGAAACCGCAAACGAGGTCAGCGCCGTCGACGCCGCGCTCCAGAAACAAATGGATAAAATGCTGGCCACCATGTATGACGCGCCGGGCATTGGCCTTGCTGCCAATCAGGTTGGCCTGCTCAACCGCGTGTTGGTGATGGATCTCTCGCATCCGGATGAAAAAGACGAAAGTAAATGGGAAAAGACGCCCATCTGTATGGTTAACCCACAGCTCATCTTTGAATCCGAGGAAATGAGCGTGATGCAGGAGGGCTGCCTGTCCATCCCCCAGCAATACGCCGACGTAGAGCGCCCCGCAATCGTCCGCGTCAAATATCTCGACTACAACGGCAAGGAAGCCGAACTGGAAGCCTCTGGACTTCTGTCTCATTGCGTACAACACGAAATCGACCACCTCAACGGTGTGCTGTTTATCGATTATCTCTCCTCGCTCAAACGCAATATGATCATCAAAAAAGTCGATAAAATGAAAAAGCAAAGCATTATTTAAATTGACATAATATAAACACGTGATGTATAAAGCCTGATCTTGCAAAAACCAAAGGAATAAAACATGTCTCAACCCATTGATCATGTTGGTAAAACAGACGAAATTTTTACGAAGGGGCGTGCAGCTACCTATGGAGCTAGACCCCAATGGGATCAATCTGTTGTCGTAAGTGCTCTGGCGCAGGCCAAAGTCCAACCAAAATCCACCTTGATGGAAATTGGGTCTGGAACAGGAGCCTGGGCAGGACATGCCTTGAATTCGGGTCATAGCGTCGTTTTGGTTGACCCGTCGGCTGATATGAACGCACAGGCTCATTCTAAACTGGCACAGCATGGCGAGAGAGTTTCTTTTATCGAAGCCAAGGCCGAGAGCCTTGATACGCACACTTTGCGCGGAAGCGTAGATGCTGTTGTCTACGCCCAAGCAGCACACTGGAATACAGATGAAAAATCAGGCCTCGCCGGTAACCTGGAAGCTGTAACCACTAAGCTCTCGGAAATAGGCAAGCCCGATGCGGCCCTTATAATCCAGTATTATAACCTCGGTTTCGGCGAAGATGACCAAATGAATTCTGAAATAGGAAGAGCGCTGCACCAAGCCTTCGCGAACCATATTCCAACCTACGAACCTTCTGGAACGCCGCTACGCAATGCCCGCCTATTCCAACCTGAAAATTATAGCCAAATGTTCAATCAAGACACAGGCGTTGACATTGCCTATACGCAACTTCCCAATCTTGTTCACGACCATGCCGGTTACTTTAAATGGCTCGCAAGCTATTCCTTTGTAAAAGAAGAGATGCTCGCAGAAGGTCAGTCTTTACGCGAAAAGCTTGAAGACATTTACAACGCACACGCCAATGAAAATGGCGAAGTCGAAGTGCCGTTCTATGTACAAACGATGACGGGTAAAATTGCATCTGCCCCGACATTCGAACCTTAAAAATATAAAGATGATTTTCCGTTTCTAGGCCTGTATAAAGGCTGAATGAATGGAAAATCTCTTCGCATCGGCTTTATGGGCACACCCGACTTCGCTCTCGAGGCTCTTAAGGCCCTTGTGAACGCAGGCCATAACGTGGTCTGCGTATATTCCCAGCCGCCGCGTCCAAAGGGCAGGGGGCATAAACTCACGGCTTCTCCGGTGCAAAGCTTTGCCGAAAACCAAGACATCCCCGTCTATCACCCCAAATCTCTGAAATCCGAAGACGTACAGGCGGAGTTTAAGGCCCATAACCTTGATATCGCCGTGGTCGCGGCGTATGGCCTCCTCCTCCCGAAAGCCGTTCTGGCTGCCCCGAAAATGGGCTGTATCAATATCCACGCCTCACTGCTTCCTCGCTGGCGGGGCGCGTCCCCCATTCATCGCGCGATTTTGGCCGGAGACGCGCAAAGCGGGGTTACCATCATGCAAATGGATGAAGGCCTCGATACCGGCCCTGAAATCATGAAAAAATCGCTTGATATCGCTCCCCGTGAAACATCTGCAACGCTACACGATAAGCTTGCCGCTCTCGGCGCGGATATGATTATTCAAGCCCTGAATACATTGGCTAAAAATGGACAAATATCTAATATTAAACAAAAAAAAGAAGGCATCACCTATGCCCATCTCCTTAAAAAAGACGACGGAAAAATCGATTGGACGCACAGCGCGGAACAAATAGACCGTCAAATCCGTGCGCTTAATCCGTGGCCGGGCGTGTGGTGCGAAACGCAAGGTGTACGTTTCAAAATAATTGAGGCCCAGCCGACCAATGACATTCAAAATGGTGAAGTAGGTGCAATTTTGAATAAGGACGGGGAAGTCCTTTGCGGCGATAAGACGACGCTTAAATTAATACGTGTCCAGCCTGCGGGCAAACAAGCCATGGATTTTGCCTCCGCCCTCAACGGCGGATATCTTAAAATCGGGCAGATTTTCAAATGAACCCGACCTTGATTGGCCTAACAGGGCTTCTTGTCTTCTCAATCGGCCCAACGCTATACGCGTTTGGTGCGGCTCTCCCACCTTTTGAATTTTTAGCTATGGTCAGCGGCCTCGGCTATGTTGGCATTACGCTTACTCAAGCTGCCCGCGGCAGGGATATAATCGCTGTATGGCGCCAACCTCCAAAAATTTATGCTTTCGTGTTTTGTGCTGTAGGCCTTTATAACCTGCTCTATCTTCTCGCGATCCAAAACTCCGAAGCCTTTACCGCCACGGCTTTGAACTATCTCTGGCCGGTTCTCCTCGCCGTTTTTGCGGCATATATAGACGGTCGCAGCCTCGATAGATTTCAAAAAAACGCTCTGCTATGTGGCGCTCTCGGAACAGCTCTAATCTTCCTCCCCCTAATTGAGGGCGAAATAGGCAAAGAAAACTTCGTATTTGGGTGTATCCTCGCTATTGCAGGCGCCGCTCTCTGGGCGTTTTATTCCGCCACTTCAAAAAAATATTCGTATTCCTCGGGTTTTCTCGCGCCGGTAATGCTGCTGGCATCTTTTATGTTCGCTGCGCTTCATTTTACACTCGAAATCACAGTCATCCCTTCGCTTAATCTTATGTTGATAGTCGCCATCACGGGACTAACCCGCTTTTGTTACGTGATGTGGGATATAGGCATACGGGAAGGCAATCGCGTGCTGCTATCCTCATTTTCTTACTTCACTCCGCTTTGGGCGACGAGCCTATTGATGGCATTTGGCTTTCTGCCGCCGCACCCGCTCATTGCCGCTGCAGCAGTGCTCATTATCATGGCCTGCGTTTTCACCAACGCGAAAACATTGCTAAAACTCATCCAAGGCCTTAAAAAGCGTAACCATGACCCAGCGTTATAAACTCACTATCGAATATATCGGCACGGACTATTACGGATGGCAGCGACAGCCGGAACACCCGACCATTCAAGGGTCGATAGAAGCCGCAATTCAAAAATTCTGCGGCCAAAATGTCGAGGTGCAAAGCGCAGGACGTACAGATGCAGGCGTACATGCATGGGCGCAAATTGCGCATGCGGATTTTGAAGCTTTTAACACCCCCATGACACCCTATGAAATTACAAAAGCCATCAACGCCCATCTGCGTGAAGAACCTATCAGTGTGATCCATATGGAAGAAGCACAGGACGATTTCCACGCCCGCTTCTCCGCCAAAAACAAGCTGTACGTCTATCGCATTCTAAACCGCCAAGCCGCCCCCGCCATTGAGCAAGACCGTCTCTGGCATTTCAGGCGTTCCCTGGATGTGCCCGCAATGCACGAAGCCGCCAAGATTTTGATCGGTCAGCATGATTTCACCACCTTTCGCGATTCGCAGTGCCAAGCGAAAAATCCTGTGCGTACGCTAGACCGCCTCACTGTCTCCGCCCACGAATACGATCCCCATGGCGGCATTGAAATCCGCATCGAAGCAGAAGCCATGAGTTTCCTTCACCATATGGTCCGCAATATAGCGGGTACACTTACGCTTATCGGTGAGGGTAAATGGAGCGCGAATGATCTCGCGGAAGCCTTGGATGCCAAAGACCGCGCCAAAGGCGGCCAAACTGCCCCCGCCCACGGCCTATATCTGAAACGTATTGATTACCCCGCCACCACCAAATAAAATTATGAAAAATTATTGGACTTTTCGGGCGTTTTGCCCTATATCTATTGCCACACGGAAAAGGACAATATTATGACTGGATTTTTTAAAACAGGATTTTTGACACTCGCGGCCATCCTTATGGCCTTTGGATCGGCCTTTGCACAGGATTTAGGGTTTAACAACGCCCTTCAAACCATCAATAAGGTCAACAGCTACCGCCCTGAAAAAAGCCCGAAACATCAAGGCTCACAAGATATTCTCAAAGACCGCATCCTCGATAGCAGAAACCGCGTCGTCGGAAATGTAAACGACGTTATCTTAAGCCGTAACGGCAGCATTAAGCTTATTGATGCGGATTTTGATCGCCTGAAACTCGGCACAGACCAACTCATCATAAACTATGATGATTTCAGCATTCGCCCCGTTAGCAATGGCTATAAAATGTCATATACCGATGATCAAATCGAAGAAGTCTTTCCTGAACTTCTGGCCAATATCGCCACAGCATCAGGCGAGGGCAGCGAAACAGCATTTAGCCTTAAGAAAATTGTCGGTGCAGATGTAAAAGCCAAAGACGGCCGTAAGCTTGGTAAAGTTCAGGATGTTTTGTTTGATTCTCTCGGCGGTCGCGCAGAACTTATTTTTGTGGCAATGGATTATAAATCCGCGCGTGGTGAAGGCGCGGCGATCCCGTTTAATGTCGCAAAATATGACACAGATTATAAATCCGTAATTGCAACTGTGCCCAATGATATGGCCGATGCGATGATTCAATACGCCAAAGATAAATAGGGGTTTAAGCGAAATACCGCTCTAAAACTCGGGTAAATATCTTTTGCAGATTTTCTAAATCTTCGACCGGCGCATTTTCATCAACCTGATGAATGCTCGCATTCACGCCGCCGCATTCAATAACAGGGCAATATTGCACGACAAACCGCGCATCCGACGTGCCGCCATTTGTGGTGTAAACCGGCACTTGGCCTGTCACATCTTTAACCGCATCCCGAACAATATCCGACCACGCACCAGGCTCGGTAATAAAGCTCTCGGCGCTGCTTTGAAATTCAATCTCATACGCACATTCATGCCCGTCCAAAAGCCCCTGCACGGTCTCTGAGAGGCTTTGCGCGGTCCATGTATCATTAAACCGTATATTAAACTCCGCGCGCGCCTCGCCGGGAATTACATTAATCGCAGAATTTCCGACATCCACCGTGGTGATTTCCAAATTCGTCGCAGGAAAAAATTCGCTGCCCTCATCAAAAACATGGCTGCTAAGCGTATCCAATAATTTCACCATCTTGGTTATAGGATTATCCGCCAAATGCTGATAGGCCACATGCCCCTGCACGCCGGGCACGCTTAAATACCCGTTCAGCGAGCCGCGCCGCCCGATCTTGATTTCTTGACCAAGGCTGTCGGGATTGGTCGGCTCTCCCACTATCGCAACATCCGGAATATGCCCATGCTCCTTCATCCATTCCAAAACACGTACAGTGCCGTTCACCGCTGGGCCTTCTTCATCACCCGTAATTAATAAACTGATCGAGCCTTTAAAGCTCCCGTTTTTGACAAATTCCGCCGCCGCCACAGCAAACGCCGCCACCGAGCCTTTCATATCGCTTGCGCCGCGACCGTATAAAACGCCGTCTTCTATTACGGGGTTAAACGAGCCATGCGTCCACGCATCCTCATCCCCTGCGGGCACAACATCGGTATGTCCCGCATAACATAAGTGCGGGCCGCTATCGCCGATACGGGCAAAGAGATTGGGAACATGATCGTCCCCTTCGCCAAACGGCAAATGATGGCAGGTAAATCCTACGCCTTCCAAAAACTCACCAAGCAGCACTTGCGCGCCCTCATCCTTCGGCGTGACAGAGGGGCAGGCAATTAATTTTTGTGTGAGTTCAAGCGTGTTCATACTTTAAGATTTATCACATTAACGAGGTAGGGCAAGAAAGATTGAAGTCTAAACTTCGGGTGTACGGTTTTCTTCTCTGTGCAATATACCCCTAATCGGACGAAGGACTCTGGGCATTTCTGCTTCTTTGAGAGGCAGAGGAACAAGAATTGAAACATCCGCAAAGGGTGCAATTCTTCCTTTTTCAAGTTCTCTACGATTAACCCTATGGGCATTGTGAATATTCAACGCTGTTCTGAACAATTGATGAAGGTAATCATAGGCTTTGGCGTTTGCGGGGTGCAAAATCTTTGCGGCATCAAAGTAATTTAAGGGTGCCTCTTGCCCTTCGACTGTGTAAATAGGGGTTAAAAAGAAAAGCTCTGTTTCATTCAGCTTTCTTCCCATGGCCGCGTCATCTTGTGATCCTTCAAGTGTCTGTATGTTATGAATGCGGTCAAACGCCTTACAAATTGATGAAATAGGACTTTGCACAATATCATCGAAATATTTTCTAATCCCGATATCATCTTTATAGCCAGGTATGAAGCGTGACATGGTGTCAAATTCTTGTGTGATTATTTCAATATCATCGTAAAGCCGTTTAAGCTCTATATCCTTGACACCAAATTCATCTCTATGAAACTTTGCCCATGCTCGCAAAAAATCTCTGATCTGAGGCGGCGTGATTCCATTGTCTTCCCCTCTGTCGTGCAGAGCGGTAACAACCGTAACCAAATCTTCCCTATAAATTTCTATGCCAAGATTTCGTAACGATCTTGGATATAATATTTGGGAATATTCATGTGCAATTGCTGGGCTTCCGTCTCGCCTTTTTGCATTTCCGACACATTCTCTCGTAAGTTCCAAAGCGCCGACACAAAGCAAATTACTAGGCATTGCGGCAATTGTAAGGTCCCATTTTGGAGATAAGGCCTTAACTGCAGCGGTGTCAGGCGGTTCTAAATAGGCATGTGCTACGGTAATCAGCGCCTCAATATTGGCAGCGAGCTCCGCTTCATTCTGCATATTGTAGAGTTTTTTAAGAGATTCGTGCCAACTCATATTTTTACTCAGCTTATATTTTACGTATGGATACAGAAACCTGCGGCTAAGAGCAAGAAAAAACAAATATGAAAATTATCTAATGTATTGAGGGGGCTAAATCCCTTTAATCCCGCAATAAATCATTGATGCTGGTCTTGCTCCGTGTTTGCGCGTCGACGCGCTTAACAATCACCGCGCAAGACAGGCTCGGCCCTGCGCTTCCATCGGGCAAAGCCTTGCCAGGCAACGTCCCCGGCACAACAACAGAATATGCAGGCACGCGGCCGCGGAAAATCTCGCCGGTTTCACGGTCTATAATCTTGGTCGAAGCGCTGATAAAAACACCCATGGAAAGCACAGAGCCTTCTTCCACGACCACGCCCTCAACAACTTCGCTGCGCGCACCGATAAAGCAATTATCCTCGATAATCGTAGGGCCAGCCTGCAAAGGTTCTAAAACCCCGCCAATCCCTACGCCGCCGGATAAATGCACATTCTTACCAATTTGCGCGCAAGACCCCACAGTTGACCACGTATCAACCATAGTCCCCTCATCCACATACGCCCCGACATTCACGAAAGAAGGCATCAACACGACGCCCTTGGCGATGTAGGCACTGTGGCGCACGATGGCGTTCGGCACGGCGCGAAAGCCCGCGCTTGCGAATTCAGACGCTTCCCATCCGTCAAACTTGCTCGCAACCTTGTCATACCACCCCGACCCGTCAGGGCCGCCGGAGATTCGCTGCATCGGGTTCAGGCGAAAGCCCAAAAGCACTGCTTTTTTAAGCCATTGATGCACAACCCAGCTGCCGTCAATCTTCTCCGCAACGCGCACCTTACCAGCATCAAGCGCAAGCAGCGCCTCTTCAACCGCGTCGCGTTGCGCGCCTTCTGTATTCGGGCTAAGCGAATCACGCGCGTCCCACGCTGCTTCAATGGTCGCTTCTAAATTCGGGGTGTTCATCTCTGGGTGTGCCATGCTTAAAATCATCCTGTAATAATCAAATGCTTCATGTGTCGCACTTGACCATGAACACTCTCTAAAATCAAGCATAGGGAAGAGCTTTTAAGAGCGCTTGCTCATAAGATGTTTGCGCGCAAGATTAAGCTTTTTGCTGTCTGCCATGGTTAAATGGGCTTCCACAGGCTCTAGCAAATCAACCACGCGTTTGTAATTCTTCCCCGTAAAGGCGCGCGCGGCTTCCGTGCAGGCGTCTAAAATCTGCATTTTAAAATGCTCTCTTACCGCTTGTTCAAGGCGCGTATGACGAATGGTTGCAGCGCGCTCTATCTGCCGTTCACTGGGCGAAATAAAATATTTTTTATGCTCTTTAATAGCCGTGGACATGCTTTTCACCGCCGCCTCGATTAAAACTGTATCCGAAAGTCCCGCGCTTCGGGCGACCTCGCTTGTTTCTTTTTTGGCGGCTGCCAGAATTTCAGAAAATTCCAAACGGTGAATACCGTCAAGATACATATATCCTTCTAGCGCGAGCTTTGATTTGGAAAATTGTATCTCAAGTGCAAGCTCTTCGCGTTCATAGCGCGTAATCGCCAGAAAATTCCCGCTTATTTGAGAATTCGGCATCGAATTTTTGTATGGCTTTATGATTTTATAATTCTTGTGATACTCAACAAGACCGCTGAGATAACCAAAATGATGGCCCTCTTCCAGAAAACGGAAATTTCTCTCACATTCATTAAAGAAACATGCAAGCAGATCGGACATTGCCGGACTTGATTCGTACATTTATATATTCACACCCCGTTGGATTATTTTTATTTATTGTTTATTGTTTTTTATGTTTTGCAACATCCGATGGTCCAACTTACCCCCTAATTTATGGGAAGAAGCTTACCAAAAAGTTAAAAATCCTAACTTTTTACAGTCATTTAGCTATGGTTGGGCGCAAATTAAGCTCAACAGCCAAAAGCCGCGTTATGGAATTATAGAAATAGACGGGCAAGATGCGGGAATTCTCCAGATTCTGGAGGTCGGAATCCTCAAAAACCTTATACATGCGGTCATTATAGATCGTGCGCCGCTCTGGTATGATGGATATGGAAGCCCCGCCCATCTCGCGGCCTTCCTGAAAACCTTAAGAGCCGAGTTTCCCCGCCGTTTCGGGCGAAAAATTCGCTTTATCCCTGAAATCAGGGACAGCGCCGCTACGCAAACCCTTATGAAAGACGCCGGATTTATTCATCAACCCGCATCCTCCTATCAAACCCTCATTCTGGATTTAAACAAACCTTTGGATGATTTACGCGCGGATTTTAAAAAACGCTGGCGTAACGCTCTCACAAAAGCGGAAAAACAAGGTCTGAAAGTCGAATGGGATGATAGCGGCCAGCACCTGACCTCATTCTTAAAAGCCTATATCCACGACCGCGCCGCGAAGGGTTATGACGGCCCATCCGTAAAACTTATACAAGAATTGGCAAAAACAACCCTGCCAAGACGTGAAATGTTGATTGGCCGCGCCCTGGATAAAGGCCAGCTTATCGGCGCTGTATTGATATTCTGTCATGGACGTGGAAGCACCTATCAGATAGGCTGGAACACAGATTTAGGAAGAGAAAAAGGCGCGCATTACGCTTTGCTGTGGGACGCGTTGAAGACATTAAAAACACGCAATATTCATACGTTCGATCTCGGAGGGGTCAATGATGACACAGCCAAAAATGTTAAAAACTTCAAAGAAGGCATGGGCGGTCGCCTTTTGTCTTTACCCGGCCTTTATTCTTAACGCCCCTTCCGCAAACGCTGAACCCTCAAGGCAGCAACTGGTTTACGAAGTCTATGCAGGCGGAATTCACGCGCTTCAGGCCACAATGGATGTTGATTTGACAAGCCCCGGCAAATACTCGGTCATTCTCGACGCCAAAACGCGCGGCATGCTTGGTACATTGGTGCCATGGGTCGGCACATTTGAAAGCCATGGCTGGGCGAATAATGCAAATTATGCCCCGCAAAAACACCAGTCTTCGGCTGTTTGGCGCGGCGAAACCGATATCAAAGAATATCTCTACAACAAAGACGGCACATTCAAATCCCTGCGCATCACCGAAGGCGATAGCAAAGATGAAATCCGCGAAGTGGAAGCCGAAGTCACTGATGGCACGATTGATGTTCTCACCGCCACTCTGCGCGTCATGGAAAACTATAATAATGGCGGAAAATGCGAAGGCGCAGCCGAGGTTTTTGATGGCAAACGCCGCTTTGAACAGCGCTTCAAACACGTAAAAGACGTCACGCTTGCGCCCTCAAAATACAACATCTTTGGTGGGGAAGCCGCCGAGTGCACCGTCGAAGTCACCCCGATCAATGGCGAGTGGAGCAAAAAACCCCGTGGTTGGCTCTCGATTCAGGAACAAGGCCGCGACAAAGGCACAATGCCCACCGTTTGGATGGGTAAAGTCACCGAAACCGGTCCTGCTGTTCCCGTTAAGATCCGCGTTAAAACGGATTACGGCACGCTGTTTATGCACCTTGCCGAATATAACTCCGCCGAAAAAACTCTGGTGGCTGAAAAGCGCGTAACCGAATAAGCCCCTTGTTTTTATAGGTCTTTAACAATAACAATATTTATATGACAGATCCGCTCGCTATTCTAATCCTCGCCGCCGGCAAAGGCACACGGATGAAATCCGATAGCCCCAAAGTCATGCATATGCTGGCGGGTCGCCCGATGATTAACTGGCTCTTGGATGCCTGCGAAGCGTTAAATCCCGATAAAATCGTCGTTGTCACAGGTCCTGATATGGCCGATCTCCAAGCTGCCGTGAAACCGCATAAAGCTGTAGTTCAAGAAATTCGCGATGGAACGGGCGGCGCGGTTAAATGCGCGCTTCCTGCTCTCAAAGGCTTTAAAGGCAACGTCCTCATCCTGCTCGGCGATACCCCGCTTCTTAACAAAAAAACATTAAAAGCCCTCATCGCCGCCAAAGATAAAAATGCCCTGTCGATCCTCGGCTGCACTATGCCGAACCCCTTCGGATATGGCCGCCTTATTCTGGATGATAAGGGTAATCTCAAAACCATCGTCGAGGAAAAAGACGCAAATTCTCAGCAAAAATCGGTAACCCTAGTCAACACAGGTGCGTTTTGCGCCGATGGCGCGCAGCTCGAAAAATGGATCGCCAAACTCGACACCAACAACGCCCAAAACGAGCTGTATATCACGCAGCTCCCTTCCATTATCGCCAAAGAGGGCGGCAAAACCGCCGTTGCCACCATCTCCGATGCGGATGAAATTCTGGGCTGTAACACCCATGCCGATCTCGCGGCATTGGAAAAAACCCTGCAAAATCGCCTTCGAAAAAGCCACATGGATGCGGGCGTATCCATGCAAGACCCCGAAACCGTCTATCTATGGCATGACACAAAAATCGCCAGCAGCGCACATTTAGAACCAAACATATTCTTCGGCCCTGACGTTAAAATCGCCGAGCGCGTCACCATCAAAGCCTTCTCCCACCTCGAAGGTGCACATGTAAAATCAGGCGCGACTATCGGCCCGTTCGCAAGGCTGCGCCCTGGCACGGTGCTCAGCGAAGATGTCCGCATCGGCAATTTCGTGGAAGTTAAAAACTCAAGCCTGGGCAAAGGCTCGAAAGCCAATCACCTCGGCTATATCGGTGACGCTGCGCTGGGCGAAAACGTCAACTTCTCCTGCGGCGCAATCACCGTGAATTACGATGGCTTTGAAAAGCACAAAACCATCATCGGCGATAGCGTCATGGTCGGCTCGAACGCCTCTCTCATTGCCCCTATAAAAATCGGTGACGGCGCGTTTGTCGCGGCAGGCTCGACGCTAACGGAAAACGTCCCCGCCGATGCGCTCGCAATGACCCGCCCTGATACCCAAATCAAAAAAGGCTGGGCCGCGAAATACCGCGAAATCAAAGCCGCCATAAAGAGAAAGAAATCCGCATGATCCGTATCCTCGCCGCGCTCGCGCTCCTCGCCGTATCCACTCCCGCATACGCAGAGCCGTGTGAAGGCTTCACAAACGCCATGGGCGCTTTGGAGGCGGAAATGAAAATCACCCAAAACCAAGTGCAAGAACCCCGCCGCTCTGCCGCGCCGCCAATACAATCCATCAACCAATCCCTCGATGAACTTGAAAAAGCTCTGCGTGACCACCGCGCCGCGAACGCGCAGCCCGCTCAAACCCGCTAGGGATTTGTAACACCGCGCAACATCATGTGACTTGCGGTTTTCGTAGAAATAGGTAAATTCACCCTCATGTGCGGTATCATAGGCATCCTTTCAGAAAAAAACGTCAGCCCCCTTCTTGTTGAGGGCTTGCGCCGTCTTGAATATCGCGGCTATGATTCCGCCGGCATCGCCACCTTGCATGAAGGCGCGCTCACCCGCTGCCGCGCAAAAGGCAAACTCGCGAATCTTGAAGCCAAACTTGCCAATGACCCTATCTCCGGCACAGTCGGCATAGGTCACACCCGCTGGGCAACGCATGGCGGCCCGACAGAAGACAACGCCCACCCGCACGCCACAGAGCGCGTCGCCGTGGTGCATAACGGTATCATCGAAAATTACGCTGGCCTTAAAGTAGAGCTTGAGCAAAACCAAGCCCGCTTCGTCTCGGACACAGACACGGAAGTGATCGCCCATCTTGTCGATCATTATTTAAAACAAGGCGATAGCCCCCAAGACGCCGCTGATAAAACCTTTAACCGCCTCGAAGGCGCTTACGCCGTTGTGTTGATTTTCGCTGGCGAAGAAAACCTGATGATCGGTTGCCGCCAAGGTACGCCGCTCGCTGTCGGATATGGCGAAGGTGAAATGTTCGTGGCTTCCGATTCTTATGCCCTTGCGCCGCTCACCAAAAAAATCTGTTTCCTCGAAGACGGCGACCGCGTCACGGTCACGCGCCAATCCGCCCGCGTTTACAGCAACGATAACGTCACCCTTGATCGCCCCATCCGCATCACCGCCCAAAGCGGAGCGGTCGCAGGAAAAGGCGAATATGCCCACTTCATGCTCAAGGAAATATACGAGCAGCCAGCCGTGATCGGCGATACGCTCAATTCTTTTGTACACCCCTCAACAGGTCATATCTCCATGCCGCAAGATGTGGTTGATGCCATCACAAGCGCCCCGCGCCTGACGCTGGTGGCCTGCGGAACGGCCTTTTATGCGTGTATGGTCGCAAAATATTGGTTTGAACATATCGCCCGCATCCCGTGCGAAATTGATGTCGCCTCCGAATTCCGCTACCGCGAAGCGCCAATGCCCAAGGGTGGCCTTGCGATGTTCATCTCCCAAAGCGGCGAGACTCTCGACACCCTCGAGGCCATGCGCTATTGCAAACGCGAAGGTCAAAAAATTCTCTCCATCGTCAACACCATCGAAAGCACAATCGAGCGCGAGAGCGATCTTGTGCTGCACACTTTGGCCGGCCCTGAAATCGGTGTGGCCTCGACGAAAGCCTTCACAACCCAGCTCACAACACTGGCCTGTATGGCACTCGCCGCCGCCCGCGCCAACGGCTCGATTGACGAAGAAAAAGAACATGACATGGCCGAAGCCCTGCGCGCCGTCCCCAAAATTGCTGCAGAATTTTTGCAGCATGACAGCGCCATTAAAAACATCGCCGCTGATGTCGCAAAAGCCCGCGACGTTCTATATCTCGGGCGCGGCGGGCTTTACCCGATCGCCCTTGAAGGCGCATTAAAGCTCAAAGAAATTTCATATATCCACGCCGAAGGCTACGCCGCGGGGGAAATGAAACACGGCCCCATCGCCCTGATTGATGAAAAAGTGCCTGTGGTCTGCATCGCCCCGCATAACGATCCGATGTTCGAAAAAAACGCCTCCAACATCCAAGAAACCGTCGCTAGAGGCGGTAAGGTTTTCCTGATCTCCGATGAAAAAGGCGCATCCGCCCTCAAAGATATCTCGACTTGGGAAGTCGGCACAGGCGAGGTTCACCCCTTCGTTGCGCCGATCTTGTATTCCATCCCCGTTCAGCTTCTCGCCTATCACGTCGCCGTGATCAAAGGCACAGATGTCGACCAGCCACGTAATCTCGCGAAATCCGTGACGGTAGAGTAGCTTTAATCATTAAATAACATCAAGATTGCTTTAATAAAAATTTCCAAATCTATTGTTACTACCCATTTCTTGCCACTTTGGTCGTGACCACATAGTAAAATATCGCCGTTTAAGTGCCCCCAGTTAATTGGTTTTTCAATCAGCGTATCTGTAGCATATTTGGCATTTTCAGCATGAGCTTCTTTGCCTCTGGCAAAGCGAGGTTCCATAGTGTGAGCATGAATAATTTTGTTACATATTTCGCGAATGCCCAGAGGAGCATTACTTAAATTATCGTACAAATATTCATCAACTCCTTTTTTCCGCTCTTTATAAGCAATTCTAGTATCCTCGTCCTCAGGAAGATTGTGCATTTGATCGTCTCGAATTCTAATAGCGATTGCGAGTTCAATAAGAAGTTGGCTTGCCTCCGCGTGAAAAAATTGGCCTTCAAGCGAAGATAAGGACGATTTGTTTTTATAAGGCCCGCATCGCCTCGAAATTTCTTTATTGGCAAAAAAAAGACAGAGCAGGAGGTAAGATTTCTTCAAAATTGTTGCTTTATCTATAGTGTACATTTAATCCTCAGTTCTGCATGACAAGTGTAGACCATTCGCCGATCTCGATCGTTTTGCGGTGCTTCAGCCCCAATCCTTCATAGGCTTCCAAAACTCCATCCCGAAATTCATGCATAATTCCGCTTAAAATCACATAACCGTTATCATCCGCGCAGGCCACCAAATCCGCTGCCATCTCCTTCAACGGCCCATGCAAAATATTGGCAATGATTAAATCATATGGCCCGCGCGCCTGCACGGCGTTGCCTTCAAACCCGTCATTCACCAAAACCCCCAAATCCGTTTTGCTCATCGCCGCGTTATTGGCCTCTATATGCCGCGTTGTCACAACAATGCATTCAGGGTCATTATCCACGGCAAGCACCGGCGTTTTCCAAAGCTTCCACGCCGCAATCGCCAAAATGCCGCTGCCCGTGCCCATATCCAGAACATTCCACGGGCACGCACCTTGCCCCTTCAAATCCAGCATCGCCTGCAAGCACCCCTTGGTCGTGCCGTGCTCCCCTGATCCAAAGGCTGTAGCGGCGTCAATCTGGAGGCCCATCAGCCCTTCGGGAATGGGGTCTGTGCAATGCGAACCATAAATATAAAACGGCCCGACCGTGAAGGCGGGAAATTGCGAGTAAGAATATTCAAGCCAGTTATGATCGGGAACGGCTTCAATCTCCCAATTCAAATTATCGGGCAGGGCAATGCCATGAAGGTCTGCGCCCAATATAAAGGCGGCGCTTAAGGTCGAGACCTCGGGCTTATCTTCAAAAATCCACTCTAAAACCCATAGAAGATCGCCGTGATCATCTTTTTTGAACGCCGAATGAGAAGCGGATACCTCAATAAAAACGCCGCCCAAAAGGGCGACGTCCAATTCTGTGTAATGCTCAGGAAGTGTAATCTTCGCTTGAAACAAAGCTCTAGTCCTTATCGTCCTCGTCTTCATCTTCAAGATCCGCATCAGGCTCAAGCTCGTCCAGATCGCCCAAATCATCATCTACATCAATGTCATCAAGGCTTTCATCATCGTCTAAATCACCAAGATCATCGTCTTCGTCGTCGTCATCGGCTTCGGTGGTTTCAAGATCGTCAAGGCTTACAACTTGTGCCTCTTCATCGTCCTCGTCTTCAAACTCATCTTCGTCTTCCAACTCGTCCGCGTCTTTTTCTCTTTGCTTGGCTTCTTTCGCCGCTTGATCTTTCGCCGCTTCATCAACAGATGCTGCTGCGCGTCCGCGGCGGGACTTTACCTTGATCTCGCCTGTAAATTCCGCATCACATGACGGGCATTTGATAGGGCGGTTATTCATGTCATAGAATCGCGTCCCGCAATCCATGCAAATTCTTTTCAATCCTCTAATATCAGCAGCTGCGCTCACCATTACTCTCCTTTAATCTATGCCCGAGATTCGGACTATGAATTTTGTATTCTCGAAATACGCTGTCTCGTGCGGAGTGTCAAAAGAAAAATCGTGAAATTTGTATGCGGTCATGGAAACCCCTCGACCCTAAACCTATATAATTGTAAAGTAATGAAGAATTAGGAAGTTCTGATTTATAATGAAAGACTATTAAACATATCGGAAGGCACTCTCATGCACACACCTGTCGTAATCTGCGGTTTCAAACGCTCCCCCATGCATTTCGCGAATAAAGGCGATCTCGCCAAAGTCCGCCCCGATGATATGGCGGCCGAAGTCGTCAAAGCGCTCATCAAAGAAACAGGCGTAAACCCCGATGATATCGAAGATCTGATTATGGGCTGCGCATTCCCGGAGGCCGAGCAAGGCTTTAACCTTGCAAAAATCGTCGTCCAAAACGCCGATCTTCCCGTCTCCATCGCAGGCGTAACCGTCAATCGGTTCTGCGGCTCTTCCATGACCGCCATCCATATCGCCGTCGGCGCTATCAATTCCGGCGCGGGCGAAGCCTTTATCTGCGCGGGCGTGGAAAGCATGTCCCGCATTCCGATGGGTGGCTTCAACCCGATGCCAAACCCCGCGCTCTATGAGAAATACCCTCAGGCCTATATCGGCATGGGCGAAACCGCGGAAAACCTCGCCAAGCAATATGATATCAAGCGCGCCGACCAGGAAGAATTCGCCGTGGCCTCGCACCACAAAGCTGCCGCCGCCGCCGCAAGCGGAAAATTCGACGATGAAATGGTGCCAATCGGCGATGTGAAAACCGACGGTACAATCCGCCCGGACAGCTCGACAGAAAAACTGGCGACCCTCAGCCCCGCTTTTGATAAAAACGGCAGCGTCACCGCTGCGACATCTTCACCGCTCACCGATGGCTCGGCGGCTGTTCTGGTGTGTTCGGAAAGCTACGCCGATAAACATAAGCTCCCGAAACTCGCGCGGATTAAATCTATCGCCGCTGCGGGCTGCAAAGCGGAAGTGATGGGCATCGGCCCTGTTCCCGCCACGAAAAAAGCCCTTGATCGCGCCGGCCTTAAAATCAGCGACATCGATATCGTTGAACTTAACGAAGCCTTCGCCGCGCAAGGCCTGTCGGTTCTTAAAGAACTCGGCATCGACGTGAAAAAAGTAAACCTTGATGGCGGCGCAATTGCTCTGGGTCACCCGCTCGGCACTTCTGGCGCAAGGATTACCGGTAAGGCGGCAAGCTTGCTTAAACGCGAAGGCGCTAAATACGCGCTCGCCACCATGTGTATCGGCGGCGGGCAGGGCGTCGCAACCGTTTTGGAGAAGATTTAAACGTGAGTTTTGTAACGTCATTGCGAGCACAGCGAAGCAATCCAAAGATTGCCGCGTCAGGCTTTGCCCTCCTCGCAATGACATTTTTAGTGACGGCATGTAAAGCGGAAACGCCTCAGGCTTCACATGAGCTTTGTAAATTTACCTTCATGGTTTTTGAAGAAAATATGACTAAAGCTAGTGAAATTGAAGGCGTAGAAAAATTGTACCACACACAAATGGCACATATGAACATCGATGTGATGTTAGCAAAAGGTTGCTGTAAATATAGTGATACTTGTCCTGCAGCAATAATGGAGTGAATATAAAATGACACAAATAAATAAAGTCGCAGTAATCGGATCAGGCGTCATGGGCAGCGGCATCGCCGCGCAGCTTACAAACGCAGGGCTTCCCGTTGTCCTTCTTGATATCAAAGTTGAAGGCAAGGATCTGGCCGCCGAAGCCGTGGCTAAAATGCTGAAAAGCGACCCTGCGCCCTTCATGCGCGCCCGCAACGCCAAAATGATCACATGCGGCACAATTGATGATGACCTTGATCTCATCAAAGAGTGCGACTGGATCATCGAAGTGGTCGTAGAAAAGCTGGAGATCAAACACGCGACATACGAAAAAATTGAAAAAGCCCGCAAGAAAGGCTCGATCGTGTCCTCCAACACCTCGACCATTCCGCTCTATAAGCTCGTGGAAGGCCAGCCCGCATCTTTCGCCAAAGATTTCATGATTACCCACTTCTTCAATCCGCCGCGCTACATGCGCTTGCTTGAATTGGTCGTGGGCGAAAAGACCGATAAAAAAGCCGCCGAAGCCATACGCGAGATTTGCGACGTGAAGCTTGGAAAAGGCGTTGTCCAAACCAACGACACCCCCGGTTTCATCGCCAATCGCCTCGGCGTGTTCTGGCTCACCGCAGGCGTGAACGAAGCCATCAAGCAAAACATTTCAATCGAGGTCGCCGACGCGGTGATGTCCAAACCTGTCGGTATCCCCAAAACAGGGGTGTTCGGTTTGATTGATCTGGTCGGGATAGACCTGATGCCCAAGCTCTCCGAAAGCCTGCTCTCCGCGCTTCCCGAAGATGATGCGTATCGCGAAGTATTCGAAGATTACAAATTCATCCATGGTATGATCGGGGCAGGTTATACGGGCCGTAAAGGCAAGGGTGGCTTCTACCGCCTTAACCCTGAAAACCCGAAAGCCAAAGAAAAGCAGGTTCTCGCCATCACCCCGGATAAATTTGCAGAATCCCAATATCAACCTTCCGATAAGAAAACCGCAGGTGCAGACCCCGCAGTCTCCGCTGGGCGCAAAGGTCTCCGCGCCGTTGTCGAAACAGACAGCGATGGCGGGCGCTACGCTTGGGAAGTCCTCAAGCAGACACTCACCTATGCCGCCGATCTCGTCGGTGAAATCGCCGATACCATCTTCGATATCGATGAGGGTATGAAGCTCGGCTATAACTGGAAAAAAGGCCCGTTCGAGATGCTCGATGATCTCGGCCCCGCGTGGTTTGTTGCCAAACTTGTGGAAGAGGGCGCGCATGTCCCCGATATGCTCAACAAAGTCGGTGATGGCACATTCTATAAAATTGATAATGCTAAAATTAAATATTTCGGCACGGACGGAAAATATCACGATGTTGTGCGCCCGGAAGGCGTGCTGCTGCTTTCCGATATCAAAATGTCCGCAGAACCTTTGATGAAAAACGGCTCTGCTTCTGTTTGGGATATCGGCGATGGCGTACTGTGTTTTGAACACACATCAAAAATGAACACCTTCGACGAGCAAATCTTCGAGATGTTGGTGAAAGTACAAAAAACCATTGAAGTCTCTGATGAATATAAGGCCCTCGTGATTTATAACGAAGCCTCGCATTTCTCTGCCGGAGCCAATCTCGGCCTTGCGATATTTATGATCAACCTCGCAATGTACCCGCAGGTTGAAGAATTCGTCGCCGCAGGCCAGCGCACATTCTTAGGGCTAAAATACGCGCCGTTCCCTGTTATCTCCGCCCCCTCCGGCATGGCGCTTGGCGGCGGCTGTGAAATCCTGCTCTCTTCCGACGCCGTGCAGGCACACGCGGAAACCTATACCGGCCTTGTTGAGGTCGGCGTCGGCCTCATCCCGGGTTGGGGTGGCTGCAAGGAAATGATCCTGCGCTTCCAAGAGCGTGAGCGTGAAAAATTCGCAAAAGACCTCGGCAAAATCGACAAAAAACATCTCTGGTTCTCCCCCGATACAACGCCTATGGGCGCGGTGCGCAAGGCCTTCGAAACCATCGGCGTCGCCACCGTCGCCAAGAGCGCGCATGAAGCCCAGGATATCGGCTATTTCCGCTACAGCGACGGCGTCACCATGAACCGTGACCGTTTGCTCTATGACGCAAAGCAGCGCGCGCTGGAAATGGCAAAGGACTACACGCCACCTGAAAAAATTGAGAACATCCGCATGCCGGGCGCAACCGGCAAAACCGCGCTGGAACTTGCCGTGTCCGATCTGCATAAATCAGGCAAAGCCACGGATTATGATGTGGTGGTTTCCGATCGCCTCGCCAATGTTCTATCCGGCGGCGGCGCGGATTACACTGTCCCCATCAGCGAAGAAGATCTTCTTAAGCTCGAACTCGCGGAATTCATGCACCTTCTCCATAACGAAGGCACGTTCGCCCGTATCGAACATATGCTTGAAAAAGGCAAACCCTTAAGAAATTAACGAAGCGACGCGCACCATGAACACTTATATTGATTCATATTGCGAACGGATAAATCCCGGGCTATTTGCCGAACCCCTCAACGCATTTACAAACATTGCCTTCTTCATCGCGGCGTTTTTGGCCTATACACTTGCCCGCCGCGAAAACGCCCTTGATTGGAAAAGCGGTTCATTAATTGCGCTCATGGTGGTCATCGGCATCGGGTCTTCACTCTTCCACACCTTTGCTACGCTCTGGGCCAGTCTCAGCGATACGCTGCCAATTCTTTTTTATCAAATAACATTCTTGGTTCTCTACGCTCAAAACGTCATGAAGATGAAATGCCGATATTCAATAGCACTGCTTGGCGCCTTTTTATTGACGATATATGGTTTTGGAATCCTTCCCCAAGATTGGTTTAATGGCTCCCTCGGATATGCACCTGCCTTGCTGTTTATCTTGGGGCTAGGCCTGTGGCATATACGAAATGCGCCGCACGAAAAACCCATTTTATTTATAGCGGCGGGCGTGTTTATGCTCTCGCTCACATTCCGCTCTCTTGATATGCGGTTTTGTGAAGCCCTCCCATTTGGCCTGCATTTCCTCTGGCATTGTTTAAATGGCTGCGTTCTGTACCTAACGACCCGCGCATATATAAGAAATAGAGGCGCCTAATTAATTGACATAATTTATATTATGTTATATTTTGCCGTCTATGATTATCCTTTTTGATAGATTTATGGATCAAGAGCTGCGAGCGCTGCCTTCAAAACGCTCAAAAATTTCTAGCACCGGAAAACGGGCTATAAAATAAGGGCCGCATAAAAATATTGCTTTACATATACGTTGCTAACATTAATATCCATTGTCTGCAAAAATGATAAAAAAAACTAAGAACAAGGGAACCACTGCGTATGGCCGACACTGAAACCGCCTTCGTACCGCAAAATTTTGAGCCTGTAGAAACGACAAACCTCACAGCAAGAGATGCACAGCAAAGCAAGCATGCCGGCCGCTTTAGAGCGCGCCGTGTTATGTCCCTTGTCGGTGATATCGCTGAAATGAATTACAACTCGCTGGAAGTCGATGGCGGTACGCGCGGCGAAGTGCCCATGACCTTCTTGGGTGAAAACCCGTGGCAAAATCTGCGCGACATTCGCGCCGCCGCCCCTGATGCTCAGCTTCAAATGCTGGGTCGCGGCCAAACCTGTGAAGGCCAAATCAATTACCCGGATGATGTGGTTTATGCTTTTTATGCGGCAAAAGCCGATAATGGCGTAAATGTATTTCGCCTCTTCGATGCCCTGAATGATTTCAAAAATCTCGAAACCGCTATTCAGGCGCTTAAAGACAAAAAAGCCGAAGGCAAGGACGTCACTATCGAAGGCGCTCTCGCCTTTACAAAAAGCCCCCTTCACACCATCGAATATTGGGTGAAAAAAGCGCATGAGCTTAAGGCTATGGGCTGTGACCGCCTCTGTATAAAGGATATGGCGGGTCTGATGACGCCCGAAGATGCCCGCGAGCTAATCCCCGCCCTCAAAGATGTAGGCCTTGAAATCACGCTTCATATGCACGCCACCAACGGCATCGCCGAGGCAACCTTGCTGGAAGCCCTTGATCTGGATATCGACAAAATCGACCTTGCCGACCACGATTGCAGTGGCGGCTCTGGCCACGTGTCCAGCAAACGCTTTTTATTTCTGGCTGAAAACCACCTAAATCCGAAAATCAGCGCCCGCGCCCCGCGCATTGAATTGGGCGATGAAAACTTCAGCGATAACCTTCTCGAAGCGTCTTTGATCGCGCGGGATAAAGCCGCTGCTCATGATCCCAAGCTTCAGAAAATGCTGCTCGATTCCGGCATTCCGGGCGGCATGCTCACAACATTTAAAGACAATGTCATGCCACAGCTTGAAGGCCGCATTAAGGCATTACAAAAACAAGGCCTCCCAATACCTAAAGAGCTTAATTGGGAAGAGGCCCTTCCTGATATGCTGCAAGAAATTGTACGTGTCCGTAAAGATTTCGGCTACGTTCCTCTGGTGACCCCAAGCTCTCAGGTCGTTGCAATACAGGCCGCCCAAAATTACATGGATTTTCTATCAAGAACGGATGGTAAGAAACTGGAAGATCTTACACCTCAAGAACGATATAAAACCTTAATCCCGGGCGCAAAGGGCTATCTCCTCGGACGTTTGGGACAAAATATTCAAGACCCTGATGAATGGCTCGTGAAACGTGCAGAAGAAGAAACCGGACAAAAACGCACAACAGAGCGCCACTCAGCATCATTGCCCGATGGCTTGCCGGCGGCGCGCGAACGCATACGGGAAGCGGCAAAAAAAGCAAAACAACTCCTACCTGCTAAGCCTGACAACTGGCTCTCGGACAGTTTTAACAATCGCGGTAATTTGGCACAGAGAAAAGTAAGAGCAAATCTTGATGCGCTGATAAATAAAGAAATTCCAATCGAAGATGTCTTATTAGCAGCCCTATTCGATCTGCCGCCGAAATCAGATGGCACCACTTCCGTAATCAACAAAGCGTGCCTCACACCAGAAAAAATGCCCAAATTTGAACGCGAGCCCGCATTGCCTGATTACTTAACTGCCGCACCTTCCTCTCGCTCTGGCGCTAAAGGCTATCATGAAATCACATCCGCTATCGGAAAGCTCACACTGGAACGCCTGAGCCAGGCAGCCATAGAGCTTACCCGCCTTACTGACGGAACAATTAAAGGGCTTGATGAAAACCTTCATACATTATGGGCGGATGAAGTCTCTAGCGAGATGAATGATTTGGTTGAAAAAATCGCAAAGGATTTAACCGCTTCGGGCTTCACACAAAAACAACGATGGGAAGCGTCTTTCAAAATCTCGGCTATCTTAACTGAAAGAGCACAAGAACTTGGCGTATCACAAGACGTAACCGCAGAATTAAATGCGGTTCTAAAAAAAACTTTAGTTGAAGCCCCGAAAGCCCCGCAAATACATGCGGATGCATCTCCCTCGTAAGCACGGTAAAACTATTACTTAAAATCCAATCTATAATTTACTGAGCCTTAAACATGTTCTGGCATAGTGAGAGCATGTTTGGTTTTACAAAAAATAAAAACAAATCGGACAAACGGCAAAAGAAGCAAGATAAGCTTCAGGCGAGTTGTGTGGGGAGTGATCGAGAAGCCGATAGAGGCGGCGACTCGAGCGGCATAGGGCAGAGCAAAAAGAGCGCTAAAATACGCGCCGAAGCTCTGGCCAACGCCTCTATGGCGCGTCAGCAAATCGGTGAGGATGTCCTTGATAAAATCGCCGCCGCCATGACAAAAAAACAACAATCCGCCACAGAGCGCGCAAAAGCGCAAATTCAAAAGGTTGATCCCGACCGCGTTCTCGATGAGCTGAAATGGCTTCTCGACGAAAGCCGCGGCAAAGTCTAAAAAATCCAAAAAACCACCTAAAACACATCGAAAATTTACCTTTTTGCGCTATATTAAAAGAATAAGCATAAAAGGGAGCACTATATGCCTGTCTATAATCCGCCAATGGAAAACATCAAATTCATTCTGCACGACGTTCTGGGCGTTGAAAGCCTGAACTCTTTGCCCGGATATGGCGACGTGTCGGAAGATTTGATCGACCAAATCCTCGAAGAAGGCGGCAAAATCTGCGAAGGGGTGCTCTTCCCGCTCAATCAATCCGGCGATCAAGAAGGTTGCACCTATGAAAACGGCGTCGTCCGCACGCCCAAAGGTTTTAAAGAAGCCTACGACACCTTCGCCGAAGGCGGTTGGTGCGGTCTGTCCTCAGATCCTGAATATGGCGGCATGGGCATGCCCGTGCTGGTCAATACGGTGATGCAGGAAATGATCTGCTCCGCCAATATGTCCTTCGGTATGTATCCCGGTCTTTCCCAAGGCTGCTACGAAGCCCTCCACCATTTCGGAAGCCATGAACAAAAAGCGCTCTATTTACCCAAACTCATTGAGGGTACATGGTCAGGAACAATGTGCCTGACCGAACCCCATTGCGGAACTGATCTCGGCCTCATCAAAACAAAAGCCGACCCGCAAAAAGATGGCTCTTATAAAATTAACGGCACAAAGATTTTCATCTCGGCGGGTGAACATGACCTGACCGAAAATATCGTCCACCTCGTTCTTGCGAAGCTCCCTGACGCGCCCGAGGGCGCAAAGGGCATCTCGCTTTTCGTTGTTCCGAAATTCCTGCCAAAAGATGACGGCACGCTCGGCCCGCGTAATGGTGTTATGTGCGGCTCGATCGAGCATAAAATGGGCATTCACGCCAACTCCACCTGCGTCATGAACTTCGATGACGCGCAAGGGTGGCTTGTGGGTGAGCCCCATAAAGGCCTTAAGGCCATGTTCGTCATGATGAACGCGGCGCGTTTGGGCGTGGCTATGCAAGGGCTGGGCATTGCCGAAGTCGCCTACCAAAACGGCCTCGCCTACGCCAAAGATCGCCTGCAAATGCGCTCCATCACAGGCACAAAAGCCCCTGATAAGCCCGCAGACCCCATTATCGTCCACCCCGATGTCCGCCGTATGCTCCTCAAATCCAAAGCCTTTGTCGAGGGCGCGCGCGCGCTTTCATACTGGACGGGCATGAATCTGGATATCGCCAATAAACACGAAGACGAAGCCAAGCGCCAAGAAGCCGACGACCTCGTTGCCCTTCTGACCCCCATCGTTAAAGCCTATCAAACCGATATGGGGCTGGAAATCGCTGTCGAGATGCAACAAGTTTACGGCGGCCACGGCTATATCGCCGAATGGGGCATGGAACAATATGTCCGTGATGCCCGTATCGCCCAAATCTACGAAGGTACAAACGGCATTCAAGCCCTCGATCTGGTTGGCCGCAAAATGGGGCAAAGCTTCGGGCGTCTCTTGCGACGTTTCTTCCACCCTGTGCAAAAATTCATTAATGATAATCAGGCCGATGAGAGCTTACAGGAATTTATTTTCCCGCTCGCGAAAAGCTTTGCCAAGCTGCAACAATCCACCGCGATCATCGCGCAAAAAGGCCTCAAAAACCCTGATGAAGCAGGCGCAGCCAGCGTAGATTACCTGCGTCAATTCGCGCTGGTTTCACTGGCGTTCATGTGGTGTAAAATCGTCAAAGCCGCCCAAGCGAAATTGGAATCAGGCGAAGGCGATAAGGAGTTCTATGAATCCAAACTTAAAACCGCCCGCTTCTTTATGCAACGTATGCTGCCGGAAGCCGATGGCCGTTTCAAAATGGTCATGGCCGGCGCAAACCCGCTCATGGATCTGGATGAATCTGATTTTTAAGGTCAGCCCGGTGAGGCTCTTAAAGGCTCGTCTCTGCTAAACACAAACGAGCATGTTATATTTGTGACACACCACATTTTGCGGGCTTCCGCCATTCTTGCCGCATAGCTGATATCCTTATATTCTCCAACAGGATGGGCCCGAACAACAACGTCCAACGGGATGTAAGCCATAGATTCCTGAAACGCGCGCGCCATATGATCGGCAGCAGTAATAATCGTAACGCTTTTAAATCCTGTGCGCTCTAAAGCCGCCCGAAGCTCTTGCGCATTACCAAGCGTTGTCTGCGCTCTGTTCATAACCAGAATGCGGGACGTATCAACGCCTTCTAAATCCGCGCCTTCTAAAATCATTTCCAATGTGCTGTTTTCCGCCGCGCCTGAAATCACAAGCAGGCTTTCGGGGTTGTCTCTCAAGAGATTTAGACCTGCCTGAACGCGCCCGGGCCCCCCTGTATAAACAACATAAAGCGCAGTCGGTTCACCCGTAGTCGCCGCTTCTGCGCGCTGCAGGTTTGTCTCATAAAGCTGCTGCGCATCCTGATTTATTCCATCATTTATGGCCGCTCCGATCGCGCCGAGCGTGAGCGCGCTTGCCGCAACAACACCAAAAATGTTTAGTAAATCTGGTTTATTCCTAAATCGCAACTTTAAACCCCAAAATTTCTTCACATGTCAGATCGGAATAATCATCCCCTTCATACTCTTCAATCGCGGCAGTAATCTGAAGAATATGAATCTCATCCTTGGCTTTTAATTGGTCCCTATTAGCAAAATCGGGGCTTGTAGTATCAATGTTATGTCTCGCAAGGGCCCTGCCATCGCGGCCTATCCCCAGCCCTACAATTTTCGTGTCAGTTTTAAAATCAGGCATCATCCCCGATAGCGCGTTTTTTCGCTTCAGGTCGTTGAGTAAATCAACCAAATTCCATCCCTTACCGCGCAGCTGCACGACAATATCATCCATGTAAAATGTCGGCTCTTCATCAAAAACCGCTTTGTCTTGGTGCAGCGCCCTAAAGAACCCCACAAACGGCAGCTCGGCCTTAGTAATGATTGTGCCTTCAAAATCCGCATCTCTAAAATCTGCGCCCCTAGCCCGCGCTGCTGTTAAATTTGCACTGCGCAAATCGGCATGAACGAAATTAACATCGCGTATATCTGCCTTTATAAGCTGTGAAAATCTTAAATTCGCATTCGGAAAAGCCGCCCCATGCATATTGGCACGCGCTGAAAAAACAATGCTCGAAAGCACCCCGTAAGGCAGGGCTATCCCTGCCAAATATTGGCTCGGCAATTGCCTCTTTGAAAACGCTTCAGGGGCGTGACACTTGGCATAGCTATTGAAGTTTAGAGGCTCTAAATCAGACGCACGAAAACGCGGCCGAACCCCGCGCCCTTCCATGGCCGCAAGTGTTGCGGTGTCGCTATTCGCGGTAAGTGCGCCATGGCGGTCAAGAGAAGCTTGCGTCAGCGCGTTTCTGGCTGCGACATAGGGCGCGGCATCTTGGTCGCTCAGGCGGCGTATAATTCCATCTTTTTTCATAAAAAATGTTTAACGGCATTCTTATGAAATTACAAGAGTTTTATAGGTAGATTTAAGAGGGGGCTATGCCTGAAACTTACTGTGCGCCTTGGCTTTCAAGAACGCGGATACGCTCCTCAAAGATCATGCGCTCGCTCTGCAGCTCCGCTTTGGCTTTCATAAGCTGCTTTTCAAGGTCTGCCAAACGGGCAAGCTGCTGCTCACCTGTCACCTGCGGGTCAAATAACATGGATTCCAAGTCCTTTTGATCAGCCGCACATTTCGCGCGTTCCATCTGCAATTGCTGCCCTAAACGCTTAATCTGGCGCTCTGCTTCGTTATAACGCATGGTCGCGCGCTCTAGATTCCAGTTCTCGGAAGAAATTGATAAAAGCTCGTCTTCTGATTCTTTCAACGTGACTTTAAGATCATCATTCAAAGCATTATTCTCTGCCTCTAATGCCGCAAGCTGGCTTTCGAGGTCTCTCACGCGGTCGCGAAGCTCAATCGCATCTTCTGACGCTGCAGGCTCAAGCATCGTAATATCGGCTTGCGCTCTAATCACTTCTCTATTCACTTTATATGGCTTCGGTGTTTTGGCATCCGCAACCTGAACCGCCTCTTCAATAGGCTTCGGCGCAGGCTTTTCATTAGGCTTAACCGCTTCTAACGGCTCAACATCTTTAACGTCCATTTCCGGCTCTGGCATCATCGGCTCGTCGATTTCGCCCGGCGGTGTGCTGCTCTCATCAGGCAGCATCACATCTGCCATTTCTAAAGGGGGCAGCTCTGCGGCAGGCGCTTCCGTAATAATCGCTTCGGGTTCTGCTGTTTCAATAGGGGCGCTGCTTGCTGCCACTGCGGCTACAGGAGAAAGCTCGTCCAAAACAGGCGGCATCTCAAGCTTTGCAACGCGTTTATTGGGTGTTTGGTTAAGCGCAATCGCGCCGCCGCCCATCGCAACCATATCCGGGTTTTTACGAATTTCTTCCGCCAGAATGTCAGACATGCGTCTGTTTGAATCCACTGTTTTCGAAACGGCGTTCGCGGTCGCCTCGGTTCTCAAAATGGGCTCTTGCGTAACATCAGGCTTTGCGACAGGGGCAGGGGGCGTAATTGCCGCCTCTTCCATCACGTCCATCTTTTCTTCAATTGTCTCTGCAACCTCGGCCATAGGCTGGGCTTCGCGCTCAACTTCGGTCATAACCTTATCAGGCATCCCGGGCATAACCTCTTTTTGCTCGACGATATTGTCTTTAAGCTTCGTGGTCTCGGTATAAGGCAGTTGCTGAATAACGGGCTGAGTATCTTCAGGTAAAATCTCGATCATAGCCGTAGGTGGCGCTTCCTTGGCTTTTGCTTCCAGCGCCATGGCTTCGTTCTCGACAAAGCTGCTGCCATCGGCGCGAGACACTAAATCGCCCGCGTCAGCAGCGGTTTGCGCCTCTGCTTGCGTGCTGAAATCATTCATCCGCGCAACCAATTGCGGTTCTTCGGCGGTATTCACAGGAGCTTCAGTATCAGCAGCGGCTTCGCGCAGCGCAGGCACAGGCTTGGCTTCTAAACCGCCGCCCGCCATACAGCGCTCGAATTGTGACGCCGCATTCGGAAACCCCGTCAGAATAAAACGAAACTCGTTTGATTCGACATTTAAATCAATAACCGCGTTTTTGCTCATCGCCTGATAAAGCGGCTTATTGTTCTTCAAACTAAAACTTAAATTATTGGCGCTCGTCGCGCGCGCTTGGAACTTCGCTTCGGAAACACCCGGCACGCTGAGCTTGACGTCATAGGCCTTCCCGGCAGTAAAAATACTCTGCTTGAAATCCATGTTAAACGTTTCAACCCACGCATCGGACCCCTGAAGGCTCATCACGAATCCGTTATTAAACGCGCCCGATACATCACATTTTCCGCCATCCGAATCAACATTCCATCCTTGCGAAGGGTAGAACTGCAACTCAGGCGTATGCACTTGCGCAAAACCGAGATTTGGCATGAAAAGGGCGGTTCCGCTTAACGCAACCAGATATAAAGAATGTAAGGGCTTACGAGCCATAGTGAGAAAATTCCCGATGAAATACAGAATATGAAATCCCTAAAAAGAATCTTAACACTCACCATTGATGCACACAATCCCCTTTAAAATAAAGCCAACCATCGTGCTTGGCTTTGTCCTTACGCTAGGATAAAATCATTTTTAATCAAGAAAGCGGAGCATCGCCATGACATTAGAAGACGTCACAGCAAAAATTAAACAAAAAATGAGCATGGCCGCAGGGCTAAACGCCCGTGTTAAAATGGATTTCGGCGATGAGGGTTTAATCTTCGTCGATAACACCGTGTCTCCGCCGGAAATCAGCAACGAGGATAAAGAAGCCGACACAACGCTGGTTTGTTCTCTTGATACTTTTAAAGCCATTCTCGCGGGCGCTCAAGACCCGAACATTGCCTTTATGATGGGAAAACTGAAAGTCAAAGGCTCAATGGGCATCGCTATGAAACTCAACGCCATCCTCGAAGATTAGATGAATCTCTATATCCGCATGATACTCTGGCTGGTCAAGCTTCTTGACCGCAAAAAGATCGGTGTCATGGATACATCAATCCTGCGCTGTCATGTCTGGCCAAATGATCTTGATTTCAACATGCACATGAATAATGGCCGGTATCTGACCATCATGGATATTGGCCGCTTGGACCTCACTTTTCGCAGCAATATGCTTCAAAAGGCAATTAAAAATAACTACGCACCGGTTCTGGGGTCTGTACAGATGCGCTACAGAATTCCGCTGCTTTGTTTCCAAGCCTATGATCTTGAGAGCCGCCTCATATGTTGGGATAAAAAATGGGCTTATATCGAGCAAAGATTTGTGCTTGCGAAAGGCCCAAAAGCCGGCGCAGTCGCGGCGATCGGTATGGTAAAGGGTAGCTTTTACGACACAAAAAATAAAAGCACGGTTTCTCCCGAACAGATAATCACTTTGATCGGTCGCACAGACCTTAAATCCCCGCCAATGCCCGAACATTTTAAAGCTTGGGCCGGCGCAGAAAATTCTCTCAAGGCTCTGACAGCCGAAGCCTAGATGAAAGAAAGCCGCCCATCACAGAGCGGCTTTCTTTTGAGAGCGCACAATTTTTAGAATTTATAATTCAATCCTACTGCAACAATACCTACATTGCCTTCAGATTTCGCTTTAACCTGCGTAGCCACCGCGCTACTGAAAGAGTTGTTACGGATAACATCAATCTCTTGTTCTGCAACCCAGATATAAGTCGCTGCAAAATCAACCGAGAAACGGTCGTCGATTTTATACGTTCCCCCGCCGGAAAGCCATGTGCGGTTTCCATCAGGCGTTCTGGTCGTTCTGAATTCGTCCGTGGTGGGTGTTTCGTCAAACTGCATACCGCCACGCAAGGTCAGATCATCGGAATATTCATACTCCGCACCAACCGCATAGGCCCATGTTGTTTGATAGTTTTGAACCACGTTACTCACGGTTTCACCCGGAGAAACAACAAACGCGCCGCCGATAACGGAGATGGTTTCATCGGTCACAGCGCGAATTTCCTGAAAGTCATTCCACCCGAACCAAGTCGCTTGGCCTTGCAGTGTAAGCTTGTCATTCACTTTATGCGCAACACCGAATGTCGCGATATCAGGCAAATTCAACTCCGCGCCACCGGCCGCTTCGAAATCTGCACTTGTCGTCCCTTCGGATGTGATTTTCCCTTCAAGATCATGTTTGACCTGTGAGCGGTAATTCAAACCAAAGGTCGTTCCTTCAATCGGTTCGGCTTGCAAGCCGACGCTGAATCCAACAGACCAATCATCACCTTCCAGACTACTAACACCTTCTGTACCACCACCTGCAACAGGGTTGGCAGCACTGGTCAACTCACCATCCACATATTGCACGTTTAAGCCAAAGCCTAATGAGAGCTTATCGCTGTATTTATAGGCGAGGCTAGGTTGGATATCGAACATCTTCAACTCGGTTTTGATAGAATCAAAACGCCCGAACCAATCCGAGTCATATTCATTTGCGAGGCCAAAAGGCGCAGTCACACTCAAACCAACCCAAACTTGGTCATTGATTTGATGTGTAACAAAGCCGTTAGGAACAGGAGTCGGGTCATATGGGTTTCCACCATCACCACCACTAATCGGTAAACCGCCTAAAGCCGCGGGGCCTGTTGATCCCTGATCTGACAGGCTGGCATTGGGAATAAGCAAGTGCACGCCGCCTTGAACTTGAGTCCCCTCTAGTTTCGTCATACCTGCAGTGTTGAAATACACCGTGCTGGCATCATTCAACGTCGTTGTAGACCCTGAAAAAGCTGATCCCAATCCTGATACGGATTGTTCCTGAATATAAAACCCGGCGGCGTTTGCTGAAGCCGAATAAGCCAAGCCAAAAGCGGCAGTGCTTAAAAGACCAAGTATAAATTTAGATTTTTTACATGTGAACATTTTAGGATCCTCCCACGGACTTTTTTAAATTCAATGCTTTAATCTAAAGGTAACTGCGACAAAAATCAAAACTTGTTTAAGATAACCCTAATTTTTCTTCGATATCGTTATATATAAAATCGGGCGTATCCTTCATACGGTACAGCCCGACAAGCTTTCCGTCAGGCCCCATCAAATATACGAATGTGGAGTGATCCATCGTATAATCGCTCATGCTTTCGTCTTGCACCTTTGTCGCAAAGATACGATAGGCTTTGGTGATGAAATCAATTTGCGGCTGTGTGCCCGTTAAACCCACCAGTCTCGGATGAAAGAGCTGAACATACTCGCGCATGACGGGCACAGTATCGCGCTCCGGGTCAACCGTGATAAAAAGCGGCTGAAAATTCTCGGCCATCTCGGGGTGGTTCTTTTCAAACGCGTTTATTACGCGGCTGATTTTCTGCAACTCGCTTGGGCAGATCGCCGGGCAGTACGTAAAACCGAAATAAATCAGCTTATATTGCCCTTCATAATCGTCTTGTGTCACGGCCTTGCCCGTATGATCGGTCAGGTTAAATGGCCCGCCAAGCTCCAGCCCCGCAATTTCGGCCACCCCGCCCGCACCCTTATTCACGACGCGCGCGCTTTGGATGGATGTTTGATACCAACCCACCCCGCCGCCGACAATCAGCGCCAGAATGGAAAAAATCAGTGTGCGTAAAAGGCGTTTTTTTATTTCAGGTTTCATGGTGTCGGGTCCTTGTCAAATTCTGCATAAGATGTATGGTGATGCTCATTAAAAGTAAAGACGAAACCTTGGCGGTACGCTTGTAAAAAAGCGTTGAGACACACGCCTCGAACCTGCCAGAGTTAATACTCGCGAAGGGAAAGGACATAGAATGCCCCACATAACGCTAGAATACTGCGAAACCATTACGTCTGCGGATATCCCGAAGATGCTCGCCGCCCTGCATGCTGACCTCGCCACTCGCGAGAGCATCAACATCCACGGCATCAAGTCCCGCGCGGTTCCCGTGAAATACGTCATCGTCGGCGATCATAAAGACTACGACAAGATGATCCACATCTCGTTAAAACTCCTCCCCGGACGAAGCGACGATCTGCGAAAAGAAATGGCGCAAGGCCTTGCCGACGCCGCCCGTAAACACGCGCATGATGATCGCATTGCCATCACCTGTGAAACCGTCGAGCTCGACGCCGCCTCTTATATCAAATAAAGGAACTCTACTCATGGCCCCCAAAGATCAACCAAACACCGAAACAACAACGGGCATCTGCCCCTCCACCACGCATGTAACGCGCGGCAGCCTCCCCGCTTCCAAAAAAGTGTATATCGGCGAGCATAAAGTCGCGATGCGCGAAATCACGCTTGAGGACCCAAACCTCCCAACCCTCACCGTCTATGACACCTCAGGGCCATATACTGACGACACCGTTGAGATCGACATCATGCGCGGCCTGCCCAAAAAACGCCGTGAATGGATCATGGCGCGCGGCGACGTTGAGGAAGTGCAGGGGCGCATAATCAAGCCCATGGATAACGGCTACAAAGACGAAGCCCAAGAAAAACGCCGCAAAGAAAAAGCCGGCATCTGGCACGAAAAATTCCCCGCTTCCCCTGAAAAACCACTGCGCGCAAAAGCCGGAGCAAACGTCTCTCAAATGCACTACGCCCGTAAAGGCATCATCACCCCCGAAATGGAATACATCGCCATCCGCGAAAACCAAGCCCGCACGCAAGTACACAATAAAACCCACGGCGGCGAGGGCTTCGGCGCAAACCTCCCCGATTTCGTAACCCCCGAATTCGTGCGCAAAGAAGTCGCCGAAGGCAGAGCCATCATCCCCGCAAACATCAACCACCCCGAAGTCGAGCCCATGATTATCGGCCGCAACTTCCTCGTGAAGATCAACGCCAATATCGGCAACTCCGCCGTCACATCCTCCATCGGCGAAGAAGTCGACAAGCTCGTTTGGGCCATCCGCTGGGGCGCGGATAACGTCATGGATCTGTCCACGGGTAAAGACATCCACGACACCCGCGAATGGATTTTGCGCAACTCCCCCGTGCCCATCGGCACAGTGCCAATCTACCAAGCCCTCGAAAAAGTAAACGGCATCGCCGAAGACCTCACATGGGAAATCTTCCGCGACACGTTGATCGAACAAGCCGAGCAAGGCGTAGATTACTTCACAATCCACGCAGGCGTGCGCCTCCCCTTCATTCAACTCACGGCTGACCGCATAACGGGCATCGTCTCGCGCGGCGGCTCCATCATGGCGAAATGGTGCATGCACCACCACCGCGAAAGCTTCCTCTACACCCATTTCGCGGAAATCTGCGAAATCATGAAAGCCTATGACGTGTCCTTCTCCCTCGGTGATGGCCTGCGCCCAGGCGCCATCATGGACGCAAACGACCGCGCTCAATTCGCCGAGCTGAAAACCCTCGGCGAGTTGACCAAAATCGCATGGGAACATGACGTGCAAGTCATGATCGAAGGGCCGGGCCACGTGCCGATGCACATGATCCGCGAGAACATGACCAAACAGCTCGAGGAATGCCACGAAGCCCCGTTCTACACCCTCGGCCCCCTCACCACCGATATCGCACCGGGGTATGACCACATCACATCTGCTATCGGCGCCGCGCAAATCGGCTGGTACGGCACGGCAATGCTCTGCTACGTAACCCCCAAGGAGCATCTAGGCCTCCCGAATAGGGACGACGTGAAAGTGGGCGTAATAACCTACAAAATCGCCGCCCACGCCGCCGATCTCGCCAAAGGCCACCCGGGCGCGCAGCGCAGGGATAATGCCCTCTCCCAAGCGCGCTTCGACTTCCGCTGGAACGATCAGTTTAATTTGAGTTTAGACCCCGATACGGCCCGCAGCATGCACGACGAAACCCTCCCCGCCGAAGGCCACAAAGCCGCCTCTTTTTGCTCCATGTGCGGCCCCAAATTCTGCTCCATGAAAATCACCCAAGACGTGCGCGATTTCGTCGCCGCTAACCCGAATGGGGTGGGGAGCCTGTCACCCGAAGCTTTAGCGCAGGGTGAAAAGAAAGAGGAAGCGGCTTAAGAATGGACTTAGAGGATGCTCATAAAAGTGCAGAGAGGTTTCACAAAGCTACTCTGGTATTGGTGAGTTACCTAACGGGTTTATCCGTGAACCACATAATAGAAAAGAATACGTGTTTTCCAATCGTCGTTAATAAGGGTGATGGACGTATATGCTGTGCTAGCATTGAAAGAAGGCGACTTTGAAATTGTATGGGATTTAAAAAATCTCTTAGAGAAGTCTGGAAAAGCTTTTGAAACGTGGAGATACGCATTTGAAGGTAATCATGGTTGTTTTGCAGGATATACTCAAATTCATTATGCTTTAAGAGAATTGATAGAGACAAAATGACCCAAACACTCGAACAAACCAGCATCTCTACCCTTGACATCTTTGCAATTTTATAGGAATATAATCCTTAATAACGCTATATTTGCGCCTGCGATCTATCTTCAGAACAAATAAATTGACCTCTTGACTCTTGGTGAGTTAACTTTAATTAACTCTTAAGGAACTTCCGTTATGATAGAAGTTAACATCTACAAAACTGAAATGGGTGTCGAACCGTTCAGTGTTTGGTTAAAGGCTTTAAAATCGAGCAAAGCAAAAAGTGCGATTGCGCGCGCCTTAACAAAAATGGAAGTCGGATTATTAAACGATGTTAAGCCGGTTGGTGAAGGCGTTCAGGAATATCGCATTCATTTTGAAAAAGGATACCGGATATATTTTGGGAACGACGGTGGAGAATTAATCATTCTGTTATCTGGAAGCGATAAAAAAACGCAGAGCAAAGAAATAGAAAACGCAAAAAGTTACTGGAAAGACTATAAACGTCAAAAGAAGCAAAAAAGGAGCAAAGCAAATGAGAAATGTAAATGACCTCATCGTTGAGCAACTAAAAGAAGACGATGAAATGAGAAAACTTCATCTGAAAGAAGCATTCGAAGCGTTATTCACTAACGAATATCGCGTAGGCTTACTCATGCTTCGTAACATCATCAATGCAACCTGTGGCTTCCCAGTGATTGCGCAAGCCATAGGAGCAAATCCAAAAAGCGTGATGAAAATGCTTTCAGGAGAAGGCAATCCAAATACTGGAAACATTTTTGGTATACTTCACTATCTTTTTGAAAAAGAAGGCGTTGAAATAAACTTAAAATTTGCCGCCTAAAGAAAGCCCACCATGAAAACACTCTCCTGCGACCAATGTAGCGCCGAATTCAGCGACGAAACTTTCGAAGGCTGGACCAAGCAAATTCAGGCGCATTACATCGCCGCGCACATGGATTACATGATGAAAAACGCCTCCGCCACGCCCGCCGAAATCGCGCAATGGTTCGCCGACGCCAAGGCCCGCTTCGACGCGGCGTAAATCCCCCACCATTCTGAGCGTCATTGCGAGCGCATGCAATGCGCGCGGCAATCCATTTTCTAGATTGCTTCGGGCAAAGCAAATCGTAGATTTGTTTGCTTCTTTTAAAAACAAACAAATGCTATACATTTGCTTCGTACTCGCAATGACAAGATGCACCCCATGACACTCACACCCGAACAAATCGACGCCCTGATCCTCGACGCCGCCTCCGATCATTTCACCAAAATCGCGGTCATCATCGCCAAGGTTTTCGATGCCTTTGAAGCCCAAGGGCAAGAACTCACCAAAGACCTCTCGCACACCATCGCGGATCGCATCTATATCCTCGTTGATAATGGCGGCCTCGACGTGCAAGGCAATATGCGAAGATGGCGCGAAGCCGATATTAAACTGCCCGTAAAGAAAGCGTAAATTTACGCCATATCCAAGGCCATAAAGACCTCTTTAGAATTCGTCATATTGGCGCCTACCTCGCGCATGTCATCTAAACCTTTTTGATGGTACAGATCGGGTTCCGGCTTTATTGCCCGGGTCGCGTAACGACCGGGGCGCGGCGTCGCAAGACCGTTTCCGATGGCATCTTGCATGACATGCATATTATAACCGCGCGTAAGCCCCTGCTTTACAGATTCTGATACGCAGGCAATGGTTGCAAACCCGCCGATCAGAATATTCTCCCGCCCCTCAAGCAATTCTGTGATATCGCCACGCTCAAATTCGGCGGCGCCGGGGCGCTTAATCTGAACATGCCCATAGCCGCGCTGATAATGCTTTAAGCTTGGGTCCACAAATGCAGAAGGTCCGGTTTTAAAAACCAAACTATCCTTATATGCATCGGGATTGACCCTGTATAAACCGCCCTCCGGTGACGCCAGAGTTTCCTCGGGGCTTCTGGTGTCAAACCCCCCGACCTTGCGAAAAACAATAATCACAGGGATGCCTTTTTCCCTGAATTTTTCAACAAGCTCTGCGTTCTTTGCCGCGGGCCCGAATGTATGCTTGAACGTGCCATATCCATTGCCCTTTAGCCGCATCCAGGGGTTGCTGTGTATGTTCGTCTGATCTATCAGGACAAAGGCTGTATTATCGGGATTCAATGTGCTAAGCATTTTTATATATAACCTGCTCCAAACCAAAATATAGTTATGTAAAAATAATATAATATCGCAGTTTTGTCAATAATTTAACGTCCATGAAGCGTTTGTATAAGAAAGTTCACCCTTGACCGCCGCACTCCCCCCTTGCCCCGAATGCGCCTCCGCCTACACGTATGAAGACCGCGATCTTCTGGTATGTCCCGAATGCGCGCATGAATGGAGCGCAAGCGAAGGCGAGAGCGAGGGTAAAACCTTCCGCGATTCCGTCGGCAACGAACTCAAAGACGGCGACAGCGTCACCATTGCCAAAGACCTCAAAGTGGGAAACAACACCATCAAAGTCGGCACCAAGGTGAAAAACATCCGTCTTCTCTCGGAACACGAGCAGATCGGTGATCACGACATAGACGCTAAAGTCCCTGGCTTCGGACCGATGGGTCTCAAATGCTCCGTCGTTAAAAAGATTTTTGAAACATGACGCTGCCCGAACTCGCTCTCACTGCGCTGCCCTTCTTTTATTTCCTGCTGATCGCCGCGATCACGCCGGGGCCGAACAACGTCATGCTCACCGCCAGCGGCATGAATTTCGGCTATAAACGCACAATCCCCCATATCCTCGGCATTTATGTCGGCTTCACGGTCCTTATTATGCTTTGCGCTTTCGGCATCGGCGCGGCGTATCATGCCTTCCCGCAAATCGAGACGATCCTCAAAATTCTCGGCTCCGCCTACCTCGTATATCTGGCCTATAAAATCGCCACTGCAGGGCGGCTCGGCCTGAAGGAAAAAGAAAAGGCCGCCACCCGCCCCCTCACCTTTGTTGAGGCCGCGATGTTCCAGTTCATCAACCCCAAGGCGCTGGTTGCCTGCCTCACCGCCATCAGCATCCTGCCCGCTGATCTTGGCATTGCGCAAAGCGTGATTGTGATTTTTATCTGCAACAGCATCGCCTGTTTAGCCTCCACCAGCACATGGACGGTTTTCGGCAAAGTCATCGCGAAGCTGTTTCGCGACGATAAAATCCGCAACATCATCAACGTCATCCTCGCGCTGCTTTTGCTCGCGACAATCCCTATGATGGTGCTCTAGGAATTTCCCTCTTGCACTCCGCGGAGGCGCATCGTAAAACGCTCTTATGAATACGAAATTCAGACATTATATCTGCGCGTTTTTGATCCTTGGTTTTGCCACCATGGGAATCTCGCCCGCTTGTCATTTCGTGAACGGCTCCGCCTTTATCGAAATCTGTAAAGCAGATGGCAGCGTCGAGACTGTTGAAGTTCCCGCCGATCAAGCGCCCTTTGAGACGGCGGATCAAACGCCGAGCGACCATCAGGATATGCAATCCGATTGTTTATTTTGCTTCGCAAACTCACATTCAAAAGCCTCTAAAGCGCTTGCAACCATTATAATCGCGGGCGTGCCTGCGCATTATCTTTCAAACTCCGGCGGCCTCATTATCCCCCACGGTCTGCAAGCCAAAACCTTCAACGCAACCGGCCCGCCATCTTCCATTGTTTAAAACCTCAAGATTTTAATTTTAAACAATAGGACTATTCACAATGAAAACGACACTTATCGCTTGCGCGCTCGCAAGTACAGCTCTTATGACACCTGCCTTTGCGGGGGAACATGACCACCATAATATTGACCATTCTTCAGGGCATAATCACACCCAATCGGGCATCACCACACCCGCCTCCATCATGGCCGACCATACCCACGATCAAGGAGAATGGATGGTTTCATACCGTTTCATGTCGATGAACATGGAAGGCAACCGCGACGGCACGCGCGGCCTCTCGCCGCTCGATATCTCCGGCTACTTCCCGAATGTCACGGGCGTTGGCCCCGCAAGTCTGCGCATCGTGCCCACCAAAATGACCATGGATATGCATATGCTGGGCGGTATGTATGCCCCCACCGATTGGCTGACCCTGATGGCGATGGGCAATTATATTGATAAAGAAATGGACCACATCACCTTCGCGGGTGGCAATCCTGATCTCGAGATTGGCCGCTTCACAACTAACGCCGAAGGCTTGGGTGACACAAAGCTCGCAGGACTGTTCAAGGCCTATGAGGGCGGCGCACATTCCATCACCGTCAAGGCAGGCCTCAGCCTCCCCACAGGTTCAACCACCGAAGACGGTATCATTCTGAACCCTATGGGCGCAGCGCAGCGCGTTCGCCTTCCCTATGCCATGCAACTCGGTAGCGGCACATATGATCTCGAGCCGGGCGCAACCTATACAGGCCATGCGAATAATTTCGGATGGGGCGCACAATACAACGCTACGTTTCGTTTAGGAAATAACGACGAAGGATACAGCCTCGGCGATAAACATGCCGTAAACCTGTGGACAGGCTATAGCTGGAATGAAAATCTCGGCACAACGTTGCGTCTATCCGGCGAAACCGAAAGCCAGATCGACGGCAATGATCCGCAAATCGGTGGCCCTGTTCAAACCGCGCAAACCGAATATTATGGCGGAAAGCGGGTTGAGCTAGGCTTCGGCGTAAATTACGCGCCCGCAAAGGCTCATAGTTTCGCCGCAGAATTCGCCGCGCCGATCTATCAAAACCTTAACGGACCGCAGCTTGAGCGTGATTACAATTTCACCCTCGGCTATCAGCTCCGCTTTTAAACTCTAGAAAGTTTAAAGATTAGGAGAATGATATGGCAGATGAAAAATCTGGCGGACTAACGGGCACTTTTACAAAAGTGGCCGGACACGTGCTTAAACACGCACTTTGGATGGTGCCGGTGATGATGCTGGCGGCTGGCCCTGCTTTCGCCGCCGCGAGCGTATCCATGACCCCCGCTAACGCATTGCTTGCGGGCGTGAACGGCACAGTAGACATGTTTGTAAACGGGATCATGGGTATACCGGATTTCTTCAGCAATATTGAATGGACACTGGACGCGCCGTCTATTGCTTGGGGTGAATTCGGGCATGCAGCCTCCGGGCACTCCGCAGCCGCAGCAGGCGGGGTTCACGCGGGCCATGTGGCCGCGCCCGCCGCCGCGCCCGAACTGTCAGAAACCGCAAAGTTATTACTGGAAGCGCCCGGCCCATGATTATAAGCAGAAGAAAGTTTTTCCAAACAGGGGCGATGGCTGGCGTTTTTGCTGCGGCGGGGCAAGGGGCTTCGGCGCAAACAGCTTGCGAAAACCCCCATCCGCTATCGCCCTTGCTCGATATCGAAACAGGGCAGCATTTCACGCCGCGTGAAAATGTCTTCAATGTGGCTTTGTTCATGACGGCGCAAAAAAGCTACGCCAGCTGCGGCGAAGCTTTCCTGGGCATGGATTTTATAGTCGGCAGAGCCTCGAAAAACGCTTTGGAGATCAAACCCGTTTTGGTCATCCCGAAAATTTCAGACCAGACAGACCCCGATAACAGAGAAAATCTGAGCTGGGCGCAAAACGCAGAAAACTTCACCATCCTGACAGGAAGCCTGAGAGACGTTCGCGTCGCCGCTGCGCATTATGATGCCATATATGAATTCGAAAACGGCAAGGTCTCCGGTCACACGCTGGACGGGTTTATGCTCTCGCCAAGCGGCGAGCAACTGTTCAGGCATGACGCAAGGGACCACCTAACCTTCGCAGATTTAAGCGCGCGGATTATAGACGCATGCTCGAATCCTAAAAACGAAAATATGTGCGGGCTTAAGCCGCCTGTTTCACTGTCGTGCCAGAGACCTGTAATGTAACTTCGATATTCCCGCGTGTGGCTTTTGAATAGGGGCAAATCTGATGCGCCGCTTCAACCAGCGTTTGCGCCTCTTCATCACTGACGCCGGGAATATGCGCATCCAATGTCGCATCAATAAAAAATCCGCCATCTTCGCCTTTGTGAAGACGCACGGTCGTGCTGATCTCCAAGGCGTTGGCATCAATTTTGATATCGTGTTTTTGCGCCATGGCTTTCACGGCTTGCCCGAAACATGCCGAATACCCTGCGGCAAAAAGCTGCTCTGGGTTCGTACCCGCTCCGTTACTTCCCGGCGGTGAAATCGCCATATCAATTTTTCCGTCTTCGCTTTTTGCGCGGCCTTCGCGGCCTGCTGTTGCGGATGCTTGTTCGGTTGCAAGAATTGTCATGATAAAAACCTTTCTGTTGGGCGCAATTTATTTGTAACATTATGCGTATGTCTAACGAATATAGTTTATGGTGATGTTAAAACAAGCACTGATCATCATCGTGTTTCTGGCTCTTCCATCGGCGGCGCAAGCAAGGCCGGTTTCATATCCGGGCGGCTGGACAGCCATGACAATGAATGATGTCGATAGCAATTCCCTGCATATCCACTATACGACCGACCCCAAAAACTCCATTGGCATTCGCCATGAATACATGCGCGGGCCCGAGGCCAACGCAGATTTCGTTCAACTTAATCATCTCATCAAACGCTGGAACGGCGAAGGCTCGCAAGCCAATGCCTATATAAAATCAGGCGTAGGTATCGCCTATGACGTTGACCAAACACAAGCCGCCGCCTTCACGGGGCTGGCGGTGGATTGGGAAAACCGCCGCTATTTCACGTCATACGAAAACAGGTTTTTCACCGCAGGGGATATCGACAAATATGCCAAACACACCGCCCGCGTCGGCATTGCCCCTTATATTGGTGATATAGGCGACCTCCATACATGGCTTATGATCCAAGCCGATTATGACGCAGGTAAGCAAGATAGTTTTTCCCCCACGCCGCTGGTTCGGTTTTTCAAAGGCGCCGATATGCTCGAGGCAGGATACAACCTCGATGGCGGCGTATTATTTAACTTCATTCACCGTTTTTAAAAGGAGAAGAATATGTTTAGAATTTTACTCGCCGCCCTCATCCTCATTCCTTCCGCCGCACATGCGGGAAGCCCTCACGAAGACGTGGCTATCAAAGTCAACGGCATGGTCTGCGATTTTTGCGCTCAAAGCGTCTGGAAGGTCTTTGAGGATTACGAAGGCGTTGAAAAAGTGGATATCGACCTCGATACAGGGATTGTCATGGTACACATGAAACCTGACCAAACGCTAAGCGAAGATGAATTGAATAAGGCCATAACCTATGCAGGCTATGACCTTGTTTCAATAGAGCGCCAAAGCGCCGACCATTCTTAAAGTTTAGAGCACGCCGAGCATTTCAGCCACAAGCGGATGCCGCACGATATCGCTGTCACCGAGCCTGCAAACCGCAACATTCGGAAGGGCATCCAGCCTGTGCGATATATCCTTCAAGCCGGATATCCCTTCCAGCAAGTCTGATTGCTCGGGGTCACCTGTCACGACCATGGTGGAGTGCCACCCAAGCCGCGAGAGGATCATCTTGAGCTGCCCGTAAGTACAGTTCTGCGCTTCATCAATCACAACAAACGCGTTATTCAGCGTCCGTCCGCGCATGAAGCCGATCGGCGCAATCTCGATTGTTCCGTCTTCCAGATATTGCCGCACCTTCTTGCCGCCCATACGGTCGCCAAGGCTGTCAAAAAGCGGCCGTAAGTAAGGCGCCATCTTGTCTTCTAATGCACCGGGCAAGAAGCCCAAGGATTCTCCGGCCTCCATTGCGGGACGCGAGAGGATAATCCGCTCGATCTCTCCGCGCTCAAGCGCTTCAACGGCTTTTGAAATCGCGATATAGGTCTTCCCCGTACCCGCAGGGCCAATCGCCAGCGTCAGTGAATAATCATCAATCGCCTGCATTAATTCGGCCTGACCCTCGGATCGAGGCTTAATATTCTTCACATATTTTTGATCTCTTCTCCCGTCTATCTCTCCGTCTAGTGGATGCCAGTCTTGGCTTTCAAATGTTGTGTGAACAACGTTATTGTCTCTGGGGTTAGTGCGAGTTTTGCGAGATTTTTTCGACATGTGAAAATGTCCTTCCGTTAGAGTTAAAGGAGGGTGGTGAAGGCTCTGGTGTAGTGGAAAGTAACAGGGGGTTCAAAGGATACGCGGCGGATCGAATATAATCGCCTGATGGTCTGGTATTTGAAAAAGGTAAATTTGAAATCAAAGAGACATCCTTTGGTTACCTGTTATCCAATCATAACAAATTTTCCTTAAATCCCCTAGAAATTTAAAAATTTATACAGGCTTTTACGTGAAAAGTTCTGGCATCCGCCGCTTCGCGGGATTATGGTGGCAGGCTTGAAAGAGATATAAATATGAGCATTACATTCAAAGACGTTAAAGCCGCGCACGCCGCTATCGAATACGCAACCATGCGCACGCCTTGTGTAAAGGCGCCGCGCCTGTCGCTGCATCTGGGGATTAACCTCTATCTCAAGCTGGAAAATCTTCAGCACACAAACGCGTTCAAGGCCCGCGGCGCGCTCAATAAACTCCTGACGCTGTCGGAAACACAACGCAAAAACGGCGTCATCGCCTGCAGCGCCGGAAACCACGCCCAAGGCGTCGCCTACCACGCGCAGCGCCTGGGCATTCCCGCCACCATCGTTATGCCGAACGGCACACCGTTTAACAAAATTCAACGCACCGAAGATTTCGGCGGTAAAGTCGTTCTTCACGGCAATAACTTTGATGAATCCGTGCAATTCACCATGGATATGGCGAAAGAAAAGAACTTCACCTTTATTCACCCCTATGATGACCCCGTCGTTGCCGCAGGGCAGGGCACGCTTGGCATTGAAATGATGGAACAAGTCCCTGACCTTGATGTGATCGTCGTGCCTATCGGCGGCGGCGGACTGATCGCGGGCGTGGCCACTGCCGTAAAAGGCATGAACCCTAATGTTGAAGTGGTCGGCGCGCAGGCCGAGATGTTCGATGCCGTCATGGCGCAGCAAGAAAAACGCAGCATTCCCCTTGGCGGCTCAACGCTTGCCGAAGGCATCGCCGTGAAAGCGCCGGGCAAAGAAAACGTCAAAGTCATTAACAAACTTGTCGATTGGGTCGACAGCGCCACCGAATCCGAAATCGAAGAAGCCGTGTTCGATCTTCTTTCTGCTGAAAAATTGGTCGCCGAAGGTGCGCCGGGCGCTGGCCTTGCGGTCATTAAAAAGAACCTCAAAAAATTCAAAGGCAAAAAAGTCGGCCTCGTGCTCTGCGGCGGCAATATCGACAGCCGCCTTCTCTCCACGCTCATCTTGCGTGGTTTGGTGCGCGATGGGCGCATCACCCGCCTCGTCTTCGAAATCGACGACACGCCCGGCCAGCTCTCCGACATCGCCCGCATCATCGGTGAAAGCGGCGCAAACGTGGTGGAGGTCATCCACCAACGTATGATGCAATCCGTGAGTTTGAAAAAAGCGGAGCTGGAAGTCGTCATCGAAGCGCGTGATAAACATCACGTCAAAGACATCGTTCAAAGTCTGAAAACCCAAGGCTTCAAAGTCAAAACCAATAGCGACGTTTAATAAAAAAGGCGATCCCAAAAGAACCGCCTTTTCACAATTTGTTTAAGCATTCATCCTTAATCTATATTTTGCCCATGCAGCGCCAGATCAAGCCCGTCATATTCCTGACGCGGCCGAACCCGCAAACCAATCGTATAGCGCAAGACCAAGAGCAATACCGCCGTCACAACAGCCGAATATCCGGCAACAACGCCGATGGATATCGCTTGTG
>CAYGKM010000004.1:74258-149426 GCA_964350695.1 uncultured Micavibrio sp.
ACCGCCGTCACAACAGCCGAATATCCGGCAACAACGCCGATGGATATCGCTTGTGCTATCAACTGATCTTCCCCGCCATAAAGCGTACCGGCCGCCCCGCCGATCGCAGGGTTCGCGAGAACTCCAACCAAAAGCGCGCCGACAATTCCGCCAATGCCGTGAAGGCCGAACACATCCAATGCGTCGTCATATTTGAACCACTTCTTCAAATACGTCACCGCGAAATAACAAATCAAACCACTGGCAAATCCAAGGATAAGAGATCCTGTGAAGTCCACAAATCCGGCCGCAGGCGTAATCGCAACCAACCCGGCAACAACTCCGGAAATCGCGCCATGCACGGAGGCCTTGCCGCCTTTATGCATCATCTCGACCAAAATCCACGTCACGCCGGCCGTACCCGCCGCCGCGTTCGTCACCAGCATCGCATAGCCCGCAGACGCGCCCGCAGAAAGGGCTGAACCTGCGTTAAAGCCAAACCAGCCAACCCAAAGCAGACCCGCACCAATCACGGACCATACAAGGTTGGATGAATTCGATGGCCCCTCGGACGGGTTCAGAGAGCGTCCCATAATGATCGCCGCAACCAAGCCCGCAACGCCGGAGTTAATATGCACAACCGTGCCGCCCGCAAAATCAAGCGCTTCGCCAAATCCTAAAACGCCTTCGTAATCCTCAAGGCCAATCCCGCCGATGAAGCCGCCCGGCCCCCAAACCCAGTGCGTGATCGGCGCATAAACCAAAATCACCCATAGCGGCGTAAAAACCAAAAGCGTTGTAAATTTAATGCGGTCCGCCACTGCGCCCACAAGAAGGGCGGTGGTAATAATTGCAAAGGTCATTTGAAAAATAATAAAGACCGTCTCGGGGATTGTACCGCTTTCCGAATCGGGCGTAACCCCGCTTAACATGAGCAAATCAAGCGAGCCGATATACATATTGCCTTCCGTAAAGGCCAATGAATATCCGATCACCGGCCAAACGACGGAAACAATCGCCGCTATCGCCAAAGACTGCATCAGCGTGGCTAAAATATTATCTTTCTTAACCAACCCGCCGTAAAACAGCGCCAGGCCCGGGATCGTCATCATCAACACGAGCAGCGCCGAAACAAGCATCCATGCCGTATCGCCGCTATCGAATGCGGGAGCATCCTGCGCGAATGCCGGCGCGGTCATCGTCAACAGAGTTAAAACGGAAAAGGTGATATTTTTGCAAATCTTTTTCATGATATTCATTCATTTTGTGAAGGTTTAAAGAACAATTATGAAATAAAATTTTTAGAGCGGTCAAGCGCCAAACATAAAAAAAGCCGCCGAAAGGCCCATTAGAGAGCGGAAAACTCGGCGACTTCTTTAAATGTCCCTAAAAATTAGGGGGGTACGCAGTAAAACTTTACTCGGCAGCAACTTTCCCGTCACCGTCCTTCGCCGCAGCCTCCTTCGCGGCCTCGCTCATGCCGACCCCGCCGATTTTCTTGCCGTAATTGCCGGAGAAAATATCGTCATTGAACACAGATTCCCATGTCCCTTCGGTCGATGCTTTTGAATATTCGGTTGAACGGTTTTCAAAGAAATTGGTGTGCTCGGCCCCGTTGAGCATTTCATCCATCCACGGCAGCGGGTTTTCGGTCACGCCATAAACGGCGTCCAGACCCAATTGTTGCAAACGACGGTCACCGATATAACGGATATATTGCTTCACGTCATGCGGCTCCATACCTTCAATCGCGCCCATCTCGAAACACAAATCAATAAACGCATCTTCATGTTCAACCGTAATTTTACAGCATTCGGTAATTTCGGCCTTCAACTCGTCATCCCAGATATCCTGGTTCTCGTCAATGAACGCATTGAACAATCTGATCATTGATAAACAGTGCAGCGTTTCATCACGCACAGACCATGTCACAATCTGCCCCATGCCCTTCATTTTATTGAAGCGCGGGAAGTTCATGAGAATCGCAAATGACGCAAACAGCGCTAGCCCTTCGGTAAACGCGCCGAACATCGCCATGGTTTTGGCCACATCGCGGCGGTTTTCCATGGATACATCCTGCATATAATCGAACTTGTCCTTCATTTCTTTATATTCAAGGAAGGCACTGTACTCGACCTCCGGCATACCAATCGTATCAAGAAGATGAGAATACGCCGCAATATGCACGGTTTCGATATTGGAGAACGCCGAGAGCATCATCTGCACTTCCACCGGCCCGAAGACCTGGGAATAATGCTTCATGTAACAGTTATTCACTTCAATATCGCTCTGCGTAAAAAAGCGGAAAATCTGTGTCATCAGGTTTTTCTCCGATGGTGTCAGGTTCTTTTTCCAGTCACGAACATCTTCCGCCAAGGGCACTTCTTCCGGAAGCCAGTGAATCCGTTGCTGCGTGAGCCACGCCTCATAACACCACGGATACAAAAACGGTTTATAAACATGGCGCTCCACCATAAGGGGGGATTTTTGGTTAACATCGTCTTTGAGTTTGGCGGCTTGCGCGGACATGGTCTTCTCCTATTTGGTTAATCAGTTTTTTCGATTCTTATATTCAGTAAGTGTAGGGCTCTGCGCCAATATTCCGAGTCATTCGCAGAAATTCGTATTGAATAGCGGGGATAACTTTTTGGAATAAAAAAAGCGAAGGGCTAAAAAAGGAATATAAACACATATTGTGCCTATAAGAGATAATAAACACTATATATTGTGTTTTGCAAGAAAAATTTGTGATTTATTTAAAGCCAAGATCAATATCCATTGCTTCGTCCGCGCCGCAATGAAGTTGCGGCCCGTGCCAATGACAGCCATCTGGAATTTCTCCGATAGAAGAGCGCTCCGCCAGCATCTCTTCAGACATGAACGGTTCAAACACATCGTATCCTAGTTCAGCTGCTGCTTGGAATGCACCATCCACAAAAACGCATCCGAAAAAGGCAAAGGCACTGACTGTAAAAATTTTTGTCAACATAAGCAGGCCCGGCCTTTAGGAAAACGCATTGACCATGACATCAGACACAGTGCTAGACGCCAATGTCAAAGCATCAAACGGCAAGATAGAGGCGGCGGCAAAAAACCCCGACAAGCCATGAACCGCTACACATCCGATAACGGCGGCGCTTGCCAGGCTGGCAAATTTCATAAACTTCGAAGATAATCCGGTTTTTCCATCCATAAGAAAGATCCTTTATGTTACTTTATAACGTCTTATAATCGCCCCAAGAGCGATTGACAAGCATTATGTTATAATATAACAAGTCAAAAAACTTAAAGCAGATGACGACAAGGAAAATAAATGACCTTAAAAACAACAATCGCAGGTTCTATTTTTGCGCTTTCAACAGCTTTTTCTGGCCCCGCAGCGGGGGCCGATACATCGGATCAAGATCTTATTCTGCGCCCCAGACTTGGAGACAAAGTTGTTGAAATTGATTGCGCCAAGGATTTGCCTAACGGGCGGCCAACCCTAGAACTTGTAAATCGCATAGAAGATGCGATCGGACACGGTTATGACGTTAATAAAACACCCGCATCCGCTGAACATGCTGAAAGACTGGTAGATGAATTTTTAAGAAACCACGATATGCTCAATAGAGGGTTAATACGGCCTGTTGCTGTCGAATGTGAACGTCGTCTTGAAAACGAGCTATAGGATAGCTTTAACAACATTTCTCACAAAGCCCGTGCAGCTCCGCATTCCAGTAAGAAAGGCTAAAGCCCTTCCCTGTAGAGGCATCCTCCAGCCCCTTGGGGATATGGCACAAATGAATCTCTTCGACCTGCCCGCAGGAATCGCAAATCATGAACTGTGACCCGCGATGATTATGGTTTTCTGCGCAGGACACATAAGCGTTAAGCGATTCAATCCGGTGTATAAACCCATGTTGAACCAAAAATTCCAGCGCCCGGTAGACCGTTGGCGGCTTCGGGTTTTCTACCCGCGCGCCTAATTTCTCTAAAATCTCATACGCTGTCAAAACTTTTTCACTGGCAGAAACAATCTCTAATACGTGTTTACGCGGCGCCGTCACTTGGACGTTATGCTCCTTTGCATATCTCTCCAGCGTGTCAATAATCTTGGATTTTTTCTCGGCTTTCATAATGCCAACTCTACCCTTAAATCTCCAAAAAGCCCAATCCTTATAGCGAGCAAACTTAAATATTGAAAATAAAACCCTTTTCCTGTATATTTACATAACTTTAAAATAGTGAATATAAACATGCTGCGTGAACGTTTTATGCCCCCTTGTGAGAACCCTGCCCTTTTGGAAGTGCAGGAGGATGCCTACGATTCCTCCGGGGCTTACCGCGAAAAAGGCATAACCATTCTGGAAACGGCTTATGACGGCAAGATAGACCCGATTTCTGGTGAAGATTTTAATGAAACAGGGCGGGATTGGGACCTCGATCATTACTACCCCAAATCAAAGGCCATCCTGCCGGCAAGTGAAAAAAACCCGATCCACAACAAAGCGCATTTTGAACGCCTTTGGGAGATGACATTCGGGCATCTGCCGGAGAATCTTCGCCCCGCGCCTGATCCGAACATCGCGATCAATTTAAGATTCTGCGAGCGCAATGAAAATATCCGCAAAGGAACAAAAGTGCCTTCTGATCGGGATCTCATAAAATTCTGGCAAACCAATTATCAAAATATTTTGCGTGCCGAAATCGAATTGATGGCGAAACTGGCGCTGGATAAATTCCAGCCCGGCCATTACGGCATCATGGATGAAGGCGCGATCAACCATTTTGGTGATAATGAACGCCAAGCCTATCATATTCACCGCGTATACGAAGCCGTTGGACTCGCCATCTCTCTGGCGGAAAAAACAGGTAAAACGAATCAGGCGATTGCGGGCTTTATACTTGCCGACCACATGAGTTTTGTTCGCGCCGATCCGTCCTTCCCGCAAGGTGATGCCTTGCGCGAGGGCAAAATCAGGACCGCCCATGTCACCCTTCATGCGTTTGACCGCGATAAATCGCCGCGCGAATTTCAAGGATCGATTATCACGGTTGATGACGGCTTAAAAAGCTGGTTCAAACGCTTCGAGGCTTTTGCGCAGGATGCAATTCCGAGCCATCTTTCAAAGGCCCTCGCTGACATACGGACTCAAATGGCACATTCCCCTACTATCGGCGAGACACTTCAACCTCCGGCCGCCACTTAAGCTCTTATCCCCCGCTAATGACAGTCTAATGTGCGCTGCACAACACAATCATATTGACGGAAAAATTCCAGCTATGATAATTACGCAATGTAGCCATGCACTGAGCAGGAGGCTTGCCCGAGGAGGCGATAAAAATGAATAATAAAAATGATAAAGTAAATATCACCGTCTGGGCCGGATCGCCTGATGAGCTTGCTGAATTAAAAACAACCCTGTCCAAGAATTTTGGCGGAGCGACGTTTGGCCATGATAAAGTCGCGACATATGACACGGCCGAAGAATTAGCGCGTAATTTTGGCACGGAATCATATTATAATGGCCCCAGAATTCGTCCGATTGACCAAGCCTCTGAAAACCCTAGCCGTCGTCAGCAGTTTTTAACAACGCTTGTTATTTCTTCTGAACAAGCCCAAATAATGGACCGCAGCGTTTCATCATCTCTTGATGCTTCAAGCATCGCGAAACTTTTTGCCTCTGCTCACTCAGATCAGCCTGCATCAGAAGGTCCGGGCTTGAGATTGGTTCAAGGAGGAGGCGCTCCCCGTCAGCCTGTTACCATACAAGAACAGATCGCATCAAACGGCTAAACTTTCTTTAAATCACCCAATAAAAAAACCCGCTTTAATCAGCGGGTTTTTGTTATTCGAATCTGGGTAAATTTGTATCGTCATAGGATATTTCAGTAGGCATTACCTTGTCTTCCGGCTCTTGTCCGAATGCGGGCGTACATTGCGAGAGAAAAGCGAGCATCAATCCACCGCCTGCCGCCGCACGCCACCCCCATTTCTTTATAGCCCTAGAGCGGTTCTCCTTATAATTTGGGCCACCTCTATAAAAAATAATATAATCTGCGATTATATCTTCAATGGCATCCTTTGCCGCGGCTTTGTCCATTATCTGCTTTTCACTAAATTGAGAGCGATGAGAATAAATATAGGTCGTTCCTGCATTTTGAGAGCTAGACCCAGCCTCAATAATTCTCTCACGCTGCTCTCTACAAATAGATATTTTATAGCTCTCATGTAAAGGGTAACTTGGTTCCTCTGTAAATTCTGGCCTGATCACCAAACCTTCATAAAACTTATCATATTCTAGGGAATTTATACTTTCAATGCCGAAAAATTCGGGTTTTTTATACAATCTAAGAAATATTTTAGGGTCTTTTGTTTTCAGTCCAAAGTCGCGTTGATCTAATTTTATTTCACCAAGAACAGAAAGTTCAGTTCGTAAACTACGAAGTATGTGTTTCAGATGGTGATCATAAAAATCTTCAATAGCCTGTGCTTTTTGCAAAGCAAGCGTTTGTTTTTCTGTTAACGGAGGGGGGCTAGAAGCTAGCTCTTCAGCTTCTTTTCTTGCGGCTGCTTCTACCTCGTGGCGTCTAGCATTTTCTTGATTTGCTATTGCCTCTGCGGTGAGTTTCTCCGCAATGCGCTCTTTTAAAGATTTACTCATAATATTCTTACTCCACACAATTTTTCATATTTATGTCAAAAAAATATGTGTTTAGTCAAGAAAAAAGCCCGCTATGAAACGGGCCTTTTTTAAATTCTATCAATAGCGGCCTACTGACACGCGAGGCATTCATCATATTTGTTGGCCTCGGCTTGCGCGGCGGCTTCGGCGTCCGCGCCGTCTTTCGCACGTTGCCATGAGGCGTTGCTCTCCGCGCGCTGCACGGATTTCGAGCGGCAGTAATACAAAGACTTCACGCCTTTCTTCCATGCCGCCCAGTGAACCGCATGAAGATCCGCTTTTTGCACATTCGCAGGCAAGAAGATATTCAGGCTCTGCGCTTGGCAAACATACTGGCTGCGGTCTCCGGCATGCTCAATCAACCATCTTTGGTCAATCTCAAACGCCGTTTTGAACACGTCCTTTTCGTCTTGCGACAAGAAATCCAAATGCTGAACCGATCCTTCATTGGTGAATATAGAGCTCCATATCGCCTCTGTATTCTGGCCTTTTTCTTCCAGAATCTCGGTCAAATACTTGTTCTTCACAGGGAACGAACCGGATAAGGTCTTGTGCGTATAGGCATTCGCCGCATTCGGCTCGATGCCCGGGGACGCGCCGCCGCAAATAATCGAGATAGACGCCGTCGGGGCAATCGCCATTTTATTGGAGAACCGCTCCATGATCCCGTAATCCGCAGCATCAGGGCACGCGCCGCGCTCTTCCGCCAGCTTCACAGACGCATCATCGGCTTGACGGCGAATATGTTGGAACATCTTGCGGTTCCAAACCTTTGCCATCACGCTTTCCATCGGGATCATCTTGGATTGCAAGAACCCGTGGAAGCCCATCACGCCCAACCCAACGCTGCGCTCGCGCATCGCGGCATATTTGGCGCGCTTCATGGAATCAGGCGCTTTATTGATGAAATCCGTCAAAACATTATCAAGAAAGCGCATAATGTCTTCAATGAATTGCGGGTGGTCTTTCCACTCATCATATTTCTCGAGGTTCAAAGAGGATAGGCAGCACACAGCCGTTCTGTCATTGCCCAGATGGTCTTTACCGGTCGGCAAAGTAATCTCAGAACATAGGTTAGACATTTTCACGTTCAAACCCGCCATTTTGTGGTGCGCAGGAATTTGGTCATTCACGTGGTCAATATAAATGATATACGGTTCGCCCGTTTCAACGCGCGCAGTAATAAGGCGAATCCAGAGATCGCGCGCATTCACTTTATCAATCACCGCATTATCTTTCGGAGATTTCAGCGCATATTCTTCGTTATTCTCCACCGCTTGCATAAAGCGGTTATCAACCAAAACGCCGTGGTGAAGGTTCAGCGCCTTACGGTTCGGGTCTCCGCCTGTTGGGCGGCGAATTTCAATAAATTCTTCAATTTCGGGGTGCCAGATAGGCAAGTAAATCGCAGCACTTCCGCGACGAAGCGAGCCTTGGGAAATCGCGAGGGTCAAACTATCCATCACGCGGATGAAAGGCACGATTCCGCTTGTCTTACCGTTACGACCGACTTTTTCGCCAATAGAGCGAACATTCCCCCAGTAAGAGCCAATGCCGCCGCCCAAAGAGGCCAGCCACACATTTTCATTCCACAAAGATACAATATCTTCCAGAGAGTCATTGGTTTCGTTCAGGAAGCACGAAATCGGCAAACCGCGGCTTGTTCCGCCGTTTGAAAGAACAGGCGTCGAAGGCATAAACCACAATTTCGACATATAATCATAAAGGCGCTGCGCATGCTCGCTGTCATCGCCATAATACATAGCAGGGCGCGCAAAAAGGTCTTGATAATCTTCTTCCGGCATCAAATACCGGTCAGTCAACGTTGCCTTTCCAAAAACAGTTAGATTTTCATCTCGGGACCGGTCGATTTGGACGCGGTTGCCCCTCTCCATTTGCGCAACGTCAAACATGAGCCTTACTCCTATATCTTTTTTTTATTGATCCCGGAAGGATACTTTTTATGGGGTGCGAACAGTGTGCGAAAACACAATCTGTAGCGTTTGGTAAGAAATAAGCTACTATATCTCGTGGTATCCGTCCATATGAATATATTCCCAAGCTGCGCATCATCATTTTCAAAATCATTATATTTCAACAAATTAACAGGGATATCCCATGGCTTATACCCGTGAAAAAAAAGTGAAAAAAATCATTTAACCCCTTTTTGGTAATAAAATTACAAAACGCCCTAACAAGATATGGGAACTTAACACGCAGATGTTTATGATATGTTCTCACTATAGCATCAAACGCTGTATATGCTATGATTCTTTTTTAAGCGCTTAATTTTAAAGGCAAAACTCTATGCAATCTTCATCTTCACACTCTTCGCTCAAGAATCGCCCCAATAAAAGACAAACAAAGATTCTCGCCACCCTCGGCCCCGCCAGTAAAACAAAAGAACAAATCACCGCGCTTTTTGACGCGGGGGCCAATCTCTTCCGCTTGAACTTCAGCCACGGCAGCCATGACGATCACCGCGCTTCCGCCGCCATTATTCGCGAGATTGAAGGTGAAAAAGGCCGTCCCATCGCCATCGTTGCCGACCTTCAGGGGCCGAAACTTCGAATCGGCACATTCAAAGACGGCAAAGTGGAAATGGAGCGCGGCGATATGATCCGCTTTGATTCTGATCCCGCCCCCGGCGACAAAACCCGTGTCCATATGCCCCACCCTGAAATTATCGGCGCGCTGAAAAAAGACGGCCTGTTCTTCATTGATGACGGCAAGGTACGCTGCCGCGTCCGCGAAATCGGCAAAGACTATTTCGTGGCGGAAATTAGAGCAGGGGGAACGCTTTCAAATAAAAAAGGCTTCAACGTCCCCGAAACCTTTCTGCCTATCCCTGCTTTAACGGAAAAAGATAAGACCGACCTCGAAGCCGCGCTTGAAATCGGCGCGGACTGGATCGCTCAAAGCTTCGTTCAAACCGCCGCCGATGTTCAAGAAGCCATCGCCCTGATTGACGGCAGAGCCGCCCTCATGGTGAAACTCGAAAAACCCGCCGCGCTTGAAAACCTCGAATCCATCGTCGCGCTTGCCGACGGCGTGATGCTCGCGCGCGGCGATCTCGGCGTGGAAATCCCGCCCGAAGATGTTCCGTCTGTTCAAAAACGCGTTGTGCGTTACGTTCGCGCAGCAGGAAAGCCTGTGGTCGTTGCCACGCAAATGCTTGAATCCATGATCACCTCCTCGCGTCCCACCCGCGCCGAGGCCTCCGATGTCGCAACCGCCGTTTATGACGGCGCTGACGCCGTGATGCTCTCGGCTGAAACGGCCGCAGGAGAGCACCCCATACGCGCCGTCGACATGATGGATAAAATCTGCCGCCGCACCGAAAGCGACGATATTTATGGACAGTTCATGGACGATTCAAACCTCGAAACCCTCGGTGATCCGTCCGATGCCATCACCACCGCCGCCTATTATGTCTCTCAGGACGTTGAAGCCAAAGCCATCGTCACTTACACAATGTCCGGCTCAACCGCGCTGCGCATGTCCCGCCAGCGCCCAAGCGCCCCGATCTTATGCCTCACGCCCAACCAGAGCGTCGCCCGCCGCCTCAGCGCCGCTTATGGCGTTCACGCGGTGTATGCCCCTGAAATTCAAGGGGAATTCACGGGTGCTGTTCCGCATGCAAGTCGCATTTTGCAGGAAGAAAACCTCGCCGCAAAAGGCGATCGCTTCGTAATGACCGCCGGCGTACCTTTCGGTGTATCCGGAACAACAAATATTCTGCGCATCGCTGAAGTTGAATAATTGACATAAGAAAAAACAATCTATACGGTCTTTCTTTTTTAAAGAAACACACCGTTATGCGAACATATTATGATGAAAAGATAATTCAAAGAGGCGTAAACACCGCAACGCCTGCATTCATAGAATATGACCCCGCAGAGCGCTACCCTTGGTTCGTCGGCATATTGGTTGATGAAAATCTGGACAAAGGCGCATCTAGACATAGGCCATGCCAGGCTGTCGGCGCTTCGGAAAAAACTTTGCATGAAGCGATTTTCCAACTTCAAGGCCTTGAGAACGAAACCATAATCCCCAGAGGCATAACCACGGCGATAAGGGCAATGGCGCGGAGCAAAAAACTCTCAAGATTCATGGCCTCCATACCTTTGTCCGTAGACACCCCCAGTATCCCATCCGCCGAATAAGAAAAACCGCGCTCTTTTATAAGCGCGGTTATAATACCCTAACCATTATATGTACCCTAGATTTACTCGGCGCTCGCCAAGACTGTTCTGCTTGGAGCTTTGTGAAGCCACCATGCCTGACGATTAATCGAGAAAATCGGCTTATAGCGTGTGCCGCTTTCCGCATCGACCAGCGTTTTAATCTGATTATCCAAAATCACCGCGCCGTCTTCGGTGTAAACAACCAAAACAGCGTGTGGAATATTCTTAACTTGGTCTTGAACAATCGCAATGCGCAGACGCTCTTCAGGAACGCCCAAAGCGCGCAGCGCAGTATATTTGGCAATCGCGAAATCTTCACAATCTCCGCCGCGTGTCAAAAACTCAACCGGCGTTGCCCAATAATCTGACTGCCCCCAGTTTTTCTGATCCACGATATAACGTGTCTTATTCACCAGATTGTTAACTTGCGCGGCCATGTTCTTGATGGATCCGCCTTTGAATTTTTGTAAATCATTCTGCCACTCTTTCATAACTTTAACAGAGCTGGCTTCGTTAAGCTCACGATCAAAACGGTTGAACATCTGTGTCCATTTTGTGAACGCTTTCAAATCACCGGATCGCTTCTCGGAAGTGCCGTAAATCGCAGGATACGCCGTCACGCGTGCAAATTCAGCAGACATGCTCGCAAGCTGGATCTTCGCAGGAACATCTTTAATTTGTCCTGCATGCGCCTTCTTCGGCGCGAAACTTGAAAAAGATGTGAAGAACAAAAGACCCGTCGCAGTCGTGCGAAGCGCAGCCTGCTTAAACAAGATCATACCAAGATCTCTGCGGGTAATCGCAGCGCTTTCTATGAAAATCTGACCGAGAGGTTTTTGTGTTTCTTTTTGAAGCGCGAGCGCGGAAGACAGCTCGTCCTTATTGATAATGCCTCTTTTAAGAAGAAGATCACCAAGCCTGGAATGCTCAAGGTGACTCTTCAAACTACGCAATATACCCTTGTTACTCATTCAAATCCCCTTATCGGCCGAAACCGACCTACTACCCTGTATTTTTATTATTTGTATAACCCTAGCCTTTATTCTACCGCGAAAATCCTTGAGGAAGTCTTAACATTATTGAAAATGCGATCTAATAAACGAAAATATTTGTGAAATGCCTGATTTTCCGCTAAAACCAAGGCCTTAGATAAAGGATAAAAGTGAATAAAATGGCTGCAGACACTCTGAATTCCGTATTGGAAAACATTAAAAACGCAAAAATTTTAGTAATTGGCGACATTATGCTCGATAGATTCGTCTATGGGCATGTCGACCGAATCTCCCCTGAAAGCCCCGTTCCCGTGCTGTCTATCTCCCGTGAAGAATCAATGCTCGGCGGCGCAGGAAATGCTTTGGCGAATCTGGCAGGGCTGAGCGCGAACGCCGAAATCCTCTCCGTCATTGGGGATGACCAGCAAGGAAAAGACTTAAGCGCGGTTCTGAAAACTCTGGGGTTTAAAACCGATGGCCTTATTCAGGATAAATCGCGCCCGACAAGCGTAAAAACCCGTTATCTTGCGGGCCACCAGCAACTCCTGCGCGCTGATTTCGAGAAAAAACACCCCCTAAGCACTGAAATCGAAGAAACGCTTCTCAGGGCTGCAAAAACGGCGATGAAGGCCGCGCACGTCGTGATTCTCTCCGATTACGGCAAGGGCCTGCTCACACCGTCTTTAATAAAAGACATTATTGCCCTCGCAAACGCGCAGTCCATCCCCGTGATCGTTGACCCCAAAGGCAAAGACTTTGGAATTTACCGCGGCGCGTTCGCCGTAACGCCCAATAAAAAAGAACTCTCCGAAGCCACAGCTATGCCCGTTGATACGGATGAACAGGTGATCGCCGCCGCCGAAAAAATCATCAAGGATTGCGGCATTGAAGCCGTGATCGCCACGCGCTCCGCCGATGGTATGAGCGTCATAAAAAAGGGCACAAAACCTACCCATTTTGCCACTAAAGATATCGAGGTTTTCGATGTTTCCGGCGCGGGCGATAGCGTTATCGCGACCATCGCCGCCAGTCTGGCCGCAGGCGCGGACCTGAACGCCGCCGCCACCCTCGCCAATCTGGCAGGCAGCATAGTGGTGACAAAAGTCGGCACTGCCCCCATCCGCATTGATGAACTCAAAAACGCATTGGCAGAGCAAGGCGCGCAAGGGCCGCAAGATCGCACGCGCCGCGCCGAAATTTTAAGCTGGGACGCCGCAGCCGAACAAATAAAACGCTGGAAGGCCCGCGGCCTGAAGGTCGGCTTCACCAATGGCTGCTTCGATATCCTGCATTTCGGTCATGTCACATATCTCAACGATGCCCGCGATCATTGCGACCGACTGGTGCTAGGCCTGAACTCCGATGCCTCAATCCGCATCCTCAAAGGCCCTGACCGCCCCGTCCATGACGAGCAATCCCGCGCCACCGTCCTCGCCGCGCTCGGCTCCATTGATATGGTCGTGATGTTCGGCGCGGAAAAAGCGGGGGATGACAACACCGCAATCAAACTCCTCGAAACCTTAAAGCCCGATGTCTATTTCAAAGGCGGCGATTATACCGTCGATCAAATCCCCGAAAGCCCCGCCGTGATGGCTTATGGCGGCGAGGTTAAGGTCATGCCCGTATATGCAGGCCACTCCACCACAAACTCAATCGCTAAAATAAATAAGAACGAAGCCGCATAAATCCTCGCTTTGTGAATAACTACACTTCCCTAACTTGACATTTCAAACTTTCTAAATGAGAATGATTATCAGGCGCATCATCGCCACATACACATCACATATAGGAGACACAAATGCTTTCCGACTTCCTCACTCTCGAAATTTATTTCGGCCACGACGCCTCCGCGCAGTTTTTTGAAGACCTCGCAAAACGCTACGGCAAAAAATCCATAGAAAAAGCCGTTCAAACAGGCGACCTCATCCAAAAGAAAATCGCAATCGGCCCCGATGCCGGGCGTGATTTAATCTGGCTCAGCGAAAAAGGCCGTCAAAAGATCGCCTAAAAGCGGGGCTATACGCACGCGCCAAGACTTGCTACGATACGTATACGAATACCATTTTTCATGGCAGGTCTCACATGCGCAGCATTCTTTTTCTATCTTCTTGTCTTTTCGCCCTAGGCGGGTGCTATAACCCCACCTTCATGCCGTCAGGCTATAAATATCATCACGAACAATATAAATCCCCGCCAGGCCCCGAAAGCCCGATAAAAGCTGCCCATGCGGATAAAGATACGATGGCACAACCCGCACATTCAGAAGAATCCGATGAAAACCCATACAACCCTTAAAGCGCTGCTTTTATTGCCGCTTGCGGCGGGCGTGATGGCGACCTCGGCCTGTACACTGGCGTTGCTTGATACGGCTGCCTCAGGGATATTCCCCAATGAGGATATCAATTTCACATCACAAAATTACAGCGCCGCAGATTATCTAATCCAGCAAGCCAAACCTTTCGTTGATCGCTATTCTGTTATTCAGGCGCAGCCCTTATCTGATACAGACCAGCCAAATATGGAATCCACCTACGGCAAAATGGTGCCGGAGCAAATCGGTATCCGTCTTTCCCAACTCGGCTACCGCATGGATCTTTCCACTGTCGCCACTGCCGCGGATACGAACTATCTCAAACCCGCCGCCAGCTCTCTTAAAAAAGACCCTGACTTTATACTTTCAGGAACATTCACCCGCCGCCGCGTTGAGGTTGATGTCAGTACTCGTATCATTGATACGCGTAATGGCCGCGTTATCGCCGTGTTTGACTACACGCTTCCGCGCTCCCGCGAAGTCGATGATCTCGCAAAGCCAATTCCAAAAATCACGCGCGTAGAATAACCGCGTAGGGCATTGAGCTTTATTATCTGGAAAGTAACACGTGATAGAAGTGATTGCCGCCGCCAAGCGTGCAGCTCACACAAGCTTGCGGGGCAGGGCGCGCCGCAGAGGTGTTCGGGTCTTGTGTAAAGCTTGTCTCGTCCATCGTATTGGCGGTCGCATAAAACTGGATCGTCGCATCAAACCGCCCAAGCGCCCCGACATTCACACAAGACCCCGCATTGGTCGTCCCTGACGCCGCTGTCGCCCCTGTATCGGCAGGCGCGCTTTGCCCGTTAATCTCGTTGATCTTGTCGCAAAACGCCTGCGTCACATTCGGCAAAACCGCAACCAGTTCCGCGCGGCTAGCCGTTCCCATGCCCGGAATATGCGTGCCGCCATAAAATTCCCACGCGCTTCCGTCATTCACGCCTTGCGGCGGCGCTTTATAATTTGCTGCGCCCCCTTCGGGGTGAAACACTTGATGCGTAAATCCGTATGTCCCGTCGGCCACGGTGATGTCGCCATAATCTGCATTGGCGTCATAATGCGCAAAGCGGATATCGCCCTCGCTCTTGCCGTCTTTCATAATATAATTGACTGCCCGCTCTAATTCCGAAGCATAGCGCTGCACTTCGCTGGCGCGAATCACCAAAGTCTCTCCGTCTATATTCGACCCTTCAGGGCGATTAGTGGATTGTATCGCCGCCGTTAAAAGCCCGATCAGGACTACAGCCAATAGAATAATAAAAAGAATATTGCCGCGTTCGGCATGTCTGGATGTATGGCTCATCAATTTTGCGGGGCCACAGGCAGGCATTCATCAATATAATTGCACGCCGCTAAGGCCTCTCCGCGCGTAAAGCCGGTCAGCCGCCCGCGGAATAGCCAACCATCCGCAGTCTTCAAGGGCGCAATCATTGGCTGCGCTTGAGAATAAGGCGTAGGCAATGCCGCCAAAGTTTTCTGGATCGCTTCATCGGTCGCAACGCGGCTTGTGAACGCCCCGATCTGCACCGACCAAGGCGCAACGCTTTCAGGTTCTTTTGCAACCCGCGCTTGACCGGTGGTCAGAGATATATTCTGCACACGCGCAGGGCTGGGCGCGCTTTCGCCCTTATACGCCGCAATCGCCATCAGGCCCGTTTCAATCCGTCTTGAAATCGCAGGGTCAAAATCCCCCTCGCCAATCATAGTCTGATACCCGCCTTGAAGCGCGGCATTCGCCGTTGACCATTGCTGCGTGCTTTCGCCCTGCTCTGCTGTAATGGTCGCGCCAAGCGCCGCCACAATCTCGGGCTTGCGGCTAGGCAGTGGCACATTCGCGCTTGCTACGCGGATATCGGCGATTTTGGAAAATGCACTATCAAGCAAAACTTCCATATGCGCGTTCCGCGTTTTGGACGTGCGCCCGCCAAAAACCACCCCGATCACGCGGCGATTATTCCGCACAGCAGAGGCAATCAGGTTAAAACCGGACGCCGCGACATATCCCGTCTTCATACCGTCCATACCCTTATAGGTACTCATAAGACGGTTATGGTTACGATAGGACTTTCCGTCATAGCTATAATTTTGTTTCGAGAAATAACGGTAATATTCCGGATATTCGTTAATCACATACCGCGCCATCTTGGCCATATCCCGCGCTGTCGTCACTTGCCGCTTATCATGCAGCCCCGATGCGTTCCTGAACGTGGTTCTGTTCATACCCATTGCAATGGCCTTGCGATTCATTAAGCTCGCGAAACCGCTTTCGGTGCCGCCCAAATGCTCGGCCATCGCCACGGCCACATCATTCGCGGATTTCGTCACAAGAACATAAATCGCATCTTTAACCTTGATACTTGAACCGGGCTTAAGATCCAGCTTGCTCGGCACCATACTGGCGGCATGATTGGATATGCGGATGCGGTCATTAAGCTGCAGTTTTCCGCCCTCAATCGCCTCAAACGCCATTAACAGCGTCATAACCTTGGTCAAAGACGCCGGATGCAAGGATTTATCAGGATTGCTCTGGTGAAGAATCATTCCCGTATCCGCATCCATCACAATGGAGGCATATCTCGGATTGCCTTTGGCATGTGCAAATGTGGACGTGAAGAAAAGAGCCGCAGCCAAAACCGCGAAAAACAGAAACGATATGTGAGAGTTATCTCTATGTCTGTTCATAAAATGCCCAAAAGAAATATCAGATTTGAAACGCGGACCCAGTCACTATTATTATAAGATCCTTCAAATATTATATACAGGTTTCTGCTTATTGTCCAATTTATGACGTGGACAAAATTGGAACAAAAGGGAACCAAAATCAAAGCAAACGCGTTGGTAAAATGGCGAAAATATAGCGAAACTTAAAATGCTGCACTGCAAAAAAATACTTGACTCAGAAGCCTATTCATACTAAATTATAAGTATTGCTGCACTGCAACACGGCTTTACAAGGATTAAATTTATTCCGAATTGCCTATTGTTTGACCGCAATGTAGTTTGAAGGCCTTGCGTATAAATTGACCTCCAAACTGATATTTAAAAGGATGAATTATGACTGAAGAAAATCAGGCAAATGTTGTGCCTCTGAAACAAGAAGCCCCTAAAAAGGCCGTCAAAAAGAAGAAGCCTTCAAAAGCTAAAAATGCTGCGAAGCCAAAAGCTGCTGCCCAAAAAGCAACAGTCACAACAAAATCCGAAAAAACTGAAACGGCCGTCCAAACCGCTAAGGCTATTACAGAGCCAAAAGCGCCCATGAAGCAAACCGCTGAAAAAACACCTGCGAAAAAAGCTGTAAAGAAAAAATCACAAAAAGCAGTGAAAACCGTGTCTAACAAAGCCGCGAAAAAAGCTGTAAAAAAAGCCCCCGCAAAACGCATGCAGGGCGTAAAAACCAAGGTGCAGGCTACACTTAAGCCGACACCGATCATTGAAAATATCAAAAAGGAGACCACCATGAAAAACCAAAACTTTGACTTCACAAAGATTTCACAACAAGCCGCGAATGCGAGCCGTGAAAATGTAGAAGCGTTCATCAAGTCAGGTACGATTTTCGCCAAGGGCTTTGAAGAGCTCATGAAAACTGCTGCCGCTTTGACACAAACAGCCGCTGAAAAGCAGGCGCAATTTGCCAAAGAAGTGATGAGCTCAAAAACATTGAACGAGTTCGCCGAAGCGCAAAACAAAGTTGCACAAAACTCTTTCAACGAGTTGATGGTTAATACAACCAAGCTTTCGGAAATGAGCGTTAAGCTTTTGTCAGAAGCCTCAGAGCCAATCAACAAAGTGATGACAAAAACAATCACAACCGCGCAAAAGCAAGCGGCATAAGCGCTTAAAATAATAAATTCAAAAACCCCGCCTGATCATCTTCAGCGCGGGGTTTTTATTTCCGCAAAACCCCTTCACGCTCGTGATTTTTGTGATAAAATTATTATATGGATAAAATGACGTTTAATTGTGACGAACACTTTATGATGTCGCCCACCATGAACGGTGACGCGGAATACCCCAACGGCCCCGATTACGGGAACGAAGAGCATGAGCAAGATGAATCAGGCCTCATGCTCAAAACGCGGCCCAAAACCCAAAAACCGGCCATGTATAAGGTCCTGCTTTTGAACGATGATTTCACGCCGATGGAATTCGTCGTCCATGTGCTGGAAAAATTCTTCTCGAAAAACCGCGCCGAAGCCACCGATATCATGCTCCATGTTCATCGCCGCGGCGTCGGCATTTGCGGCGTGTTCACTTACGAAATCGCCGAAACCAAAGTCGCGCAAGTCATGGATTTTGCCAGAGCAAACGAACAACCCCTCCAATGCACAATGGAAAAGGAATAGCCCTTGTCAGATGAAATAAAACTATCAAAGCGCGTAACGCTTGATTTCACAGGCAGATATGAAGACAAAGCCAGAGACCCGTCTTACGCGTGGTTAGATGAATGGGAAGAGGAATACAGGATCGTAAAAGATCTTTTTTATAATGTAGAAGAACAGCATTTTGATCTGGGGTTTCCGGTGCGCTTCGATATTTTGTGTTCCGAAAAAGCCTTCAATGCCTTGCCCAAAAACGCTCTAAATGAAGACACGGAATGGGTGAAAGAGGGCATCATCATAGATTCCAGAAAAAACCGAAAAGAAGAATTTGAATTCGAAAGAGCCGGCGAACCTGATACACTGGGGGAGGCGCTTAAAAAACCGCTCACTTTCAACAAAACAGAACAGTCAAACTGATGCTTAGCAAAAACCTCGAACAAACCCTCCACCGCGCACTGGCAGTCGCCAACGAGCATCACCACGAATACGCCACGTTGGAACATCTTCTGCACGCGCTGATCGAAGATCAAGACGCCATGGCGGTTCTGCGCTCCTGCGGCATCTCGCTGTCCGATCTCCAAGACCAGCTTGGGCAATATATCGAAAGCGAACTGACCTATCTGGTGAATACCGAGGCCGAGGAATCCAAACCCACAACCGCCTTCCAGCGCGTGCTGCAACGCGCCGCCATCCACGTGCAATCTTCTGGCCGTGAAGAAGTCACAGGCGCAAATGTTCTGGTCGCCCTGTTCTCCGAGCGCGAATCCCACGCCGTCTTCTTCCTTCAGGAACAAGACATGACCCGCTTCGATGCGGTCAATTATATCTCCCATGGCATCGCCAAAGTCCCGACAGACAGCGACGAAACCCGCCACATTCGCGGCACGGACGCAAGCGCCGCCAATGAAGCCAAAACCCCTGCAGAGGCCCTCGATGCCTATTGCGTCAATCTTAACGAACGCGCAAAAGACGGCAAAATAGACGTTTTGATCGGGCGCGAAGCCGAAGTAAACCGCACTATCCAAATTCTGTGCCGCCGCTCCAAAAACAATCCGCTTTATGTCGGTGATCCGGGCGTAGGTAAAACCGCCATCGCCGAAGGCCTTGCCAAAAAAATCGTCGATAAGGAAGTCCCCGAAGTTCTCCACGGCGCGGTAATTTACTCCCTCGATATGGGCGCGCTCTTGGCCGGAACCCGCTATCGCGGTGACTTCGAAGAGCGCCTTAAAATGGTTCTGAAAGAGCTGGAAGAAATCGACGGCGCAGTGCTGTTCATCGACGAAATCCACACCATCATCGGCGCGGGCGCAACCTCGGGCGGCGCAATGGATGCCTCCAACCTCATTAAACCCGCGCTCTCAAACGGCGCGCTAAAATGTATCGGCTCCACCACTTATAAAGAATATCGCAATCATTTCGAAAAAGACCGCGCGCTTGTCCGCCGCTTCCAGAAAATCGACGTCTATGAACCCTCCGTCGATGATGCGATCAAAATCCTCATGGGCCTAAAACCATATTACGAGAAACATCACGGCGTCACCTACACCCCCGAAGCCATTGATGCCGCCGTCAAACTCTCCGATAAATATATGGGCGACCGCAAGCTCCCCGATAAGGCCATTGATATCATCGACGAAGTCGGCGCTGCGCAAATGCTCGTGCCGCTCGAAGACCGTAAGAAAATTATCACCCGCGAAGACATCGAAGGCGTGATCGCCGTGATTGTAAAAATCCCCGCCGCCACAATGTCCGATAACGATAAAGAGAGCCTCCAAACGCTCGAGCGCGACCTCAAAACTATGGTTTATGACCAAGACACCGCTATCGACATCTTGGTCGATTCTATCAAAATGGCGCGCGCCGGCCTGCGCGATGATGAAAAGCCCATCGGCTCCTATCTCTTCTCCGGCCCCACGGGCGTCGGTAAAACCGAAGTCGCCCGCCAGCTTTCAAAAACGATGGGTATCGAATTGATAAGATTCGATATGTCGGAATATATGGAACGCCACTCCGTATCCCGCCTCATCGGTACGCCTCCGGGTTATGTCGGCTTCGAACAAGGCGGCCTTTTGACAGATAAAATCGACCAGCATCCTCACTGCGTTTTGCTCCTCGACGAGATTGAAAAAGCCCACCCCGATCTGTTCAATATCCTGCTTCAGGTCATGGATTACGGCAAGCTCACCGATAATAACGGCAAGTCGATCGACTTCCGCAATGTCATCCTCATCATGACAACCAACGCGGGCGCGGCAAAAATGGCGCAAACCCCCGTCGGCTTTAACCGCGAAATCGGCTATGATGATGATAGCTACGCCGATAACGAGGCCATCACGAAAACCTTCGCCCCTGAATTCCGCAACCGCCTTGATGCGATTGTGCCGTTCCATAACCTTTCGCCGGCTACGGTCGAAATGGTGGTTGATAAATTCGTCGCCCAGCTCGAAGGGCAGCTTGCCGATAAAAATGTTGAAATCGCCCTCACGCCCGCAGCGCGAAAATATCTCGCGAAAGAAGGCTACGATCCCGCAATGGGCGCAAGGCCTTTAGGCCGCATCATTCAGGAAAAAATCAAACGCCCGCTGGCGGAAGAAATTCTGTTCGGAAAATTGGAGCAGGGCGGTATATGCGAAGTCGATTTCAAAGACGATGCACTGACCTTCAATTTCAAAAAGGCCAAAGTGAAAAAACCCAAAGCCTCATCTGAGCCTTCCGGCGAAGCGGAAGAAACCGAAGACGTCTCGCGCTGATTATCGGCTGATTAAAACCTGATAGAAAAAGTAATTATCCCCGCTATTGGAATAATTCAAACACCCTGCGACAAATCCGCCCGCATCATCGAGCGTCTCGGTAGAGGCATATGTATCCTGAAATTTAGTGAAAGACACGCCCGCATCGCTGCCAAAACCGGGCAAACCTAATTTATCATTAATCGCATTACAAACCGTAAGCTTCAAATTCGGCAATATCGCCACCAGATCAGGGGAAGCCGTCCCCACATCTTCAACAATATTCGCGCCCGTGAACACCCAGTCACTGCCATCACCCACATCCGGGCTCGGCTTGATATATGTCATGCCCGCACCGCTTGGGTCAAAAATCATGCAGTTCGACGTGGCCGCAGGCGTATGGTCATATCCTGTTAACTCCGCAGTCTCGAAGCTGATATCCTCAACCCCGCAACCATTGGAAATCCGCAAACCCTGCACGGATTGGCGCAACTGCCCGCCATAACCGATAACCTCATCAGATAGAAGGCTCGCTTTTTCCGCCCCCACCATATTGCCGCTATCGCCCCCGCGCATCATCTGCGCCACAACGTAGCTCAGCGCCGCAAAAAGCGCCACCGCAATCAAAATCATAAATAAAACACTGCCGTTTTCTCGTCTCATAAAAAAAGTATATCCGTATTCATTTTATTTTTCTGCCCCTAAAATTGTGCTTAAATGAATATATGAGCACAAAAGACTTCATAAACATTCTCGTCGCCGAAGATAACGATGTCAGCCGTGACATGATTATCGGAATCTTAAAGCCCCGCGGATATAACGTCTACGGCGCGGTAGACGGCGAAAGCGCGATTAAGGTGATCGAAGATAAAGCCATTGATCTGGCCTTGGTGGATGTAAACATGGCCCCTAAAGGCGGCTTTGATTTTGTTCGCTACGCCGTCTCCAAAGGCATAAAAGTCCAAACCGTCTTCATCACTGCCGATGATTCCAACGATCTTTTGATGGAAGCCAGCGCGCTGGGCGTAAATCAAATCATCCAAAAACCTGTTCAGCCTGACCGCCTCTTGAATATCGTAGAGCGCATTTTGAAACGTCAGGGCCTGAATACCTCCTCCATGGTTGTTGAACAGCACACAACCACGCACGCCCCGGAGGATCTCATGCAAAAAGCTTTGGATATGGCCGCCGCTAATGTACGCAATAAAACAGGCGGGCCATTCGCCGCCGTGCTTGCAAATGCGGAAGGCAAAGTTTTGGGCACGGGCGCGAGCAAAAAATCCGGCCGCGTTGATCCCATCGCCCACGCCGAAGTCATGGCGATCCGCAACGCCGCCGACCGCGAAGGCCGCGCTGATTTCTCCGATTGTGTGCTGTATTGTTCAAGCCAGCCCACCGCGATTGGCGCGGCGCTTATTGAAAGCGTAGGGATCAAAAAGGTTTATTACGGCATGTCCCATGAGGATATCGGCATGGATATCGGCAAACGCTCTAAACCTACCTACGAGCCACTCCTCACCGATAAAGCCAAAGAGATGTATAAAGCCTCTAAAAGCTAAATTTCGAAAATCGCATCAATTTCGACCGCGACCCCGCGCGGCAAACTCGCGGCGCTGACCGCAAATCTTGCATGGCGGCCCTTATCACCCATCACATCCACCATAAGATTGGACGCCCCGTTAATCACTTCGGGCTGATCGGTAAAATCTGGCGTTGAATTCACGAACCCCCCCAGCTTCACCAGACGCTTAATCTTGCTCCAATCCCCGTGCACCGCTTCATTGGCCTGCGCCAGAATATTCAACGCGCATGCCTGCGCTGCGGCTACGCCGTCTTCAATGCTTAAATCCGCGCCCAAACGTCCTTTATGCATCGCTTCGCCATTTAAAAACGGGATCTGCCCCGAAACATAAATATGCGAACCGCTCACCACATACGGTACATAATTGGCCGCTGGTGCTGCCGCGCTGGGCAATTCAAATCCGAGACTTTGTAATTTTTCTGCTAAATCCATAGTTTAGGCATCCTTTGGGGCTGTGCATTTAAAATTTTTCTGATAAAACCATATCTAAGGAGTTTTTTAAATGGGACTTTTAAGTTTTTTAGGCGTTCTGTCGCCTGCACACATAAACCTCTTCACCGCGCTGAAAAGAAAAGAGCGCGTCGGAGCAGATGAATACGGCAATGTATATTACCGCGCAAAGCCTCGCGCAGGCTATAAACATGACCGCCGCTGGGTGATGTATGAAGGCGCGCCCGAGGCCTCGAAAGTTCCGCCTGAATGGCATGGCTGGCTCCACCACCAAACAGACGAATACCCCCGGGAAGGCGCAGAAAGCTTCCGCCGCCCCTGGCAAAAACCCCACCAAGCCAATATGACAGGGACAAATCAGGCCTACCGCCCGCCCGGTCATATTCTCGAAGGTGGAAAACGAGACAAAGCCGCCGGTGATTACACCGCATGGACACCCCCGAAATAATATTAAAGAGGATAAGAATATGAAGCGCAGTTTAGTCGAAACATTATTGGGAGCCTTGGTCATTATCGTGGCCGTTGTTTTTTTCCTGTTCAGCTATAACAAAGCCGATGTCGGCAAAGGCTCCGGCGGCTATGAAATCATCGCCCATTTCTCCGGCATCGGCGGGTTGGCTGCGGGTGATGAAGTCCAGATCAGCGGCGTAAAAATCGGCACCGTCAGCAATGTCGACCTCGACCAGAACACATATCTCGCCCGCGTTCACATCGCCGTCGATAACCAATATAAACTCCCTGCCGATACAGCAGCCCTCATCAGCAGCGAAAGCCTGCTTGGCGGAAAATACCTTGAGCTTCAACCGGGCGCTGCCGAGGAAATTCTTGAAAACGGAGACATTATTGAATTCACACAAGCTCCGCAAAACCTAGAGCAGCTCTTGGGCCAATTCATTTTCAGCATGCAGAGCGATGAAAAGAAGTAATCACATGCGGCTATTTTCCGCGCTTATACTTGGCGGGTGTTTACTCGCCGGCGCCGCTTATGCGCGCGCCACAGAAGATTACCCAACCGTAAAGCTTCGCTCGCTCGATAAAATCACCGCCCGCACAGTGACCTTCGATGTAAAGGTCGGCAGCACCGTAAAATTCGGCGATGTCTTCATCAAAGTTCAATCCTGCCGCAAAGCCCCCGAAATTGAAAAGCCGGAAGCCGCCTCTTTCCTGCAAGTCTGGGAAATTGATAAAGATAACGAAGCCAACTGGATATTCTCCGGCTGGATGTTTGCATCCTCCCCCGGCCTGTCCTCGATGGACCACCCGATCTACGATGTATGGGTTCTGGACTGCCTGAGCGACGGCGAAAAAGTAGAGCCGGAAGAAAAAGAAGAAATCCGCGAAGGTGAAGGCGAGATTGACCCCGAAGAGGCCGTGCCAGCGCCTGATCTAGGTGATTAAGGCGCATCCCTGAATGCGAAGTACTCTTCAATTAAAGCGCGCTCCGAAATCCCGCTTTGCATGAAATCAGCCTCGATTTTTAACGCCGCATCAAGCCGCGCTTTATACGCGGCGTGCCCAAGCTCATAAACCCCGAATTGCTTTAAATGCGGATTTACAAATTGCGTATCAAGCAATTGATACCCGCCCCGCCACAGCCGCGCCGCCAAATGCACAAGCGCAATCTTGCTCGCATTCGAGGTTCGGCTATACATACTTTCGCCGAAAAACGCCCCGCCAATGGCAAGGCCGTAAACGCCGCCCATAAGCCGTCCGTTTTCCCAATACTCCACGCTGTGCGCATGCCCCCGCGCGTGTAAATCACAATACGCCTTGATGATCTGGTCATTAATCCACGTCTCGGGGCGATCCTCGGTTTCTTCACCGCACGCCTGGATCACATGCTCAAAAGCGCTATCAATTTTTATTTGAAACGCTTCGTTTCGATTTATATTTCTTTGCACAATTCTCTTTAAGGATTTCGGGATATGAAGCCCATCAATGGAAAGCTGCCCCCGCTCCTCAGGGCATATCCAATGCACATACGGGCTTCCCGCACTATACGCCATCGGGAATAATCCCTGACGGTACGCTTCAAGTAGCAATTCTGGAGTAAGCACAAGCTGCATATCTCCAGTATGCCGCAAAAAACAAATCTTGGCGAATTTTTGTCCCTATAATTTTTACATATAAATATTGAAATTCCATAATCAATGTGCTACCAAAACGGTAAATCAAAGGATAAAAAAGCATGGGCGTAAGCGCAACAACACCTCAAAGACCGGCGAATATCGCTATTAATGGCTCCGGCACTATTGGCCGCGCGGCCATAATAGAGATACTCAAAAGCCCGACTTCTCGACCAACTTTTCCATGAGCGCTACGGCGAACGGTGGCGGGTAAACCCCTCGCGAGATAACACCCGACGATATCAATATGCTGTTTAAAGAGTATATGGCGACTATGCCCCAGGAAAATGTTTTAGAATCTTTTTCGCGCGAGGTCTCCGCAGCAAGAGTAAAAAGAACGCCGTATTCTGCTGCTTTAGACACGCAAAGGACGAATATAAACCACGGTCCGCATAGCACCATGATAGAGATTAATGTTTGGCACGATACGGCTTGGGGCTTTGCACCGCGTATGCTCGATGTCGCTCAAAAAATGCACGAAACTGGCTATGAAGAGCCGGTAGCCGCTTAAGACTTCGTCTTCGCCTTTTCCGCCAGCGCACCTTCAAGCCACTTGATCGAATATTCACCGCTCAAAAACGCGTCCTGCTCCAATATCCATTCATGCAAGGGCAGCGTTGTTTTCACGCCCGATATAATCGTCTCGCGTATCGCGCGGCGCAAACGGCGAATACATTCCTCGCGGTTGCGTCCGTGAATAATCAACTTCCCGATCATGGAATCATAATATGGCGGGATAGAATATCCCGCATAAATCGCGCTATCAAAACGCACGCCTAAACCGCCCGGCGCATGAAACTGCGTAATTTTCCCCGGTGAGGGCGCAAATGTATCAGGATCTTCCGCATTGATGCGAATCTCGATCGCATGCCCGCGAAGCCGCACGCGGTCTTTCGTCACGGTCAATTCCTCGCCCGCCGCAACGCGGATCTGCTCGGCGATCAAATCAATCCCCGTAATCATCTCGGTCACCGGATGCTCAACTTGAATGCGGGTATTCATTTCCATGAAATAAAATTCGCCGTCCTCATACAAAAACTCGATCGTCCCCGCGCCGCGATACCCCATCTCGCGCACCGTTTTGGCCGCCAAAGACCCTATGCGATCACGAAGCTCTTCGGTAATCACAGGGGAGGGCGCTTCTTCCACCAATTTCTGATGACGGCGCTGCACGCTGCAATCGCGCTCGCCCAAATGGATGGCGTTTCCATGCGTATCGCCGAAAACCTGAATTTCAATATGTTTCGGGTCTTTCAGGAACTTCTCGATATACACCGTATCATCGCCGAAATTGGCCTTCGCCTCGCTGCGCGCACGGTTAAAAAGCTCGGCAAAATCCTTGATATCTTCAACAACCTGCATCCCTTTACCGCCGCCGCCTGACGCCGCTTTGATAATCACAGGCAAGCCCATTTCAGAGGCAATCTTTAAACCTTCTTCGGCAGTGTCCACCCCGCCCGCAGATCCCGGAACAACCGGCAGACCCAAGGCTTGCACGGTTTTCTTCGCCATCACCTTGTCGCCCATCATCTCGATATGCTCAGGGGTCGGGCCGATAAACGCAAAACCATGCTCTTCCACCATCCGCGCAAATTGTGCGTTTTCGGAAAGAAACCCATATCCGGGGTGAATAGCATCCGCGCCCGTCAAAGACGCCGCGCTGAGGATTGCAGGGATATTAAGATAAGAATCTTTGGCTTGCGGCGGACCGATACACACCGATTCATGCGCCAAACGCACCGCCATCGAAGTGGCATCCGCCGTGGAGTGAACCGCCACAGTCTGAATACCCATTTCCTTACAGGCACGGATAATCCGAAGGGCAATTTCGCCGCGATTGGCTATGAGAACTTTTTTAAACATGGGGTCTTGTCTACTCGATCACCATCAAAACATCGCCAAACTCAACAGGCTCGCCGTCTTCAACCAAAACTTGCGTAACCGTTCCGCCTTTTTCCGCCTTGATCGGGTTCATCACTTTCATCGCTTCGATAATCATCAGCGTATCACCCGCATTGACCGTATCACCCTTTTTCGCAAACGGCGCTGCGCCGGGTTCAGGAGACATATAGGCCGTGCCGACCATCGGCGATGTCACCGCGCCCGGATGGCTATGTGCGATATTATCTGTGCTCGTGCTGGCTTGCTGAGGGATCGTGGGGTCAGAGGCCATCGAATATGCAGGCGCGCTGGCTGTAACAACGCCGCCGCCTTTGCTCACGCGAATGGCTTGGTCACCGTCCGCGACTTCGATTTCTGTAAGGCCGGTTTCTTCAAGCAAACCCGCCAACTCTTTAATTGCTTTGGAATCAATTTTCATAAATTTCAGCTCTGTTAGTATTAGATAGTCCTGCTTAAAGAACTTCGTGCAGCTTTTCAAGAGCTTGAAGATACCCCTTTGCACCCTGTCCCGCAATCACTTCCGTCGCGATCGGCTCTATATAAGAGATATGGCGGAATTTCTCCCGCGTTTTGGGGTCGGATAAATGCACCTCAATAATGGGGACATCTAAAAGCTTCAGCGCGTCATGGATCGCCACGGATGTATGCGTATACGCTGCTGCATTGATAATAACGCCCTCAAACGCGCCCTTCGCCTCTTGAATCCAGCCCACAAGCTCACCTTCATGGTTGCTCTGGCGAAAATCGATTGCTTGCCCAAGCGCTCCCGCTTTCTCAAGGCACATGCCTTTAATGTCATCCAGCGTCTGATCGCCGTAAATCTCCGGCTCGCGGCTCCCCAGCATGTTTAAATTCGGCCCGTTAAGAATAAGAATGCGCAAAATCAGCTATCTCCTAATGATCCTTGTTCGGCGAAGGAATATCCCCCGGCGCCACGATATGCACACGTACGGTTAAATCTCCGTTTGCCTTTGTGCTGAGGGTTAAATCAAAATCATCCCCTATTCGAAGCGGTTCGGGAAGGTCCATCAACATAATATGATCCCCTGATGGATCTAATATATGCGTGGTTTTCGGCGCGATTGTAATGCTTTCCAACTCGCGCATCATCATCATATCGCCTTCCATATCATTGCTATGCATCTCTACCCGCCCCGCAATATCACTGCGTGCGGACACAATCTCCACCTCATTTGGCGTCGCATTCTCGATGCTCAAAAACGCCGCCCCGTGGCGCTGAACGGGTGAGGTCGCAAATGCATACGCATTGCTCACAGACACGTTTTGTTTATCGAGGCAGGCGCTAAGGCAGGCCGTGACCAAAATTAAAAATGTAAAATAAATGGATTTCAAAAGCTTAATCTTTCTCTAATTTTGTCTTGCGGTCGCAAAAAAGTTCACAAAGTTATCGGCATTCGGAATAGGGTCACTCACTTGCAATAACATATCCTTGCCAATCAAAAACGCAGGTATAGAGCGCCCGCCCAAATGTTGCAAGATCTCCGTATTTTTTTCAAGCGCGTCCATGACCTCTTGGCTTTCAATATCCTTTTTCAAGCGCTCATAATCCAGCTCCAGATAAGTCGCAAGCGCGCTCACCATATCCCCTTTGATCTCTTCAAAATTCTCGATCATATATAAATGCGCATCCAAAAACCGCTCCTGCAAGCCCGCCGCATACACAGCCTTTGACGCCAGCATCCCGTCTTCGGTCACAGACAGCATCGGCCGCACCGCATAATTTACATGCCCGTCGCGGCTCAAGGCCTCGGTAATAACAGGATGCATTTGTTGGCAATGCGGACAGCTATAATCCAGAAATTCCACAACCGTAAGATCGGCCTCTTCATGCGTAAACGCATACCCGCTCTCCAGCTTCATCGCCGAATGCTTGACCCACATGGTTTGAACAACCAAAAAGCCAAAATACCCTGCGATAAGAACCGCCAGCCCAATGAAAATACGGAAGATCATGGTTTAAGGCCTATCCTTCTTTATCAGCCTTCTTCGCACGCTCTTTGGCCACTGCGTCTTTAAGCCCGTCTACGCCGACATATCCGGGAATAAACGTCTTGCCGATTACGAACGCAGGCGTGCCCTGAACGCCGATCTTTTGCGATAGCTCCATGTCTTTCGCCAATTGCTGATTAATTTCTTGTGAGTTCGCATCGACTTTCATCTTTTCAACATCAAGCCCCATATTCCTTGCGATTTTCTCAAGCTCGCCCTCTTCTTTCGGGCCTGCATGGTCCATCAATGCGGTATGATATTCAAAATATTTGCCCTGCTTCTTCGCCGCCAGCGCCCATGTAGCAGCGGTTCTGGATGTCGGCCCGAGGATCGGCATTTCTTTGAAAACAATCCGTACATTCGGATCATCCTCGACCACCTTTTGCAAATCAGGCAAGGCGCGCTTGCAGTATCCGCAATTATAATCAAAGAATTCAACAATCGTAATATCGCCGTCTTTGTTCCCGAAAACTGTCTCGGCCGGATCATTTAATGTCTTGTAATTATCTTCAATCATTGCCGCCGCTTTTTCCGCGCTTTCCTTTTTCATGTTGGCTTCATGCAAAGACACGGCTTCAAAAATCACACCGGGATTTTCAAGCAAATAGGATTTAACCAGCGCGCCAATCTCTTCTTTTTGCGTGGCTGAAAATTCTTCTGCCGCCGCAGGGCTGACCGCCAAAAGCGATAATGCGCTAAAACAAAGCAGTCCTGTTTTAAAAGTCTTTGTCATCTGTATAGTCTCCTTTTTCTCTATTACCTGATTTATACTTTATTCTAACATTGCCGTATGTAAAGGGTTATCCTTGCGTTTCCAGCTCTTCCAAATTGCCGATATGCACCAATAAATCCTTCGCCTGCAGCCATTCCGGGCTTCCGTTTTTAAAACTCTTCAGCGCCTCTTCCGCTTGCGTGCGGGCATATGGAATGTTGCGCTGTAAAACCGCTTCCTCCGCCAGATGTAGCTTCGCTTCGCCGTCTTGCCCCAGCCGCCCATAGGCGGTTGCCAGTAAACGCTGCGCTTGTGAGGATCTCTTTTCGGTGCGCAGCGCTTTCTTCAAATGCGTAACCGCCTCGCTTAAGCGCGCCCTGTCATTCCCGCTTTCAATCAATGCATGCGCCAGGGCAATCCGCAAAAGCGCCTCTTCGGGTTTCAGTTCAACCGCTTTGCGATAGGCCGGAATGCCTTCTTCTATGCGGCTGAAATCTACCAACATCTGGCCTTTCAACTCATGGAAATACGCATTATTCGGCTCTTCCGCGATCAACGCATCAATCTGTTTAATCGCGCCGGGAATTTCATTCGTCCTATACGCCGCAATTGCTCTGGCATATCGCGCCGCCACAGATTCATCGCGGCTATCATATTCCCACTCAATTTGATGCGGCCGAATAAACCCGATCAACTTTGCCTTCATCCGTGCATGCTTCTCCACCCATTCAGGCGGGTAGGGGACATCGCCTAATGTCGATTTTGCCACCAGCGCTTCAATCGCCTGAATCCGGTTATCGGTTAGCGGGTGCGTCCGCGCATATTCAACTTGGCGGCTCGCAGGCACATATTCCTGCCCTTTAAGCTTTTCAAAAAATGTTCCCAACCCTGTTGGGTTAATCCCTGCGCTGGCCATAAATGAATACGCCGCCTGATCGGCCGAGGATTCATTCACCCTGCTATGCGCGAGAAAGTTTCGCCCTGCAATATGGCTCGTCCCTGAAATCACCGCATTCGCCGCGCGCCCGTCACCTGTCGCAATCGCCGCGCCAATTCCTAAAACCATCCCCAAAATGCTCTGATATGATGCCCGCTCAAACGCCGCCCGCGTCCCCACCAAATGCCCGCCGGAAATATGGCCGATCTCGTGCGCCAAAACCCCGATCACCTCTCCGGGATTATCGGTTTTTTCAATCAATCCGGTGTAAAAGAAAACATTCGCCCCGCCCGCAACAAACGCATTCACTTGGTCGCTTTGCACCAAAACAAGATCCACACTGCTCGGGTCAAGCTGCGCGGCCTTCAAAAGCGGGTTCATCCACTCTCTGAAAGTGCTTTCAATCTCGCTGTCGCGGATAATCGGCGGGGATTTTTGTTGCGCTTTTGCTCCGGCACTTACAAAAGAAATGCTCAAAAAAAGCACAAGCAGCAAGCAACTCTTGGCGAATGACTTCAGATAAGGTTCAATACTATGATACATGCTTATAAACATTCGCTTAAAACTAACATCAGGTTACAATATAGGCCATGCATTTTATTCTACAATGGATTGATTTTATCTGGCTTCCCCTGATGATGGTGGTTGTCAGCAAAAACCAGCGCATCTTTGCCGCAGGGTTTTTCGCCGCCTGTGCCTTTATGATGCGCATGGAAGTCGAGCTGATGACCTCCACAGGCTTTGTCACAGGGATGCTGCCGCTGATGCAAAGCCATGTGTTTTATCGCGGCATTGTGGTCTATAGCCTCTTTTATGGCCTCTATCTCGCGCTATGCCTGTATTCCCCAAATGCCCGCAACGTTATACTCATGGCCGCCTCGATTACGATTTTCTTCGCCGCCAGCGTCGTTTCTATGTTAGTGATGCTTCTATGAGTAGAAATAAAGCCAAAGAAAAAGTCAAAACCGCAAAAGGGCGCAAATCAGGCTCTACGCGCTGGTTAAAACGCCAATTAAACGACCCTTACGTCACGAAAGCCGAAAAAGACGGCCTTCGCGGGCGCGCAGCCTATAAACTACTGGAAATAAATGAAAAACTGGATTTTTTGCGTGAAGGCCAAACCATCGTTGATCTCGGCGCCGCGCCGGGCGGTTGGTGCCAAATCGCCACCGCAAAAGGCGCGCGCGTTGTCGCGATTGATCTGCTCGAAGTCGATGAAATGCCGAATATGGATTTCATCCAAATGGATTTTATGGCTGATGATGCCCCCGATATTCTCAAAAACATGATCAAAAAATATGATGAAACTGGCCTCGCCGACGCGGTGATATCCGATATGGCCCCCAATACCACGGGGCATAAACAAACCGATCACCTCAAAATTATGGTCGTTGTTGAAGCCGCTTATTACTTCGCAATTGAGGTTCTAAAGCCAGACGGCCTCTTTATCGCCAAGGTCCGTCAGGGCGGCGCGCAAAACACGTTGGTGGCGGAACTGAAGAAAAGCTTCAAAACCATCAAACACATCAAACCCCCAGCCAGCCGCAAGGAATCCTCCGAAACCTACCTCATCGCGCAAGGGTTCAGGGGTCACACGCCAGAGGCTGACAATCAAACGCAATAAGCCCTTGTTTCAGGCGGTCAACGCCGACCGTAACGCGTCTATTTGCACCGTCAGACAGCAATCCTCGCTGTGCAATCTTAAGAAGCTCGCTCGGCGCTAAAACAGCATACCGATATTTGTCTTCTGGATCTTCGCTTCCTTGTGCATGAACGGCATTGTCAAATCTCACCACGGTTGTCGTATTGTTGAGACCCCGCGCTAAGCGTTTTAAATATTCGCGCTCTTCTGCATGTATATTGGGGATATCGCGAATTGAAACCAATGTTCCTGAATGTTTAGGTACGTCCATGAAAAAACTCCATAATTTTTTTTACATAATAAAATAAAAGAATCTTTTATGCAAGTTCAAAGGTAACAAAAAACTTTTCTTTACATCTTCTCATTTTCCGCTATAACTCTCTTGCAAATTAACCGTTTAAATACAGGCATTTGCAACATGGCCAAAATCAAAGACCCCACAAAAATCCGTGAAGCCCTGACCTTCGATGACGTCCTGCTCGTTCCGGGCGCGTCCGAAGTCCAACCCAATGAGGTCGATACCTCAACCCGGCTCACGCAGCAAATTCGTCTGCATCTGCCCATTCTCTCCGCTGCAATGGACACGGTCACCGAACACCAAATGGCAATCGCCATGGCGCAAAATGGCGGCCTCGGCATTCTCCACCGCAACTTGGATATCGAATTACAGGCCAATGAAGTCCGCCGCGTAAAACGCTTCGAAAGCGGCATGGTCGTTGACCCCATCACCATCACGCCAGATGCCACGCTCTCCGATGCACTTGCGCTGATGGATATGAACAATATTTCCGGCATCCCGGTGACCGAAAAATCAGGCCGCCTCGTCGGCATTCTCACCAATCGTGATGTCCGCTTTGCCGATAACCCCGACCAACCTGTGCGCGAGCTGATGACCGCCGATAATTTGGTCAAAGCCTATAACACGGTCACCAAGGAAGAAGCCAAAAAGCTCCTCCACAAACACCGCATTGAAAAACTTCTCATCGTCGATGACGCTGAAAAATGTATCGGCCTCGTCACCGTAAAAGACATCGAAAAATCCGTGGCCTTCCCTCACGCCACAAAGGACAGCCATGACCGTCTGCGCTGCGGCGCCGCTGTCGGTACGGGCGATGTGAACGGCGTTCAGCGCGCCGCCGCTCTTGCTGCTGCTGGCCTCGATCTTGTCGTTGTCGATACCGCGCATGGCCATTCCCGCGCCGTCCTCGATACGGTCGCGCAAATCCGTAAAGAAAACCCTGACCTGCAAATCATGGCCGGCAATGTCGCCACAGGTGACGCCGCCCTTGCGCTCATCAAAGCCGGCGCAGATGCTATCAAAGTCGGCATCGGGCCGGGTTCTATCTGCACCACCCGCGTCGTCGCAGGCGTCGGCGTGCCGCAGCTCACCGCGATCATGGACACCGTCGCGGCGGCCTCGAAAAAGAAAGTCCCCGTGATCGCCGATGGCGGCATTAAATACTCAGGCGACTTCGCCAAAGCCATCGCCGGCGGCGCAGATGCCGCCATGATGGGCGGCGTATTCGCCGGAACAGACGAAGCCCCCGGAGAGGTCATCCTCTACCAAGGCCGTTCATATAAATCTTATCGCGGCATGGGGTCCGTGGGCGCAATGGTTAAGGGGTCGGCTGACCGCTATTTCCAAGGCGGCGTAACCCAATCCAACAAACTCGTCCCCGAAGGCATCGAAGGCCGCGTGCCTTATAAAGGCCCTGTCGGCACAGTCATCCACCAAATGGTCGGCGGTCTTCGCGCAGCCATGGGTTACACAGGCAGCGTCAACATCCAAGACATGAAGGATAAAGCCGAGTTCGTCCGCATGAGCGGCGCAGGCTATAAAGAATCCCACGTCCACGATGTGACCATCACACGCGAAGCGCCGAATTACCGCACAGAGAGTTAAGCTCTATCCAAAAAATTTCGGAGGAGATGCAGGCGGGCCCGGCAGGTCATGCTCATTTTCAACAAAAGCAACGGGGCATGCGGGAGGGGGAGAAGGTCCACGCAAATATTGCCCCTCGTCATTTCTCTCAAACACAGAGCCTGTAAGGGTTTCTATGTTTTCAATGATGTCGCCAATAGAGGAAGGATTATGATCATCCGATAAAAAAGATATTCTATTTTCATTAAAATTTGAACTGTCTACTACAAACCCGGATTTGTCTAAAATTTGGGCAAGCTCGTCGCGAAATCCTTCCATATCCTCTTGGTTTTCGTCACAAAATTCGAATGTGAGTCTTATTATGTGCCGCGGTTCATCAAGCTTTCCAGCTAAACCCGGTATCAAAAGTCTACTATTATAAGTAGCTGAGGCATTCTCTAACGCATTTTTAAGCTCTGGACTCATAATAATCTCCTGTTACTTAGAGTATATTCTCATAATTAATTTTTAATTAAAAAACCCCGTGACCTTTCCCCGCTTTATGTTACAAGGGGCGGCGCTATCGGCGTTTCGCTTTGGTTTTTCACAAGGCATGAGGCGCGAAGCGTATAGAAATACGTGGGCAATGAATAACGCTGTGAAAAGCCAAATGGAAATGACGAGATGAAACCAGCAAGCCGTATACAAGCGACCATAGAAGTCCTCGATAACATCGCCGCCAATGAGCGCGTGCCGATGGATTCCGTCGTGGGTGACTATATGCGCCATCGCCGCTATATCGGCGCTAAAGATCGCAACGAAATCGCAGAGCGCGCCTATAACATGATGCGCGCCCGTGCCCGTCTCGGCTGGTGGCTCGCCAAAATCGGCGCCGAAGACACGGCCCGCTATCACGTGATCGCATGGCTCGCTTTGGGCGAAAACGGCGGTGACGGTGTGGATACAGGCCGCATAAAAGAACTGTTCGATGGCTCGAATTATTCACCGCCAGTCCTCGAAGAACAAGAGCTGAAACGCTTCGAGCATATGAAAGGCCGCACGCTAAGCCATCCTGATATGCCTGTGGAAGTGCGCGTCGAATGCCCGCCGCTTTATGAAGACAAACTAAAATCCTATTTCGGCGATGCTTTTGAAGAAGAAATGACCGCGCTGCTCTTCCCTGCCACGCTGGATTTGCGTGTAAACACCTTCACCAGCTCCCGCGACGAGGCAAAAGCCTCGCTCAAAGCCGACGGTGTCGAAACGGAAGAAACAACCCTCTCGCCTTGGGGTTTGCGCTGCCAATCAAAATCATACCTCGCCAAAACCAAAGCCCTGCTGAAAGGCCGCGTTTCCATCCAAGACGAAGGCAGCCAGTTGATCTCATATCTCTGCGCCGCCAAGCCGGGCATGCAAGTCCTTGATTTTTGCGCGGGAGCAGGGGGCAAAACACTGGCTTTGGGCGCAGCTATGCAGCGCAAAGGCCGCATCGTCGCCATGGATAACGACACCCGCCGCCTTGAAAAAGGCCGTGACCGTTACAAAAAGGCCGGCATTGCCGACATCATCGAAGTCCGCAGCCTTGAAGACGAAAAAAACCGCAAATGGCTGAAGCGCCAAAAAGGCAAATTCGATATCGTCCTGACCGATGTTCCCTGCACGGGAACAGGCACATGGCGTCGCAACCCCGATATGCGCTGGCGCGTGTTCGGCCCTTCATTAGAAGAGCTCATGGCCATCCAAACCGAGATCATCGACAAAGCCGCAACCCTCGTAAAAGACGGCGGCCGCTTCGTCTATGCCACATGTTCACTTCTGGCGGAGGAAAACGAGCACCAAATCGAACGCTTCCTCAAAGACAACCCCGATTTTACTGTTTTGCCTGTTTCAGATATTTGGAAACCAGGTCAAACAAATTTGTTATCTGACAAGACGCAAGGAGCGGAGCATACCAAAGCGTATGCGAGTGACGCAGCAACGATGTCAGAGGACAAATTGGGCAGACCTTTTATGCGTCTCACTCCGCATCGCCACGGCACAGACGGCTTCTTCACCGCCATCCTCACCAAAAAATTGACATAACTTTATTTGTGGGATAAAACACCTCTCATAATTGGAGGACGTAATATGTCAGATATACAAGAAGAACCACAAGCTTCTGCCCTTAATAAACAATGGTATGCCGTGTGTGCAGAGGATCATGACGAGCTAGATATCGATGAAGCCACAGAATATGATGATGAGCTTGGTGTTCTATGGGACGCGCAAGAGGTGGAAATATCTCCCGAACTCGATGAAGCTTTAGAGGCGTTGAGATGCCAAACCTACGAGGTTCGTGACGCTTTAGAACAGATCGTTAAAAATGACCCAACGAAGAAAGCCATCTGGAATGAATATATTGCCCTCACGGAGCGGAAATATAAGGGAGAGAATGGAGGCCTTGTTAAAGCACAAAACGAAGACGATGCAGTGGACGTGCTTAAGGCTTCGCATAGCTCCCCTGAAGTTTTGAGCTTTCATGTCGTTCCTCCTCACCTCGCTTCGTAAACAAAAAAATGACCGCATATTACGAATTCAGAATTGCGGTCGCCCCTGAGGGCGAAGAAAACTGGCAGCAACAGCCGGAAGTCTTTCCCGCGCAAACTCATGAAGAGCGCAGCCGCGTTTTTAACGATCTATTGATTGCCCGCCGCAAAGACGGCTTAAGAGGCCTGTTCCTCGAATCCGAAAGTCTGGAGGACGCAAAAGCATATCTGGAAAAAACACCGCCCCAAAAAATACCTACCTTCTTTATTGCCCACGCCCCGCGCGATTACAGCGAATTCCATTAAAAAAGCCCGCATATCTCCGCGGGCTTTCTCGTATCTCGCGGGCTTTAAAAGTGTTTACGCCACTTTGCTTTGTGCGTTTGATTTCGCGCGCATAATCTTCGCCGCTTCCACCATGCCTTTAAGCGCCTCTTTCACTTCCGGCCACCTGCGGGTTTTCAAACCGCAATCAGGGTTCACCCAAATCTGACGCTCATCAAGGTTCACCTTGGCTTTATCAAGCAGATCAACCATTTCTTGCGTTGTCGGAACGCGCGGTGAGTGAATATCATAAACCCCCGGCCCGATCTCGTTCGGGTATTTATACTCAACAAAAGCTTCCAAAAGCTCCATCTGCGAGCGTGAACACTCAATCGAGATCACATCCGCGTCCATTGCTCCGATGCTGTCGATCACATCATTGAACTCCGAATAACACATATGCGTATGGATCTGTGTTTCGTCCTCAACGCAGCATGAACTCAGGCGGAAATTCTCCACCGCATTGTCCAGATATTCCTGCCAATCGCTTTTACGCAAAGGCAAACCTTCACGGAACGCCGCTTCATCAATCTGAATCATCTTGATGCCCGCTTCTTCCAGATCCTCAACCTCGTCACGGATCGCCAAAGCAATCTGACGCGCCGTGTCATTACGCGGCTGGTCATCCCGCACAAAAGACCACTGCAAAATCGTGATCGGGCCTGTCAGCATGCCTTTCATAATCTTACTTGTCTGCTCTTGCGCGTATTTGCTCCACTCCACCGTCATGGCCGTCGGGCGGGATACATCACCGAAAATAATCGGCGGTTTAACGCAGCGTGAACCATAAGATTGCACCCAGCCATATTTCGAGAACGCAAAGCCGCTCAGCTGCTCGCCGAAATACTCAACCATGTCGTTGCGCTCCGGTTCGCCGTGCACAAGCACATCAATATCGGACTCATGCTGAAACTCGACAACGTCACGAATTTCTTTCTTCATCGCTTCGGTATAGGCCGCTTGGTCAATCCGTCCGGCTTTAAAGTCCGAACGCGCTTTGCGAATATCCGGCGTCTGCGGGAAAGACCCGATCGTCGTTGTCGGATAAAGCGGAATATTCATCGCCGCATGCTGCACCTTCTGGCGCTTGGCAAATGCGGATTTACGCTCTTTCATATCATCGGTGATGTTATGAATGCGCTCTTCCACGGCGCGGTCATGAATGCGCGTAGATTTCTTGCGGCTTTCTTGTGTCTGCACGCTATGCGCCAAAACAGAAGCAATCGTCTCGCGGCCATTATTCGCCCCTTCGGCAATCACGGCAATCTCGTCCAGCTTCTGCGTCGCATAGGCCATCCAGCCCTTAAGCTCGTCATCAAGCTCTGTCTCGGATTCCAGATCAAAAGGCGTATGCAGAAGCGAACAGCTTCCCGCAACAAATACGCGCTCTGTGCCAATGGCTTTAATCGCTTTTTCAACCTTCGCAAGGGAATCGCACAAATCATTTTTCCAGATGTTGCGCCCGTCAACCACGCCCAAAGACAGCACTTTCGTATCGCCGATAAGCGACAGCGCCTGCTCAATGTCTTTATTCGCATCATTCGATGTCGTGTTCGCACGGCCCGATCCACGGCAAAGATCAATATGGATCCCGTCAACAGGAAGCGAGAACGCCAATTCCGCATTGTCTTTCAAGCTTTCGAAATATGTCGCCACAAGAACCTTAAGCCCTTCAGGCGCATTCAAACCCTCATAAGCGGCCTTGATCGTGCCTTGGCCGATAGAACAAAGATCAAGCGAGAATACAGGCTCGTCAATCTGCACCCATTTCGCGCCGCGCTTGGCAAGACCTGCCAGAATTTCGTTATAAACAGGAAGCAAAGACTTCACGAATTCCACATGGTCAAACCCGTCATATTGCGGCTTCCCAAGGAATGTATATGTCGCGGGGCCAACAATTACAGGGCGCGTATTGATACCCTGCTTTTTCGCTTCGTCATATTCATCAAAAATCTTTTGTGACGACAATTTAGGCACCATGCCTTTTTCGAATTCAGGCACGATATAGTGATAGTTTGTGTCATACCACTTGGTCATTTCCATGGCTGTCACATCCACATCGCCTTGCTGACGGCCGCGGGCCATCGCAAAATATGTATCCAGATCAATTTTGCCGCCTGAATGTTTATACCGCGACGGGATAAGCCCAAGCGTTGTTGTCAAATCCAGAATCTGGTCGTAATACGCGAAATCATTCGATGGAATGTGATTCAAACCGGCGTCCTTTTGACGCTTCCAGTTTTGCGCGCGAAGCTCTTTACCCACGCTCAGCAATTCTTCCTTGCTGCTATTACCCTTCCAATAGGCCTCAACAGCCTTCTTCAACTCGCGCATCGGTCCGATACGTGGAAACCCTAGATTTGTTGCCAATACCATTGTTAAACTCCTTATGAATGGTGGTGGTTAAATTCTGTTCAAAGACCATAAACAGCCCGTGAACGCTTTGCAATGATGATTATTATGCCGCTTTCGCCTTATATCCTAAGGCCTGCGCCGCCGCCACGCTGATCGGCGCTTTGTTCATGGTGTAATAGTGAATATGCTCCACGCCGTTATCGGTCAGATCAAGCGACTGCCCGACCAGCAAATCTGTCGCAATCTTAAACGCGTCCTCATCAGACACGTCTTCAAACTTGCCCATCAACCAATCCGGTACGCTGGCTTGGCATCTTTTCGCAAACCCGCACATGGATTTGAAATCATAAATCGGCAGTAATCCCGGCACGATCGGTGTCTCAATTCCCGCCTTCTCGCATGTCTCGCGGAAGGCATAAAACAAATCATTATCAAAGAAAAACTGTGTAATGGCGCGGGTGCTTCCTGCATCACATTTTAACTTCAGCGCCGCAACATCATCCGCCAGACTTTTCGCATCGGGATGCTTCTCGGGATAACATCCCACCGAAATTTCAAAATCATGCCAGCCCTTAAGGCCTTCCACGAAATCCGAAGTATACTGAAAATAATTCTCGTCACTGTCCAAAGGCCAATTCACATCTGCATCCGCAGGCATATCCCCGCGCAGCGCAATAATGTGGCGCACGCCCATATCCCAAAGCCGGTCCGTATAGGCTTTCAATTCGTCTTTGCGTGAATTGATAAACGTCAAATGCGCCGCCATCGGCACGTCATGAAGGCTCATCATCTTCTTAAGCGCCTCAACTGTGCCGTCACGCGTCGATCCGCCCGCGCCGTACGTCACCGTCATATATGTCGGATCAAGCGCCGAAAGCTCGCTCGCAACAGGCCAAAGCTTCTCGGCCAAATCGTCGTTTTTCGGAGGAAAAAATTCAAATGAAATTGTTGGTTTGTTCATAGTGTTAGTGCCCTTTTATTGCAGTTATAACCGCAGGCACGCATTTTCCACATTCATGAAAACACTTACTACGGTCGCTTTAGCTTTGATAATGCGGTGCAAGCTGTATCCATCAAATTCCGCATATGCAGATCAAACTATACGCACCTATTTGTGTCAATATTTTTTCTTGCCACAGGAATACATAATCTTTAAGATTTTTTGAAATTACATAAAATTTACTGAGTAGGAGAGAAGCTTATGGGTTTCAAATGGATAGAAATTAATCCCGACGCAAGTCCCGTCCAAGGTGCAATTGAGCTTGGAAAAGCCATTGAAGCCGAAAGAGCGGGCAATGGCCCGTCACTTAAAAAATTGAGCCAAGGCGCAGAAACCTATTCTCCTGAAGGCGAACTCGGCAAGCTCTTTACATTCTCAGACACAGCCAGCCCCCAATATAACACAGACAAAGGCGGCCCGGTGGAAACGCGCGTTGCCGCAGCGGAATGGGTTACCCGTTTTTTCGGAATACCTGCAGATAAGAACAATACATTCGTTCTTCAAACAAATGGTCGTTTCGCGCTTGGCATGATAGATCACATTGTCGCCGCCCCCTTTAAATCGATGGGAATGCAGCCATACCAAGATCAACCCGATACGGCATGGCCCATGACTGGCGCGCATGCAGAATTTGCAGGCATGGGTGTGATCACACACAAAGTTGAGGAAGGTAACTTTGTAAATACAATGACACGCAACGCCACACCCAGACAATGGTATCATGCACGGGGCGGCGCTGTTTCATCCCTTTACCAAAACTTCCCGCATAACCCGACATCTTCAATGATCCAAACCGAAGAAAACGATCAAATTATAGGCTTTATGGAAGCCGTTAATAAATATGCGCGAAGCCAGAATCTTCCGCCATCTGCCTTGGTCATCGACAATCCGTATTTCATGGCCTGTGAACAGGGCAACTTCAGAGGGGCGCACCTCAACAGCGGCTATAACAGCGTTCTCAGCACGGAATCAGAAACGCCTTGGGCGGCCGCCTTCAGCCTTTCAAAAGCCTATGGAACAGCCAGCCTGGGAACAACAATTGTTGTTCTTCACCCTAAACTCGCGGGCAAGTTTAGAGACGCAGTCACGCTTTTCGGTCCGGGCGTTGGATATTCCCCCGCTCACATGCAAAACATGGCCAAAGCATTTTCCCCTGAAAAGGATAATCTGTCTTTGGCGCATATGGGCAAAATCGCCGATAAATACGCACAAGCATGTGATTACATGCAAGGGCCATTAGGCAATGCAGAAACCAAAATCGGCAACATCATTGTGCCGGGCGGTGTAGGTATGACGCGCTTGATCGAATATCCTGAAAGTTTGGAAGGCAAGCCTTATCTCTGTTCAGACGGCGTAACGCGCAACATTGATGGTCCGCGCATAATTGAAATTCTGGCCAATGATTTTAACGCACTTACTGTTCATAATGGTGGTAGATACATTCGTCTGGCATATCCTGGCGATCCTAAAGATGTGCGTGCAGGCATTGATAATGTAGCGACAGGTCTTACGGCTATGCTTGAAGCTCCGTCTGCTGATAGGATGTAATAAAAAATGATAGATTTCACAAGGGATGGCTGATAAAACCTCCCTATGACAAACGCACAAGAAAAAATTATCGCCCCCGAAGTTGGAAAATCTCACGAGCATATCCTGATCCTCGATTTCGGCTCCCAAGTCACCCAGCTCATCGCCCGCCGCGTCCGCGAAAGCGGCGTATATTGCGAAATCTGGCCGTTCAACAACGCCGATGATGAGAAAATAAAAGCCTATAACCCAAAGGGCATAATCCTCTCCGGCGGCCCTTGCAGCGTCCTCGATAAAGACGCCCCCGCCGCCCCGCAAATCGTATTCGATCTCGGCGTGCCCGTTTTCGGCATCTGCTACGGTCAGCAAACCATGGTCAAACAGCTCGGCGGCACAGTCGAAGGGGAACAATCCCGCGAATTCGGACGCGCTTTCGTCGATGTTACCGACCACTCCGCCATCACGCGCCATGTCTGGGACAAAGGCGCACATGAGCAGGTCTGGATGTCCCACGGCGACCACGTCTCCACGCTCCCCGAGGGCTTCCACGTCATCGCAAAATCCGACGGCGCGCCCTTCGCCTTCATCGGCGATACCGAACGTAAATTCTACGGCGTGCAATTCCACCCCGAAGTCGTCCATACCCTGCATGGCGCAGACCTGCTGAAAAACTTCACCCACGAAGTCTGCGGCTGCAAAGGCGATTGGACGATGGCCAATTTCCGCGAGGAAGCCATCGCAAAAATCCGCGCCCAGGTCGGCGACCAAAAGGTCATTTGCGGCCTGTCGGGCGGCGTAGATTCTTCCGTCACCGCTGCCCTCCTCCACGAAGCCATCGGCAAACAGCTCACCTGCATCTATGTCGACACAGGCATGATGCGCGCAGGCGAAAGCGAACAGGTCGTTGACCTCTTCCGCAACCATTATCAAATCCCCCTCATCCATGAGGACGCTAGCGAAAAATTCCTCGGCGGCCTTGAGGGCATCTCCGACCCCGAGATGAAACGCAAACTCATCGGCACAATGTTTATCGAGGTGTTCGAAAACTGCTCGCGCCGCGTCGGTTCAGGCGACGGTATAGACGCCGCCTTCCTCGCCCAAGGCACGCTCTATCCCGATGTCATCGAATCCGTATCCTTCATGGGCGGCCCGTCCGTGACCATCAAATCCCACCATAATGTCGGCGGCTTGCCGGAGCGCATGGATCTAAAACTGGTCGAACCCATGCGTGAACTCTTCAAGGACGAAGTCCGCGCACTTGGCCGCGAGCTTGGCATGCCGGAAGACTTCATTAAACGCCACCCCTTCCCGGGGCCGGGCCTCGCCATCCGCATTCCGGGTGAAATCACTCCCGAAAAACTCGAAATCCTCCGCAAAGCCGATACCGTCTATCTCGATGCGATTAAAGAAGCTGGGCTATACGATGAAATTTGGCAGGCCTTCGTGGTGCTTCTCCCTGTGCGCTCCGTCGGCGTGATGGGCGATGGCCGAACGTACGAATATGTCTGCGCCCTAAGGGCTGTGACCTCCACCGACGGCATGACCGCCGATTACTACCCCTTCGAACATGAATTCCTCGGCAAGGTCTCCACCCGCATCATCAACGAAGTCCACGGCATCAACCGCGTGACCTATGACATCACCTCCAAGCCACCCGGGACGATTGAGTGGGAGTAGTGCCTGATATCAATAGAATTGGTTTCAAGAAACCTTGATGCCTATTGAGGTGATTAAGGGCGTTTATGTTTGACAATTGAGCCGACAGTTTTAAAGTCAACCACAGGTTATAATTTATAGGAAAATATTCATGAAAAAACTTTTGACTGTGCTGTGCGTCCCGCTGCTATTTGGCTGTGCGTCAATTACAAATGACTCTCACGTGCCTGTGGCTCTTTCTTTCAGCGATGGTAGCTCTGGCACATGTCAGATAGAAAATAAACGCTTTGCCGAAACCGTTTCTATTCCAAGCACGAGCATGGTACGCCGTAGCGACGATGCTCTTAAATATCGATGCCAGACAAAAAAGGGTAAGGAAGCTTTTGGTGCTATTCCTAGCACAATTGGCGCTAAAATAATTGCAAGCGCAGTTTTCTTGGACTTTGGAATTACGGATGCAATCACAGATAAACATAGAGAATATCCCGCCAGTTTTGTAATTCCGATCACTTCCAATTAAAACAAACTAGGTTTTAGGCGAAGCAATCCGCTATTACGTCATTGCGAACCGCGAGCGAATGCGAAGCGGGAAGCAATCCAGATTGCCACGTCGGATTTTCAATCCTCCTCGCAATGACATCCGTGTTTATCTGTGGTTGAAACCCCTATCGCTTTAAATCCCGATAAAAATTCTCATGTGGCCCGAATTTGATAAGATGAAGCATGATGTGTTCATCATGATATTCATATGCAAGCAAAGTAAGCTGCCCCACCATCTTGAACTTATGAACGCGAATACCTTTTAAATCCCCTTTTTTCATCTCGCCGCTATGGATGTTTTCAGCAATATCCTTAACCGCCCTCTGAAGGTCGCGGATCTGGTTATCTTTCAATTTTTTTGAGGTTCTTTTAAAAGACGGACTTTCAATGATAATCATTTAAAGCCTCTAATCGTTCTTATACCACTCCGGCGGTTCCACATGTGTGAATTTGAAAGGCGTTCCGGGTTCGGTTTCTTCCAAAGCAAGAAGGATTTCCTGCATAAACTCAAAAGGAAGATCAGGGTTTTCCTCGGCGAGCTTGCCGATTTTTGCCCAATATTCAATCTGCTTCGGCGTAGAGCGGCTATAGACATTCGCATATTTCTTGGCTTGTTCAACAAGCTCGTCTGATAAATTCACTGTCGTCATGATATAACGCTTTCTAACAAATTACAACATATTGTTCTATTATCCTACAATTTGTAGGTTTTGTCCAACACTTTGTTTGACGTTTCGTTCGACAATGATCATGTACGGACGCTATCGGACACAAAACCTCCTTCCCAAATCCTAAAATTTCGGCGATCATAACCCCATCAACGCCCGCAATCCGCTTATTTCGCCCCCTAAAACGGCAACTCATACTGCCGGTCATCCTCCGGGTATCGTGCGCTTTGCGCGGTGATTAAATCTTCCATTGATGTCATGGCATGCGGCATCGTATCCACCGCTTCGGGCGGGTCAGCGGGTACAGAGTTCTCGTTTTCAGCCACGATTTCATACCACAGCTGAAACGTATCCTCGCCGCGAAGCTGGCGCTTGCGGGGCATCATAGAGCTATATGGCTCAATTTGCTTGATCTTCATACCCATCGGGGTTTGCCTCTTTTCCTATATACCCAAACATACGGGCGGCGCGCGAAGTTCCTTCTTTTTATTTTTACAAGCGGAACTAATCCCGAAGCCATCCGTTTGCCCCATACGATTAACTCCAAAAAGGAATATAAAAATGAATAAGAGAGATGCATTAGCTTTAGGCGCAGGCGCTGTTTTACTGGTCGCCATTACAGCAGGCGCAAGCGCCTATGTCATGACAATGGATGACGCCCCTGATGCGCAATCCGCGCAAAAAGCGTCCGTAACCTCCACGGCAAGCCGCGCCCCCGCGCAAGCCCCCGTGCCCGCTTGTGACGATGACAACATCGTTGGTAAGGTTCTCGGCGGCGTAGGCGGCGGCGTTGCCGGCGCGCAGTTCGGTAAAGGCAACGGCAAAACAGCCGCAACAATCGGCGGCGCGGTCGGTGGCCAGCTTTTGGGCGAGGAATATATCCCGACCAGAAACGTCACCTGTCGTTAAGATTAAATTTTCCTAGGTTTAGCGGGCCCATCAGAACTCCCCCGTTCGGGGCTCGTTAAAACTTCTAAAAGCGGACTAACATTTCCGCATTTTCAAAATAAGTGGACTTAGTCCGAAATGCTGGTCCGCTTTTTTTACGCTAAAATGGGCAGGGGTCTGTAAAACTCACCCATTTTTCCGTCGCGGGATGAAAAAGGCTTAATTCCTCGGCATGAAGCTGCAATCTATCCGCCGCATGCTCCGCCGCGTCATGCGCATAAAAAACCTCGCCGAGCATCGGATACCCGATCTCCTCCATATGCACCCGCAATTGATGTGACCGCCCCGTAATCGGATAGAGTGCAACCCTCGTTACCGCTTGTCCGCACGGTAAAACCTCGCGCGCCAAAACTTCCCAACCCGTTTGTGAAGGCCGTCCATGTTCGTGGCACACCATCTGCCGCGGACGGTTCTCCCAATCACAGCGAAGCGGCAGGTCAATATGCCCGCTATCTTCGGGGATATGCCCCCAAACGCGCGCTATATAACGCTTTTTCGTGATGCGTTCTTCGAACTGGCGGTTAATATGCACCTGTGCATCCTTGTTCATCGCCATCATAAAAACGCCCGATGTCTCAAGATCTAAACGATGCGTCAGCAGCGCCCCCTCAAACGCCTCTTCCGCGCGGGTTTGCAGGCAATCACGATGGTCTTCCGGCTTCCCCGGCACGCTTAACAAGCCACTGGGCTTGGACAGCACCAATAAATCATCATCTTTATAGAGAACCCGCAAAGGCTTTTGCGGCGGGGCATAAACAAGCGGCGGCAGTTTGAGTGTGTTATCCCTCAAAACTCACCTTAACGCCGCGCTTTTTGAAATAGGATTGCATCATCTTGCGCCCGGAACGGTTGCTCTGCGCCAATTTCGCAGGATCGAATTTCGCTTCCGTCACGCCGTACGCGCTCATCGCCTCTTTCAAATTCAAGATATGCATATCAATATCTTCATTATTATTATCAAGTGACGTATAAATCGCGGCTGTCGCGTCTTCCATACTTAAACTGCTCATAACAAAATCCTTGTATTTTTAACCCATATGGGTGTATCAGATTTTCTTCAGATTACAAATAAAAGGTGAACTATGAGCGATTCAAACAAAATCAAAAAATTGTTGGGTATGTCAACGACGATGCCGCTTGGGCCGCTTGGCGCATCAGGCAACGCGCCCTCCTTTCTAACAGGTAAGCATTTGCACTCCCACACCCACGGCGCGGGCTGTGGCTGCCACCACCACGAAGAAGAAGACGAAGAATAAAGCGGGCAATAGACTCTTTGCTTTTCTGCGCTATATGTGCATAAATACCGCACTCACAAAGGAATAAGGAATAAATTGATGGGCGAAAATGTAATCAATATCAAAACGGGTCTGGCCGAAATGCTTAAAGGCGGCGTTATCATGGACGTTGTAACCGCCGAACAAGCCAAGGTTGCCGAAGATGCCGGCGCAGTCGCCGTTATGGCTTTGGAGCGCGTGCCCTCTGATATTCGCAAGGCCGGCGGCGTTGCCCGCATGTCTCCGCCTGACCTGATTGAAGAGATCATGAAGGTCTCCTCAATTCCTGTGATGGCAAAATGCCGCATCGGCCACTTCGCCGAAGCGCAATTGCTGCAGCAAATGGGCGTAGATTTCATTGACGAAAGCGAAGTGCTTACGCCCGCGGATGAACAATTCCACATCAATAAACATGACTTCAAAGTGCCGTTCGTTTGCGGCGCGAAAAACCTTGGTGAAGCCCTGCGCCGCATTGGCGAAGGCGCGGCTCTGATGCGCACAAAAGGCGAGCCGGGCACAGGAAATATCGTCGAAGCGGTGCGCCACATGCGCCAGATCAATGATGAAATCCGTCGCGTTGTGAACTCTGATGATGCAGAGCTTATGAGCATGGCCCGCGATATGGGCGCGCCGTTCGAACTGCTTAAAATCGTGAAAGCCGAAGGCAAACTGCCCGTGCCGAACTTCGCCGCCGGCGGAATCGCAACCCCTGCGGATGCTGCGCTGTGTATGCAGCTTGGCGCGGAGACGGTCTTCGTGGGTTCTGGCATCTTCAAATCCGACAATCCGGAAAAATTCGCCAAAGCGATCGTGAAGGCCACAGCGCATTTCGATGATCCTGCGATCGTTCTCGAAGCCTCCAAAGAACTCGGCGGCGTAGCCATGCGCGGCACAGAGATTTCCGAGCTGGACGAGCCGATGAGAATGGCCAATCGCGGCTGGTAAAAAAATGATCCGTAAATTTGCATTTCTTTTTCTTTCAACGTTTTTGGTCTGTGCGCCGAATATCGGCTTTGCATCGACAACAGGCAGTGTCGGCTCGCCAAAAGTGAAGGCAGGAAAAACGGAAATGGCTGTTCGTTTCGGCTATAGCGAAGCTGATGAATCGTCCTCTCAAGACGAACGTTTTAGAAGCCGCGTTCATATAAAACACGGTTTTAATGATCTTTACGCCGCAGAGATTGTCGTATCTCAAGACCGCCGTAAGGGCGATAATCTTGAACATGATGCAGTTACACTCGAAAATCATTTTCATCTTTTAAAAGCCGAAGGCCATGGTTTTGATTTCGGGGTGCGTGCCAATTACACTATGAAAGACGGCGATAAGAAAGCCGACGAAGCGTCATTTGGTTTTTATGAGCTTATTCCTCTGGGGGAATACGAAATCCGCATGAACCAGATTTTAGGCCATGAAGTCGGCGAGGACTCAGACGACGGACTAAGCGCAGAGCTTCGCTTCCAAGCTACAAAGAAAATCAGCGAAACGCATCGCCTTGGCCTTGAAAGCTTCCACGATCTCGGAAGCCTCCAAGACATGTCGGGCTATAGCGATCAATCCCACCAATTCGGCCCTGTGCTGAAAGGCAAAATCGGCGGCGGCTATGCCTATGAAACGGGCTATCGCGCCGGAATTTCCGAAGGCGCGCCGGATCATAATTTTAAAGTCTTTATTTCCCGGGATTTTTAAGATTAGCAACTAGACATAACAAAATTTGATTGTTAATGTCGCCGCGTTCAAAACTCTTAACATATTAGCTATAAGTAACTTAACTTTATGTCTCTTTCAAAAAAATGGCCTTCTGAAATAGCGCATCCCGCTCCTGTTGAAAATAAAGCTCTATTTGCGGGTACTGTTATACGTGATGGGTATTCTTTTCCTGTAATGGATATTCACTTCACGGCTGCCGCTGATAACGCCTTTATCGAAAAGGCCCGGGAAGATATCATCTCAAATCTTGGGGAAGGCAATGTCCATATTTGCGACACAACTTATAGAGGGCGTTTCCTACAGGTTTTTGTTACAAACCCTGAAAAAGCCCGCTTGCATCAGCAAAAGCCAAAAGGCGTGCATGGCACACAGGCACTTGTCCCTATCGCTGTTTAGAGATATATACGCCTCATGAGCAAAACGCCCATCATCGGCTGTCTCGCGCTTCAAGGCGCAGTTGAACTTCACCGCCCGCATATCGAAGGCCTGGGCGCGGAGTTTCGCGCCGTCAAAACCCCCGCGCAGTTTGATGAGGTCGATGCCTTCATCCTGCCCGGCGGCGAAAGCACAACGATGCTCAAATTGATCGAGCGCTTTGATCTTTGGAATACGCTGGCCGCGCAATTCAAAGCCAAACCCGTCTGGGGCATTTGCGCGGGCAGCATCCTGATGGCTGATAAAGTCCATTATTCTTTTGAACGCGTTGAAAACCAAAATGGCGAAGTGCAAAAATCTTTCGGCCTGCTGGATATGACCGTGGAGCGCAACGGCTATGGCCGCCAGCTTGAAAGTCATGGCGCGAAGATCGACGGCTACGAAGTTTCCTTCATCCGTGCGCCGATCATCAAAGATTTAAGTAAAGATATAGATGTTATCGCCAGCCATGATGGCGACCCTGTTTGGGTGCGCTACGGGCGGTACATGGCCACCACCTTCCACCCCGAACTGACATTGGATCACCCGTCGCCGATGCATCAGGCCTTCGTTGACTTGGTGGTTAAAACCGCCTAAAAATCTGCCATGACTAAATTTATCTCCACACGCGGCTACGGCCTGACCAGCGGCGCGCCGCAAAGCTTTGAACAAGTTCTGCTCGGCGGGCTCGCCCCCGATGGCGGCTTGTATGTGCCTGTGGATGTGCCGACATTCTCGAAAGCTGAAATAGCCGATATGGCTGGCCAAAGCTATGTCGAAATTGCTTACCGCGTGATGAAACCCTTCGTGGGGGAGTGCATCCCCGAAGCAGATTTCCGCAAAATGCTGGATGAGGTTTATGCATCCGAAATTTTCGACCACGAAGACGTCACGCCTCTCACCAAGCTTGATGATGATCTCTACGCGATGGAGCTTTTCCGCGGGCCGACATTGGCGTTTAAAGATGTCGCGCTACAGCTTCTTGGCCGCCTCTTTGACTACGTGCTTGAAAAGCGCGGGCAGCGCATCACGATTGTCGGCGCAACAAGCGGCGATACAGGCTCCGCCGCCATTGAAGGTTGCCGCATCTGCAAAAACCTCGATATCTTTATCCTCCACCCCAAGGGGCGCGTGAGCGACGTTCAGCGCAAGCAAATGACCACGATCGTCGCCGATAATGTTTATAATATAGCGCTGGAGGGCAATTTCGATGATTGCCAAAACATCGTTAAAGCCATGTTCGCGGATGTTGATTTCCGCGAGAGCGTCCATCTTTCCGCGATCAACTCGATCAACTGGGCGCGGATTATGGCGCAGGTCGTGTATTATTTCACCACCGCGATCAAACTCGGCGCGCCAGAAAAAGAAATATCCTTCAGCGTCCCCACGGGCAATTTCGGCAATGTATTCGCCGCCCATATCGCGCGGCGCATGGGCCTGCCGATCAAGGATCTGATCGTCGCATCTAACCGCAATGACATCCTCACCCGCTTTTTCGAAAGCGGGCAGATGAAGATGGAAGGCGTTGTCCCTTCCAATTCTCCGTCCATGGATATCGGCATCTCCAGCAATTTTGAGCGCTATCTTTTCGAGCTGATGGACGGGGATTCCGTCGCTCTAAAAGCGTTGATGGACGGCTTTAAAGACACCGGCGCATTCGAAATATCACCTGAAAAACTGGCGAAAGCCAAAACCCAGTTCAAAGCCCATCGTTTAGATGAGCAAGGCACGCTCGAAACCATCAAAAAATGCCACGCTGATTGCGGCGAGGTCATTGACCCGCATACGGCTGTCGGTCTGGCAGGGGCGCTGGCCTACCGCAATGAAATTGAAGGCCCGATTGTGACGCTCGCCTGCGCGCATCCGGCTAAATTTCCTGACGCGGTGGAAGCGGCAACCGGCATCCACCCCGCGCTGCCCGAGCGCCTCTCAGATTTATTCACCCGCGAAGAAGTGGTTGTGCCGCTTCCTAATGATCTTGAAACCGTACAAAAATTCGTGAAATCCCACGCCCAAATAACCCGAAACTCTTAAAAGCAAAGCGCAAGCAAATGACCAAAACAGGCATCCAAACCACCACCTTCGATAATGGCGTTCGCATTATCACCGATCATGTCCCCTCCATGGAATCTGTTGCGCTTGGCGTATGGGTCGGTGTTGGTACGCGCAACGAAGATCTCATGCATAACGGCGTGGCGCATATGGTGGAGCATATGCTGTTCAAAGGCACGGACACACGCAGCGCCCAAGACATCGCCGCACAGATTGAAAATGTCGGCGGCTCTATGAACGCCTATACCAGCCGCGAGTTAACCTCCTATCACGTGCATTTGCTGAAAGAAGACGCGGCGCTGGGCTTGGACGTTATCGGCGATATGTACAAAAACGCGACCCTTCCCCAAGAAGAAGTTGAGCGCGAGCGCCATGTTATTTTGCAGGAAATCGGCATGTGCAACGACACGCCCGATGATTTGATCTTCGATGTTTACGCCGAAACTGCATATCCCGACCAAGCGCTCGGCGCGCCGATTTTGGGTAAATCGGATAAGATCGAGGCTATGGAGCGTGCAACATTGCTCGATTACATCTGTAAATTTTATACCGGGCAAAACACAATCATCTCTGCCGCAGGCGCGGTGGATCACGACGCCATCGTCGAGCAGGTTGATACGACCTTCCGCCGCATGCCCCCTGATAGCCCGCATTGCCCGATTGGCGCGCATTATGAAGGCGGCGAAATCCGCATGGAAAAAGACCTCGAACAAGCGCATTTCATTTTGGGCTTTCAGGGACTTTCGCGCCTTGATGAGGATTATTATGCCGCCCAAGCGCTCTCGACGATCCTTGGCGGCGGCATGTCATCCCGCCTGTTCCAGGAAGTGCGCGAAAAACGCGGCCTGGTTTACTCCATCTTTTCTTTCCACAGCGCCTATCAAGATGATGGGCAGTTCGGCATTTATGCGGGCACAGGGCCGGAAACTCTTGATGAGATTATGCCCGTAATTTGTGATGAAGTGCTGAAAATCGGCGCAGACGTGAGCGAGCAAGAACTCGACCGCGCCAAATCGCAACTGAAAGCCGGAACATTAATGGGCCGCGAATCCATGATGACCAGAGCCGACCAGCACGCGAAATACATGTTATTCCGCGATAAGACCTTCGATCAAGACGATTTGATCGCCGCGATTGATGCAATTGATGTCAAAGCGATAAAGCGGGTTGCCGATAAGATATTTTCCACAAAAGCCACGCTGGCGGCCCTTGGCCCCTTAGAAAAACTCGAGGCTTTTGAAAAAATCGAGCAAAGAATGGCGGCGTAAGCGATGATCTGGTCAAAGCTCAAACCCCCCGAGAGCTTTAGGACCATTTCGCAAACCCTGCCTGATGTCCTGCTGAGCGGAGAAAAAACTTATATGCGACCCGCCCGGCAAAGCGATTGGGCCGATTGGGCGCGCATTCGCGGGGAAAATAAACCCCACCTTCAACCCTTCGAGCCGCTCTGGGCGGAAAACGCACTGGAGCAGGGCTTCTTTTCCCGCCGCCTTAAACGCCAGTCCAGAGAATGGGCACTCGGTCAAGCCAATGCGTTTTTGATCTTCGAGAAAGAGACAGGCGCGCTTGTTGGCGGTATGAACATCAACAACATTTCACGCGGCGCGGCGCAGTTCTGCTCGCTTGGCTACTGGTTAGCCAAACCCTATGAGGGCAAAGGATATATGAGAGAAGCTCTGGCGTTGACGCTTGAACATTGCTTTGAAACGCTCAAACTCCACCGCGTGAATTGTTCATGTCTGCTGCATAATACCCGCAGCAAAAACCTTCTTTTGCGCGCAGGCTTTGAAGAAGAGGGCATGGCAAAAAACTATATTCAGATTAACGGGCTCTGGCAGGATCATTTGCTGTTCGGTTTGCCGAAAGAGCTTTGGAAACTTTAAGCGCGCCCTGATTGTGAAGACAGCATGGAAGGGTCAAAGCCCATCTTGGCGACCGCCAAATTCCATTTTTCCTCATTATGCTTATGAAACACGATATCGGGCACGGATTCAGTAATAAGCCAGGCATTTTGGGAGAGTTCGGTCTCTAGCTGTCCGGCTGTCCAGCCCGCATAACCAAGCACAAACAGCGCTTGCTCTGGCCCATCGCCCATGGCGAGCTTTTTCAGCGCTTCTACTGTCCCTGTCACGCTGTGCAAATCGTCAATTTTCACGGTGTCTTTATGGGCAAATTCTGCGGAATGCAGCAAAAACCCGCGCGCTTCTTCCACCGGTCCGCCATTCATTACGGGCATGGAAAGACGATCAAGATCAACTTCGATATCCGAAGACAGGCCCAGTTGTTCAAGAAGGTTATGAAACTGGATATCCGGCAAAACATTATTCACCACCAAGCCCATCGCCCCGTTTTCATCATGGGCGCAAATCAGGATCACGGATTTATGAAACCGCGTATCACCGATAGCCGGCATAGCAAGCAGCAGTTTTCCAACAAGATTTATTTCTTTATCCATTTAACGCACCTGAGTTTTAATCTATAAACAGTGTATCAAATGAGGAGGCTTCAATGCCAAGAATATTTTTTGCCCTTATGTTTATCGCGCTTCTACCCTTGCATACAGCTATGGCTGAGGATGTGGTCGAGCATGAAAATGTCAGCGCGCGTCTAATTGTAGCCGCCCCTGAATCGCCTGAAGACGCGATTGTGCAAATCAATCTTGATGAAGGCTGGCACACTTATGGCGACCCGCCGGGTGATGCGGGGCTTGCCCCGCGTTTTGATTGGAGCGCCTCTGAAAACGCCAAAGAGATTAATATTATTCTGCCCCCCACAACCCCGAAAACCGAGATGGATATGTTCACGGTCAATTCTTACGCGGGCGAGATTATTATCCCCGTCACAGTAGAGGCTGATAAGGCGCAAGAAGATATTAATTTGAAAACAACGCTGACGCTTATGATTTGTAATGAAATCTGCATTCCGGAGACATTTGAGCTGAGCGCTGTGCTGAAAGCCCCTGCGCTTTAAGATTGATAAACCTTAAGCGTGTTTTTGACGATCACATTCACATCAAAAATCTCTTCCGCGAGCTTGCGGCTTTCACGGCCCATCTTCGCGCATTTTTCTGCATCCTGAAGTAGCTCAATAACGGCCTGCGCCGTCGCATTCGCATCTTTGATCGGCACGAGCGCGCCGTTAATGCCGTCTCTCACGGCCTCGCGGCATCCTGCATGATTGGTCGTGATGATCGGGCGTCCGATCGCCGCCGCTTCCAACAAAACTTTCGGCACGCCTTCACCGTAATGTGAAGGATAACAAATCAGCGTGGCGGCCTTATAAAGTGCAGGCATATCGCTCACTTTACCCAGCCATTGCGCCGCGCCGTCTGACACAATGTTTTCCATTTCTTCTTGTGAGATCGCGCGCGGATTATTCTGCGTCACGCCCCCTGCAATTTGAAACCGCGCTTCAATGCCGAGTTTTCTTAAAACCCGCGCCGCCGCAACGAAAACCGCAATCCCCTTATCATGCACAAGCCGCGTTGGCATAAGGACAATCGGCGAAGTATCGTTTGGCAAAGGCGTTTCCGCAAATTCGGTTAAATCCACACCTGATCCGCGAATTAAATGGCACTGCGCTTCGCGGGCAAAGCCGCGTTTAATCATCAAGGCCTGATCATCGGGGTTTTGAAAGATAAGCTTCGCGCGGCGGTGCTTAAGCGCCAATTTCAGCAACGGCCCGACCACCGCCCGCAAAGCTTTCGGTTTAAACCCCTCACCGGAGAATAAATACCCCAGCCCCGCAATCGTATGCACGATTTTCACATCTTTATGAAAGCGGCACGCCAGCCCCGCCATAAACGCATATTTCAGCGTAATCGCATGCACAAGGCTCGGCTTCTCGCGGGTGATGAGGGCATTGATCGCCCAGATGGTCTTCAAAACCGTCAAGGGCATGAACCCCGCATCGGAAGAAGGAAGCTCATGGCCGATAAAGCCGTTTTTAGAAAGATTCTCGTCTGCGCCCGCGCCTGTCACCGCCACATGCACATCCCAGCCTTCGTTTTGCGCACCGCGCGCAAGGGGCAGGCGGTGGCTCCAAAACCAATCAAGATGGTTGATGACATATAGAAGTTTGCCGGGCATATCAGGCCGCCTTCTTTTGCTCTGCGTCTGCGCTCAAAAACTCGGCTTCGATCATCACTTTAATGCCCTCTTCCAATGAATGCGGCGGGGTAAAGCCTGTTTCCTTTATCTTCTCGGCGTTCACAACCGTGTTGGCGCAAAACTTCTTCACGCGGATTGTGCTGATCGGGAATTTAATGCCTGTAACTTTCGCCGCCGCATCAAAAACGCTGCCGCCTGCAAGCCCCAAAGCATAAGGTAGCTGCGGCCCTAAGCCTTTGCGACCCAATGCTTCGCGTACATGTTTCACGAAATCACGCATATTCAAATCAGGCTTTTCGGCATAATTATAAAGATGCGCGCCCACGCCAAGCTCAAGCGCTTTTTTCAAAAATGCTGCAACATTTTCAACATAGGCAATTGATTTTTTATTCGATCCATCACCGATCATCACGAATTTTCCTTTCGCAATCTGATTCATCAGCGTGAAAATATTTCCGCGATTACCCGGCCCGAATGTTGCACAAAGACGAACGGTCACAAGGCTGTTTTTTGCATCTTCGAGCGCCCAGTTAATAAATGTTTCTTCGCTGTCCAGTTTCGATTGCCCGTAATCATTAAACGGGGCAGGGGCATAGCTTTCGGATGACCCGTCCTCGATGCTTTCCGGCTCAAGCGGATAAACCGCCACGCTGGATGTGAAAATAATGCGTTTGATGCCATGCGCTTTTGCTGCAGCAATGACGTTTTTGCCACCGCCGACATTCACATCATAATAGCGCGAAAGCGGAGACACATCATCGCGGTGTTCCGCTGCCAAGTGATAAATCACATCCGCGCCTTTTGTAGCGTTCAGAACACTCTGCGCATCTGTAACATCAGCGATAATCGTATCATCGGGATAAAGCGGAGAGTCCACCAAATCAATCAACACCAACTCATGACCGCCTTCTTTCAAAGCTTTCGCCAAAGTGCTGCCGATAAAACCTGCGCCGCCTGTGATTGCTATTTTCATCAATTACTCCTTCACATCCACGCTTTATACCACGCCTGAAACATCAATACAGCCCATAGTGCGTTTGTGTGATTGCCTTGACCTTTTAAATGTTCATCCCAAGTCGCGCGCACGCTCTTTATATCCAAAAACCCTTGGGAATCCAAGGTCTCGGCGTTTAACAGGTCTTCCGCCCAATCGCGTAAATCCCCGCGCAGCCATTCACCAATCGGCATATTAAAGCCCTGCTTGGGGCGTTCGAATAAGGCTTCGGGAATGTGGTTCTTCAGAACTTGGCGCAAAAGATATTTGCCCTTGCCCCCGCGAATTTTTAAATCCAGCGGCAGCCCCCAGACATATTCAAATATCCGCGTATCAAGCAGCGGCGCGCGCGCTTCCAAACTCACGGCCATACTGGCGCGATCAACCTTTGTTAAAATATCGTGGGGCAGATATGTCAGCGTATCCCACATCATAATTTTCTCCGCAAAGCTGAGGCCCTTAAGATCAGGCAGCGCGCCCAGAGACTGCAAAGACGCATCCGCATGCGCCAAACTGGGCACGTTCTGCCAATGTTGGGTCATGCGGGAATAGATGTCTTCCTGTGTCTCCAATGTTAAAAGCGAGGCGACCTTATGCATATGATTGCCGAATAACGGCTTATGCTTTCGCAAGCTTTGCCATTGTTCTATCGAAAGCTTGGTCAAGCCCCTTGCCAGCATAGGCCGCAAAGACGGCGGAATGCGCTGTATGATATTCCAGATTCTAGGGCCGGTGATGTGGCGCGTATACCCGCCGAGCATCTCGTCCCCGCCATCCCCCGACAACGCAACGGTGACGCTTTCGCGCGCGAATTTTGACACCAGATAGGTCGGGATAGCGGATTGATCGGCAAACGGCTCGTCATACATCTGGGGGAGTTTTGGAATGATATCCAAGACGTCGCGGGCGGTGCAGATATGTTCGTGATGATCTGTACCTAAATGATCGGCGATTTGGCGGGCATAAATCGCTTCGTTATAGTCGTTTTCTTCAAAACCGATGGTAAAGGTTTTAATCGGTTCGGGGGAAAGCCGCTGCATCAGGGCAACCACGGCGGAGCTATCAATGCCGCCCGATAAAAAGGCGCCCAAGGGCACATCCGAAATCATGCGGTCACTGACGCAAGAGGTCAGCAATTTTTCAAACTCTTTCAGGATATGGCTCTCGGAAGCAGCATTCGGCTTTCTCATTTTGGCCACGTCCACCGCGTCCCAATACGGGATCATTTGCCCCGCGAGATCTTCTGCGGGTTTTAACGCATCCAGTGACAGGCTTAAACGATGCGCAGGCGGAAGCTGCCACAGCCCTTCAAATATGCAATGCGGCGCGGGCATCCCCCCTTGGCGCAAATACAGCGCAAGACTACGCTTATCGACGCGTTTTTCAAAATCGGGGTGCTGATGAATGGCTTTAAGCTCTGATCCGAACACAAGCGCGTTCCCCGCCCAGCCGATATAAAGCGGCTTTTTGCCCATGCGGTCGCGCGCAAAATGAAGCACGCGGTCTTTACGGTCCCACAGCGCAAAGGCAAACATACCATTGAGCTTTTGCAGCGCTTGGTTTAAGCCCCAATGCTCAATCGCGGCCAAGATCACCTCGGTATCGCTGCGGCCTTTAAAACTGACGCCAAGGCCAAGCAAATCATCTTTCAAACGCTGAAAATTATAGACCTCGCCGTTATAGGCAATCACGTATCGCTCTGTCGCGCTATGCATAGGCTGCGCGCCCTCAGGCGATAAATCTATGATCGACAGACGCCGATGCCCCAGAACAACCGAAACATCGGGGTCTTGCCACACATCGCCCGCATCAGGCCCGCGCAACGTGATGGCATCGCTCATAGCTTTACCAATCACATGCATTTCTGCCCGCGATCTATCACTCTTCAGAGCATAAAAACCTGTTATTCCGCACATATTGTTCTATATTTCTTAAAGGCGTTTATATTTGATATAACATATAGAGATGTTCTTGAGGGTGAAAGCAACAATATGAATATTGATATTCTTTTTACAAGTAGCGGCGAAGCGGGACTTATTGCCAGTGAAAATCTGGTGAAAAAGGCCGCTGGTATTGTTTTTGATGCCGAAAGCGGGACGCTGACCATCGAATATGTAGATATGGATTTCCTTGAGCTGAATATCCCTGTGGAATCTGAATTTAACGCCACCCTTGATGAATGCGCCTTGATCCATATCGGCGCGGTCAAAGACGGCAATATCGGCCAAGCCTATCAAGTGCCGTTCATGTGGATTAACGACCCCTATCGTCAGCAAGCAATGGGAATCCCGCAAGCCGCCCGCAATCCTCTCGCGGCCTTCGATTATTTCGTGAAAAAAGCGGTCTTCGGGCAACCTGTTCACCGTGATGATCTGGGCGATGAAGACGCAATGGGCTGTATTTTGGGTGACGCCTCACCGAGCAGCTTGCAATTCGCGCCGCATCTTGCGCGCCGCCACCAAATGGAAATCTCTCCCAAGGCCGCGCCCCAAGGACCATCAGGACCATCAGGCCCTTCAGGGCCAAGCGGTATGGGCGGCGGTGGAGGCGGCATGTCCACAAAAGGGACAGGATCGACAATTCCGCCGAAAAAGAGGGATTAAGCTTTGGCGTTTTTGAAAATCAAAGCGCGGCTGATCGGCATATCATTGGGCGCACCTTGCCAATCAATCACAATCTCACCTTCGGGGCGAAGGCTTTTCGACAGAGCATTGCTCATATCACGCACCAAAGGTGTGAAGCGCTTCCCTTCAATGTTGTCTACATGCACGACCACAAACGCGCTCTTCTTCATCACGCAGGCTATCGCTTCAAAAATCTCTCCCATGCGTTTCAGATAAGCCTCATATCCTGCATATTTCGGATCGCCGCCATAAAGCGGATTTCGCTTATCGGCAATCGACATGAAAGGCGGGGAGGTCACACATAAATCCATCTTCGGCAGGCTTAAAGCCGCCGCATCCGCCGCGTCGCCGTGGCGAATATTATTCCAATGCTCAAGCTGCCCTGCCGCCCATTCAAAACGCTCGCCATCGGCTTCGATGCCATAAGGCACGCGCCCCAACTCCTCGGCCACGAACGCAGATGTTCCAAGCCCCATAAAAGGATCAAAGATTTTTGCGCCCTTCTTGCTTAAATGTTCAATGAAATAGCGCGGAAAACTGGCAGGAAATTGATCGGAAGATTCATCGCGGGGCAAGCCATGATCGGCGATTTCGAAAGGAAGCTCTATAAAAGAAGGGAAGTTCTTCACTGCGCGTTGCGTATTTTACGCCATTTTTCGACATTGGCATTATGTTCCGCCAAGGTCTTTGCAAACGCGTGGCCGCCGCTGCCATCGGCAACGAAGTAAATATAATCATTGGCCGTAGGAGCCAAAACCGCGTCGATGGACGCTAAGCCGGGATTGGCAATCGGGCCGGGGGGAAGGCCGGGATATTTATAGGTGTTATACGGGCTGTCGATCTCTAAATCTTTGGACAGCAAACGCCGCCCCAAAGGGCCTTTTCCGTCATTCTTGTGCTGACCCTTTGTAATCGCGTAAATCACGCTCGGATCGGTTTGCAGCGCAATGCCTTGGCGCAGACGATTGATAAATACACCCGCCACCAAGCCGCGTTCTTCCGCTTTGCCTGTTTCTTTTTCAACAATAGAGGCGAGCGTTAAAACATCGCCAACTGTGTTCAAAGGTGCGGCCCCGCAAGGCTGACGCATCAGCTCTTCCCATTTCAAACCTTTAGGCGCGCCGCATCGCTCCTCAAGCGCGCTGGCCATCGCCGCATAAAGCCGCGTCACGACAACGTCGCGCGGCTCATCCATTTGATAATCATATGTATTGGGAAGTAATGAGCCTTCAGGCGGGGTTTTCGGGATATCACCGGAAAGGTTCTCAACCTCGTTAATAATGCGCACCACTTCATGGCTTGTTAGTCCTTCGCGCACTGTAAAGCGGCGGGCAAAAATGTTGTGATCGCGCAGCATAACCATGACATCACGCGCGCTCATTGCAGGTTGAATTTCATATTCCCCCGCCTTCAAATCGCTCTGTGCGCCCAGAATGCGGCTGCCGAAAATAAAGATATAATGGTTCTCGATAACGCCTTCATTCGCGAGCTGCGCGGCAATGGCATTCAGGCCGCTTCCGCGCTCGATAGAAATCAGCTTGGGTTCTTGAAGCGGGCCGGGGGCTTTAAACGCGCTCGCCGCCCACCAGAACACAAGCGCGCCGACAATAATCATGGTCGTGAAAGAATAAACAAAAAGCCCGAGAACAGTTTTCAATCCGGCTTTGGCTTCTTTGTCGCTCATAAAAATCTAAACCTTGTTGATGATAAGGGAGGCGTTCGTGCCGCCAAAACCAAAGGAGTTTGAAAGCACGGTATTCACCGCTTTTTCTTTCGCGACCTTCGGCACAAGATCCATACCTGTACAATCCTCGGATGGGTTTTCAAGGTTGAGTGTTGGAGGCATGATGCCCGTTTCAATGGCCTTCAGCGAGTAAATCGCCTCCACCGCGCCCGCCGCGCCGAGCAAATGCCCGATCGCCGATTTTGTGGAGGACATGGAAACGCTGTCCAATGTGTTTTCAAACAAACGCTTCACCGCGCCAAACTCCAAACCGTCGCCCATCGGCGTGGATGTGCCGTGCGCGTTGATATAATCAATGTCTTCCGGGTTTAGCTTCGCACGCTTTAATGCTGCCGCCATTGCGCGGTAACCGCCGCTTCCATCCGGCGCGGGAGACGTAATGTGATAAGCGTCGCCCGACATGCCGTATCCGATAATCTCGCCGTAAATTTTCGCGCCGCGTTTTTTCGCGTGCTCATATTCTTCCAAAACCACGATCCCCGCGCCTTCGCCGATCACAAACCCGTCGCGGTCTTGATCCCAGGGGCGAGAGCCTTCTGTCGGGCGGTCATTATACCCTGTTGAAAGTGCGCGCGCCGCCGCAAAGCCGGCAACGCCAAGCCTGCAAACCGCACCTTCCGCGCCGCCCGCAACCATCACATCGGCATCATCCAGCATAATCAAACGCGCCGCATCGCCAATCGCATGCGTGCCCGACGCACAAGCCGTTACCACAGAGTGGTTCGGCCCGCGGAAACCATATTTAATTGAAACATGACCGGAGGTCAGATTAATCAAAGCGGCAGGGACAAAGAACGGTGAAATCCGCCTTGGGCCGCGTTCATTCATCAATGTGGAGGTTTTGTAAATCTCATCCAGACCGCCAATCCCCGCGCCGATCAAAACGCCTGTGCGGTCTAAATCTTCTTGTTCGCTTGGCGCCCAGCCTGAATCCTCAACCGCTTCTGTTGCCGCCGCCATGCCGAAAACGATGAACTCGTCGACTTTACGTTGCTCTTTTGGTTCCATATAAAGCGCGGCATTAAAATCGCCATTTTTGGGTTTTTCGTCCTCTGTGCGCGGAATGATTCCCGCAATTTGAGAGGTGATATCGGAAACATCAAAATGCTCGATCTTCTTTAACCCGCTCTTACCGGCTGTTATAGAAGACCAGTTGTGATCTACGCCCATCCCGAGCGGAGAAACCATACCCATTCCAGTAACAACAACGCGTCTCATATTTGATACCTTTTAGAAGTAAAGACAGCCGCACATGGCGGCTGGCAATTCATGTTAAGAGAGTAATATTTACTCAGTAGCGTTTTCTTTGATGAAACTCACAGCATCGCCAACAGTCTGAATTTTTTCAGCCGCATCATCTGGAATTTCTACGCTGAATTCTTCTTCAAACGCCATAACAAGCTCAACTGTGTCAAGCGAGTCAGCGCCCAAATCATCAATAAAGCTCGCGCTTTCTACTACTTTGTCTGCGTCAACACCAAGGTGCTCAACAACAATTTTTTTGACGCGCTCTGCTACATCACTCATCTTATAATTCCTTATCTAGTGTGTTTTTTGCGTTTTGCAATATTCGGGCAGAATTTAAACACCGCCTTTTGCAAATGCAAGACCTAAATTTTCTATCACATAAGCCGCGCTTATCAAATGCTTTATGCGCTTATATGGCTGTGAATGTGGATAAGCTCTTCTAAAATGTCGCTTGCCCCCGCATCTTTCAGGGCTTTGGCTTGTCGCGGTTTGTCATGCGCCGTGCCGATATATCCCAAAACATGAATTCCTGCCTCTACGGCGGCTTTTACGCCTGCGGGACTGTCTTCTACAACAAGGGTTTTATCCTCGCTCACGCCCATTTGCGCGCAGGCAAAATGGAAGAGATCAGGCGCGGGTTTCGGGCGCTCCACCTGAATTTTCGTGAAAATATGATCATCAATGAAATATTTCTTCAAGCCCGTGACATTCAGGCTTTTAATCACATTATTGCGCTCACCGTTTGATCCCACGCATAGCATGTGCGAGGGCGCGAGAGCCTTCAAAACCTCATCGGCTTGCGGCGCGGCTTCAAAATCATGGTCCATGGCGCTGACCGCCAGGGCCTTAAAGCGTTCGATAATATCTGCGGGCATCGCAACGCCGTGGCGCAGCTCAAGGGCAGGGCGGATCGTGCTCCAACTCTGCCCCGTAAACAGCTCCATACAAAGCTCCGGCGTATATTCAGGATATCCGATCTGGTTCAGCAGCGTTGAGGTAATGGAGTTATAGACATACTCGCTGTCCACCAACGTGCCGTCACAATCGAAAATGATCAGTTGGGGCATTAAATCATCGCCATGCCGCCATTCACATGAATGGTCTGGCCTGTCACATATCCCGCTTCATCGGACGCCAAATACGCCGCTGCTGCCGCTATATCTGCGGATGCGCCCATTTTCCCTGCGGGAATGGTCGAGTTAATCTTATCTTTTTGATCATCGGTCAGCGCGTCCGTCATCGCGGTCGCAATAAAGCCAGGCGCGATACAGTTCACGGTGATGCCGCGGCTGGCAATCTCTTGCGCCATCGCCTTTGACCAACCGATCATGCCTGCTTTGGATGCCACATAATTACACTGCCCTGGATTACCCGTTACGCCGACAACGCTGGCAATGTTGATGATGCGTCCAAAGCGGCGTTTCATCATGCCGCGCTGCGCAGCCTTGGCGAGCTTAAATGTCGCCGTCATGTTTACATCAATGACCGTTTGCCAGTCTTCATCCGACATGCGCATGGACAGCCCGTCGCGGGTCAGCCCTGCATTATTCACGAGAATATCAACCTGACCCATCGCCTCGTCTGCGGCTTTGATAAGCTCGGCAGGGGCATCATCTTTGGACAGATCCGCAGGCAAAATTGATACGCGCTCGCCAAGCACCGCCGCCAAAGCGTTCAGTTTCTCGACATTACGCCCCGAAATCCCGACATGCGCGCCTGCACCGTGCAAAGCTTTGGCAATTTCTTCGCCAATGCCGCCTGTCGCCCCTGTAACCAAAGCTGTTTTGCCGGATAGATCGAACATATAAGACTCCTCGTAAATTCTTGAATTGATTCTGTTTCTCCCTGCGTTATAAGGGGATGAATAAGAGGTGTAAAGCACCCGGGAGTTATATTTGACATAATACAATAAAAGGTGATAGTGTAAGGCTTATTTTAAAGCAAACGGGTGGCGGTGATGGTTAAAATTGAAAATTCAAAACATTTAAGAGTTTCCCGCGAAATCATCGGCGAAGTCCATAAAGGCTTTTCCTTTAAGAAGAAGGTGCAAGTCTCACCCTCGCAGGGCTTTCATGATCTGCATGACGCGGTGGTTGAAGCCTTTTCTTGCGTAGATTTAAAAGTAGAGGGGCGCGAAAGCGTCAATGAACTGATTAACTGCCTGCAAAACCTCTATGAAACCTTGGCGGAGCAGGAAAGCCTCGCGCCTGAATCCAGCGGATATTTCATAGAAGCCGAGGATTTAAAACATCTGATCAACAACATGGACGCCATCGGCGAAGCCATCCGCATTCACCAAACAGGCATGGATCAAGACACCGCCACGGCCATGCTCTGGGCTAAAACCGCTCTGAAAAAAATCGTAAAAGCGAATTAAGACAGCTTGGCGATCAGCGCTTCAATGTCTTCGGGCGTTCCGACGCTCGCGCATTCAATATCTTTATCAATGCGGCGCACAAGGCCCGAAAGCACTTTACCCGCGCCCAGCTCCACCATCTCTGAAACGCCCTGCTCTTTCATGAAAAGCACGCTTTCACGCCAGCGCACCATGCCGGTCACCTGATCCACCAAAAGCCCTCGAATTTCATCCACGTTGCTGGTCGTGCTGGCCGTTACATTCGCAACCAAAGGCACAATCGGCGCTTTGATTGTCGTATCTGCCAAGGCATCACGCATCGCGTCTGCTGCCGGCCCCATCAACGCGCAGTGAAACGGCGCAGACACAGGCAAAATCAACGCCCGCTTTGCGCCTTGTTCGGTCGCAAGCTCAACCGCGCGGGCAACCGCATCTTTATGGCCGCTCACCACAACTTGGCCAACGGAGTTATCATTCGCCGCCGCGCAAATCTCGCTGCCCGCCGCATCATTTGCAATCTGCTCAACTTCTTCAAACGATAGCCCCAAAACCGCCGCCATAGAACCAACGCCCACTGGCACGGCCTTTTGCATCGCCTGACCGCGCAACTTTAAAAGGCGCGCCGCATCGGCAATCGTAAAGCTTTCGGCGGCTGTCAGCGCGGAATATTCACCCAAGGAATGCCCCGCCACGAACTTAACCGCAGACTTAAAATCAATGCCGCCTTGTTTCTTCAAAACCTGCACCACCGCCATGGACACCGCCATCAATGCAGGTTGCGTGTTTTCGGTCAGTCCAAGGTCTTCTTCAGAGCCTTCAAACATCATTTTCGAAAGGTTCTGGGAGAGTGATTCGTCAATTTCTTCGAACACCGCGCGGGCATCGGCGAAATTTTCAAACAAATCTTTCCCCATACCAACGAACTGTGAGCCTTGCCCCGGGAATATAAAACTGCGTGTCATATTGATCTCCTACGCCTTGAAAAGGCTCATACATTAGAATAATAAAATTTTAAAATATACAATTTTGCTGATATTTTGTTTCACTCAAAGCTTGCACTGCAGCACAGAAATATCACGCCAAAATTTGCACTTTTTTTATGGTTATGTCACGCTCAACACGTACCCATAAAGAAAACGGTGTTACAGGGTTGAAAAGATTTTTTCAACCTCAAGGAGGATGTGACGCAAAAAAATAATAATACTGGGAGAACAAGAATGAATACAGAATTACCGCAAACACAGATCCGCCGCCGCATTAAAGCTTTGGTTGAACAAACCAACGAAGCCTTTGCATGTTGTGGAGGATTAAATATGGATTACGCCGCCTTCGCCGCTCTTTCACTGACAGAATTCAAAGCCGCCCTGAATAATCCCGATTTAACCGACCGCGATCTTCGCAAGATTATCCGAAGCGGCCACAACACCCATAAGGCCAAAAACCCCAAAGGATGTTGGGCCACGTTTGTCGCCGGGCACATCGCAAATTGCTCCAATCAAAACCTCGCAGAGTCCCTCACATACGGGCTTGATAAGGTTTATGAAGAAAAGCCTTGATTTCTCTCTCCTCTTGGCAGTATAGTCCCGCCAATTCATAACCTCGCTGGCACAGGGTGTGTCAGCATTAACCAAGAGGAGCATTATATATGCCTACTTACGAAACCGTGTTTATGTCACGGCAGGACCTGACTGATACACAAGTCAAAGACCTGACAGACAAATATTCCAAGCTTGTCACCGACAATGGCGGAAAAATCCTGAAAACAGAACAATGGGGTCTTCGCTCATTGGCTTATAAAATCAACAAAGCCAAACGCGCATACTACACATTGCTTGAATTCGACGCCGAAGGCCCTGTGGTCATCGAAATGGAACGTCTTATGCGCATTGATGAAGATGTCATGCGTAAGCTTACATTGAAGCTTGATGAACCGACAGAAGGCCCGTCACCAATGATGAAGAGCCGCGATAACGATAATGACAGCGATGATTCAAGAGACTCAAAACCATATACTAAGAAGGAGGCCGCATAATGTCTGCTGCTGATGCACCTACAGTTAAACGCCCGTTTTTCCGTCGTAAAAAATCTTGTCCTTTCACGGGTGAAAAATCTCAGGATCTGGATTGGAAAGATGTAAAGACACTCGGTCGCTATATCTCAGAGCGCGGTAAGATTGTTCCTCGTCGTATCACGGCTGTTTCTTCAAAGAAGCAACGCGAAATGGCAAAAGCGATCAAAAACGCACGTTATATGGGTCTTATGCCCTATGTTAACCACGAAGCTGATATGCCGCGCGCCACACGCGTGAATAATCGCTAATCGTCATTTAAGGAGACTTCGTAATGTCTACACAATTAATCCTACTTGAGCGCGTAGAAAAGCTCGGCAACATGGGCGATGTAGTGTCCGTGAAACCTGGTTTTGCGCGCAACTATTTGCTTCCGCAGAAGAAAGCTCTTCGCGCCAGCAAAGACAACATCGCCTATTTCGAAGCCCAGAAGAAAACTCTGGAAGCCGAGAATGATAAGCGTAAAAAAGAAGCAGAAAAAATCGCCAAGAAAATCGAAGGCGCAAAAATTTCTGTTATTCGTCAAGCCTCCGAATCCGGTCAACTTTACGGATCGGTAACTTCGCGCGATATCGCAGATAATTTGAGCATTCATGCCGGTGAAACAATTCCGCGCACGATGGTGTCTTTGAACGACACATTCAAACAAATCGGCCTTTTCCCAGTGTTCGTATTTGTTCACCCTGAAGTTAAAGTCGAAGTGATTGTAAACATCGCCCGCACAGCCGAAGAAGCGAAAATTCAGGTAGAAACAGGTAAAGCTCTTGTTTCCGGCGCAACTCAGGAAGAAGAACCTGTTGTTGATGCTCCTGATGAAGAGGCGTTGAAAGACGTTCTTGATGAGGATGCTTTGGAAGCAGAAAAAGGCCGTCAGGCCGAAGCCGAAGAAAAAGCAGAAAAAGACGCCGCTAAGGACGCTGAAAAAGCTGCTAAAAAGGCAGAAAAAGACGCTGCCAAGGCTGCCGCTCAGGCCGCTGAAGCCGAAAGCGCAGAAGGCGATGCGCCTGCTGAAGACGCCGCTTCTGAAGAAGAGCCTGCGGAAGACGAAGCAACAGAAGAGTAAATCTTCTCAATCATACGAATTTAAGAAAGCCCGCCGCGCGCGGGCTTTTTTTATGCGCGGAATAAACCCCCGACTTACCCCCGTTATCCACAAGGGCAACCCATCATTTTCTGGCGATATGAGCCGCCCCCCTCTATGGTACTTGAATGGCTAATGACATCGCATTTCAAGCTCCCCAAGAGGGCACGCATTTAAGTATCTCCGAGGATTCTCCTGCATATCGGATACTTCCGCACAACCTTGAGGCAGAGCAGGGGCTGCTCGGCGCGCTTTTGGTCAATAATCGCAGCACGGAAAAAATGGGCGATTACCTTAAAGGCCATCATTTCTTTATGCCTGCGCATCAACGCATTTTCGAATCCATCATGACGATGATTGATCGCGGACAAAGCGCCTCTCCCGTCACCCTCAAAAATTATTTCGAAAAAGACGATGACCTCAAAGATGTCGGCGGCGCGGAATATCTCGTGGATCTGGCGGCAAGCGTTATTAATGTCATCAATGTTGCCGATTACGCCAAAACAATCCATGAGTTGCACCTGCGCCGTGAATTGATCGCGCTGGGCGAAGATGTCGTCAATGATTCCTATAATCACACGCTTGATAATGATGCCACGCAAACGATTGAACACGCCGAATCCAGATTATTCGAACTTGCCGAGACAGGTGATGTTAAAGGCGGCTTCCAGACGCTCCGTGATTCCGTCATCATCGCGATTGATCACGCGAAAAAGGCCTATGAATCTGATGGCCACGTCACGGGGGTGACCTCCGGCCTTGTTGATATCGACAAAAAACTCGGCGGCTTCCAAAACTCTGACCTCCTCATTCTCGCGGGAAGACCTTCCATGGGGAAAACCGCGCTCGCCGTGAACTGGGCGTTCAACGCCGCCAAGGCCTTCGCCGAAAGCGGCGGCAAACAGGGCGGACGCGTCGCGTTCTTCTCCCTCGAAATGGCGGCAGAGCAGCTCGCAGGGCGTATCTTGTCCGAACAATCCGGCATTTCAGGCGACGCCATCCGTAAAGGGGACATCAAGGCCGAGGACTTCCGCGCTTTCGTTGAAGCCTCACAAAAGATGAGCCAAGTGCCGCTTTATATTGATGACACGCCCGCGCTGTCTATAGGCGCAGTGCGAACGCGGGCGCGCCGCCTCAAACGTCAGCACGGTCTCGATCTGCTGGTAATCGACTATCTCCAGCTCTTGCGCGGCAACGGCTCGAAACGCGGACAGGAAAACCGTGTGCAGGAAGTCTCCGAAATCACGCAAGGCTTGAAAGCGATTGCCAAGGAACTCGAAATCCCTGTGATTGCCCTCTCCCAGCTCTCCCGTCAGGTGGAGCAGCGCGAAGATAAACGCCCGCAGCTTTCCGACCTTCGGGAATCGGGATCCATCGAACAAGATGCCGATGTTGTGATGTTCGTGTACCGCGAGGAATATTACCTTTCGCGGACAGAACCTGAGCCGGGTACGGAAAAACATATGGCGTGGCAGACCTCTATGGAACGCGCCCATAATATCGGCGAATGTATCGTCGCCAAGCAGCGTCACGGTCCTATCGGTAATGTGAAAATGTACTTCGATGCCAATATCACGCGCTTCTCCGATCTGGACCCCAACCATTTTGCAGGCTTCGGGGATATATAGGCCATGCTCGGGCAGCTTGAAATTGATTTGGGCGCGCTCGCCGAGAATTATTCTATACTTCAAAATAAAGTCGGTGCTTCTTGCGAGGTCGCGGCGGTTGTTAAGGCCAACGCGTATGGCTGCGGGGTTGCTGCCATTGCCCCTGTGCTGGAGGCGGCGGGCGCTAAAACTTTTTTTGTTGCCACGCTCCCCGAGGCTTTGGAGCTTCGCACCATCATCGACCGCACGCCTTTGGTCGCAACGCTGAACGGCTTTGATGCCAATAACGCCGCGCTTTATGCCGCAGAAAACATCACGCCCATTTTAAATTCTCCCGAAGAAATTGCGGCCTATAACACCTGCGCAGATGATCTGCCCAAACCGATCCTTCACTTTGATACAGGCATGAACAGGTTGGGCCTCCGCGCCGAGCATCTTGATACGGCAAAGACCGTAACCCCCGCCATCATCATGAGCCATTTCGCCTGCGCTGATGAACCAGACCACGATATGAATGATGCGCAATTCGAAGCGTTTAAAAGGGTCGCGCAGAGCTTCCCGAGTGCCCCGAAATCTCTCGCCAATTCTTTCGGTGTATTTCGATCCGGTCAATATCATTTGGATATCGTGCGCCCGGGAATGTCGCTTTATGGGCTGAACCCGAAGCCGGAAGGAGATAATCCGATGCGTCCCGTTGTGAAACTATCTATTCCCATTCTACAAATAAAAGAAGTGGAAGAAGGCGAAACCGCAGGATACAACGCTACGTATCGTTTTAAAAAGAAATCAAAACTCGCAATTGTGCCTTTGGGGTATGCCGATGGATTTTTGCGCTCGCTCTCGAACGAGGGCGCACTCTATTGGAAAAATATCCGCTGCCCGATCCGCGGGCGGGTCTCGATGGATTTGACCATCGTCGATCTATCATCTGTCCCTGAAAATGATTTGCCTGCAGCAGGGGATATGATGGAGGTGATCGGAAGCAACCAAAGCGCGGATGATATAGCGCAAAGCGCCGGTACGATCGGCTATGAAACCCTGACCTCGCTCAGCCGCCGCTATACGCGCACATATATTTCTTAATCACACATCCGCATCTCGGGCGGTAAATCGGCATCCGATAGGGCCGCGTAATCACCGTACACTTCTTTAGGCAAGCGGTAATCCCACCATTCCTGCGGCAGGCCCGCAAGCTCGATGCCGTTTTCCACCGCCGCTTCCATCATGCAATAATCAAGCACGGCGCGGTTTTTCTTAGGCCCCGTAGCAAGGCGGCTATACTGTCTATGTGCAGGGTTTTGCACGGCGCTTGGATTATCGCTCAAGAAATCAAAGGGCGTGCCCATATCCAAAAGCTCGCCGTCCAGGGTTTCGAGGCTACAATCAATCGCCATGCCCCTGGGGTGTGCGCCTGCCCCGGGCGGAGAGAGCAAGCGCGGCTCTTCCAGCCATTGCGGATTGTCCTGCACGGCTTTTGTGTGAAGCATCTTTTCTTGCGCATCGCTTGTGCGCAGACCATCAAACAATACGAGTCTGTAACCGCGCGCCGTTGCCAGCATCGTGGCTTGAAGAACAACAGCCGCTAAATCCTTATGCAGCCAAAGCTGAGCGTCGGTTTTATAGATTTGCTCGCCGAATAAAAGATTATCCGCCCGCGCATAAGCCAGATCAATTCGAAACGGAAATAAATCCGCCTGCACATCCATGCATATGAAATCATCGGGGGACAAGGGCTTCAAATTCATTTTTAGGTCTTTTCGCTCTAGACGTTACGCCGCCAATGTTCTAATTTTCTTTAATGATTACGCATTCTCTCGATACTCTGCAAGGCATAGGTCACGCGCTCCTTAATTTTTTCGCAGGCGCAGGGCGATTGTTCATTTTTATCGGCCGCGCAGTATATCACAGCGTAACCCCGACCTTCTTCCCCGCGCAGCTTAAACGCCAGCTCATTGATATCGGCTATTACTCTTTGCCTGTCGTGGGCATGACCGCGCTTTTCACAGGGATGGTGCTGGCGCTGCAAAGTTACACAGGCTTCACCCGTTTTAATGCCGAGGGCGCCATCGCGGGCGTCGTTGTGCTGTCCGTGACGCGCGAACTTGCCCCCGTTCTGGCCGGTCTTATGGTTGCGGGGCGTGTCGGCGCGGCCATTGCTGCTGAAATCGGTACAATGCGCGTGACCGAGCAAATTGACGCCCTAAGCACGCTGTCCGTTAACCCGTTTAAATATTTGATCGCGCCGCGTTTAATCGCCGCAACGCTCACTCTGCCAATCCTCGTTTTGATCGGCGATGTGATCGGCGTGTATGGCGGCTATGTTGTGGCGATCTATAATCTCGACTTCAGCGCAGGCAGTTATCTCTCCCAAACATGGGACACCGTGCAAACGATGGATGTGGTTTCTGGCTTGGTCAAAGCAGGGGTCTTCGGCTTTATCGTTGCCATCATGGGCTGTTATCATGGCTTTAACTCGGGCCGCGGCGCACAAGGCGTCGGCGCAGCTACAACCAACGCGGTTGTGTCCTCCTCAATCCTGATCCTGATTTTCAACTATATTCTCACGCAGGTCTTTTTCTCATGAGCGGGCGCAAGAAAATTGAACTCTCCGGTGTCAAAAAATCATTCGGTGATAAGCATGTCCTTGCCGGCATAGACCTCGTTGTCCCCGAAGGAAAATCAATGGTCGTGATCGGCGGCTCCGGCACGGGTAAATCCGTGATGCTGAAATGTATCCTCGGGCTGATGCACCCTGATAGCGGCTCTATCAAAATTGATGGCGAAGAAACCGTGCGCGCCCATGCAAGTGAGCGCGATGTGTTGCTCAGAAAATTCGGTATGCTGTTTCAGGGCGCGGCGCTTTTTGACTCGCTCAAAGTTTGGGAAAACGTGGCCTTCGGGCTTATTCAAGGGCGCGGCATGGCCCGCGAAGAAGCCCGCGAAATCGCTATCAAAAAAATTCTCTCTGTGGGTTTGAGCGAAAGCGTCGCTAACCTTTACCCTGCGGAAATCTCCGGCGGCATGCAAAAACGCGTTGGCCTTGCCCGCGCCGTGGCAACATCTCCCGAAATTATCTTCTTTGATGAACCAACCACGGGCCTCGACCCGATCATGGCGGATGTCATTAATGAACTGATCGTGGATCAAGTGAAAGATTTAGGCGCAACCGCGCTCTCCATTACGCATGACATGTCCAGCGTCCGTAAAATCGCAGATTACGTCGCGATGATCCATGACGGTAAAATTGTCTGGACAGGGCCGGTCAAAGACTTAGATAAATCAGGCAACGAATACGTAGAACAATTTATTCACGGTCGCGCCGACGGGCCGATCGTGCGCCGCGTGGCTTAAAGGGCCTCTTATTAAACAATGAAATATCTTTGGTACGGATTTTTAGGACTATTCTCGCTGGGGTTTTTAGGGCTTCTGGTGACGATTGGTGTTGTCGTTTACACGCTGGATTACTACGGCAAGGACCTGCCGGAATATAATCAGCTCAAAGAATATGAACCGCCGATTGTCACCCGCCTTTATGCAGGGGACGGACGCCTTATGGCCGAATTCGCACAGGAAAAACGCGTCTTCGTACCCATTGAAAACATGCCCGACCTCGTGAAGCAGGCCTTCATCGCCGCCGAAGATAAAAACTTCTATGAGCATGAGGGCGTGGATTTCTTCGCCATCGCCAGAGCCGGCACGGTCTATGCCCGCCACCTCTTGGGGCAGGATGTAAACGTGATCGGCGCATCCACCATCACGCAGCAAGTCGTTAAAAACATGCTGCTGACCAATGAGCGTAAGATTGAGCGCAAAATCCGCGAAGCCATTCTGGCGAACCGCATGGAACGGGCAATGAGCAAGGATAAAATCCTCGAGCTATACTTAAACGAAATTTTCCTGGGCGCGCGCGCTTATGGCGTGGCCTCTGCCGCGCTCCAATATTTTGATAAATCCTTGGGTGAGCTGTCGATTGCAGAAATGGCGTATCTTGCCGCACTCCCCAAGGCGCCGAATAACTATAACCCCACAAAGAAACATGACGCCGCCGTTCAGCGCCGCAACTACGTGATCGGGCGCATGCTTGAAGATGGGTACATCACCAAAAGCCAAGCCGAGCTTGCAACCCTCGCGCCGCTTGAAACAATTGACCGTGATAAATCCAGAAGCGTCAAAGCGCCGTATTTCGCCGAAGAAGTGCGCCGCGAACTTAAAGAAAAATACGGGCAGGAAAGTCTTTATGGCGGCGGCCTTTCTGTGCGTTCAACCATTAACCCCGAGATGCAGGCGATCGCCGAAAAAGCCCTTCGTGACGGGTTGATGGCCTATGATAAACGCCATGGCTGGCGCGGGCCGGTAAAAAGCTTTGATAGCGCCGCTGACTGGAAAACCAAACTCAGTGAAGTCCAAGCCCCGCAAGGTATGCTTGAGGAATGGCGGCTCGGCTTTGTGCTCGAAGCAGGAAGCCAAAGCGCGCGCATCGGCTTTGAAGACGGCAAGGAGGGCACAATTAACCTCGTAGACGTGCAATGGGCACGCAAATATCTGAACGAGGGCTACGCGCTCGGCAGTGAGATCACAGGCGTTTCCGATGTCATGAAAAAAGGCGATGTGGTGATGGTCGAGCCTCTGGGCGGAAAAGCCAGCGCCTATTCCTTGCGCCAAGTCCCCGAAATTCAGGGGTCGTTAATCGCCTTGGACCCGCATACAGGCCGCGTATTGGCGATGCAGGGCGGCTGGAGATACGGAGACTCCGAGTTTAACCGCGCAACCCAAGCGCAGCGGCAGTCCGGCTCTGCGTTCAAACCATTCGTATATTTGGCGGCGCTGGAAAACAACTTCACACCCGCCACCCTTGTGCTGGACGCGCCTTTCGTAATCGAAGACCGCCCGGGAAATTTCTGGTCACCGACAAACTATTCGAATGAATATTACGGCCCCACGCCCATCCGTGTAGGCGTGGAAAAATCCCGCAACCTGATGACGGTGCGTCTGGCGGATTATATGGGTATGGATAAAATTGTCGAAATATCCAAACGTTTTGATATCGACCCCAACATGCCGTCTTTGCTCGCAAATTCTCTGGGCGCGGGGGAAACGACGCTCCTTCAACTCACCTCTGCTTATGGCGTGTTGGTCAATGGCGGCAAGAAAATCACCCCGTCCTTCGTTGACCGTATTCAAGACAGATACGGCAAAACCATTTTCCAGCATGACGAGCGCGAGTGCCGCAATTGCGGTAGCCTCATCCGCTGGGAGGGGCAGCAAGCCCCCGAAGTCCCTGATGACCGTCAGCAGCTCACTGATCCGCGCTTCGCCTATCAAATGGTTTCCATCCTTGAAGGCGTGGTCGAACGCGGAACAGGCGCGCGCATTAAAGAACTTGGCCGCCCACTGGCCGGAAAAACAGGAACGACCAACGAATCCAAAGATACATGGTTTATCGGCTTCTCGCCGGATTTGGTTGTGGGCGTGTTAGCAGGCTTTGATGAGCCGCGCTCTTTGGGGAAACGCGAAACAGGCTCTTCTGTCGCCGTGCCGATCTTTAAGGAGTTTATGGGTGAAGCCTTAAAAGACGCCCCCCTCATTCCGTTCCGAATTCCTAACGGTATTCGTCAGGTGCAAATCAACGCCGATACGGGCGCGCGCGCCTCTTTCGATGATAAACGCGTGATCTGGGAAGCCTTCGCCATCGGTACAGAGCCGACAGATGATATGTATATTCTCGATGGCACGGGCATTAACATCATGAACGGCGCGCCGAAATACTCCGACGAAAACCAAAACCAAGACCCCGACGCTCCGTATGATCCATATCAAACGGAAACGCCCGCAAACGGCGTTGATACCGGTACGGGCGGGTTTTACTAGTCTTTCTTTTGGGAGATCCAATGGAGCGAGTGAAGGGATTCGAACCCTCGACTTCAACCTTGGCAAGGTTGCGC
>CAYGKM010000005.1:0-3841 GCA_964350695.1 uncultured Micavibrio sp.
AAACCCATTACCGAAGACACGTACGGGGTGATGATTTATCAGGAGCAGGTGATGCAGGCCGCGCAGGTTTTGGCGGGCTATACGCTTGGCGGTGCGGATTTGCTTCGCCGCGCTATGGGTAAGAAAATTCAGGCCGAGATGGATGCGCAGCGCGAGATGTTCGTGAAGGGCGCGAATGATAATAATCAAATTCCCGAAAACCAAGCCAACCATATTTTCGACCAGATTGCCGCGTTTGCGGGCTATGGATTTAACAAAGCACATACGGCCGGTTATGGCCTGGTGTCGTATTGGACGGGGTGGTTGAAGGCGAATTATCCGCTTGAGTTTATGGCGGCCTCTATGACGCTTGATGCGGGGAATACCGATAAGCTGTCCGTATTCAAGCAGGAGCTTGATCGCATGGGCGTTGAGTTGATGTTGCCGGATATCAACAAATCCGCCGTGGATTTTGTGGTCGAGGGCGAGGGCATTCGTTATGCGCTGTGTGCGCTGAAAGGGGTTGGCGGCGCGGCGATGCATAATTTGGTCGCGGAGCGTGAAGCAAACGGCCCTTATAACAGCATCGAAGATTACGCCTCGCGGCTTGATTATAAATCCATGAATAAGCGCCAGCTTGAAGGATTGGCGGCGGCGGGCGGCTTTGATTCCTTGAACCCAAACCGCGCGCAGGTTTTTGAAGGGGCGGAGATTATTTTGCGCCATGCACAAAGCCTTGCAGATGAAAAAGAAAGCGGACAGGTTTCGCTGTTTGGCGGGCCGGATGCGGGCGAAGGGCTTGGCATGCCTGATCTGCCGAGTGTGCAGGTTTGGGACCAGCTTGAGACCTTGGCGCGCGAGTTCAAGGCGGTGGGCTTTTATATTTCGGCGCACCCATTAGATAGCCGCGAACAGCAATTTGCGAATTTAGGGATATCGAGCGTTGTGGATGTGGAGGCGGCGCTTCAGCATGTGCAGGCGAAGAAATTCCATATGGCGGGCGTGCTGCTCAAGAAACAAGAGAAGATGTCGCAAAAGGGCAGTAAATACGCGTTTTTGCAGCTTTCCGATCCGACGGGGATTTTCGAAGTAATGATGTTTTCTGAGATGCTGGCGCAAAGCCGCGATTATTTAATTGCCGGGAATGCGCTGCTGATATCCGTTGAGGCGGAAAGTAAGGAAGACCAAATCCGTTATACCTGCACGGGGGTAAAACCGCTTGATAGCGCGCTCGAGAGTAAAATCCGCGAGATCCATATACACATGGACAGGGCCGAGCCGGCGGCGGAGATTAAGAAGTTTCTCGATATTGAAAAAGATGAAAGCGGGCAGGGCGCGGCCGTCATTAATCTGCATATTCAGGTTGATGATCGCAGGATTGCCCATGTGCAATTGCCCGGTCGGTGGGCCTTGAGTTCGCAGGCGCGGAACATCATTCGGGTGCAGGGCGGTGTGCAGGAAATTAGCGAAGGCTGATTAAAATTTTGCAATAAAAATATTTTTTCAAAATTAAAAATAAATATATTTTTGCTACGCGACTCGGCGTATATTTCAGGTGTTGTCAGGTGCTCTTGGCAATCGCCGTCACCGCTTAAGGTGGCATCATAGGAGATTAAGTTCCATGGCTACAAAACCTGGTTCTAAAGGCAAACCAACCCCTAAAAAATAGTGGTTTTTTTGTATGATCTTTAGCAAAAACGCGGCGCCTCACGGTTCCGCGTTTTTTGTTGGCCTGAATTCGGCGTTGGTTTTTGTGAAAAAACCCTTGCAAGGCCATAAAAACTCACCTATAAACCCCATCAATGCTCAATGTTGAGTAAATTCACATGCAGGTTCCTTAACCAGTGTTTCGTGAGAAACCAAGGCCTGCAGAGGACCCAATAACGGGAAATAACTGGAGTGCGATACAAAGCGACCCTTTGTTCGCCTTAAAACGAAAAGGACTATTATCATGGCTATGCCCGAATTTACAATGCGTAACTTGCTCGAAGCGGGCGTTCACTTTGGTCACCACACACGTCGTTGGAATCCGAAAATGCGCGAATACATCTTTGGTGTTCGTAACGGTGTTCACATTATCGATCTTCAACAGACAACTCCTATGCTTAATGAAGCGCTGAAAGCTATGCGTGATATCGTTGCAAAAGGCGGTCGCGTTTTGTTCGTTGGAACAAAGCGTCAGGCCTCTGATAAGGTTGCTGAAACAGCTAAGCGTTGTGGTCAGTACTACGTTAATCACCGTTGGCTGGGCGGGATGATGACGAACTGGAACACCATCACAAAATCTATCGCGCGTTTGCGCGAGCTTGATACGCTTCTTACGTCTGATGAGCAAAAAGCGCTTCGTACGAAAAAAGAGCTTTTGATGCTTTCTCGCGAGCGCGACAAGCTTGAGCTTTCAATTGGCGGTATCAAAGATATGAGCGGTCAGCCTGATGCAATTTTCGTGATTGATACAATCAAAGAAGATATCGCGATTAAAGAAGCCAACAAGCTCGGCATTCCTGTTTTTGCTGTTGTCGATACAAACGCGGACCCTGACGGCGTTGATTACATTATCCCCGGTAATGATGATGCTTTGCGCGCGATTGAAGCGTATTGCGATCTTTTCGGTGAAGCGGTTCTTGATGGGCTTCAGGCTGAAATGGCGGCTGGTCCTAAAGATCCGGGCGAAGCGGTTGATGTGAAGGTTAAGCTTCCGCCTAAAGTGCAAAAAGAAGAAAAAGAAACACTAACGCCCGGTGAAAAAGCCAAGCTTGATGCAGAAAAAACCAAGCCTAAAAAGGCGGCGGCGAAAAAGACAGATGATAAGCCTGCTGAAGATGCTAAAGCGGAAGAAAAATCTGAAGAGCCTGCAAATGCAGATGATTCAGATGATGCAAAAGCAAAAAAAGCCGCCAGCGCGTAAATTATACTCACGAAAAAAAGGAAAATTAATATGTCTGAGATTACAGCAACAAAAGTAAAAGAACTTCGTGAGAAAACCGGTGCCGGTATGATGGATGCGAAAAAAGCATTGGTCGAGAATGGCGGCGATATGGATGCGGCCGTTGACTGGCTTCGTACTAAAGGTCTTGCAAAGGCAGCTAAAAAATCCGGTCGCACAGCGGCGGAAGGTTTGGTTGCGGTTGTGACTAAAGGTAATAAAGGCGCAGTTGTCGAGCTTAACTCCGAAACCGATTTCGTCAGCCGTAATGAAGAGTTCCAGGGTTTTGTTAAGAAAGTTGCTGAGACTGCTTTGGGTGCAAATGACCTTGCGGAATTGGCTGCGACGGATCTTGGTGGTAAGCCTGTGTCTGAAAACCTTACGGATCTTATCGCGAAAATCGGTGAGAACATGACGCTTCGTCGCTTGGAGACTCTTGAAGTGTCTAAAGGCGCAGTTGTGGCCTATGTTCATGGCGCTTTGGCAGACGGTCTTGGTAAGATTGGTGTGCTTGTGGGCCTTGAGTCCGATGCTCCTGCGGATGCGCTTCAAGGTGTTGGCAAGCAGATCGCGATGCATGTCGCGGCGGCAAACCCGCAATTCCTTGATCATAACTCTGTTGACCCTGCCGTGGCAGAGCGCGAGAGAAATGTTTTGATTGAGCAAGCGAAAGCAGAAGGCAAGCCTCAGGAAATCGCAGAGAAAATGGTTGAAGGCCGCATGAGCAAATTCTTTAAAGAGATTTGCCTGGTCGACCAGATTTTCGTGATTGACGGTGAAACAAAGATTTCTGATGTTGTCGCGAACGCGGCGAAAGATGCGGGCTCTCCGATCAAACTTACCGGATTTATCCGTGTTCAGCTTGGTGAAGGCATTGAAAAAGAAGAAGAAGATTTTGCGGCGGAAGTGAATAAAGTCGCTAACGGCTAATTTCTT
>CAYGKM010000005.1:3941-35540 GCA_964350695.1 uncultured Micavibrio sp.
GGCTGTCTTTATATTAGCGATAGTTTTAAGAGGACACGCCCATGAACGCTGCCGCCGCAGAAAATATTGCCAAGATGAAAAACTATAAGCGCATCATGCTCAAGATGTCGGGTGAGGTGCTTATGGGGGAGCGCGATTACGGGCTTTGCCCTGATACGGTTGCGCGGGTTGCGGAAGATATCAAGCAAGTTGTCGATACGGGCGTTGAGGTCTGCGTTGTTGTGGGGGCGGGGAATATTTTCCGCGGCGTTGCAGGCGCGGCCAACGGTATGGACCGCACGACGGCAGATTATATGGGGATGCTTGGGATTGTGATTAATGCGCTTGCGTTGCAAAGCGCGCTTGAGCATATCGACATACAAACACGCGTGCAGTCAGGCATTCGGATGGATTCTGTTTGTGAGCCGTATATTCGCCGCAAAGCCATTCGTCATATGGAGAAGGGGCGCGTTGTAATTTTCGCCGCCGGAACGGGCAATCCTTATTTCACGAGCGATACGGCAGGGGCGCTGCGTGCCAGCGAGATGAATTGTGACGCGATCTTTAAGGGGACGAAAGTTAACGGGGTATATACCGCCGATCCTATGAAAGACCCGAGCGCAGAGCGTTACGAGCATATTACCTTTATGGATGTATTGACCAAAGATTTGAAAGTTATGGACGCTACCGCGATTTCTCTTGCGCGGGAGAATGATATACCGATTGTTGTTTTCTCCGTGAAAGACAAGGGCAATTTTGCTAAGGTCGTTGCATCCAAAGGTGAATTCACCATTGTTTCAAATTAAATAAATAAGAATAAGGAATGTCCTATGCCCTATGATAAAGCCGATATAAAACGCCGTATGGACGGCGCGCTTGAGAATATGAAGAAGGAGCTTAACGGTTTAAGAACCGGGCGGGCTTCTTCAAGTCTCTTGGACCCTGTTATGGTTGATGTTTACGGATCGAAGATGCCGCTTAATCAGGTGGGGAGCGTGAACGTGCCGGAGCCGCGCATGCTGTCCGTTCAGGTTTGGGATGCGGGGAATGTGAAAGCGGTTGAAAAGGCCATTCGTGATTCAGGGTTGGGGCTTAACCCGATGCCCGAAGGGGCGAATATTCGCATTCCGCTTCCTGATTTGAACGAGGAACGCCGCACCGAGCTTGTGAAAGTTGCGGGTAAATATGCGGAAGCTACGCGCGTTTCTATACGTAATGTTCGCAAAGACGGCATGGATGATATTAAGGCCGATGGTTTTCCGGAAGATGAAGAAAAACGCCTTCAGGATGAGGTTCAAAAACTGACCGATGATGCAACCAAAGCGGTTGATGAGTTGTTAGCGGACAAAGAAAAAGACATTATGACGGTTTAGGTTTGGCTTTAACTTTATGGCGCAAAGCACTGAAAATAAAAGATTAAAGCACGTTGCTGTTATCATGGATGGTAACGGACGATGGGCAAAGTCGCGCGGCCTTCCCCGTACGGCGGGGCACAAGCAAGGCGCGGAAGCGGCGCGGCGCGTTGTTAAAGATGCGGCTGAGCTTGGCGTCGAATATATTACGCTTTTCGGGTTTTCATCGGAAAACTGGAACCGCCCTGCGGATGAAATCAAGGATTTGATGAAGTTACTGCGTTATTACTTGCGCAGTGAAACGGCGGAGTTTCACAAGAACGGGGCGCGTTTGCGGGTGATTGGTGATCGAAGCGCTTTTGATGCGGATATTGTGAAGCTGATCGAGAATGCGGAAAAACTGACCGAGGATAATAAAGATATCAATGTTATTATCGCCCTGAATTACGGCGGGCGGAATGATATTTTGCAGGCGGCGCTGCGTCTTCATAATGCGCATTTGAATGAAAAGCTGGAGATGGAGACCGTTGCCGCGCAGTTCCCCGGGTTTTTGCTGACGCAAGGTGTGCCTGATCCTGATTTATTGATCCGCACGAGCGGTGAAATGCGCATCAGTAACTTTTTGCTGTGGCAGTGCGCATATACCGAATTCGTTTTCACGGATACGCTTTGGCCTGATTTTAGTAAAGAAGATCTTCAGTCGGCGATTGAGGTTTATAATAACCGTGATCGCCGTTTCGGCGCGATTGCCAAATCCGAAGGATCGTAACGTGCCCCGCATAAATCTTAAGCAACTTCAAACCCGTACAGCTTCGGCGCTTGTTCTGGGGAGCATTACGCTGCTCATTATCTGGTTCGGCGGCATGCCGTTTGCGGGGTTTGTGCTTTTGGGGGCGTGCATTACATTTTATGAGTGGCGCGGTTTGGCCTCGAAAATGCCCGAGCCTTTGTTGATGAGCATTGTTGGCTTGGTGTATGTGATTATCGCGGGCGCGGCGTTTTACCTGCTGCGGGTTGAGTTTTCTTTTGCGCTGACGATGTTTTTTATGGTGCTTGTGTGGTCGAGCGATATTGGTGCGTATTTCGCGGGGAAATTTATAGGCGGACCTAAAATGGCGGAGAGTATAAGCCCGAATAAAACATGGGCGGGGTTTGGCGGCGCGACGATTGCACCCGGTGTGCTATGTGTTTTGGGGGCATGGCTGTTTGCGTTTGGCGCGAATTTGGAGTGGTCTACTCAAGGGCTTGTTCTCGGGGCGTTTATTGTCGGGGTTTTGGTAGGCGTTATCGGGCAGGGCGGCGATTTGCTGATTTCGATGCTTAAGCGAAAAGCGGGCGTTAAAGATACGGGCAGCCTTATTCCCGGCCATGGCGGTTTGCTTGACCGCATTGATTCGATGCTTCCGAACACGGCGTTTTTCTTGCTGGTGGCGTTTGCGGTGAAGTATGCAGTTTAAAAAGCGAATTAATATTCTGGGCGCGACGGGATCTATCGGGCAAAGCACCGTGGATATTATTCTGTCTGATCCTGATCGATATGAAGTGAACTTGATTACGGCGAACCAAAACGCCGAGAAGCTTGGCGCGCTTAAAGAAAAACTCAACGCAAAATATGCGATCTGCGCGGGTGATGACGGATTGGATGAGGCGCTGTCCGCGCCTGTTGATTTGACTGTTTGCGCGATTTCGGGGTTTGCGGGGCTGAGGCCATTAATGCAGGCGATTGAGGTTTCCGCGGCTGTGGCGATTGCGAATAAAGAGCCATTGGTGGCGGCGGGCGCGCTTGTGATTGCGGCGGCGCGCAAGGCGGGGTGTAAGATCCTGCCGATTGATAGCGAGCATAATGCGGTGTTTCAGGTGTTTGATGAAACCCAGAAAGCCGCGATTGAGCGGATTATCCTGACCGCATCAGGCGGGCCGTTTAGGACATGGAGCAAAGAGCGGATTCAGGGCGCGGTGCTGGAAGAGGCGCTGAAGCATCCGAATTGGGATATGGGCGCGAAGATTACGATTGATAGCGCAACGATGATGAATAAGGGCCTTGAAGTGATTGAGGCGCATCATCTGTTTGGCATGCCTGCGGATAAGATCGACGTTATTATCCACCCCCAATCTGTTGTGCATTCGATGGTGGAATATGCGGATGGATCTATTCTGGCGCAGATGGGCGCGAGCGATATGCGCACGCCGATTGCCTATGCGCTTGGTTGGCCGGAGCGTATTAAGACTCCCGGCGACAGGCTTGATTTAACTACGCTAAAGAGCCTTGAGTTCGAAGCCCCTGATCTGGATAAATTCCCGGCTTTGCGCGTTGCGTATGAGTGCTTGCGCGCCGGACAGACGGCCTGCATTGCCATGAACGCGGCCAATGAAATTGCGGTGGATGCGTTTTTAAAGAAAGAAATCTCTTTTCCTGATATCATAAAAATTGTAAATCATGTTCTGGATGGTATTCAGGAGGCCTCGCCTAGCGGGGTTGAGGAGATTACTACTCTGGACCAGCAATATCGGGATGCGGCGCTGCGCTTCGTTCACACTCAAAGCTCTTAGGAAGTCTTAAACCTTATGAATTTTATCGAAACATTTCAAATGCTCGGCGGGAATGCCTGGCTTTATGGCGGAACCTTTATTCTGGTTTTAAGTATTCTTGTGTTTGTACATGAATGGGGTCATTACATCGTTGCGCGTATGTGCGGCGTTGGGGTCGAGAGCTTTTCAATCGGCTTTGGTAAAGAGATTTTAGGGTATACCGATAAGAAGAATACGCGGTGGAAGCTCTCGCTCATCCCGCTTGGCGGCTATGTGAAGCTGTATGGGGATATTGATCCGGCGAGTACGGCGAATGACGATACGGTCGAGGAGGGCGAGGTGGTTCGCCCGATGACTGAGGAAGAGCGCTCAAAGGCGTTTTTTGCACAAAGCGTATGGAAGCGGGCGGCGGTTGTTATTGCCGGCCCTGCTATCAACTATATTTTCGCGATCATATTGATGACCGCATTGTTCACGTTTAACGGTCAGCCTATTACGCCGCCATCTGCTGCGGCGGTTATTGGCGGGTCGTCTGCCGATGAAAACGGTTTTAAACCGCATGATATCGTGCGTTCGATTGACGGCGTGGAGATCAAGAGTTTTGAAGATATTCGCCGCGAGATGATGATTGCCCTTGATACGGAAAAACGTTTCGTGGTTGAGCGTGACGGCAAAGAGATTGAGATTTTCGCCAAGCCGACAAAAGAAATTAAAACAGACCGTTTCGGGTTTCAGCATAGTCGCGGGCTGTTGGGACTGATTAGTCCGCGCCACGCAATTAAGATCGATACGATCAAATCAATTAACGGGCGCAGCTTCAATGACGTTGAGGCTGTGCGTGCAGAAATTAACAAGCGTATGGGGCAGAATTTTGTGATCGAGATTCAGCGCGGCGAAGAAAGCCAGACGATGGATGTTAAACCAACGGCTGAGTTTAATGCGAGTATGAATGATCCGGAAGCGGCGGAGTTCAACCTGCTTTTGCTCGCCAATACCGATGCCAATACATTCTTGAAGCGCCCTGCGGGCACGGCTTTTGTGAAGTCGATCGAGGAGTGCTGGAATATTACACGCGGGACATTGGAAGCTCTCGGGCAGATGGTGACGGGAACGCGCAGCGCGACCGAGCTTGGCGGGATTATCCGTATCGGCGCTTTGGCGGGTGATATGGCCTCACAAGGCATTATTGCGCTGATTATGTTTACGGCGCTGCTATCCATCAATCTGGGGCTCATTAATTTGCTGCCTATCCCGATGCTGGATGGCGGGCATTTGGTGTTCTACTTCTTCGAAGGCATTATGGGCCGCCCTGTTCCGGAGCGTATTCAGGAATATGCGTTCCGCGTGGGTTTGACGTTTTTGATCGGGATTATGGTGTTTGCCAACCTGAATGATATCCTGCAACTCGTTCTGAAGACGTAAATGCTTAAAAGTGTTTAGACTCTAGCCTTCTTCATTAAAAAACAGTATGTTTAAAAAGGATTTGTTTTTTCTAAACAAGTCTTTAATCTGTCACTCGCGTGAATTGAATTGTTTTTTAGTCTCACGCATCCATCATAATGAATGCTTAAGGTGAACCGTATGCACACAAAAAGTTTTGGTCAGTTATTCCTGCTGTCTTTTCTCATGCTTGTTTTTCTGCCGAGTTTGGCTTTTGCGCAAACGATTGTTCGTGAAATACGTGTTAAAGGCGCAGAGCGGATCGAGCCTGCGACTGTTGCTTCATATTTGAGCATTAATGTCGGCGACGAGATGACCCAGCAGAATTTGGATAAAGGGCTTAAAAGCCTTTTCTCCACCGGTCTTTTTGCCGATGTGACATTGCGTCAGGACGGTGATGCATTGGTTGTGGATGTTCAGGAAAACCCGATCATTAATCGCATTGCGTTTGAGGGTAATGACAAGATTAAAGATGAGGAGCTGGCTGCGGAGGCGCAGCTTCGTCCGCGTCAGGTGTTTACGCGCACACGTGTGCAGAGCGATGTGATGCGCCTTTATCAAATTTATCGCCGTAACGGGCATTTCTCGGTGAATATCGAGCCGAAGGTTATCAAGCTTGACCAGAACCGTGTTGATTTGGCGTTCGAAATTGATGAAGGGGATATCACTAAAGTGGAATCCATTCGTTTCATCGGCAATAAGCGCTTTGATGATGATAAATTGCGCGGCGAGATCAGCACAAAAGAATCTATCTGGTATCGCTTCCTGACGGGCGGCGATAACTATGACCAAGACCGCCTTGCTTATGACCAAGAGCTTTTGCGTCGCTACTACCTTTCCCAAGGTTATGCCGATTTCCAGATTTTATCCGCTGTTGCGGAGCTTTCCGATGAGCGTGATCGTTTCTTTGTGACCTTCACATTGGATGAAGGGCAGCGTTATAAAGTTGGTGAGATTAACATTGATTCCCAGATTCGTAATTATGACGCGAGTGTTTTGAATCAAGAATTGGTTATGGACAAGGGAGATTGGTATAACGCCGATTATGTCCGCGAAAGCGTGGATGCGGTGACCGATGCGCTTGGAGATCAGCAATATGCGTTCGTGAATGTGCAGCCTGATATTCGTCCGAATAAAGAAACGCAGCTTGTTGATATTACATTCCAGATTAGTGAAACACCGCGCGTTTTCGTTGAGCGTATTAATGTGAATGGCAATATCCGCACACTTGATAAGGTTGTGCGCCGTGAGTTGGAGCTTGTTGAGGGAGACCCATTCAACCGCTCTAAGCTTTCAAGATCAGAACAGAATATCCGTGATTTGGATTTCTTTGAAACTGTTGAAGTGAATACATCTCCCGGTTCTGCGCCTGATAAGGTGAATATTGATGTCGCTGTGGCGGAAAAATCTACGGGTGAAATTTCCGTCGGGGCAGGGTTCTCGACCAGTGAAGGTCCGATTGCTGACTTTAGTATCAGGGAGCGTAACTTCCTTGGTAAAGGGCAGGAAATTTTATTGGCGACCAGTTTGGGACAGACGACGCGCTTTAATGCATCGTTTACTGAGCCGCGTTTTCAGGGTCGTGATTTTGCTGTAGGGACAGATTTGTTTCATGTCAGCACGGATGGCCGCGACAGTATTACATACGATCAGACCAGAAGCGGGGGCGCGCTGCGCGTTGGATACCCGCTATCCGAGCGTTGGAGACAGACTCTTAAATACAGCTTGTTCCGCAATGAAATCAGTAGCATTGATGATAACGCAAATTTCTTCCTGCGCGCGCAAGAGGGTAAATATGACACCTCTGTCGTATCACAAGGTATCACATATGATTCACGTGACAGCACTCTGCAGCCGACAAACGGTTTGCTCTATTGGCTTAGCACCGGCGTTTCTGGCTTGGGCGGGGACTCTAAGTATGTTTCCGCGTCTACGGGGGCGTCACAATACTTCCCTGTTGCCGATGGCTGGGTGTTTAACGTGCTGGGTGAGGTTGGCGCTATCGAAGGATATTCCGATGCGAATGTTCGGGTGAACGAGCGCTTTAATCTTGGTGAAAACGAAGTACGCGGATTTGATAATGCGGGTATTACGCCCAGAACCACAGATGGTGATTTGGTGGGTGGTAATAAGTTTTATCGCGGTACCGCAGAGCTCTCTTTCCCGCTTTACGGCCTTTCGGAAGAGCTGGGCATTAAAGGACATACTTTCACAGATATCGGGTCTGCTTGGGATTCGGATGACGAAGGCCCGAGTATTCTTGATGAAAGCTCTATCCGCGTTGGTGTGGGTGCGGGTATTTCGTGGAACTCTCCTTTCGGGCCGCTTCGCGCAGATCTTGCGAAAGCTGTTGTTAAGGAAGATTTTGATGAAACCCAGATTTTCCACTTTAATTTTGGTACGCGTTTCTAAACTGACGCGGCATTAGAAAAACGGTTTATGTTTCGCCTTGCGCTTATTCTTATTGTTATGTTTGTGCCGTCCGTTGCGGCGGCGCAGACTTCGATTGCGGTTGTCGATGTTAAAAGGCTTATGAATGCTTCGGACGCCGCCGTATCTATCCAAGATCAAAGAGAAGCGCTTAAGAATAAATACCTTCAAGAAATTACCGTGCAGGAACAAGCCCTTCGCGCGGAAGAAAAGCGATTAGAAGAAAAAACGATTTCCGCAGGGGACGAGGTTTCGGCTAATGATCGCCAAAATTACGAGGGTATGTTGCTTGAGGCGCGGCGGTTTTCGCAAGACAGAAAACGAAAGCTGGAAGAAGCGTCACGCCGAGCAACCGAGGCCTTAAGAGAAACCGTTTATGTGATTATTCAGGAAATGGCGAATGAGAATTCGTATGGTTTGGTGATTTCCAATCAAAATGTGATTGCCGGGGAAAAATCTCTCGAGATTACCGATGAGGCCTTAGAGCGCTTGAATAAGCGTTTGCCGAAGATATCTCTGGATATTGAGGAGTAAGGGTATGGCAGATTTAAAGTTTTTTGATCGTAAGGGACCGTTCAGCATCGAGGATATTGCCCAAATCACAGGGGCGGATATTCAAAACTGTAATGATCCATCCATGAACTTTGTTGACGTTGCGGCGTTGGATGCGGCGGATGAAACGAAGCTCAGCTTTTTGGATAATGTGAAATATAAGGAGCAATTCGGAGTCACCAAGGCGGGCGCGTGTTTTGTTCATCCTGATGCAGCCCATTTAGCGCCCGAAGGCCTTGCTTTATTGGTTACGCCGTTTCCCTACAAAGCGTATGCTTTGGCGGCGCAGGCATTTTATCCTGATGAAAAGCCGCGGGCGAGCATTTCGGAGACCGCCAGCATATCAGAAAGCGTGGATATCGGCGAAGGCACAACGATTGAGCCGAATGTCTGCATTGCGGAGGGCGCAGTGATTGGCAAGGGGTGCTGGATTGAAGCGGGCGCAGTGATCGGGCGGAATGTTCAGATTGGTGATTATGTCCGCATTGGTGCAAATGCCGCGGTGTCCCACGCGCATATCGGTGATTACAGCCGCCTGTATACGGGCGCGCGCGTCGGGCAAGACGGTTTCGGCTTTGCGATTGATCCGCGCGGGCACGTGAAAGTGCCGCAGCTTGGGCGCGTGATTATCGAAGGCCATGTCGAGATTGGAGCGAATACCTGTATTGATCGCGGGGCCGGCCCTGATACGGTGATCGGGCAGGGCACGTGGATTGATAATTTGGTGCAGATCGGTCATAACGTGAAAATCGGGCGTGGCTGCATTATTGTTGCGCAAGTTGGAATTTCAGGCAGCACGGTGCTGGAGGATTTTGTTGCGATTGGCGGTCAGGGCGGCGTTGCGGGGCATTTAACCATCGGGCAGGGCGCGCGGATTGCGGCACAATCAGGCATTATAAAAGACGTACCCGCAGGGCAGGAATATATGGGATATCCTGCAATCCCGATACGTGATTTTATGAAACAGGTTGCTTTCATGAAGCGATTGATTAAAAAGAATAAAGACGCTTAAAAAAGAGAAAACGGGCATGAGCGAAAAGAGCAAAAAGACAATTGAGATTACCGAGATCATGAAGATGATCCCGCATCGCTACCCCTTGCTTTTGGTGGATCGGGTGATTGATCTCGTTACGGGTGAGAGCGCAACCGGCGTTAAGAACGTCACCATAAACGAGCCGCATTTTATGGGGCATTTCCCCGGCTATCCGGTTATGCCCGGCGTGTTGATTGTCGAGGCGATGGCGCAGACGGCGGCGATTGTTGTTGTGGACGGCGTGGGCGCGGCGGCGGCGGGCAAGATTGTGTATTTCATGACCATTGATAATGCGCGTTTCCGCAAGCCTGTTACGCCTGGCGATGTGTTGCACATTCATGTTGAGAAAATTCGCGGACGGGCGAATGTCTGGAAGTTTAAAGGCGTGGCGAAGGTCGGTGATGTGGTTTGCGCGGAAGCGACGTTCAGCGCCATGATCACCGATAAGGAAGCGCCATAATTAAGCCCTTAGTTGTAACTTGCCGCAACAAAGCGTGATTGGCGCTTTCCCCTTATACAGCATAGAAATAAAGTCATGAGTTCTGCATCTATTCATCCCACCGCCATTATTGAAGACGGCGCGAAAATCGCCGAGGGCGTATCTATTGGCCCTTACTGCGTTGTTGGGCCGCATGTTGTGCTTGATAAAGGCGTGACTTTGCGCTCGCATGTGAATATCGAGGGCCATACCCATGTGGGAGAGGGCACGACGATCTTCCCGTTTGCGTCCATCGGCTCCGCGCCGCAGGATTTGAAATTCAGCGGAGAGGCTTCGCGCCTTATTATCGGTAAAAATAACACTATTCGCGAGCATGTGACCATGAATCCGGGTACGCAGCATGGCGGCATGGAAACCAAGATCGGTGATAATTGTTTGTTCATGATGGCGGCGCATGTGGCGCATGATTGTCATGTGGGGAATAACGTGATTTTGGCCAATAACGCAACGATTGCGGGGCATGTACATGTCGGGAATTTTGTAATTATCGGCGGGCTTTCGGCTGTGCATCAGTTTATCCGCATTGGTGATCATGCGATTATCGGTGGAATGTCTGGCGTTGAGAGTGATGTAATCCCTTACGGGCGCGTGAAAGGTGAGCGCGCCGCATTGGCGGGGCTGAACCTTATCGGCCTTGAGCGCCGCGGCTTTGAAAAAGACGATGTGCGTAAAATTCAGCGTGCCTATAACCAGCTTTTCGGGGATGAGGGAACGTTCGAGCAGCGCATTGAATCTGTTTCCAATGATTTTGATGATGATGAAACGATCATGAAGATTGTTGAGTTCGCAAAAGCCAAAGATAAATTCCCCTTATGTCAGCCCCAAAAGAAATCAGCATAAAAAAATTAGGCATTATTGCAGGCGGCGGCGAGTTGCCGCGTGTTCTGATTAAATCCTGCCTTGAAAAAGGCGTAGAGCCATTTGTGGTCGCTTTTGACGGACAAACCGATCAAGAAACGGCGAAAGGTCACCCGCATCTCTGGACGCGTTTAGGGGCGGCGGGAAAGGTTCTCAAAACCCTTAAATCGCATGACATTTCAGATGTTGTTTTGATTGGTACGATCAAGCGTCCGTCAGTTGCGGAAATTCGCCCTGATATTACAGGCGCGAAAATCATGGCGAAGATTGGCCTTAGCAGTTTTGGCGATGACGCGCTGCTGCGGTCTTTGCGGAAAGTCTTTGAACATGAGGGTTTTGCGCTTCATGGGGCGCATAAATTTGCGCCCGAGCTTTTGGGGCAAAAGGGTGCGGTGGGTAAAGTGAAGCCTGATAAAGCGGCGCAGGATGATATCGCCAAGGGCGCAGAGGTTTTGAAACATATGAGCGCGCTTGATATCGGGCAATCCGTGATTGTTCAGCAAGGCTTGGTTTTGGGGCTGGAAGCTGCCGAAGGCACGGATGCGTTGATTAAGCGCTGCGGCGAGTATAAGCGCAAAGGGCGCGGCGGGGTGCTTGTTAAGATGCCCAAAGAGGGGCAGGATTTTGATTTCGATTTGCCGACCATCGGCGCGGCGACAATCGAGAATGCGGCGCGTGCGGGCTTAAGCGGCATTGCATACCAATCCGGCGCAACGCTTTTGGTGGACAAAGAAAAGCTTGCGAAATGCGCGGATAAGCATAAAATTTTTCTTATAGGTTTTTGATCCTCACAGCCTTGTTTAAGGCAATCAGCTAGGAATGACATTATGTCTGTACCCAAAATATTTATGATCGCGGGAGAAGCCTCGGGAGATGCGCTTGGCGGCCCTTTGATGGCGGCCTTAAAAGAAAAAAATTCCATGATCGATATTCGCGGTGTTGGCGGCGCGGCGATGAAGACGAAAGGCCTACGTTCTCTTTTGCCGATGGAAGAGCTTTGCGTTATGGGGCTTTGGGAAGTGATGTGGCATTTGCCCCGTCTGCTCAGGCTTATACAAGGCTTGGCGGAAGAGATTGAGGCGTTTCAGCCGGATTATTTAGTGACGATAGATTTGCCCGATTTTAATTTTCGCCTCGCCGAGAAGCTTAAAAAACGTGGAAAGTTTAAGGGTAAGATTGTCCATTATGTCGCGCCCAGCGTTTGGGCGTGGCGCCCGGGCCGTGCAAAAAAAGTGGCGGGGTATCTCGATGGTATAATGTGCTTGTTCCCGTTTGAGCCTGCGTATTTCGAGAAAGAAGGATTGCGCGCGGAATATGTAGGGCATCCGTTGATTGAGAATGATTTATCGAGCGTGGATGTGGAGCGGTTTAAAGCCGCGAATGAGATATCTGGGGACGCTGTGAAGGTCGGGCTGTTTTTTGGCAGCCGTGAGCAGGAGATCAAATCTCTTAGCCCTGTGATTATTGAAGCGACGGAGCTTATTCGTGAGCAAGTGCCGGACGTGCATTTTATTGCGCCGACGTTGCCGCATATGGATTTGGATATTGTCGAGATATTACAGCCGACGGGCGCGCGTTTTTCGGTGGCGGCGAAGCCAGAGAATAAATGGGCGGCTATAATGTCCTGTGATGTGGCGATTGCGGTTTCCGGCACGGTCGGGTTGGAGCTTGCTTATGCCGGCGTTCCGCATGTTATCGGGTATAAGATGCATCCTGCGAGCTGGAGGCTTGCGAAAATGCTGGTGAAGAGCAAATACGCGCATTTGGCGAATATCTTGCTTGATGCGCCCGTCGTGCCGGAGTTGTTGCAAGGTGATTGCCGCCCGGAGACGATCGCGAAGGCGGTTTTGGAGCTTCTGCTTTATGATGAGAAAGCGGATGCGCAGAAAGACGCGTTTAAGACGCTTGCTGCGAAGCTTAAACCCGAAGGGCTTGAAAGCCCGTCTGCGCGGGCTGTTCAATTTATTTTAAAAACGTAAAGAGCGCGTTATTTGCGTTTTGTCATCGGCACGTATGGGCGTTTTGCGGGGCCTGTATAGAGCTGACGCGGGCGACCGATGCGCAAGGATGGTTCTTCGACCATTTCTTTCCACTGTGAAATCCAGCCGACAGTGCGCGCGACGGCGAACAGCACAGTGAACATCTCAACAGGGAAGCCCATGGCTTTCAGGATAATACCGGAATAGAAATCCACATTGGGGAAGAGTTTACGCTCCACGAAATATGGATCTTCGAGGGCGATGCGCTCAAGCTCCATAGCGAGTTCAAGGCGGTCATCCTGCACGCCGAGATCTTCCAGAACATCGTGACAGGCTTTTTTCAAAACGCCTGCACGCGGGTCATGGTTTTTGTAGACGCGGTGCCCGAAGCCCATAAGGCGGAACGGGTCGTCTTTATCTTTGGCGCGAGCGATGAACTCGGGGATGTTGTCCTTATGGCCGATTTCATCGAGCATCTCCAGAACCGCTTGGTTCGCGCCGCCGTGCGCAGGGCCCCAGAGACAGGCAATGCCCGAAGCGATACAGGCGAACGGGTTGGCTTGGGATGAACCCGCAAGGCGCACCGTCGATGTTGAAGCGTTTTGTTCGTGATCGGCGTGGAGGATCATGATTTTATCCATCGCATCGGCGAGGATCGGGTTGTTTTTATACGGCTCGGCAGGGACGCCGAAACACATATAAAGGAAGTTTTCGGAGAAACCGAGATCATTGCGTGGATACATAAAAGGCTGGCCTTGCGCGTATTTCATAGTCATAGCGGCAAGGGTCGGTATTTTTGCGATCAAGCGGTGCGCGGAGATTTCGCGCTGCGCGGGGTCCCAGATATCAAGCGAGTCATGATAGAAAGCCGACAAACCACCAACCACGCCGCACATAATAGCCATGGGGTGTGCGTCACGGCGGAAACCACGGAAGAACAGGTGCACTTGTTCGTGAACCATGGTGTGATAGGTGATTTTCTTTTCGAAGTCTTCGAATTCTTTTTTGTTTGGTAAATCACCGTTTAGCAGCAGATATGCGACTTCGAGGAACGAGCTTTTATCCGCGAGCTCTTCGATCGTATAGCCGCGATGCATCAAGATGCCTTCATCGCCGTCAATGAATGTCAGGCGTGATTTACAGCTTTCCGTCGCGGTGAAGCTGGGGTCGAATGTGAAGTGACCGGATTCGGCATAGAGCGTGCGGATGTCGATGCCATCGGGGCCGCATGTGCCGCTTACGACAGGAAGTTGGAAGCTCTCGCCCGTTTGGTCGTTGGTGAGTGTGAAGGTTTTTTGGTCTGCTTCGGTCATTGTTAATCCCCGGTTTAAAACATGTGTAAGGTGGTGCAGGACGCACGTGAAACACCTGCTAACGAGTGTACGCGAGATTAAGAATCATTCAAGTATTTTAGATGATTTAGGCGGCTTCGATTGCGCTTCGAATGCGCGCGCATGTTTCGTCTTTGCCGAGGATTTCAGCGGCATGGAAAACGGACGGGGACACGGTTGTCCCTGTGAGCGCGGCGCGCAGCGGCATGGCGACTTTCCCCAGCTTGCCTTCCATCACATCGTCAGCAATGGTTTTGCAGGCGGTTTGGACGCTCTCAGCGGTGAAATCATTTGCGGCCTCGAGGGTTTCGAGGAGCTTGGCGAGGATATCCTTATCCAAAAGACCCTTGGCTTTTTCATCGAATGAAAGCGGCGTTGATTTGGCAAAAAATGCTGATTCATCAGCAAATTGGATCAATGTCTTGGCACGTGACTTTAATTCATCGGCGCATGCAATGATCCGTTTTTGCGCCTCGTCTGACACGGTGGCGCCATGTCGCACTTCATAAAGCGGTTTGCAAATTTCGACCAATCGGCTGGGGTCGGCTTCGTTTATATAATGTGCGTTGATGCTTTCGAGTTTGGCGAAGTCGAATTTGGCGGCAGCTTTGCCGATATGTTCCAGATCAAACCATTCGATGGCTTGGGCGGTGGAGATGATTTCATCGTCGCCGTGGCTCCAGCCGAGGCGTAGCAGATAGTTGCGCATGGCCTCGGGCAGATAGCCCATATCGCGGTATTCTTCAACGCTTGCCGCGCCGTGGCGTTTTGACATTTTCGCACCATCGGGGCCGAGGATGAGCGGGAGGTGCGCATATTCAGGCTTCGTCCACGCAAGCGCATCATAGATGATGTTCTGGCGGAAGGCATTGTTCAGGTGGTCATCGCCGCGGATTACGTGGGTTACGCCCATATCGTGATCGTCAACAACGACGGAGAGCATATAGGTCGGCGAGCCGTCGGAGCGCAGAAGCACGAAATCATCCAGCTCGGTATTTTGCACGCGTACGTCGCCTTGAACATGGTCTTTGATTATCGTTTCGCCGTCTACGGGGGCTTCGATGCGGATGGTGAACTGCTCGGTCTGGCTGGGCGTGAAGTTTGTTTCCAGTTCTTTCTTGCGGGGCAGTTTAAAACCGCCATTGTCTTTTTTGATTTTATCCAGCTCTTCGGCCGAAAAATAGCATTTCCACGCTTTGCCCGCATCCAGCAATTCATTGGCCACTTCGGCGTGACGAGCGCGCTGCTCGTATTGCGAGACGATTTCACCGTCCCAATCCAGTTCCAGCCATTCCATGGATTTAATCAGCGCGGTCACCGCGTCTTCGGAGTGGCGCTTGCGGTCTGTATCCTCAATCCGAAACAGCATCTTGCCGTCGTGGCGCTTGGCGTACAGCCAGTTAAAGAGGGCGGTGCGCGCTGTGCCGATATGCATGAAGCCGGTGGGGGATGGCGGGAAGCGGGTGACGATGGTCATGTTTTTCAATATCTCTTTGATTTTAAGGCTTTTAACGCCTTCAGAAATAGTATTGATTTGATCGGTATGCAAGAGCTTATAAAATCTCATATCTTCAATATGATTGCGGAGCAAAGGCCGCAGATTGTTCTGTGGTGTCCTGTCCTGTTCGGGCTTGGGGTATTGCTGTATTTCGGTTTGCGTTTTGAGCCGCCGCTTTATGTGGGCGGAGTGATGACGTTGCCTGTGTTTGCAGGGCTGTGGGCGTTTCGTGAGAACGGGCTTTTGCGGATATCGCTTTTATATCTGCTGTGCGGAGTTTTGGGGTTCACGGCGGCGCAGCTGCGGACCAATATGGTGCAAACGCCGATATTGATGAAGGAAATGTCCCCCGTTGAAGCCACCGGGCGCATCGTTGTTTTGGAGGATTTGGGGTTAGATCAAGGGCAGCGGATTGTTCTGGATGATGTCACGCTAGAGCGTGTGGAGCCGGAAGATACGCCGCAGCGCATTCGTTTGAAGCTGCGGAAAGATCAGGATTTGGAAGTGGGGCAGCGTGTACGTGTTTTGGCGGGTTTAAATCCTCCTGCTGCGCCCGCGCTTCCCGGCGGGTTTGATTTTCAGCGTTATATGTTTTTTCAAGGTATCGGCGCGATCGGATTTAGCTATGGCGCGGTTGAGGTTATAACGCCCGCGCAGCGCAGCGGTTTTCAAATGGGCATTGAGGATTTGCGAAACCGCATTTCGGGGCGGATTATGGCGGCGATGCAAGGACCGCGCGGTGGCATTTCTGCAGCGCTTATGGTGGGGAAGCGCGGGGCGATTTCGGAAGGCGATAATGAGGCGATGCGGGCATCGGGGCTTGCACATATGCTGGCGATTTCGGGGCTGCATATCGGGTTGTTTTCGGGTGTGGTGTTTTTCTTCATTCGTCTTTGCTTGGTGCTGATTCCCGGTTTTGCGCTTCAATATCCGGTGAAGAAGATTGCTGCCGTGGCGGCGATAGCGGCGGCGGTGTTTTATATGTTGATTGCGGGGGCGACGATTCCGACGCAGCGTGCAGTATTTATGACGGGCGTTGCGTTTGTCGCGATTTTGTTCGATCGCTCGCCGCTTTCCATGCGGTTGGTCGCGTTTGCGGCGCTCTGCGTTTTGGTGGTTGCGCCGGAGAGCCTAATGAGCGTGAGTTTTCAGATGTCGTTTTCTGCCGTGGCGGGTTTGGTTGCGTTTTATGATGCGACGCGGGGTTGGTGGAAGAAGGTGCATGCGCAGGCCGGATGGCTTCGGCGCTTGGGGCTATATGTGCTGAGCATTTGTATGACGACGGTGATTGCGACCTTCGCGACCGCGCCTTTTGCGCTTTATCATTTTCAGACATTGGCGGTTTATGGGGTTTTGGGGAATGTTCTGGCAATGCCTGTGTTGACGTTTTGGGTGATGCCGCTTTCGGTTTTGGCGTATGCGCTTATGCCTTTTGGCTTGGAGGGGGCAGTATTTCCGATTATGGGGCAGGGTGTGCAGGCGATTTTAAGTGTGGCGCATTGGGTGGCGGGGATGGAGAATGCGGTTTTGCGCGTGGCGGCCTTTCCGCTTCCGGCATTTTTGTTTTTTGCCTCGGCGCTGCTTGTGCTGGTTTTGGTGAAGGGGCGTTTGCGGGTCATTGCGCTGCCTTTGTGCCTTATATCGGTAATGGCTATTTATCAACATAAACAGCCATTTATACTTTTATATTCAGATTTAAATTTAATTGGATATCGCTCTGAAGCCGGGTCATTTTATGCGTCTAATTTGCGAAAGGATAAATTTACCCGCGGGATTTGGGAGCGAAGCTATGGTCTTGAGGATGGCGCGGCGCTTGGGTTTCCGAAGGAAGGGCGCGAGGGCGATATTGCCTGCGGCGAGGCGGGGTGCAGGGTAGAGCGCGGGGGACATAAAGTTTCTTGGCTCAAATATGCGTCTGATGCGTCGGAGGAATGTGGATGGGCGAACATTGTAGTTGTGCAAGAGCCGGTGAAGAGGCGTGTGCGCGAAGAGTGCGGCGAGGATGTGCGCGTGATTGATATGTTTGATGCGCGCAATGCGGGGGTGCATGCGTTTTATGAGGCGAAGCCTTTAAAGATAGTGACCAGCAATGAGCTTCGTGGGAAGCGGCCTTGGGTGGCCGACCGGTAAGCGATCTAGTGGTAAGCCCGCATCAAACTGACGAGCTTGCCTTGGATTTGCACACGGTGTGGTTCAAAAATTTGCGGCTCATAAGCTTGGTTTTCAGGCTCAAGCACGATTTTACCGCCCGCGCGGCGTAAGCGTTTGAGGGTTGCCTCTTCGCCGTCAACAAGGGCAACGACAATCTCACCGTTATTGGCGGTGTCGCAGCGTTTGATGATGACAACATCTGAATCATGAATGCCCGCATCAATCATCGAATCGCCTTCGATGGTCAGGGCGTAGTGTTCGCCTGCGCCGACAAAGCCTTGAGGAACCGTGAGGTTCTGCCCTTCATGGTTTAGGGCTTCAATCGGGCTTCCTGCTGCGATTTTTCCGCAAAGAGGGATTTCTTCGAGCATTTGATTGGCGTTAGCGGCCATAATCGCGTTATTGAGGTTTGCGGGTTCTTCACGCGAGAACCCTTCGGGAAGACGTTTGATTTCCAAAGCGCGGGCGCGATGCGGCAGGCGCTCAATATAGCCGCGTTCTTCTAAGCCGCTTATCAGGCGGTGAATACCGGATTTGGATTTCAGGCCAAGAGCGTCTTTCATTTCCTCGAAAGACGGGGGGACATCGTCCTCCGACAATCTTTCATGGATGAATAACAACAGATCGCGCTGTTTTCTCGTAAGCATAGCCGAATTCCTCTTCTATTGGGCAAAAACGATAAATACGCAGAGATATACTTCTTTTGTTCTACTTTAGTTCGTGTTTTGTGTCAACAAGGCTTTTACGGCGTTTTCGATGTTTTCCTGACGCATGAGGCTTTCACCGACGAGGAAGGCTTTATATCCCGCGCTGTGCAGGTCTTGGATGGTTTTGGCTTCGGAGATGCCGCTTTCGGCGACTTTAAGCGCGCTTTCAGGGATGTGTTTGAGAAGGTCGAAAGAGGTTTGAATGTCCACATTCAGGGTTTTGAGATTGCGGTTATTTACGCCGACCATACGCGGATTTAGCGCCTTAGAGCGCTCCAGTTCTTCAAGGTTGTGAATTTCGATGAGGACATCCATGCCGAGGGCGGTTGAGAGGTCATAGAGTTCTTTTGCCATTTCATCATCAAGCGCGGCCATTATGAGCAATATACAATCTGCGCCGAGGGCTCGCGATTCGTATATTTGATAGGGGTCGATCATGAAGTCTTTGCGCAGCATCGGCAGGGCAACGGCTTCGCGCACGGCTTTGAAATATTCATCCGAGCCTTGGAAGTATGGCGTGTCGGTTAGGACGGACAGGCAGGATGCCCCTGCGCGTTCATAGCTTTGGGCGATTTTAAGCGGGTCAAAATTCTCGCGTATGATGCCTTTGCTGGGTGAGGCTTTTTTGACCTCGGCAATGAGCGCCGCGCCTTTTGCATTTTGAAGCGCGTCGATGAAGCCTTTTGCGGGCGGCATGGATTGTGCGAGAGATTCCATTTCGCTTTGTGGCTGGAGCGATTTTTGACGCTCAACATGCGCGCGTTTTTTCTCGCAGATTTCTTGAAGGACGCTACTCATCAAAGGCTCCCGCGGGTCATTGCGACATAGTCTTTGAGCGTGTCATAGGCAAGACCGTTATCCAGAGCGCTTTTTGCGCGCGCTACGCCGTCTTTTAAGGTTTCTGATTTCCCTGCAATGACGAGGACGGCGGCGGTGTTGGCGAGCACGATGTTGCGATAGGCGCCTTTTTGTCCTTCCAGTACTGCGCGAAGCGCGTTCGCGTTGTCTTCGGCGCTGCCGCCCAGAAGTGCGTCCATATCGTTTGTTTCAAGGCCGAAATCATCCGGGCTGATTGTTTTTTCTTCGATATGGCCCTCCTCATCCAGCGTTGCGGTATAGGTCTCACCTGTGGTTGTGATTTCATCAAGGCCATCGGAGCCATGTACGACCCATGCGGTTTTTGCGCCGAGGTTTTTGAGCGTTTCGATCATAGGGCGCAGCCATTTTTTATCATAGACGCCGATGAGTTGGTGGCGCGTTCCTGCGGGGTTTGAGAGCGGGCCGAGCAGGTTGAAGATTGTACGTGTGCCCAGTTTTTTGCGGGCGGGCATAACATGTTTCATGGCGGCGTGGTGATTGGGGGCCATAAGGAATGCGAAGTGGATTGTTTTAAGCGCTTCTTCCAGGGTTGCTTGCGGCGCATCAAGGTTAACGCCGAGGACTTCGAGAACATCGGCAGCGCCCGATTTCGAGCTGGAGGCGCGGTTGCCGTGTTTGGCGACAGGTACACCGCAGGAGGCCGCAACGAGGGCGACGGCAGTTGAGATATTGAATGTCCCGCTTTTATCGCCGCCAGTGCCGCAGCAATCAACTGCGCCGTATGGGGCGGCTACGCCGGTTGCTTTTTCACGCATGACTTTGGCGGCGCCGGTGAGTTCTGCCTTGGTTTCGCCGCGATCAGCAAGTGTTTTCAAGAAATCCATGATCTGGTTTTCTGCGATTTGTCCTTCCATGATGCGGGTCATGGCTTGGGTCATTTGCGCCTCGGTGAGGGGCTTTTTTGCATCAGGCAGTATGGTCATAGCATGTCCGTAAAGGTTTTGAGCATGGCGTGGCCGTTTTGGGTTTCGATGCTTTCGGGGTGGAATTGCACGCCGTGAATGGGCTTTGTTTTATGCGCCACGCCCATGATTGTGCCGTCAGCGGTTTCCGAGGTGATTTCTAAAGCATCAGGGCAGCTTTCGCGCTCAATGCTTAAGGAGTGATAGCGCGTGACGGCAAAGGGCGAGGGGAGGTCTTTGAAGACGCTTTTGCCGCTATGGGTGATGTTGCTGACCTTGCCGTGCATGGGCGGGTTTTTGATGATTTTGCCGCCATAGGCTTGGCCGATTGTTTGGTGGCCGAGGCATACACCGAAGAGCGGGATGTCTTTTTCATCAGCGGTTTTTACGAGGTCGAGGCAAATGCCTGCGTGATCCGGATCGCTTGGTCCGGGGGAGATCATCAGCCCTTTGGGTTTAAGCTTTAAAATTTCATCTATTGTGATCTTATCGTTGCGGTGTACGTCACAGGCAACGCCGAGATCGCCCAGGTATTGCACCAAATTATAAGTGAAGCTGTCGTAATTATCGATGAGAATAATCATGGACGTTTTATGGCGAAATTGGCTGTAAAAAGCAAGGGGTAAAGCAGCTTTATGAGATTGTGAAAGCGTGCGCTTCGCGCTATCTTTGATTTATGAAGGGTCTTACCAATTCAAAAAATACGCTCGTTTTTATCGCCATTGCCGTGATGCTGATGGTGGTTGTGCATTTCGTGTTCAAGGATACGTTTAAGCCAACGCCTCCGGTTCAGCAGGAACGCGTAAGTGCCATTCCGCAGCAGGTGTCTTCTATGCCGATTATTTTGAGTGAAGACGAATGGGTGGAAATCGAGGACGCCTTTGATGAGCCGTATCTTGAATATGAATCGCCCGTTATCCCCGATCAGCAGCCTGTGCATGAAGGGGCGGTCGAGAAAGAAACAATTGCGGATGAGGATATAGAAGACGTGGTTGAGGAGACCCCTGCGCCGAAAGCGGCGAAGGTGAAAAACGAGATTGAACCTTTCGTTTTGCCCGATGGGTCAAAACCGAAGATCGCGATTATTATTGATGATATGGGGATGAACCGTACAAACGGTTTTCGCCTTATAGAGATGTCCGCGCCTTTGACATTGGCGTTTTTGCCTTATGCGGAGAATTTGGATGATATCACCAAGGCCGCAGCGGCAGCGGGGCATGAGCTTATGATTCATATGCCGATGGAGGCGATGGACGGCAATAAAAGCCTTGGCGGGATTGCCCTTCGAAAGGGCATGGATGCGGAGAATTTGGAAGCGCAGCTCGCAAAGGCTTTTGAGTCTTTTGAGGGGTATAAGGGCTTAAATAACCATATGGGCAGCCGTTTGACGCAGGACGAGACGGCGATGGATGTCGTAATGAATCGGTTGCGTGAGAAGGGGCTATATTTTGTGGATTCAAAAACCATCGGTTCTTCTGTGGCGGCGCAAAGCGCATGGGATGCCGGCATTCTTATGGCGGAGCGTGATATTTTTCTCGATCATGAAGAGAATATAGCGTTCGTGCGGAGTGCTTTGCGCAAGACAGAGAATGCGGCGAAGCGTCAGGGTTATGCGATTGCCATCGGGCATCCGAAAGATTTCACAATTCAGGGTTTGCAGGAATGGTTGCCGACATTGGAGGCCAAGGGTTTTGAGCTTGTGCCTGCGAGCGCGCTTGTGAAGCGGGACGTGGCGCGCAGTTTGTTGGTGCAAAAGGAAGTGCCTTTGGAGGATGTTGCGGCGGAGATAGAGCCTGCGGCGGATGGAGAAGCGGAAGATGAAGAAGAAAGCGCGGTTTTGCCGCAAATTAGCTTGCCGCTTCTAGAGCCAGCTCCGCAGCCCGGATCAGGCCTTGGGCTTTATTGATCGTTTCTTGATGTTCGCTTTCAGGATCGCTGTCTGCGACAACGCCTGCGCCCGCTTGGGCGATGAGCTTTCCATCTTTAATCAGCGCGGTTCTGATCGCGATACAGGTATCAATCGTACCGTTGCCGGATAAATAGCCTATGCCGCCGCCATAAACGCCGCGGCGGGTGTTTTCAACTTCATCTATGATTTCCATGGCGCGGACTTTTGGCGCGCCTGTCAGGGTTCCTGCGGGGAAGCCCGCGAAGAGTGCGTCCACGATATCGAGATTGCTTTTGAGGTTGCCGACAATGTTGGAGACAATATGCATGACGTGGGAATAATATTCGATCACGAAGGCTTCGGTGACTTTGACGGTTCCGAATTCGGAGACGCGGCCAACATCGTTGCGGCCCAGATCAACGAGCATGAGGTGCTCGGCGCGCTCTTTTTCATCGGCAAGAAGCTCGGCGGCGAGCGCTTTATCCTCATCGGCGTTTTTACCGCGTTTGCGCGTGCCCGCCAAGGCGCGGATTGTGACTTCGCCATCGCGTACGCGCACCAGAATTTCAGGGCTTGCGCCGACGATTTGGAAATCCTCGAAGGCGAGATGGAACATGAAAGGAGAAGGGTTCACGCGGCGCAATGTGCGATAAAAGGCAAAGGAGGGCAGATCGAAATCAACGGAAAACCGTTGGCTCGGCACGCCTTGGAAGATGTCGCCTTCAATAGTGTAGTCGATGACTTTTTGAACGGCGGCTTTGTATTCTTCCCTGCTCATGTTGCTTTGGGCGGTGAGCGGGGTTTTGAGCTTTGTTTTGGCGTTGAGAAGCTCGCCCTTATAGGTTTTATCGAGATCGGCGATCACATCTTCAAGCTTGGCTTGCGCGGCGGCGAAAACATCTTGCGCGCTTTGCTGCGTGTTGTTTGCGTGCGCGTAAACGGGCGCGACAATATGCGACATCTGTTTGACGTTGTCGAAGATCACGAGGATTTGCGGGCGGATCAGGATGCTGTCGGGGATTTGCAAATCATCGGGGTTGGTGTCGGGGATGTCCTCAATCAGGCGCACCATGTCATAGCCCAAATAGCCGAACAGGCCAGAGGCAGCCATAGGCGGCAGGCCTTCGGGTACATGATCAATGCGGCAGGCGGCGAGGGCGTTTTTGAGAGATTGCAGGGGTGCGCAATCATCGCCCTGAATTTTACCGTTTTTGCAGACCCATTTGAAGTCGGGATTAAAGCCGATGATGGAATATCGTCCAAGCGTTGTGCCGCCTTCAATGGATTCCAGCAAGAAAGCATAGGGCGCATCATCACAGAGTTTTAAATATGCTCCGACGGGGGTTTCCAGATCACTGGCGATGGTTTTTGTGACGAGCTGCGTTTTACCGTTTTCAAAATGGGTTTTAAACTCAGGGGTCATTATTGCTGCGCTTCGCCGCCATAAAGCTGTTCGAGGAGGCGTTCGTTGATTTTCGCTTTATGCTGTTTGCTTTTGTCTTCAATAAAGAGTGCGAAGCCTTCATTTTGAAGCGTTTTAACGATGTCGTTCTTGGTTTTCAAAAGTTCTTCTTCGCTTAAAGATTTCGGGAAGTCGGCCTTTGTCACCTGCACAAGGGCTGTGCCGTTTGTGAATTCCAGAATGAGGGGCTGGTTCAAGGGGGCTTCGAAAATGTTTTTCACGGCCTGATCGGTGAGCGGTTCTTTGGCTTCGTCATTACGCTTGAGTTTCAGCGTTGAGGCGCTGCCCTTGGCATCGGCGAAGGTTTTCTCTCCCCCTTCAATGCTTGCGCGCAGAGCGCTGACCGCTTCACGGTTGGCGAGGCGTTTTTGATCATTCACCCATTGCGTTTCAAGCTCTGCTTTGACTTCTTCAAAGGGCTTGTAGCTTTTCGGGTAAACGGCTTTGGGCAGAACGGCAATCAGTTTGCCGTCTTCAAGTTCGATGACGGGCGAGGCTTCGCCTTCGTTCAGGTCGAACAGGTTTTCTACAATTTCTTGCGCATGGGTTTTATACCCTTCAAGGAGATTGTTGTTTTTCGCATCCAGACCAAAGCGGTTCATTTTCGGCAGGGTGGTGATATCAACTTCAATTTCTTCGCCGATTTCTTCGGCGCTCATGCCGGAGGCCAGAAGATCATCGGCAGCATTTGCGAGTTCATATTTTGCATCCAGAACGCGGGTTTCGAGAAGTTCTGTTTTGATGGCGTTTTTAACCGTATCAAAGCTTTCGACTTTCTCAGGGGTGATGTTTTCAATCACAAGAATTTGATATCCCAGACCTGTTTCTATCGGGCCGACCACCTCACCTTTTTTAGCGGAGAAAGCGGCTTCGCGGGCGTCTTCGACAAGCTCATCTTCGGTATAGGCTCTTGCGGGGATGAGGTCACCGCTTGCGCCGATGACATCTTCAAGGGCGGCTTTAAGCGCTGCGCCCGCTTTTACTTTTTCGGCGACTTGGTTTGCTTCTTCTTCGCTGCTCAGCGCGACTTGTTCGATTTTGCGGCGTTCGGAGGTCGAGAAGTTTTCGATGTTGTCATCATAAAAATCACGAAGCTCTTCATCGGAAATGCCGAGCTCTTCTTTCAGGCCACCGGTTTTGATGGTGATGATTTGTCCTTCGCGCATTTCGGGGATGGCGAAGGCTTCTTTGCGTTTTTGATAAAGCGTTTCAAGGTCTTCATCGCCCGGTTTTTCAATGTCTGTGAAATCTGCGTCTTTAAAGAGTTTATATTCAACGGTTCTGGTTTCTTGGTCCAGCATCGCCATGTCATTGACCAGATCGTCAGAGACGGTTGTGAAGCCGCTACGCAGGGCTTGGCTGACCGTATTAATCGCCATATCGCGTTTCATGGTTTGCACCAGCTGCGCTTCGCTCATGCCGCGGCTGCTTAAAAACTGCTCCAGGATCATCGCTTTGTCTTGTCCGCCTTGGGTGAGGGGGGCTAAAAACGTGTTGATCTCTTGGGCGATTTCTTTTTTGCCGAAATTCAGGCCGTAATCAAGCGCGGTTTTTTGTGCGAGGATGGCGCGGATTTCATTTCCTAAAACGCGGTGGGTTTGTCCCATTTGATATGATTGCTGAGCGGTCAGCCCTGTTTGTTGCAAGCTGGCGCGCAGCGTGCGGTCAAAATTCTGTGCGGAGATGGTTGTGTCGCCGACTTTGGCAATATCTGTGCTGCCCACGCCGCCGCGGAAAAAGCCGCCCATATCGGTGAAAACAAGGCCGCCGCCTGCGAGGGCCAAAATGCCTAGCAGGAAATATTTTAAAACTCCGTGTGATGCGCCATCGCGCAAAGCTCTCATCGCCACAATAAAAATCCTCTTTATAAACTCAAACTTACGGGTTGTTCGCCGCGCCTGATGGTGTAGTTTTGTAATGTAATTTCTTGCATAAGAAAAGAGAACAGATGAAAAAACTCATAGTTGGCAACTGGAAAATGAACGGCGCGCGCGATGATGCGCGGGGTTTAATTGCGAATATTGTGAATAAACTGGATGTTGATGACGCGGTTTTGAAGGCGTGCGACTTTGTTGTTTGCCCGCCTATTGTGCATCTTGGGGATGTACGTCACGCGCTTTACGGGTTTCCTAAAATTAAATTCGGGGCGCAGGATTGCTCGGCATATGAAAACGGTGCGCATACGGGGGATGTCTCTGCGAAGATGCTCAAAGATGCTTCATGTTCTTATGTGATATTGGGCCATTCGGAGCGCAGGCAGTATCAAAACGAGAGTGATGCTTACGTCGCGCAAAAGGCGGGGCAGGCCATTAAAAATGATATCGTCCCCATTATCTGCATAGGAGAGACCCAAGAGCAGCGCGATGCGGGCGAGGCCGAAGCGGTTGTTTATTCACAGCTTAAAGGCTCTATGCCGAAGACGGATCAGTTTCAAGAAATTGTGATTGCGTATGAGCCCGTATGGGCGATTGGCACAGGGAATGTGGCAACGCCCGAAGATGCGGCGGCGATGCATGACTTTATAAGAGGCAAGCTGAAGGGCTTGGTGAAGGATGCATCAAAGGTGCGCATTTTGTATGGCGGTTCTATGAAACCTGAAAATGCAAAAGAGCTTTTGGCGCAAAAGAATATTGATGGCGGGCTGATTGGCGGGGCCTCTTTGAAGGCCGATCAATTTATAGCTATTGCAAGGTCTGCTTAAATCTATTAGAAAACACACCCATGGAATCAGTTCTACTCGTAATACATATGTTTTTATCGCTCGCGATTATCGGGCTTGTTCTTCTACAGCGCTCTGAAGGGGGCGGTTTGGGTATCGGCGGCGGTGGCGGCGGCATGGGCGGACTTGCAACGCCGCAAGGCACGGCCAATCTTTTGACGCGCGCGACAGGCGTTTGTGCGTTCGCGTTTTTTTGTACAAGTTTGATGCTTGGCATTCTGGCGGGTAAAAATTCACAAACAGGACAAAGTATTTTAGAGGCGCTCGATGATGCCCCTGCGCCTATTTCGGCACCATTAGAAATTCAAGAAGACACACCACCAAGCGTACCCATAGCGGAATAACATGACTCGATATATATTTATTACAGGCGGCGTTGTTTCCTCATTAGGAAAGGGCCTAGGCTCCGCTGCGCTTGGCGCGTTATTACAAGCGCGGGGCTATAAGGTTCGCTTGCTTAAGCTTGATCCGTATTTGAATGTGGACCCCGGCACGATGAGCCCGTTTCAACATGGTGAAGTGTTCGTGACCGATGACGGTGCGGAGACGGACCTCGATTTGGGGCATTATGAGCGCTTCACGGGCGTGCCTGCGCGCAAGAATGACAATATCACGACAGGTCAGGTTTATACCGAGGTGCTATCGAAAGAGCGGCGCGGTGATTATTTGGGCGCGACGATCCAAGTTATTCCGCATGTCACGAACGAGATCAAAGACTTCATCCTGGAAAAAGAAGGCACAGCGGATTTTGTGCTGTGTGAGATTGGCGGAACGGTCGGGGACATCGAGAGCTTGCCGTTCTTGGAAGCTATTCGTCAATTCGGTAATGAAGTGGGCGCGGATCGCGCGCTCTATATTCATGTGACGCTTTTGCCTTATATCCCCGCGGCGGGGGAGCTTAAAACCAAGCCGACGCAGCACTCTGTTAAAGAGTTGATGGGGTACGGGATTCGCCCGCAGATTTTACTGTGCCGTGCAGACCGCGAGATTGCCGAGGAAGAGCGCCGCAAGATTGCCCTGTTTTGTAATATTGAAGAGAAGAAGGTTATTCCTGCGCTCGATGTGTCTTCTATCTATGAAGTGCCGCTGTCTTATCATGCGGCGGGTCTTGATCATCAGGTGATGGATGCGTTCGGGATTAAAGATATCGCCAATCTCGATCTTTCGATCTGGGAAGATATTGTTGCCCGTGTGCACGAGCCGGAAGGCAAAGTGAAAATTGCGGTGATCGGCAAATATACTGGTCTTAATGATAGTTATAAATCGCTCAACGAAGCGCTTATTCACGGGGGCATCGCCAACCATGTCGAGGTTGAGTTGATGTTCTTGGAATCGGAGCTTTTTGAAGATGAGGCGGCTGATCTGGCAGAACATCTGCAAGGCGTGCACGGTATTTTGGTTCCGGGCGGTTTCGGGAAACGCGGGACGGAAGGCAAGATTAAGGCTGTGCAGTATGCGCGGGTGAAGAAAATTCCGTATTTCGGGATTTGTCTCGGCATGCAAATGGCGATCATTGAAGCGGCGCGGAATTTATGCGGCCTTAAGAGCGCAACATCGAGCGAGCTTGATGATGGCGGTAAGGGTGAGCATATTGTCGGGCTTATGACAGAGTGGGAGCAAGACGGCAAAACCCAAAAAGGCACGGAAGACGAGCTTGGCGGGACGATGCGCCTTGGGGCTTATCCTGCGAAGCTACTTAAGGGGTCTAAAGTTGCGGAGATTTATGGCAGCGCGGATATCTCGGAGCGCCACCGTCACCGTTATGAGGTGAATATTCATTATAAAGATCAGCTTGAAGGGCAGGGGCTTACATTCTCCGGTCTTTCGCCTGATGGTTTACTCCCCGAGATTGTAGAGCGCGGCGACCATCCTTGGTTTATCGGTGTGCAGTTTCACCCTGAGCTTAAATCCAAACCCTTTGATCCGCATCCCTTATTCGTGAGCTTCATCACGGCGGCGGTTGCGCAGAGCCGATTGGTGTAAAGAGGGCCCATGCGGAAGTCAGGTTTTACCCTTCTTTTGTCTTTGTTACTTTTGACCGCCTGTGCGGATTCCCGAAGTATTCTTGTTGATAAAGACTATAAGGCCAAGCAGGCTTCTAAGGCTGGTAAGGTTAATCCTTATCAAGTAGACAATGTCGCCGGCGACCCACAAAGTGCCCCTGTGCCGGCTGTGAAAGTGGTTGAGGTTTTAAAGCCTTCCGGTGCTCAACCTCAGAAATGTAAGTTTCTCGAAAAAGGTCTTGCGTCCTGGTACGGGCATGAGCTTGCAGGCAATCATACCGCCAATGGCGAGTTGTTTAATCCTGATGGAATTTCGGCGGCGCACCCCACCTTGCCGTTCGGCACGATTGTTTATGTGACGCTTGATAGCGGGAAGGGGAATCCGCTTGGCGTGAGCGTGCGGATTAATGATCGCGGGCCTTTTGTGAAGGGCAGGATTATTGATCTCAGCTGGGGCGCGGCGAAAAAGCTCGGCATGATGGATACACAAAAAGTGCATATCTACCGCTGTCCTTAAATATTTTATACTTGCTTCTTGGGTGTATCGCTCTAAACAATATCTGTATGAAAACTGTAAAAATCCAAAATATCGAATTTTCCAATGACAAGCCGTTTGTGCTGATTGCGGGCCCGTGCCAGATGGAAAGCCGTGACCATGCGTTTGATATTTGCGGAGCGCTCGTTGAAATCACAAGCAAGCTCGGCATTCCGTTCATTTATAAAACCTCATACGATAAAGCCAATCGTACCAGCCTTAAAGGTGTGCGCGGGATGGGGCTTGAGGCGGCAATGCCCGTGTTCGAAGAGCTTAAGGCCGAGTTCGGTATTCCGATGCTCACCGATGTTCATACAGCCGAGCAATGCGCGGTTGTGGCGGAGCATGTCGATGTGCTGCAGATTCCTGCGTTTTTATGCCGCCAGACAGATTTGCTGATTGCGGCGGCGAAAACGGGCGCGGTTATAAACGTGAAGAAAGGGCAGTTTCTCGCGCCTTGGGACATGAAAAATGTGGTCGCAAAGGTGTCAGAGAGCGGGAATGACAACATATTGTTGACCGAGCGCGGCGCGTCTTTCGGCTATAACACGCTTGTTTCCGACATGCGCAGTCTGCCGATTATGGCGGAAACGGGCTATCCGGTGATTATTGATGCAACCCATAGCGTGCAGCAGCCCGGCGGGCAGGGCAGTTCTTCGGGCGGTGATCGCACGATGGTGCCTGTGATTGCGCGGGCGGCGGTGGCTGTCGGCGTTGCTGGTGTTTTCATGGAAACGCACCAAGATCCGGATAATGCGCCCTCTGACGGGCCGAATATGGTGAAATTACAAGAACTTGCAGGGGTTCTTGAAACTCTGCAAAAACTGGACAAAGTTGTTAAAACCCTGTAGAATTAAAGAATAGGGCAGTATTCCCTATTTTAAATGTGGACTTAGTCCGAAATTCGGGTCCACTTTGGTTTTAAGCAGGAGGCTTATCTTACATGGCAATTGCCGGAGCATCTCGATATATTGGCGCTGCAACGCTTGCGAATACGCAAGGCCGTGCTGCTGTTCAATCTCAGGTGCTGGGCGGCGGGTCTGCTCTTAACCTTGTGGACGCTGCAAAAGCGTTTCGCGTGAAGGGTTCGCCCGGTCTTTCCGCCAGTGCGCGTCAGGTTAATGCGCGGTTCTTGAACGCGACGGGCGGCGGCGCGATTAGTCTTTTCGGTCTTACCTCCGGTTCATCTCTTTCTACATCAGATTTAGCGGCGCAGATTAAAGCGAAGCGCTCCTCTCTTCCTCAAAGTCAGATTTCCGATCTGGTGATTGCGGCTGAAAAGGCGCGTGAAGAAGAGCAGGCAGAAGCGTTAGAGGACCGTTTGGTTGATGAGGCGATCAAAAACCTCAAGATTAAAAAAGGTATTACGGATGCGGAGCTTGAGAGAGAGCTTGATAACGCGGTTCGTATTTTGCGCGCGCAAGAAGGCAATACTCTTACGCAAAGCTCGTCTTTCCGTCGCGGGCAACTTCAAGACTCTAACAGCTAGAGCTAAATTCCCTCTTAACATTTCCGTTCATACAGGCTAAAACCGTCTCAGATTGATTTTGAGAAGGATTCCCCTATGACCGCCATTATTGACATTCACGCCCGCCAAATTCTTGATAGCCGCGGAAACCCCACTGTTGAAGTTGATGTTGTGCTTGAAAGCGGCGCGATTGGCCGCGCGGCTGTGCCATCTGGTGCGTCTACGGGTAAATATGAAGCGGTTGAGCTTCGGGATGGCGGCGATGCGTATTTAGGTAAGGGCGTTATTAAAGCCTGTGAGAATGTGAATACTGAAATCCTAGAAAGCCTTGTCGGGCTTGATGCGGAAGAGCAGCTGTTCATTGACCAAACGATGATTGATCTGGACGGCACCGAAAATAAATCCCGCCTTGGCGCGAATGCAATTCTCGGTGTGTCGCTTGCGAATGCAAAAGCAATGGCGGCTGAGCTTGATATGCCGCTTTGGCGTTATGTTGGCGGGTCGTTTGCGCATACGCTTCCTACGCCGATGATGAACATTATAAATGGCGGCGCGCATGCCGATAACCCCGTTGATATTCAAGAGTTTATGATTATGCCGATTGCCGCGGAGAGCTTCTCTGAAGGTTTGCGCGCGGGGGCGGAGGTGTTTCATGCGTTGAAGGCGCAGCTTTCAAAGGCGGGTTTGAATACAAATGTTGGTGATGAAGGTGGATTTGCACCTGCGGTGAAATCATCGGAAGAGGCGCTTGATTTCATTATGAAGGCGATAGAATCGGCAGGGTATAAAGTGGGCGAGGATATCGCGCTTGCTTTGGACTGCGCTTCATCCGAATTTTACAAAGGCGGCAAGTATCATTTGGCGGGTGAGGGGAAAGTTCTCGGCTCCGATGAGATGGTGCGGTATTACGAAGACCTTTGCGCGAAGTATCCGATTGTTTCGATTGAAGATGGTTTGGATGAAGATGATTGGGCTGGCTGGACGAATTTGACAGCTGCGCTTGGTGATAAGGTGCAAATGGTTGGTGATGATCTTTATGTGACGAATGCGCAGCGCTTGGCGCAAGGGATTGAGCAAAAGGCGGGTAACGCCGTGCTTGTTAAGGTGAACCAGATCGGAACGCTTTCCGAGACGCTTGAGACGATCGAAATGGCGAAGAAAGCCGGTTTCGGGATTGTGCTTTCACATAGAAGCGGCGAGACAGAAGACGCAACGATTGCGGATTTGGCGGTGGCGACGAATGCCGGGCAGATCAAAACGGGATCATTGTCACGTAGTGACCGCACGGCGAAGTATAATCAGCTTCTTCGCATTGAAGAAGAGCTTGGGCCGCAGGCAAAATATGAGGGGGCGGGATTCCTTCGCGCGCCTTTGGCAAAAGCCTCGAAGAAAAAAGCGGCTTAAG
>CAYGKM010000005.1:35640-140105 GCA_964350695.1 uncultured Micavibrio sp.
GCGGGATTCCTTCGCGCGCCTTTGGCAAAAGCCTCGAAGAAAAAAGCGGCTTAAGGACTAAAATATTTTCAAAATTATTTTATTGAGTCATTTGAATCACTTAAGTGTGGTTGTTCTTTTTATGTTCTCATTAAAGCCTTGAATCAGTTGCATTTTCTGACTTGTCCACAGGACTCAGATGTGATTCACTACATACATGAACACGTTTCGCGCACATTCCCTTTTTGTTAAAGAGCATTTGATTGCAACGATTTGCATTTTGCTGTGTCTTTATTTCAGTTATCACATTTTAAATGGTGAGCGCGGGGTGCTTCGTGTTGTGGCTCTGGAGAAGAAAATAGAGACATTGTCGCAAACACAGACATCTTTGGCATCCGAAAAAGCCGAGTTAGAGAAGAAAGTGACGATGTTGCGCCCGGGGTCTATCGACAAAGACCTGCTTGAGGAAAGAGTAAGGCTCACCTTGGGTTACAGATATGATAACGAATATAGTATTTTGAGCAATTAAAGTTTATATTTTGATCTCTTCCTAAAACTTCCTTCTTTTTTAACATTTTAAGTGCATTCCGCGCGTGGTTTTGATTGAAAATCGAGCGTGTATGGCTATGCTCATATTATTGTTTTCAAATCAGAGGAATTCACGTGGCGAAAGCTAAATCCAAAAAATCCGTTTCTAAAAAACCTGCGGCCAAACCAGCCAAGGGAAAATCAAATAGTGCAGCGAACCCATCGCTAGAGGAGTTGCAAAAGCTGTATCGCGAGATGCTGCTTATTCGCCGTTTTGAAGAAAAGGCGGGGCAGCTCTACGGCATGGGTTTGATCGGGGGCTTTTGTCACCTGTATATCGGGCAAGAAGCCGTTGTGACGGGGATTTCATCGGTTCAGGAAAAGCAGGATACGGTTGTGACGGCGTATCGTGACCATGCGCATATGCTTGCGTGCGGGATGGATCCGAAAGGGATTATGGCGGAGCTTACGGGCCGCGAAGGGGGATATTCGCGCGGCAAAGGCGGGTCGATGCATATGTTCTCGAAAGAAGAGGGCTTCTTTGGCGGGCATGGGATTGTGGGCGCGTCGACGGCGATTGGCACGGGGCTTGGCTTTGCACATAAATATAAAGGTGATAAAGGGGTGGCTGTCGCGTATATGGGCGACGGCGCATCAAATCAGGGCCAAGTTGCGGAATGTTATAACATGGCGGCGCTTTGGGATTTGCCTGTTTTGTTTGTGATTGAGAATAACCAATACGGCATGGGTACATCTGTTAAACGCTCCAGCGCGGGGACGTTGTGCCGCCGCGGCGAGGGGTATGGCATTCCCGGTGAGCAGGTTGACGGGATGGATATATTCGAGGTGCAGAAAGCGGCGCGTCAGGCGCTTGATTATGTGCGGACGGGGAATGGGCCATATATTTTGGAAGTGATGACCTATCGCTATCGCGGGCATTCGATGTCTGATCCGGCGAAGTATCGCACGAAAGAAGAAGTGGCGAGCATGAAAGAGGATCGCGATCCGATTACGCTTGTGAAAAGTATGCTGGAGGAGCGCGGCGTGGCGGAAGAGGCTCTGAAAGAGATTGATAAAGAGATTAAAGATATTGTGAAAGAAGCGGCACAGTTCGCGCAGGAAAGCCCGGAGCCGCACCCAGACGAGCTTTGGACGGATGTTTTGAAAGAGGTCAGTGTATAATGCCAACGAATATTTTAATGCCGGCGTTGTCGCCGACGATGACAGAAGGGAATTTGGCCAAGTGGCTGAAAGCCGAGGGTGACGCTGTTGAGGCAGGTGATGTGATTGCCGAGATCGAGACGGACAAAGCCACGATGGAAGTTGAGGCCGTGGATGAAGGGATTTTAGGAAAAATCTTGATAGCCGAGGGCACGGAAGGTGTAGCGGTGAACGCGGTGATTGCGGTTTTGCTGGAAGATGGGGAGGGCGCGAATGACATTGACATGTCGTCATTGCGAGGCGAAGCCAAAGCAATCCAACCTGAAAGTGATGTAAAAGAAGATGGATTGCCGCGTCGCGCAAGCGCTCCTCGCAATGACGTGGGGCAGGTTGAGGGTAAAGTGATTGAAAATCGCGATATTTTATATGCGCAAGGCGAGGTTTTAGAGCCGCCGCCATTTGATGAGGCGAGCTTTACCGAGACTACGCAGATCACTTTGCGTGAGGCGCTTCGTGATGCGATGGCCGAGGAAATGCGCAGCGATAAAGACGTGTATTTGATGGGCGAAGAGGTTGCCGAGTATCAGGGTGCTTATAAGGTTTCCCAAGGGCTCTTGGATGAATTTGGTGCGAAGCGTGTGATTGATACGCCGATTACAGAGCATGGATTTGCAGGTTTGGCTGTGGGGTCCGCGATGTCTGGCCTTAAACCCATTGTTGAGTTCATGACTTGGAATTTCGGGATGCAGGCGATTGATCATGTGATTAACTCCGCAGGGAAAACGCTATATATGGCGGGCGGTCAGTTGGGGTGTTCGATTGTGTTTCGCGGGCCGAACGGCGCGGCGAGCCGTGTTGGGGCCCAGCACTCACAGTGCTATGCGTCGTGGTACGGGCATATTCCGGGTTTGAAGGTTGTTGCGCCGTGGTCCGGCGCGGATGCGAAGGGGCTTTTGAAGGCCGCTATTCGCGATCCGAACCCTGTGGTGTTTTTGGAAAACGAGATGCTGTATGGCGAAACATTTGATGTGCCGACGTCCGAGGATTTCGCGATTCCCTTAGGGCGCGCGAAGATTGAACGCGAAGGATCGGATGTTACGATTGTAGCGTTTTCGATTATGGTCGGAAAGGCGCTGAAGGCTGCGGAAGAGCTGGCGGAGCAGGGCATTGATGCGGAGGTGATAAACCTTCGCACTATTCGCCCGCTTGATCGGCACACGATTTTGGAAAGCGTGAAGAAGACCAACCGCATTGTGACATGCGAAGAAGGGTGGGCGTTTGCGGGTATTGGCGCGGAGATTGCCGCGCTGATTGGCGAGCATGCGTTTGATTATCTGGATGCGCCTTTAGCGCGCGTGAGCGCAAAGGACGTGCCGCTGCCGTATGCTGCGAATTTGGAAGCGCTTGCCCTTCCGCAAATCAAGCATATCGTGGAAGCCGCGAGAAAGGTTTGTTACAAATGATTTTCAGGTTTTTCAGTCGTTATGCCTTGGGCTTCTCTACCTCTTGCTTGGGCTGCCAAAACCCTATCAAGATTTGTAAGGCAAAAGCCATCCTGGACTTTTGGTGCATCAATTTGAGAGTCTTTTCTCTTTGCTCTTACTCTGCCGTCAAAATAAGCGACGTTATCGCTTCCGTGGTTTTTGGTCCAAGATCTACCCATAAGTGCGACTCCCGTTTAGGTTATGAAAACAAATTGTAGGATCCCATGATTTTTATTGCAAGGAAAGTTTTTAGTAAGTGCGACGTTTTAAACAAGATTTTTATGGTTGGTAAAAAAAAATGACAATTAATGTGACGATGCCGGCGCTTTCGCCGACGATGACGGAAGGGACTTTGGCGAAATGGCTGAAGGCTGAAGGAGACGCGGTTGAATCCGGCGATGTGATTGCCGAGATTGAAACGGATAAAGCGACCATGGAAGTTGAGGCCGTTGATGACGGGATTTTGGGAAAAATCCTTGTTGCGGAAGGCACGGAAGGCGTGCCTGTGAATGATGTGATTGCGGTTTTGTTGGAAGATGGCGAGAGCGCGGATGACATTGGTGACGTGAGCGCGGCGAAGGCTTCGCCGGCGCCGAAGGGAGAAGAGAAAAAGGTTGAGAAGGCGGAGGCGCCGAAGGCTGCTCCTGCCTCTGCGGCAAATAAAGGGGCGCGCGTGTTTGCATCACCTTTAGCCAAACGCATTGCCGAGCAAAAGGGATTGGACCTTTCGTCTGTGCAGGGTTCCGGCCCGCGCGGGCGAATCGTTAAGGCTGATGTTGAGAATGCGAAGGCGGGGTCATCTGCGGGTCAAAACGCATCATCTGCGCCCATGATTGACCTGCCTGCTGATGCGAAGACCAATGAATATGGCATGGCGTATGTCGAAAAATCGATCAATAATATTCAGAAAATTACAGCCAAGCGCTTGCTTGAATCAAAAACAACCGTGCCGCATTTCTATCTCACGGTGGAGTGCGCGCTTGATAATTTGATGGCGGCGCGTAAACAGATTAATGATGCGGCAGGCGGGGAGTACAAGCTTTCGGTCAATGATTTTATTATCAAAGCGTCCGCGATGGCGCTTAAAGCTTACCCGGCAGCGAATGTGAGTTGGCAGGGTGAAAGCGTTCACCAATATTTGACTTCGGATATATCCGTCGCGGTGGCGACGCCGAACGGCTTGATTACGCCGATTATTAAGGCCGCTGAAACCAAGGGCTTGCGCCAGATTTCAGACGAGATGAAAGAATTGGCGGCCAAGGCGCGTGACGGTAAATTGAAGCCGCAGGAATTTCAGGGCGGCGGATTTTCGATTTCAAATCTCGGAATGTTCGGGGTGAAGGATTTTGCCGCGATTATCAACCCGCCGCAGAGCTGCATTTTGGCAGTCGGGGCGGGCGAGGCCGCGCCGCGCGTTGTGAACGGCGAGATTAAAATTCGCACGGTAATGAATGTAACGCTTTCCACCGACCACCGCACAGTTGATGGCGCGGTGGGCGCGGAGTGGTTGCAGTATTTCAAGCAATATATCGAAAATCCAGTAAGCATGCTGGTATAGAAAGGACTTATACTATGCGCATATTATTTTTACTTACAATTCTAGCTCTTCCTCTTTCGGCCTGTAAAACGACTGTGCAGGACGGCCCTCGTAAGGTTACTTATGAGGATGGTTCACGTACAGCGGGACATGGAGGAACATTCTGTCCTCCTGGTCAGGCAAAAAAAGGTAATTGTTAAATGATTAATCGGAGACCATTGGTGGGCGTTATGGGCTCACATGAACATGATTGGGAAGAGTATGCGGACCCTGTTGGGGATTTGCTGGCGCGGCGCGGGTTTAACCTGATTACGGGTGCGGGCGGCGGCGTGATGACATGCGTTGCGCGTTCTTTCACGATGGTTGCTGATCGTGAAGGCGTTTCAATCGGCATTTTGCCTGCGGTGGATTACAAGGGGCAGAACCTCAACGAGGAGGAATATCCAAACCCCTATATTGAAATTCCTATGATTACGCCTTTATCCGCGAAAGCGCAGAGCGATGCGATGCCATATTCCAGAAACCTTGTGAATGTTATGAGTTCTAAGGCGCTCATTATTCTGCCCGGATCACATGGCACGAAGAACGAGGTTTCTCTTGCGCTTATGTATGATAAGCCGCTGATCATGTTTGGCCCTGATAATGCGTTTGCGGACTTCCCCGAAGAGCCTTTGCGCGCGGATGATATTAGCCATGTTGCGCAATTCTTGGATGATGTGTTTGGCGCACAGGACGACGAGTGATGGCGGCTGTTTTTTTCGAGGCGGTTGATCTTGAGAAAAAATATCGGAAGCTGGCCTTTAGCGGCCTGCTTTTTGTGGTATCGGGCGCGTCGTTTATGTTCGGTACGTTTAATTATTTTTATGCGCAAGGGGCGTATGCGGAGGATGCGGCGCCGAGTCTTTTTCCGCTGCTGCCGTTCTTTTTGATCTTTATTCCGGTCTATGGGTATAAGGTTTTTATGCAAGGGGTGCGGCAGAAATTTTTGTTAAAGCGCAGCCAGAAAAAAGGATTGGTGTTGAGCGAGAAGGGCATTGGGGGCAGTGCCTTACTGCTTGAAGGGGTTTATAGCGAGAAGTGTATGAGCGCGAAGATGCCTGATTTTTTCTTTTCTTGGGAGAGTGTGAATAATTTTATTTTAGAGCCTGCGCGCGGAAGTAAAAGTTATGGCTCGCCGCCCTATTATAAAATTACGTTTAAAGATATGAGCGAAAAGGCGAATGCGAGCTGTTTTATCTCGCGGGATTATTTTAAGGCACAGGACGCCGAGATCGTGAAGCTGGTGAAGAAGGCTCTGGGGAAAGAGCATGTTGTTATGAATGATGAAATTTATAAAGTTTAAAAAAGGATAGAGCGGATGAGTGATAAGAATTTTGATGTGATTGTGATTGGCGGCGGACCGGGGGGGTACGTGGCGGCTATTCGCGCGGCGCAGCTTGGCATGAAGGCATGCGTCATTGAGGGCAACCATTTGGGCGGCATTTGTTTAAACTGGGGTTGCATTCCGACCAAGGCGTTGTTGCGCTCTGCGGAGGTGTATCACCTGATGCATAATGCGGCGGCGTTTGGGCTGTCGGCGAAGGATATTACGTTTGACCTCAAAAAGGTGGTTGAGCGGTCGCGCGGCGTTGCGAAGCAGCTTTCCGGCGGGATCGGGCATTTGCTGAAGAAAAATAAAGTTACCGTTATTGACGGGTTTGGGAAGCTGCTTGGGGGCGGCAAGGTCGGCGTGGGGAAAGACACGTACGCAGCCAAACATATTGTGATTGCAACGGGCGCGCGGGCACGGGTTTTGCCGGGCTTAGAGCCTGACGGAAAATTCGTCTGGTCTTACAAAGAAGCGATGGTTCCCGAAGAGATGCCGAAGAAGCTGCTTGTGATTGGATCGGGCGCGATCGGGATTGAGTTTGCATCGTTTTTTAAGACGATGGGCGCGGAAGTCACTGTGGTGGAGATGATGGACCGCATAGTGCCGGTGGAGGACGCGGAGATTTCAGGGATGCTTGAGAAGGCACTCACGAAGCAGGGTATGAAGATTATCAAGAATGCGAAAGTTGCGAAGCTTGATAAGAATAAGGCTGACGTGACCGCGCATATTGATGTGGGCGGGAAGGTCGAGAAGCAGAATTTTGATCGCGTGATTAGCGCGGTCGGGATTGTGGCGAATACAGAAAACCTTGGTTTGGAAAAAACCAAGGTGAAGTTGGATCGTGGGCATATTATCACTGACGGGTATTTGCAGACAGATGAGCCGGGCGTGTATGCGATTGGCGATGTTACCGGCGGACCTTGGCTGGCGCATAAGGCCTCACATGAAGGTGTAATTTGCATCGAGAAGATTGCAGGCGTTAAGGACGTGCATCCGATGGTGAAAGCGAATATTCCGGGGTGTACGTATTGTCATCCGCAAGTGGCGAGCGTGGGCCTAACCGAGGCAGCGGCGAAAGAGGCGGGCTATAAGATCAAAGTCGGGCGTTTCCCGTTTATGGGCAACGGCAAGGCGATTGCGCTTGGTGAGCCGGAAGGTCTGGTGAAGACAATCTTTGATGAAAAAACGGGTGAATTGCTTGGTGCGCATATGATTGGCGCGGAAGTGACTGAACTTATTCAAGGTTTCGTCGTTGGTAAGAGTGCGGAGTTAACGGAAGCAGAGTTTATGCATACGATCTTCCCGCACCCCACGCTTTCAGAGATGATGCATGAAAGTGTTTTGGATGCTTATGGCAAGGCGATCCATTTCTAGGCTTCTTTCCTTGAGGCGCGTGGTTGCATCTGAACGAGCAAAAAGGATCACCATGAGTTTTATTAATCGCATTATCGGGCCTGATGAAGAATTGATCGGCATTTGCCGCGTTCACTGGGTGTATGGCATCAAAGGTATTTTGTGGCTTTTGGGGTTCACGGCTTTGGGGTTGTTTATCAAATATTCTATTTTGAGTGTAGGGTTCTTGCAGGCTGTTCCTGCGTTTGCGTTGATTGCGGGATATTTCTTCTGGATCGGGCTATCGATTGGGATTGTGTTGTTTATCACTTTTGTGATTGTGATGATCAGCACGGAAATTGCGCTGACGACCAAGCGGGTGATTTTCAAAACGGGTATGATTGCCACGGATGTCAAGGAAGTTGATCTGGAAGAGATCAAGGCGGCGGATGTGGATAATGGCTGGTTCGGGCGGTTTTTAAATTATGGCTATGTTTTGTTTGATGCGCGATTTGTGCAGAATATGCAGCTGCCCGAGATCTATGATCCTTACCGGTTCGTGAAAGCGCTTAATGAGGTTCGCAACGACCTGAAAAATGATTCCATGAAGATGGTGTTAGGCGATGGTCGTGGGGGCGGGGGTGTAGTGGTTGATGAAGAAGAAGCGCCTAAAGCCAAGAGGCGCGTTGATGACCCGCGTTATAAGGGTCTCAGCAATGATCCGTTTGAAGAGATTGAGCATTTTGGCGAGGAGATGAATTATGATCCCCATGATATTCAGACGCCTAAGACTTCGAGTAAAGAAAACAAGCGCAAGAAGATTAAGGCTGCCAAGGCAAAAGAGGCGTTTAAGCCCGTGATTTTCGAGAAAATCAGGATGCGGGAAAAACTTATGGACGCCTTCACTATGATTTCGACTTATGGGCAGAAATCGTAGTATTGAAACTCTTGCTTTTTTCTTTACATAATTTATAGGCTGGCGTATATATTATTTATATATAGCTTTAGGGGTAAAAAGTGATGAGTTTAAAGGCAATACTAGCGCGGGCTTCCAGATTAAACCCTATCTCTGGGATGAGCGGAGAGCACGTGAGGCGCAGAGAGCTGCTTTCGCGTGCCACAGGGCAAGATTGGGACGTGAAGGTGTTGTCTGTTAAAAAAGCTCCTCCTTGGCGCATGGCGGGCACGAGGGCAGGTGCTTATGCTATGATGAATCAAAAAGGCGAAAAGATGGGTGTTTATTCCATGCGCGTTCCGTCTGATAAGGGATATGAAGTTGAAACTGCGCTCAATAAGGCGTTTCCAGCTTCTGATGGGTCGCGTAGGGTTTTTGGTTTCAGAACGCCGCATGGTAAAAACCCTCAAATCCTTGTATTCGATAAAGATATTGAAGCTATTCTGGAGGCTCTAGAGTCAGCAGGGCCGGGGACGCGGGCTGGCTTGGATTCTGTATTAAAGACCGATGAAGGACTCGAAGCAGTAATCCGTTAGAATGTCCAAGTGCGGGCAGTGAACGTGACGGCATAAAAGCTTTATCTTTTGGGAAAGCTTTTGCTAGAAATGCTGGGAAAAACTGCTATATAAACCCTATGACATATAACCCAAAACTCCTTGATAAGGCGAAGCGCCACCCCGAAAAGCAGAAAAATCCGGATCGTCCAGCGGGGCGCAAGCCCGCGTGGATTCGCGTGCCTGCGCCGCAGGGTAAGGTCTATCAAGAAACCAAAGAGATTGTGCGCCGTGCGAATTTAACCACCGTGTGTGAAGAAGCGGGCTGTCCGAATATCGGTGAGTGCTGGCAGCAAAAACACGCAACGTTTATGATTATGGGCGAGGTGTGTACGCGTGCTTGTGCGTTTTGCAATGTGGCGACGGGTAAGCCCGAGATGCTCGATAAGCTTGAGCCGCTTCGTATTGGCGTGGCCGTGAAGCAGATGGGTTTGAAGCATATTGTGATTACGTCTGTTGATCGTGATGATCTGGAAGATGGCGGGGCGGATCATTTCGCCAAGACCATTCAGGCGATCCGCATGAAAGCGCCTGACACGACGATTGAAATTTTACCCGGTGATTTTCGCGGCAATAAAACGGATTGGGACACGGTTATTCATGCGCGCCCAGATGTGTTTAACCACAATCTTGAGACTGTGCCGCGGCTGTATCCGACTATACGGCCCGGGGCGCGGTATTTCCGCTCGTTGCGGCTGCTTGAGCGCGTGAAGGATGTTGATCCGTCGATGTTTACCAAATCCGGCATGATGGTTGGCCTTGGCGAGACACGTGAAGAGGTCGGGCAGGTTATGGATGATATGCGCGCGGCGGGGGTGGATTTCATTACGATCGGACAATATCTTCAACCGACACCGAAGCATGCGCCGGTGATGCATTGGTGGACGCCGGAAGAGTTTGAGGGGCTCACGCTGATGGCGAAAAACAAGGGCTTCCTTATGGTTTCGGCTACGCCGCTCACGCGGTCATCGCATCATGCGGGGGATGATTTCGCCAAGCTTAAGGCGGCGCGCGAGGCGCAGCTAGCCAAAGACGCTGCAGAATAAGTTTCCTTTATGCTGACCCACATTGAACAAAAAAAGCTGCCATTTACCCCTGAGCAGATGTACGCGCTTGTTGCGGCGGTGGATTTATATCATGAATTTGCGCCGTGGTGCGTGGCGAGCCGTATTACTAAACGCGAAAGTGACCATGTGTTTTACGCGGATTTGGTGGTGGGGTATAAAGTTTTTAGGGAGCGGTTTTCATCCAAGGTGATGTTGGAACCGCCATCGAACGAGCAAGAGGGGCGGATCAATATCGAGTATTTGCGCGGTCCATTGAAGCATTTGAAGAACCATTGGAGGTTCATTCCGCAAGGCGACGGGTCATGCTTGATTGATTTTAGCGTAGAATTTGAATTTAAAAACAGAGCTTTACAGGGGCTTTCTCAAGTGTTTTTTCAAGAAGTCATACGTCGAATGGTGGGGGCGTTCGAAGCGCGCGCCGTTGATATTTACGGTATGCCGAGGGCTTAGGATTTCTCTAGTACAGAGATTAGGTTTTTCATCGCTGTGATCACGGCTTGGACCTGTATTTCCTCGCGCGATCCTTCGAAAATTTCCTTCGTGCTGCCCGTTGAGCCACCTTTTAAGGTGTATCCGAAATATACGAGGCCGATAGGTTTTTCATGGCTGCCGCCGCTTGGGCCTGCGATCCCTGTGATGGAAATTGCCAGCCCTGCGCGGCTGTTTTTTAATGCGCCTTCTGCCATGGCTTCGGCGGTCTGCGCGCTGACTGCGCCGTGAGCATTCAGGGTTTCGAGGGGGACAGCGAGAAGCTCGTGTTTGGCTTCGTTGGAATATGTGATGAAGCCGCGGTCAAAGACTTCGGATGCGCCTGCGCGGTGGGTTATTGTGGCGGACAGCAAGCCGCCTGTGCAGGATTCCGCCGTAACGAGTTTCAGCTTTTTCTGCTTTAAAAGCGTGGAGAGTTTTTCAACCAAATCCTGCATAGAACAATCCTGCTATTATAAGGGCGGCGGCGATGCCCGCCAAAACATCATCGAGCATAACGCCCCATGCGCCTTTTAGATTTTTATCGAGATATGAAATTGGCCAGGGTTTGGCAATGTCGAACCCTCTGAAGAGGATTAAGGCGATTGTGATCCAGACCCAATGAATGCCCGCAACAGCGAAGACGGGGATGAGCGCGAGCCAAAGCCCGACGACTTCGTCGATGACGACCATTTTAGCGTCGTGAAGGCCGGTTGCTGTTTCGAATTCTTTTGCGGCCCATAGGCCGACGGCGAATGTGAGGATGGTTGCGATGAGCAGGGCGGTGAGGCCAAATTGGGCGAAGATGAAAATGCCGAAGGGCAGGGCGGCGAGGCTACCCCATGTGCCGGGGGCGGGATTGAGGAAGCCGGAGCCAAGCCATGTGGCGACCCATATGGAGGGTTTTTTGAGGTCGACATTTGGGGGGACTGAAAATTCTATCATAGGCACACGCTCACGATGGCTTGGGCGGCGATGCCTTCGCCGCGGCCTGTGAAGCCGAGCTGCTCTGTCGTTGTAGCTTTGACGTTGATTTGATCGGAGGCGCAGCCGCAAATTTCGGCGATACGGATTTTCATGGCGAGAGCATGGGGGCCGATTTTCGGGGCTTCGCAGATAAGGGTGATATCTGCATTTATAAGCGCGCCGCCTTTATCGCGCAGCATTGTTATTGCTTTTTCGAGGAAGATTGCGCTGTCCATGTCTTTAAAGGCGTTATCGGATGGCGGGAAATGCCGGCCGATATCACCTTCGCCGATGCTGCCGAGGATGGCGTCGGTGAGGGCGTGCAGGCCGACATCGGCATCGGAGTGGCCTTTGAGGGCATGGGTGTGCGGGACGTCTATGCCGCAAAGACGTGCAGGGCCGCTTTTATTCGTATCAAAGGCGTGAACGTCGAAGCCTTGGCCTGTTCTAATATATTTTTGCGCCTTGAGGAGTGTTTCTGCCATGTCCAAATCGTTGCTATGGGTGATTTTGATGTTGGTGGGTTTACCTTCCACCAATTTTACCGCTATTCCGCGCGCGGACACAAGGGCGGTGTCGTCTGTGACGTTTTCGTCGGGGGCGGCGTTTTCGTGCGCGTTCAGGATATCGCCGTATCTAAAGCCCTGCGGGGTTTGTAGGGCGGTCAGGTTTGCGCGGTTGGCGTAGCTTTCGATCTCGCTATCGGTGTTTTCACGGGCAAGGGTTGCGGAAACGGGAAGCGTTAGTGTGGCGGCGGGGGAGGTTTTCAGCGCCTCAAGCAGGGCGTTTATTTCTTCATGCGTGAGGCATGGGCGCGCGGCATCGTGGATGAGGATTAAATCTTGATTTTTTAGTTTAGAAAATTTTTTTAAGCCATTGTAAATACTTAAATTTCTTTCGTTTGAGCCTTCTGCGTGAGGTTCAAGTTCAATTCCTTGCACCGCGTCTTGATACGCTTTTGCGTCTTGTAGATTGATAATGACCTTTACGCCGAGGCATTTCGGGTGGCTTAAAAAGATATCAAGCGCGTGCCTTAGAACGGTTTTTCCGGCGATTTTTATATATTGTTTTGGTGTTTCACTCGCCAAGCGTGTGCCTGCACCCGCCGCTGCGATGAGGGCATAGAATTCGGGGAGGTCTGCTATTTGCGTCTTAATGGTGCTCATCCTTGCTATTTGAGGCTTTTAAGCGTAAAAAACTCTGTGCGCCCAATGGTTTTTTGGGGGTTATAACAGCAACAGCATATAGCAGGCTTGCATTGTTCGGAAAAGATTTTAAAACAGAAATACACAGTTCTGCAGTTTCTGCGCCGTCTTCAGGTTCACGCTTAAGCAAGAAAGAGAAGTTTTTGAGCTTTATCGCCGATTATGCACCATTGCTTTTACATCGCTATTATAAGCGAGGATCAAGCGAGGAGACGCGCGCGCGTAAACGCCGCCGCCATTGGGAAGTTCGCATTGCAGCGGCGCTGATCCTTGCCGCAATTTTGAGCGGGCTTGCGACCTATGGCGCGCTGACGGAGACCCCGCCTTTTGGGAATGATCCGAACACGGTGATTTGGCTTTTGAATTTGGATTTGATCCTTGTTTTAGGGTTGGTGGCGTTGGTGGCGCGGCGGATTGTGATTTTGTGGAGCGGACGTAAGCGAGGGCTTGCAGGATCACATTTGCATGTACGTCTTGTTTATATTTTCAGTATTCTGGCGGCAGCGCCTGCGATTATCATGACCGTGTTTTCGGCGTTCTTCTTTCATTTCGGGGTGCAGACATGGTTCAGCGAGCGGGTGAGCACGGCAGTGAATGAGAGCCAAGCGGTGGCGCAGGCTTATCTGGAGGAGCATACGCAAGTGATCCGCGCCGATACTTTGGCGATGGCGAATGATTTGAACAGGCAGGCGATTATTTTCCTGAGTAATGAGCAGGCGTTGGAGAAGATTGTGGAGACGCAGTCAGTTTTGAGGAATTTATCCGAGGTTATTATTTTTGACGGGACGGGGCGGGTGCTTGCGCGATCAGGATTGACCTTCTCGCTTGAGTTTGAAGAAATTCCGAATTACGCGATTAGTAACGCCGATGACGGCGAGGTTGTGGTGATGACGGGCGCGAATGATGACCGCGTGCGGGCGCTCGTTAAGCTCGATAATTTTGTTGATGCGTATTTATATGCAGGAAGGATGATTGATCCGAAGGTGCTGTCGCATTTGGCGGCGACAGAGAGGGCGACCAAAGATTACGCCGATTTGGAAAGTCGGTATTCGAGCTTGCAGGTTACGGTGACGCTGATTTTTGTGGTTGTGGGCGTTTTGCTTTTGGTCGCGGCGATCTGGTTTGGGTTGCTGCTTGCGCGGCAGCTTGTGCTGCCGATTAGTCAGTTGATTACCACAGCCGATAGTGTGCGGGCAGGGGATCTGTCTGCGCGCGTGCCCGAGGATGATAGTTTCGAGGAGTTTGCGTATTTGGCGCAGTCTTTCAACCGGATGACAAAACGCATACAGGAGCAGCAGAACGAGCTTATGGATGCGAACCGTCAGCTTGATCAGCGGAGGCATTTCACGGAAACCGTTTTGGCGGGCGTGTCCGCGGGGGTTGTTGGGCTTGATAAGGACGGCGTGATTACGGTTTTGAATAATCCTGCATGCAAAATGCTGGGAGCGAAAAAGGATGCGCTTTCGGGGCAGAAAATGACCAGGGCCGTGCCAGAGCTTAAGGAGCTTTTAAAAGAGGCGCATAAGCGGCCCGATAAGATTACGCAAGGCGAGATTGCTGTTTTATTGGGTGATGAAAGCAGGCGGACATTCCTTGTGCGGATTGCGGTGGAAGATACTGCGAATGAAGAAACCGGCGCGGTTTTGACCTTTGATGATATTACGGATTTGCAGGCGGCGCAGCGCAAGGCCGCGTGGGCAGATGTGGCGCGCAGGATTGCGCATGAGATTAAGAACCCGCTGACGCCGATACAGCTTTCGGCGGAGCGTTTGAAGCGTAGATATCTGAAACAGATCACAGATGACCCGGAGACGTTTGTGCAGTGTACGGATACGATTATTAGGCATGTCGGCGATATCGGGCATATGGTGAACGAGTTTTCTGCGTTTGCGCGGATGCCAGAGCCTGTGCTCAAGCGTGAGACGCTGAATGCGCAAATTCAAGATGCGATCATCTTGCAGAAACAAGCCCATACGAAGATCAAGATTGATTTTAAAGCCGATGATGATGCGAAATTTTATGCGATGGTGGATGCACAGCAGATCAGGCAGGCGCTGAATAATTTGATCCAAAATGCGGCGGATTCTATCAAAGAGCGCGCGGGCGATAAAGATTATGACGGGCGAATTCAAATCCTGTTATCGAGTAAAAAGGGTGAGGAGGCGTTTATTGCTGTGAGTGATAACGGGCAAGGTTTCCCGAAATATGATACACCTGAATCTTTGACCGAACCGTATGTTACGCACAAGCCGAAAGGGACGGGTTTGGGGCTGGCTATTGTTAAAAAGATTATGGAAGACCATAATGGTGCGGTTGTACTCGGCGCGCCTGATTGGCTGCAAGGGTATGAAAATTACACAGAGCTTGATGGGGCGACGGTTATTTTGACCGTGCCGTTGAGTGAAAAGAAATTAGGGTAAAATGACTACAGATATTCTGATTGTAGATGATGAAGATGATATCAGGGGCCTTATTCAAGGGCTTTTGGAGGATGAAGGGTACAACACCCGCAGCGCTGCGAATTCGACGCAGGCTTACGCTGCGATTGAGGAGCGGGTTCCGTCTTTGATCGTGCAGGATATTTGGTTGCAAGGCAGCAAGGATGACGGTTTGCAGATTTTAAAAACCGTGAAGGAGCAATATCCGGCCCTTCCCTTTGTGATGATTAGCGGGCACGGGACGATTGAAACGGCCGTGTCTTCAATTAAAGACGGCGCTTATGATTTTATCGAGAAGCCGTTTAAGTCGGATCGATTGCTGTTGATGATTAAACGGGCGTTAGAAACGGCGAGCCTCATGCGCGAGAATGCGGTTTTGAAAAAACAAACCCGCAAGGATGTATCGCTGATCGGGTCCTCCAGCCAGGTCGAGCACCTTAAAGGTATGATTTCCCGCGTGGCGGTGACCAATAGCCGCGTTTTGATAACGGGGGAGCAGGGGACTGGCAAGGATATTATTGCGCGCCTGATCCATACATCATCGGAGCGGGCGGATAAGCCGTTTATGGTTTTGAACTGCGCGACGTTGCGCCCTGAAAATCTGGAGATTGAGTTGTTCGGGCGCAGTGCCTCGCATAAGGACGGCGAGCTTTCAGGGATATTGGAGCAATCAAATGGCGGCACTCTGCTGCTTGATGAGATCGGCGATATGCCGCTTGAGACGCAGGCGAAGATTGTACGTGTTTTGCAGGAGCAGCGCTTTCAAAAGATTGGGGCGCAGGATTTTATCGAGGTGGATATACGCGTTTTGGCCTCCACGCATAAAGACCTTGAGAAGCTCTGTGAAGAAGAGCTGTTCCGTCAGGATTTATATTACCGTTTAAATGTTGTGCCGCTGCATATGCCGCCTTTGCGGGAGCGGAAAAGTGATGTTGAATCTTTTTGTAATGAGTTCATTAAGGAACTATACGCGCAGCGCTCTGAAACGCCTGTTTCGTTTTCAGCCAAGGCGCTGCAATATCTGAAAACATATTCGTGGCCGGGCAATATCCGCCAGCTTCGGAATGTGATTGAGTGGGTTTTAATTATGCATGGCGGCAAAGATTTAAGCGTTTTTGAGCCCGCGCATTTGCCGCCTGAAATTTCCGGTATCAGTTCGCAAGGTGGCGAGCAAAAAGGCGCGCTAAGTGTTGCGGATGATTTATTTGATCTTTCATTACGTGATGCGCGTGAGAAGTTCGAGAAAGATTATCTCACCGCGCAGGTCGAGCGATTTGACGGCAACATATCCAAGACTGCGCAGTTTATCGGTATGGAGCGTTCGGCACTTCACAGAAAGCTTAAATCGCTTGAGGTTTCAGCTTCCGAGAAAGACGAAAACGTGACCAGTATTGACGAAAAAAAGATCAAGAGGGCTTAAGATATGCGTGTGATTATTTGTGGAGCAGGGCAGGTGGGATATAGCATTGCGGCGTATCTGTCCCGTGAAGAAAACGACGTGACGGTTGTTGATAATAACCGTCCGCAGATTGCGCGCGTCAGCGACGAGCTGGATGTTAAAGCGATGCTTGGTCATGCGTCTAACCCCGATGTGCTGAAGGCTGCAGGGGCAAAAGATGCGGATATGATTGTTGCGGTGACGCAGAGCGATGAGGTGAACATGGTGGCGTGTCAGATTGGACACTCTTTGTTTGGTATCCCGAAGAAGATTGCGCGGGTGCGCGAGCAGGCCTATTTGAAGCCTGAATGGTCGAACCTTTTCAGCCGCGCGCATATGCCGATTGACGAAATTATATCGCCTGAGGTTGTGATTGCGAAAGACATCTTTCAGCGCTTGGCTGTTCCGGGGACTACATTCGTGAATGTTCTGGCGGATGGTTTGGCGTATATGATCGGCGTGATCTGCGAAGAGGATTGCCCTGTTATCAATACGCCGCTTAATCAGCTGCATAATTTGTTCCCTGATTTGACGTTTCAGGTGATGTCGATTTTGCGGAATAACAAGCCGCTCATTCCAGGCGATGATGACGAGCTGGAGGTTTATGACGAGGTTTTCTTTATCGTTGATGCGAAGCATTTGAAGCGCACGATGGCGGCCTTCGGGCATGAAGAAAAAGAAGCGCGCCGCATTGTGATTGCCGGCGGCGGGAATATAGGTTTTGGTTTGACCAAGCTTATTCAGGAGCAATCCAAGGGCGTGCAGATCAAGATGATTGAAGCCAGCCCTGAGCGGGCGGAGTTTTTAAGCGAGAATCTCGAAGGGGTGATTGTTTTGAACGGAAGCGCGCTTGATAAGAGCATTTTGGATGAAGCGGTGATTGAAAATGTCGAGACATTGGTGGCGATTACCAATGATGATGAGAGTAATATTTTGTGTTCGTTGCTTGCAAAGCAATATGGTTGCGACCGCGTGATTACGCTTGTGAATAATGATGCGTATTCGCCTTTGGTCGGCCCTTTGGGTGTGGATGCCCTTGTGTCGCCGCGTTCGATTATCGTGGCCAATATCATGCAGCATGTGCGGCGCGGGCGGATTAAGGGGCTTTATAATTTGCGTGACGGTTTTGCGGAGCTTTTGGAAGCCGAGGTTTCCGATAACTCATCCATTGTGAATACAACGATTGAGGAGTTGAGTTTGCCGAATGAGGTTATTGTTGGCGCGGTGATCCGCGAGGGTGAGTTTTTGATGCCGCTACCCGAATTGAAAATCCGCGCAGGGGATGATCTGATTGTTCTGGCTTCGCGGGCGCAGGCACGAAATGTCGAGAAGATGTTTGCCGTTCAGGTGGATCTTTTTTAATCATGAAATTGGGTGTTTTTGATTCAGGGCTTGGCGGTGTTTTGATCGCCCGCGCCATTCGAGAAGCTTTTCCCGAGCTTGATATCGTATATCTGGGTGACACGGTTCATTTGCCGTATGGCAATCGCTCCGAAGGATCAATTTACGAATGCGCAAAAGCGTGTATGGAAGCGTTGTTCGCGCAGGATTGTAATTTGATTATCATGGCATGCAACACGGCCAGTGCGTCTGCTTTGCGTCGCTTGCAGCAGGAATATTTGCCCGGCGCATATCCGGATCGGCGGATTTTAGGGGTTGTCGTGCCGACGATTGAAGAGGCGATTGATCGCGGCTATTCCAAGCTGGGGCTGATTGGTACAAATTATACTGTGTCTTCGAATGTGTATCCGGAGGAGCTTCAAAAGATTAATCCTGAGATTTCCATTGTGCAAAAAAACACGCCGCTGCTTGTGCCGCTTATCGAGCATGATGGCGGCGCGTGGCTGGATGATGTGCTTGCGGATTACCTGAAAGGGTTTGAAGATGTGGAGACGCTTTTGCTGGGGTGTACGCATTATGTGCATCTAAAGGATCGCATTCGTGCGCGGTATGATTTTGATGTGCTGTCGCAGGACGAGATTATCCCGCGTAAATTGGGGCAGTATTTTGACAACCATCCCGAAATTTATGACGTGATTGATCGCGGCGGACGCAATGATTTTTATGTTACGGATTTAACGCCGCATTATGAGGCTTCGGCCTCCGAGCTGTTTGGCAAAGCGATAACGCTTAAAAAATTGGAAGGGGTGCATTCACATGATTGATTTGCCTAAGGCCGTGTTTTTTGATTGGGACGGGACGCTTGTCGATAGTTTTGCGTTTCTTCATGCGGCACATAATTTTGCCCGTATGAATTTGGGTATGGAGCCCTTTACCCTTGAGGTTTTTGAGGGGTATTTCGGTCAGCCGCGTGAGATTTTGTATACTAAAATATACGGCGAGCAGCGCGACAGCGCGAAGGCGTATTTCGAGGAGTTCGTGTTTAATAATTATAAGGAGCATTTGAAGCCGCTTGAGGGGGCAAAAGAGGTTCTTGATTGGTTTAAGGCGGCGGGCATTCCGATGGGTGTTGTAAGCAACAAGAAGCGGGAGCTTATTGAGGCCGAGATTGTGAATTATGGCTGGGAAGGGTATTTTATCTCTATAGTCGGCGCAGCGGAAGCGGAGAATGATAAGCCTTCGGCTGCGCCTTTGGCGCTTGCTGTGGAGCGAAGCGGTCTTGATCTGTCGCCTGAAGAGGTTTGGTATGTGGGGGATACCGATAATGATTTGGGTTGCGGGAACGATTTCGGGGCGGTGTGCGTTTTTATAGAATCGCAGGATATGTATAACAATCTTTCAAAACGCTTTAAAATTGATGTACATGCGCAAAATTGTAAGGGTTTTCACGATTTATTGTTGCAATATAACCAGAAAGCTCTAAAAACAAGACAATAAGGGGTGTAAATCTCTATATATTAGAAGCTTTTAATACAGGACATAAATAAAATGGGTGAAAAAATCCAGAGTGTGCAAGACGTGTTTCTGAACAAGATTCGCAAAGAAAAGATGTCTGTGACCGTGTTTTTGGTCAATGGGGTTAAGTTACAGGGGATTGTGACATGGTTTGATAATTTCAGCATGTTGCTTCGCCGCGAGTCTCACATACAGCTTGTTTATAAACACGCGATTTCAACAATCATGCCCGGCGGGCCTCTTAATCTTCATGATGATGAAGAAGAGCGTAAGGCGAATGCCGCCAAGCGTGCAGATGAGTCCGATGATGCGGATGATGACGAAGAGTAATCTTCTTTAGATGTTTTCAACGATAAAAGAGCCTGATAAAGCGCTCGTTTTGCACCCTGAGGTTTCGGGGCATATAATTTCGCGTTCGTCTGAAATGGCGCTTGAGGAGATCGTCAGCCTTACGCGGGCGATTGATCTCGATGTTGTGGGCGCGCGTATCTTCAATGTTTCTAAAATTCAGGCAGGGGCTTTCTTCGGCAAGGGCCAGCGCGAGATGGTTGCTGAGGCCGTTGAAGATCTAGAGCCGGAGATTGTTATTGTCAATTTTTCGCTTTCACCTGTTCAGCAGCGCAACCTTGAAAAAGAATTTGGCGCGAAAGTTATTGACCGCACGGGATTGATCCTCGAGATTTTTGGCGCGCGTGCGCAGACGAAAGAGGGGCGCTTGCAGGTTGAGCTTGCGGCGCTTGGTTATCAACGCTCGCGGCTTGTTCGGTCTTGGACTCACCTTGAGCGGCAGCGTGGCGGTGCGGGCTTTATGGGCGGTCCGGGTGAGCGGCAGATCGAGCTTGACCGGCGGATGCTTTCCGAGCGCATGACGAAGCTTCGTAAGGAACTGGACGCGGTGAAGCGCACACGTACATTGGGGCAAAAGGCGCGAGCGAAAGTGCCTTTTCCGACGGTGGCTTTGGTGGGGTATACCAATGCGGGCAAATCCACGCTGTTTAACACGCTGACGGGGGCGAAGGTTTTTGCCAAGGATCTGTTGTTTGCGACGCTTGATAATACGCTGCGCAGGTTAGAGCTTCCGAACGGGCAGATGGTGATTTTATCCGACACTGTTGGGTTTATCTCTGATTTGCCGACGCATTTGGTGGCTGCGTTTCGAGCGACTTTGGAAGAGACTTTGGGCGCGGATATTATCTTGCATGTGTGCGATGTGTCGCAAGATGACTATCAGGAGCAACGCAAGGATGTGATTGCGATTTTGCGCAGTCTGGACATCAAATATGATGAAGATGAACGGATTATCGAGGTTTATAATAAGATTGATATCGCAAAAGAAAGCCGCAGTAATGAATATGTGCGTAAAGCGAAGTTCGAGGATGATGTTGCGGCGATCTCGGCTGTTGGCGGGCAGGGGATTGATGAGCTGCTTGAAAAGATTATCGAGAAGCTCTCCAAGACCCATGTGCTGACGCGTTTCAGTATCCCGCATAGTTATGGTCAAGCGTTGTCATGGCTTTATGACCATGGAGAGATTACGGAGCGTGAGGATCAGGAAAGGGCTGTTGTTGTTACAATGAGCATTTCTCCTGAAAATATTGCGATTTTCGAGGATCGGTTCGGGGTTAAGCCTTTATAGGTTTGCGCTCTTTGGTTTTTTGATCGCGCCAAGCGCCCTCCATTTGTTCTAAGGACGCATCTTTAAGGTGTACGTCTTTACTCTTGAGATCTTTTTCAAGGCCGCGGAAACGCCGCTCGAATTTATCGTTACATTCACGCAGGGCGGTTTCCGGATTTATACCGTTCATGCGGCAAAGATTGGCGACAACGAATAAAATATCGCCTAATTCATCGGTTTTTTCTTCGATTGTGCCGTTATTATGGGCTTCGCGGAATTCTGATAGCTCTTCTTCCAGTTTATCAAGCACGAAACTGCTGTCTGGCCACTCAAAGCCGACTTTTGCGGCTTTTTTCTGGAGCTTTTGTGCGCGGAGGAGGGCGGGCAGTGCTTTTGTGACACCATCCAGGGCGCTATGCTTTGTCTTTTCTTTATCTTTTTGTGCGTCCCAGATTTTATCAACATCTTCGGCTGTGTTTACGCCTTTGTCTCCGAACACGTGCGGGTGGCGGGAGATCATTTTGTCTGACACATCATTGATGACATCTTCGATGGTGAAGAGGTTTTCTTCGGAGGCCATTTGTGCGTGATAGATGGGCTGGAGGAGGAGGTCGCCGAGTTCTTCGCGAAGGTCTTTCATATTGCCACGCTCAATCGCGTCTGCGACTTCATAGGCTTCTTCGATTGTGTAGGGGGCGATGGATTTAAAGTCTTGCTGCAAATCCCAAGGGCAGCCGCCATCGGGGTTGCGAAGAGCGGCCATGATTTTGATGAGTTTTTCGATGGGGTGGCGGAAATTATCTTTTTCTATCTCGATTTTTTCAGCCATTTTTTCCATCTTTTAAAAGGTTAATTTCACCATAGCTTGGGGCGCGGATTCTGTTACGCCTTCAATGCCGTATTTGTTGTGCCAGTAACGCCATTCAATGCCAGCCTGCACTTTGCCTTCGGGTGCGAAGTTGAATGTATCACCAATATCGAGCAAAAGCTGGGGCTGGGTAAAGAAGTTTTTATCGCCTTCTTCATAATCGGCATAATCGAAATAGCCATCAAAGGTTAATTTTTGGCCTGCGATTTCGAATGGATGGCTCCAGACCCATGTTGTTTGCCAGCCGGAGCCTGCGACGTCGGGGTTGTTGCGGCTGTACCAGTTTGTTTGGAAGAAGTTAAAGCCCGGGATGTTAAAATCTACGGCTCCGCCGATGAGATATGCATCAAAGCCGCGTGCGCGTTCTAATGTGCCTGAAACAAGCACGTCTCGCACGATTGCATCATCGGAGATTGGTTGGTTGAAGATTTTGCTTAAAGACAGGCGCGGAGAAAGTTCGTAGTTCCATTCGTCTTTCTGATCGAGCGGAACGTCGATATAGAAGAAATTATCACCGTATGTCCAACCGTTGGCGTGTTCGAGCGTGAACGTGCTTTGTGTGGGTTCGGTAAGTTCGAAGCCGTGACCATGAAGCAGTTGCACATTTGTGGACTGCCATTCAATGATTTCAGCTTTAGCGTGTGTGGATATAAGGAGGAGTGGCAAAGCTGCCAATAATATTAAGCGCATGATTTTATCTTTCAATTTTTTTAATGTTGGGGCTTGTAAACAACTTGTGGGCGTTTGTAACGGGTCTTAAATGATCTGTAAAGAGGGTGCGTGATAATTGACGATAAAGATGTGATAATATATATTATGTAAATTAATATATGAGATTTAGGAGGAGTGCTCTTTTTTATATGTGTTTAGGGTTTCCCATGTTCCTAAGTCTGCCCATTCACAATTCAGGCGCATCATATGGACGCTCTCAAGATTTTCCAGCAACGCTTTATCTATTGAGATGCTCTCCAGATTTTCTGCGGCATTGATATCAATGCGGTTTAGGGATTGCTCTGCCGATGTCCACAGGCTTTGGGCTGCCGCATAGATACGCGGACAATGATCCTTGATTAGTTCCAGAGCGTCATCAGATTTCATCAGGAAGATACCCGAGTTCCAAAAATACTCACCGCTGTCCAGATAGCTTTGCGCTATATCAAGGTCCGGCTTTTCGGTAAAATCAAAGACTGCACCGTCTTTAACGCCGATATAACCGTATCCGGTGAATGGTGATGTGGGCTTGACGCCGAATAAGGTAATTGGATTATTATCATTTCGCGCCATGAGGACGGTTTTTTGAAAGGCCAAAGTATCGCTTATGTAATGATCTGACGGGCAAATTAGGGCATACGCGCCCCGCTCTACTTCATTTACATATAACAAAGACAGTGTAATGGCTAAAGCCGTACCTGCGGCGGTTTTTTCGTAGAGAACGCAGGTGTTCTGGAGCTCCGGCGCGGCTGTTATGGTCTCTATGAGCGGCTGATACTGCTTATTGGTTACGATGAGCGGTGGTTTGAAGACGGGGTTTTTGAAGCGCCCGAGCGTTGTTTGCAGCATGGATTGATTATCTTCGATGAGATCGAGGAATTGCTTAGGGCGCTGCGCACTTGAAAGCGGCGCCAAGCGCTTGCCTTCGCCGCCCGCAAGGATAACGGGGAGTATTGAATTTATTTTGCCGTGCATGTGAGTTTCATCCCATCAAAGGCGGGTTCATAGCCTGTGGGGAGTTCATTTGCAAGCGTTTGATAGTCCATGGACAGAGAAAGGCTGCTCAGGATGACGCGCTGCGCGCCGATTTTTTTGTTAAGCGCGTAGATGGTTGCGAGATTGGCGTGGACTTTGTTATTGTCTTGGTTGTAAGCCGCGGCATCGACAATCCATGTTTTAACACCTTTGAGAGATTTTATGGCTGTGTCGTCCAGTGTCAAAAAATCGAGGCTATAGGCGAAGTCCCCGAACCGGAATCCCACGGAACTGCAACTGCCGTGGTCCTGAACGAAGGGGATGAACTCTATGTCCCCTGCCCTCATTGTTTGGCCGTAATCTTTTGGTGAAAAGACTGTGGGGCTGACTATTGGCGGGTAGAGATCAATCTTTCCGCCGCTGAACATATAATCAAAGCGTGGGGTGATGTCGTCGTAGGTTTCCTGATTCATATAGGCATCGACAAGTTTGCCTCCGCGAAAGCGAATAACGCGCAGCTCATCAATACCGTTCATATGATCGCTGTGGTGGTGGGTGTAAAGAACAGCGTCAATATGGTTGATATTTGCGTTGTTGAGCTGGTTTCTGAAATCCGGGCCGGTATCAATGACAAGGGTTGTTACGTCGCTTTGAACCGTGATTGAGGAGCGGCTTCTGCGGTTTTTGCGCTCGTTTGGGTCGCATGCGCCCCAGTAATTGCCGATGGCGGGGACGCCCGTTGAATTGCCGCAACCGAGTATGGTGATTTTTAGTTCGCGCATCAGGGTTGCCCTTGCGCTCTATCAAACAGCGTGAAGAAGTTCTGCGTGGTTTGTGCGGCGAAGGTTTCAATTTCGGTTTCGCGTAGATTGGCCAGAAATTCTCCTGTGTGGTGTACATGTTTTGGATGATTTGTTTTCCCCCGATGCGGCACGGGTGCAAGGAACGGGGCGTCGGTTTCGACGAGGATTTTATCTTGCGGCGTATTTCTGGCGATATCTTGGATCTCTTTTGCGCTGTTGAATGTGACGATACCGGAAAAGGACAGGTAGAAGCCCAAATCAAGCGCGGCTTCAGCAAGGCCCGCGCCGGAGGAAAAGCAGTGCATGACGCCTTTAAGGGCTGTGTCTGCGCCCTCCTCCCTCAATATGGCGGCGATGTCTTCGTCGGCGTCTCTTGCGTGAACGATGAGGGGGAGGCCCGTTTCGATGCAGGCGCGGATGTGTTTGCGGAAGGACTTGGCTTGGTCTGCGCGGTCGGCGTAGTCGTAATAGTAATCGAGGCCGCTCTCCCCTATTCCCACGATGTTGGAGTTTGAATTTGCAAGGTTTACCAACTCTTGTTGGGAGATTTTCAACTCATCGGGTTTGGAGGCATCATGCGGGTGCGTGCCGATGGAACACCAGATTTTGTCATGGCTTTCGGCAATTTCGAGGAGTTGCGGGAGTTCTTCGGAGATGCGGCAGCAAATTGTGACCATGCCGTCCACGTTTTCGCTAAAGGCTTGCCGGGCGATGGTTTTTGGGTCTGCGCCGTCAAAGCGATTGTGGTTGAGGTGGCAGTGAGAGTCGATCCACATTTTATGCGGCCTCTTCCTCGACGATGATGCGCGGGAACACGCCCTCGGGTTGTTCGATTTGCGTGCCTGCGGTAGTTTCGATTTTATCGGTGATATGCGCGAAGTTACGTTCGCCTTCCGGGGTTTTGAGTTGATCGAGAAGCTTTGAGCAAGCCTCAGGCGTGACGGCGAGGGTCAAAATGCCGAGGCGGCGGATAACTTCAACAAGGACAAAGAGCACGGTTTTCATGCGCTCCGGATCGGTTTTCTTGAGGGTCCACGGGGCTTGTGCGTCGATATATCCATTGGCGGCCATAACTACGCGCCATGTTTCTTCCAAAGCGCGGTGAACCTTAAATGCGCCCATGTCTTTTTGAATTTGCGTCAAGGCTTTGGTGGAAAGCTCGATAAGGGCTTTGTCTTCGGCGGTCATTTCATTGGGCGCAGGAATTTTCGCATCACAGTTTTTATAGATGATTGAAAGCGTACGCTGCGCCAGGTTGCCGAGACCATTGGCGAGGTCTGCGTTTATGCGGGTTACGGCTTGTTCGGGCGAGAAGTTGCCGTCTTGGCCGTGCGGGATTTCACGCATCAGGAAATAGCGGATTTGGTCAAGGCCGAAGGTTTCAACGAGGCCGTCAGGTGAAAGCACGTTGCCGATGGATTTTGACATTTTCTCGCCGTGTACGTTTATGAAGCCATGGGCGAAGACGGTTTCAGGCAAGGGCAAGTCTGCGGCCATGAGGAATGCGGGCCAGTATATACAATGGAAGCGCGTGATGTCTTTGCCGATCACGTGATATTGCGCGGGCCAGAATTTTTTGTATTGCTCGCTGTCTGTATCAGGGTAGCCGATGCCTGTGAGGTAGTTTGTTAGCGCGTCGAGCCAGACATACATGACGTGGTCTTCATCATCCGGCACAGGGATGCCCCATTTCAGGCGGTCTTTATGGCGGGAGACGGATAAATCCTTGAGGCCGCCTTCTTGTTTGACGAAAGAAATGATCTCGTTGCGCCGGCTTTGCGGTTCAATGAACTCAGGATGCGCCTCGTAATATTCAAGTAATTTCTCAGTATAATTCGATAACTTAAAGAAATAGCTGGACTCTTCGACCCATTTTACGGGTTTTCCATCGGCGGTGAATTTGTCGCCGTTTTCGGCTGTGCGGAGTTCGTCTTCGGTGAAATACGCTTCATCACCGACGGAGTACCAGCCTTCATATTTACCAAGCTCTATCTCGCCTTTGTCTTTAAGCGTTTTCCAGATGGCTTGAGAGGCACGGTAGTGGCGCTCTTCCGATGTGCGGATGAAATCATTGTTAGAAATATTAAGAGTTTTGGTCATTTCGCGGAAGGTTTCGGCGTTTTTATCCGAGAATTCTTTCGGGCTCATGCCATTGTCTTCTGCGGTTTTTGCGACTTTCTCGCCGTGTTCGTCTGTGCCTGTGAGGAAATAGACGTCGCGGCCATTTAAGCGCTGAAAGCGTGCCATCACATCGGTGAGTATAACCTCATAGGCGTGGCCCAGATGCGGGACGCCGTTGACGTATGATATGGCGGTGGTGATATAAAAAGGTGTTTTATCGCTCATGGTCTTCTCGCGTTAAGCCGCAAGAATTGAAAAGGCCTGTAGGACGGCTTGGCGTTTGTCCAGATTGGCGTGATCAACCTTGCGGAAGTGATCCTCTAGGTTTTCACAGATTTCCAGCAGTTTCGCAAGGGAAGATTGGCGCAGGATACTCTCAAAGGCAGGGCGATTGAGGATGGCGCTTTCCAGTGGAAGCCCTCTCGCCTTCGAATGCGTAAGCGAGCGGAAAATCCAAATGAGGAGTTCGGCAAAACTTTGATAGGTTTTTTCCTGTCCTATGCGGGCAAATTCCCCCGCAAGCACATGGAGGCCAGGGATGTCTTGTTTTGGCCAGTTTTCAAAGGCCATGAGGATGCGCGCGAGGGTATCGAGGCCGCCTTCTTCAATGTATTGCACGGTTTTGCCGATGCTGCCCTCGCTTAAGGTATAGAGCATTTCAAGCTGCTCTTGTTCGAGGGTATAACCGCCGATTTCTAGCGTACGCTCAAAGTCGGGTAATGCGGGGGGATTGAAGTGCAATACTTGTGTGCGTGAGCGGATGGTGGGGATGAGTGCGCCCAAGCGATGAGCAACAAGAACAATCATGGTTTGTTTTGGCGGTTCTTCAAGCACTTTAAGCAGGGCGTTTTGGGCGGCGCGGTTCATGGTGTCTGCGTCATCAATGATGATGATGCGCCAGCCGCCTTCCGAGGCGGTCATGTGCAGGAACGGCCCTGTTCTGCGGATATCCGCCACGGATATGGTGTTTTTTTCCGGTTCTATGGTGATCAGGTCGGGGTGGGCTTGGCCGTCTATCAGGCGAACGGTTTTATCTTGCGGATCTATGTCGAAGTTTTCGAGCGTGATTGGCGCATCATCGAACATGCTGTCTTGTTCGGAGCCGGTTTTCCCGTGCTTAAGGAGGAAGCGGGCAAGGCGATATGTGAAGGTGGCTTTGCCGATCCCTTTAAGGCCCGCAAAGACAAGGCCGTGCGGGAGTTTTTCTTGTTTAAAAAGCTGGAGCAGGTGTTTTTCTATTTTATCGAAGCCTTTGCTCTCCATCATATGGCGCGGCGGCTTGAAGCCTTGCTCTTCCAGAATGGGCGTGTCGAGGAAGCTGTCGTCTATGATTTCTTTTTCTTCTTGGGGGGCTTCGCCGAATAAATCCATCAGGCTATTCTCGCCAAGGTTAGATTTTTGATTTCATCGGCCAGTACGGGAAGCGGCCTGTCAGCATCAATCAGGACGCAGCGTTTATCTTCGCGCTCTGCGATATCAAGGAAGCCCTCGCGCAGGCGTTGATGGAAGGCCATATCGAGGTTTTCGAATTTATCTTCGCGCTGTTGCAGTTTCAGGTCTTCGGAGGCCATGCGGCGCCCCGCTCGTGTGAGGCCGATTTCGGGGTCTATATCGAGGATGAAAGTGAGATTAGGTTTGATGTGGCCGAGCGTGAGCAGGTTGAGCTGTTCAATCATGTGTAAATCCGCGCCGTGACCATAGCCTTGATAGGCGAGTGTGGAATCGGCAAAGCGATCGCAGATCACGATTTTGCCGTTTTCGAGTGCGGGGCGTATGACTTTTTCAACATGCATGACCCGCGCGGCATAGAGAAGCAGGGTTTCCGACACAGGTGTCCAGTTGCCGCCTTGTTTCTGGACGATGAGGTCGCGAATTTTTTCAGCCTCAGGTGTGCCGCCGGGTTCACGGGAGGTGATGACTTTGTGCCCGAGATCGGTCAATGACTTTGAAAGGCGGTTGATCTGCGTGGTTTTTCCGCTTCCTTCCCCGCCTTCAAAAGTAATGAAAAATCCGCGCATCCCTTTAACGTCCCAGGATGAGGGCTTTTACTTTATCGGTTGCTTTGCCGAGGAAGCCTTTTGCTGCAACATTTTCATTGGCGATAAGCGGAACGCTGAGGGGCTCGCTACCCGGCATTTTTATGCTTAGGCTGGCGACTTCATCACCTTGCTTGATCGGAGCGACGAGCGGGCCGTTATATTCCACTTTGGCTTCTATTTTATCTTGCGCGCCTTTGGGGACGGTAAAGAACATATCTTCTTTAAGTGTTAAGGAGACTGCGTTCGTCTTACCCATAGTGACTTCGGCAGTTTCGACGATATCGCCCGCTTTAAAGAGGGTTTTGTTTTCAAAGCTCATTAGGCCCCAGTTTAGAAGCTTTGCGGCTTCGGAGGAGCGTGTGGCTTCGCTGTCTAAGCCGTTTACGACAAGGATAACGCGCCGACCGTCTTTTGTACCGGAGCCGATCAGCCCATAGCCGCCGGCATCTGTGTGCCCGGTTTTAACGCCATCTGCGCCGATGTTTTTGTATAGAAGCGGATTGCGGTTTGGTTGTTTTATGCCGTTATATTCGAACTCTGTTTCCGAATAATATTTGTAATAGACAGGATAATTTTTGATGAGGTATTTGGCCAAAAGCGCAAGGTCCTTGGCGGTGGAATAATGATCGGGATCAGGCCAGCCGGAGGCGTTTTTAAACTGGCTGTTATTCATACCGATTTCTTTGGCTTTGGCATTCAGGGCTTTGGCGAAGGTTTCTTCGTCGCCTGAAAGCCCTTCGGCGAGAACGATTGTGGCGTCATTTCCTGATTGTATGATTACGCCGCGAAGAAGGTCTTCAATCTTGACCTGCTTGTTCACCTCGACAAACATTTTAGACCCCTCTTTGCGCCAGGCCTTTTCGCTGACGTTAAACTCGCCGTCAAGTTTCAGTGTGCCGGATTTAAGCGCGTCGAAAATAACGGCGGCTGTGATGACTTTGCTCATCGAGGAGGTCGGCATTTTTTCTTCAGCGTTCTTTGATAGCAGCACGCTGCCTGTATCGTAATCGATTACGATGGCTTGCTTTGCAGAGGTTTCAATGCCGCTTGCAAAAGCTTGGAAAGGAATAAGGAGGAGTGTGAGTAAAAATATATATCGCATGATTCACATTAAAACGCGATGCGGGGTTTAATTCAACGAAGAAAGAAAGTTTATTTTAATCGCTCACAACTATGAAGCCTTGCGCTTTTCCGCTTTGGGTCATTTGTGCCAAAACGGTTTGGGCATGGGCTTTGTCTGCGAATGGCCCTAGGCGCACTTTGTAAAGGCTGTTTTGTTCACTGATTTTGGTGGGGGCGTAGTTTTGAAGCGTTCCTGCAAGCCTTTGGGCACTGTTTACGTCACCAAAAGCGCCGGCTTGGACGTAGATTTTATTCCCTGCGAGGGCCTGTTGCACCGGCGCGGCAAGGGGTTTTGCCGACGGGATTGGGGGCGCGGAAATTTGCGGCATTCTATTATTATAGGCAAGCTCGGTTTTGGTGGTTGCGATGCCTTGTTTAGCAAGCGCGGCGACCTGCCTGCTTTCCGGCCCTAAGACCTGAATTTTTACTTGCGTGGTACCATTGCCGATAAAGCCAAGTTCTTGCGCGGCTTTTTTCGATAGATCGAGAACGCGGCCCTTGGAGTAAGGGCCACGGTCATTGATCCTTACGACAACGGAGCGGCCGTTTTCAAGGTTGGTGACGCGCGCGATGGATGGCATTTGAAGCGTTCTGTGGGCCGCGGTCATTTCATACATATCGAATGTTTCGCCGTTAGCGGTTTTTTTACCATGGAAATTCGGCCCGTACCATGACGCGGTTCCCGTTTGGGTGAAGCTGAATGTTTCTTGGGGTTTATACCATTTACCGTGAATTTTATATGGGGTGCCGATTTTGTAGTACCCAACACTTTGTTGTTCATCAGGAATCGGTACCTGTTTGGCAACATGTGAAGCCAGCTCCATTTCCGCGCAGGCAGATAGAAACATAAGAGCCAATAAGGGGAGCCAGATTTTACGCATGGAATTTCTCTTTTATTGGGATATTTGATCGGCCAGAAGGCCCACAGATGTGGCGAAGTACGTTGAATTATTCCACTTCATAATAACACGATAATTATTATATGCCAAATATGCAGGGCCGCCAATTCCATCAGGAACCATAATAGAGGCCTCAATCCCTTCTGCGGACGGAAGTTGGCTGCCGCTTGGGAGCCTAACGCCGAGCGCATTCCACGCTGAAAGGCTTTTGGTGATTTTTTTGCCTGTCAGGGATTCAGAGAATCCGGAAGGGAGCTTGACCTCCCTGCCCCAGCGCTCGTCTTCTTTCCAACCGCTTTTAGAGAGATAATTGGCGGTGGAAGCAAAAACATCGGGCAGTGATGTCCAGATATCACGCTTGCCATCTGCGTTGCCGTCCACGGCGAAGGCGTTAAAGCTAGAGGGCATGAATTGGTTTTGACCCATGGCGCCCGCCCATGAGCCTTTCATGTTTGCGGGGCTAATGTGGCCTGCATTTAAAATGTTCAGGGCGTTCATTAGCTCTGCGCGAAAAAACTCCGAGCGGCGCCCGTCATAGGCCAGAGTGGCGAGCGCAGGGATGACCTTAAAACCGCCTGTGTTTTCACCATAGCTGGTTTCGATGCCCCAGAGTGCGACGATATATTGTGCAGGCACGCCATATTTGGCCGCGGCGCGTTCAAGTTCGGCGCGGTGTTTCTTATACATGTGTTGCCCTGTTGCGATGCGCTGCGGGCTGATAACTTTTTTATAGTATTCACTGAAGGTCATTGTGCCTTCAGGCTGTTTACGGTCTAGCTCAATGATGCGGGGAATCGGCTCTATGCCGGTTAAAGATTGGCTGATGATGCTTTCGGAGATACCTTTTTTGCGGGCTTCGGCTTTTACGCCGTCAAGCCATTGGTTGAAGGGCTGCGCCGCAAATGCGTTGTTTGAAAGAGAAAACAAGCCCATTGTCATGGCGATCATGAATATATTTTTGGGCATGTCTGTGTTTCTCCAATATTTTGTCTGGACATTAAGGGGTAAATATCGCTAAAAACTACAACGCTTACAACCACATTGTATGCAATTTTTATTTTTGTGATGGACAGATGGCAGAGTGGTTGAATGCACCGGTCTTGAAAACCGGCATGGGTGCAAGCCCATCCAGGGTTCGAATCCCTGTCTGTCCGCCATTTAATCTATAAGAGCGCGTTTTGCGTATATTAAATTATGAAGCGCGCCCTCCTCTCATTTGAATTTATCCTTCTGTGTATATTTTTGCCGACAATTATTATTGTTTTTCGGCTCGCGCCATTCATGTTTGCGCTTTTGTGGGGGACGGCACTGTATTGTTATTTGGTTTTGCGGATTAAATATCCCGAGCATTTAAAGGATATCTGGAAGTGGCGCGAAGTGAATTGGGCGAATTTGAGACCTATGCTTATTCGTTGGGTTATTGCCAGTTTTGCGATGCTGGCGTTTATTTATATTTATGACCCTGAAAAGGTTTTCAATTTATTTTATCGGCGGCCTGAGATTATTCCGTTTTTGCTTGTGATGTATCCTGTGGTTTCGGGGCTGCCGCAGGAATTTATATTTTGTAGTTTCTTCTTTAAACGTTATGAGCGGTTTTTTCCGTCGCAGCGCGTTATGATTGTTGTGAGTGCGGTTGTTTTTGCATATGCGCATATGCTCTTTATCAATCCTGTTGCGCCCGCCTTGAGCTTTATTGCAGGGCTTATCTTTGCCAATACATATGCCAAGACAAAATCTTTGGCTTTGGTGGCGATTGAGCATGGTTTATACGGCAATGTATTGTTCCTTGTGGGTTTAGGCTGGTATTTTTATTCCGGCGCGGTTGTTGTGCCATAAAAATTGGGTTGTTTTTAGAGGCCTTAAAGAGTAGATTTGCGCACGAATAAAGGTGTTTCTATGAAAAAAATCCTACAAATTGCGCGAAATCTCTACTATTACCGTATTCTCGATATTTACAAGAAATTCAAGGCAGCGTTTTTTAATCCGCGTACGAAGTCCGGACATTTTGACAGGATTTATACATGCGTTTTAGAGGGACAAGCCCCTGTTGTATTTGATGTCGGGGCGTTTGATGGGCGCAGTATAGAGCGCTTTCGCAAGCTTTTCCCTTCGGCTTATGTTCATTCTTTTGAACCGTCTTCTCATAGTTTTGCAAAAATATCCGCGGCCTATGCTGCAGATAAATCCGTGAGCCTTAATAAGAAGGCTGTCGGCGCTCAAGCGAATGTGTTGACGCTGCATTATAATCAAAAGCCAGATACATCCAGCATTTTACCGGTTGATGTTTCCCATGAATGGACAAAAAGACGCGCGAAGGAAATGGGAATTTTGGCAGAGGATTTTTCAATAGAGACGGAAGAAGTGAATGTTATTGCGCTGGATACATACATCGAAGAAAACAAGGTTTCTTCTGTCGATATACTGAAAATCGATACGCAAGGCTTTGAAGTTGATGTTTTGAAAGGTGCGCTTAAGAGTATTGAGCGGGGGGTATTTAAGTTTATCGAGATCGAGGTTCTTTTGCACGGCCTGTATCAGGGGACGGATAAAGATATTTTAGATTATGAGAGTCTCATCGTTCCTAACGGGTATAAAATCGTGGCAACCAGCGCACATATTGATATCCTTGAAAATAACGTGCTGTTATTCGATGTTGTTTATGCGCGTCAGGATATGTTTGATGCGCTGAGCGCTTCTCAGGCTTAAGGTTTACATGGCAAAGCTTCTTGTTATTAACTCTTTCGGGCCGATGGCCAGCACCCTTCTTTCCGGGCTGATGGAGAAGTTTGGCTATACCAATGTTCCTCTTCGAAAAATGGGTTTGCATCAATATTTGATAGGGCAGCTCACACTAGATAGCGGGTATATGCAGGGCCGTTTGGCGGCTATCCTTAAAGATCATTCGAAGGAAGGCCTGCGCGGTGGAGTGAGCGTACTGGATAGGAATAATCAAAAGCCGAGCGCATTACTGGATTATAATGCTGTTATTAACCGTTTGGATGATATCAAGGCTGCGAGTGTACAAGATTTGTATGTTCAGTGCCGCAAGCTGTATTACGATGCTGTGATTTATAAGACAATTGAGAGTAATACGGATTGGCATATAGAGATGACAACTGATATTCATCGATATGATCACAAGGCTTTATATGGGGCATATCAAGAGCATTTTGATGATGTGAAGATGATACATCTGCATCGGCCTTTGGGCGGGTGGATGAATTCTCTGGCTTCGCAGGCTTTTGTTCATCCTGATATCAAGCAGCGGATTATGTTTTTTCCGCATTTGCGGTATGCGGATTATGCGCTTTATGAAGAGGCTGTTGCGGTTATGCCTGGCATGCATATTCAGTTTGACGAGTTTTTTGACTCGCCAATTACGGAATTGGCGGCGCAGATTTCCGCGTTTGTTGGCGTGCCTATGCCTGAATGTGATTTAACGGCGGAAGCATATGATATGTACGGCAAAATTGTGCCGTATGAGAGAGCGTTTACGCGGTTTGATGATGGGCAGGTGTTTTTGTCTGAAAGGACGAAGCAGATGTTTTGTGAGCTTGCTAAAAGTAAAAAGCTTAAGGCCTTCCCTTATAATGCGTATGCTTGGGCATTGTATTTAATAGATATGATTAATTTTAGAAGAGGGAGAAAAAAGACATGAGTAGGACCTCTACGGCGGGCCGTAACGACAAAATCGTCAATCTTTTGGCGAGCGTTATTCGCGGCGGTTTGGGCGCTGTCGGCGCGTTTAAACGCGACACAATGCTGAGTATCTTGGCGGAAAAACTTGTTCCTATTGCCTCGGTTAGCGCGCAAGGCAAATCTATGCGCTTTTGGGGGTTTGGGGGCTGGCCTTTATATAGAGGGCGCAGCGTTATTCAAAAAGAAAAACTGACGATAGAGTGGATTAACGGTTTTGAAGACGGGACAGTGTTTTGGGATATTGGCTCGAATGTCGGGGTGTTTTCTGTTTATGCGGCGCTTATTAAAGGCGCGCAGGTTTATAGTTTCGAGCCGTCATCGGCGAATGTGGCTGTGCAGACTAAAAATATAGAGATTAATGGTCTGGATCATGCCATTACGCTTTTGCCGATCGCCCTTTCCGATCGTACGCAGATTGACATGCTGAACATGATTGCGACGCAGGCAGGTAATACGGGCGGTCAGTTTGGGCAGGCTTCCGAAGGGGCCGTTTTTAAACAGGCGTGTTTAGGGTTTTCATTTGATGGCTTTATCGAGGCGTTTAATCCCCCCTTCCCGGCATATATAAAAATTGATGTAGACGGGATTGAGCTGTTAATCCTTAAAGGCGCAGATAAAAGCCTTAAGCGCCCTGAGCTAAAAAGCATTATTCTGGAGGCGGATAACCGGGATGATAGCTTTGATGAGATTCATGCGTTCCTGAAGGGTTATGGATTTTCTCCTGTACAAAGTGAAGAGACTGTTCCGGGTAAGGACACCGTTTACAACATTGTGTTTGCTCGTTAGGGATTATGGGTATGAGTGTTAAAGACTTTCCTGAAACAAAATGGCTTCACATCCCTATGGAGATTGTGGAGCGCGAGCTTTATCCGAAGCTCTTTCTGGTTGCGGAAGTTTTAAAGAAAGACTGGTGCTGCGTTTTGGGCACGAAGGCCGCGATGTTGGCGGCGGCGGATCAGCTTCCTAAGGGCCTTGTTTATCTGAAAAGTGTGATCCCGAGTGAGTATAATAATATACTTCGGTATAAAGAGTTTGGGCATCGTCTTGTATGTCTCGATGAAGAAGGGCTTATTCAAAGCAGCCTCGAGACGCTTGTGACCGCGCGGTATAATGAGAAAACCGTGGCCGAGGTGGAGAAGTTTTATTGTTGGGGTGATGTGCCGCGTGATGCGCTGCGGGCGCATTACAAAAAAGACGCTGATAAGTTTATGACGACCGGCAGCCCTACGGCGGATCTATGGACGCTTAAATCCAAGGACATTTATAAAACCCAGATTGATGAGCTGCACGAGAAATACGGGAAGTATATTATTATCCCCTCGAGCTTTGCTGTGGCGAACCATTTTATGGGGCCTGAAGAAGCGCTGAATATTATGAAGCGCGATAATATGTTTCGCGATGATGCGGATTATCAATATTACAAAGAATACCATGATTACGTGGATAAGGTGTTTAAAGCGTTCCTGAAGCTTTTGCCTGTTTTGTCGAAAGAGTTTCCTGATTACAGCATTATTTTGCGCCCTCACCCTTCGGATAACCAAAAGGCTTGGCGGGATGAAACGGCCGGCCTTGATAATGTGCATGTAGTCTTTGAAGGGCCTGTGTCGCCGTGGCTTGCAGGCGCTGAAGCTGTTTTGCATTGGGGCAGTACAACGGGCCTAGAGGCGTATTTAGTCGGGCGTCCCGTTGTAGGACATACACCCTTGCCTGAAGAAGAGAAAGCTTATGATGTTTTACCGCATTGGGTGTCTATCATGAGTTACAGCGAGAAGGAGGTTCTCGAAAATTTACATTACGTGCTGGAAAACCCTGATAATTGGAAAGATCATTATCCGCTTGTTCAGGAGGGGCATGAAGCGTTGAAGCGGTGGATTGGCAATTTGGAAAACGGTCCTGCGATTGAGACACTTGTGCGTGAGTTTGAGAGCCTGAACGTTGTGGCGCAAAGCTTTGACGGCGACATTAAGCGCGGCCTTAAGCGCATAACCTTTAAGGAAGCGATTTGGCGGGGAATTGAAGTTTTTGCAAGGCTGCCTTTTATCGGGCGGTTTTTCTCAAAATATGAACGTCTTGATCTGGGTTTGAAATCGCGGGAGTTCGGGCGGCATAAAACGGGATATATGCATGCGGATGTTGTTCGTAAAGGCTTAGAAGACTTAACGGATGTGCCGTTGAAGGTGATCGAGCTTAGCGAAAACCTTTACGCGGTTTATAAGTAACGGCGTGTCTTAGTCTTTAACTCTTTTTTCAACTAACCTGTCTTGGTAGACAAGATAGTTCAGCCCTGAATTTTCAAGAGTGTGAATCGCATCTTTTAAGGTATTTACAATGGGTTCACCGTGAAGGTTAAAGCTTGTGTTTAAGAGGCCGGGGATCCCTGTTTTTTGCCTAAAAGCTTCGATTAATTCATGATAATCAGCCGCGGCTTCTTTGGTCACAATTTGCGGGCGAACGGTTTTATCATAGGGGTGTGTACCAGCCTGAATTTTTTTGTAGTTTTCTGGTTTTGTATCGAAGGCAATTGTCATATAGGGTGCTTGAATATTCTTGGGGTTCACTATGTAATCACTTGCGTATTCTTCTAAGATTGAGAGTGCAAAAGGCATCCAGAAATCACGGCTTTTTATGGCCTCATTAATGTGATGAACGCTCTCACGTTTTGAGGGGTCGGCTAATATACTGCGGTGACCTAAGGCACGCGCACCGAATTCTGCCCTACCCCAAACGCGCGCTATCACATTCCCTTGGGCTAGGATATCGGCGATTTCATCATTGGTAACATTGTCATGTACGTCATATTTTTCAAGAATTTGAGACCATAATTCATCGTCCTGATGATTGGCAGCGTCAAGGCCCAGATAATTATTTTCTAAAGGCTTTGCCGTTTTGGAGTTGTCATTCAGAATGTAGCAGCCGCCAATACTTAAAGATTCATCCGCGCCGGAGCCGCATACGAAAAATTCATCTACACAGTCCATTTCTGCGATAATTTTGTTCATTTTAACGTTGAGAGCGATGCCGCCGCTAATTACAAAACGGCGAAGTCCAGTGTTATCATGGATGTCTTGTATAAGGTCACGTGCCATTTCTTCAGAAAAGCGCTGCACTGCCCCGCCGATGTTGTCAAAGCGTTGGTCAATCCATGCCGATTTCAGATGTTCAAATAGATTTTCAGGACGGTTCTTATTGTGGATTTTCATGTCCTTTACTTCAGATAAATCCTTTAGGGCTTCATACGCTTTATCAATATATTTATCTTTTGCGTAAGGTGCTAAACCCATGACTTTATACTCATGTTCATCAGGGCGCATACCTAGAAGAAGCGTTGCGAGTTTGTAAACGCGCCCAATGTCATTTTCTATTGTGCTTGCTATGTTTGTAATATTATCGTCTTTGACTTCCCACACTGTCTGGTTGCGACCGTCACCAGAGCCATCAAGAACCAAAATCCCACAATCCTTGCCACGAAACGGGCTACCGTAATAGGCGTAATAAGCATGACCTGTATGGTGATCGGTAAAACGTATTTTTTCATTTGGGATTTCGAAGGTTTCGCTTAGAAAACGGCGTTCTTCTTTTTGAAAATGCGCTACCCATTCGTCTTCTTTGAGAAGCATTTCGTCCGTTAGAAAGCTGAAATCAAAATGATTGGGATGGCTGTTAAACTGTTTGTCATCACGCAGCCATTTTAGGTAATCAAGAACAGATTCTCCTTTAAACACTTTCTCGTAAAAGCGCTCACCGTAATACTCGTAATAATCTCTGATTGTGAAGTTTGTTATGTTGCTGGCCTTGGTGAAAAGAGCGTGATCTACGATTGAGCTGTAGCATGCTTCGTCAATGTCCTTTCCACTGATGCCGAGCGTTTTGAAGCCATGTTCGAGCGCCAGTTTTGGAAACCCCATAATGTTTTTAATTCGTGTGAACCGCTCTTCTTGACCGACATAAAGAACCTTACCGTCCTTCATGAGTGCGCATGAAGCATTGTGCCCGATATGGAGACCTAATTTATACATATGACAAAACTTTCAAATTTTTTATTTAAGATACTTTGGTTTTTAAAACCCACTCACCATCAACTTTTTCCCAAATGTGGTCAGAGCGATAACTGTCACAGATGTTCCAGAAATGCTCTTCTGTAATATCCAAATACTCCAGAAATTCAGGAAACCATTTTTTAGGAAATTCGCCGTCATATCGGTTTACGAGCGCGACGGCTTCATCTCTGTCAATGTGCCCTGCCCTGACTTCCATTGAGGCATCTCTGGTTGTACGTCCCATTCCGAATTTGATGAATCCCAGATAAAAGTGGAAGCCGTCTGTTTTGTCATCGAGGCTGGAATATTTTGAATATGTACCTTCAGAGCGCCCGTCAGGGTTCGGCTTTAACCCACCGTGTTCGGCGGCGTAATAATAGTTTTCCTGCGGTATCCATTTTTTATAGTAGGAATACCAGTGCATCTGCGCGCCTAAAGCGTCTATGTTTTTAAGCGGCGGGGCTTCGTATTTTGATATTTCACTCTCGCGTATATCTTCGGGTTTTAGAATGCCCATTTCTTTACCAGCCTCAACGAGCTTTCTTACGCCTGCGCCTTTGAAATATAGCTTTTCCCAGTCTTCGACGCTTTCATAAGGTTTATCCTTATTCTTTTCGCTGCCGCCATATTCGACTTCTCCGTTTTCACCATAGAAAATCAGCGGAATGCCGAATTTTACGGCAACATGGAATGCCCAAGCCTTTTGACCGAAGGTGAAGGGTTCCCAGTGATCGCCTTTAAGGTCGAAGGCTACGCGCGCAAGTTTGCGGTGAAGTTTTCCGTTTGGATTAAAGAAAAGATTATCAAAGCCGGATTCAACAAAGCGGTCCAAATTTTCTCTTCCGATGTCGGTGAATAAAAACGGAGACCACGTCACGGTTAACGGGTTCATGTTGTATTTGTGCTTAAGCTGGTGCGACACGAAGGTGCTGTCTTTTCCACCGCTTACAGGTACGATGACATCGTATGATCCATCTTTCGAGCGGTGTTGATCAAGAAGGGCGCGTAGTTCTTCTTCACGGGCGTCCCAGTCGATTTTTTCTTTCTCGACGGAATAGTTGCATGCGCTGCAAACACCGTGTTCATCAAAAGTTATGCGCGGACGTTGGTTTGATGTCACACATTTTTTGCAGAAGAATACGTTTTTATCGAGTTCCGCAAGTTGGGAGTCGATTGTTTTTAAAGTGCTTTGCTTTGACATTCATTAGCCCCTTGGCATTCCTATAATAGAGCGTCAGCGTATCAAGCAATTGCGGTGCTTTTCAAGCTACTATTTCGATAAAATTTTTCAACAGCTTTAAGCCCATTTCACCGCTTTTTTCAGGGTGGAATTGGGCGCCATAGATATTGCTCTTATTCACGATCGCGGAAATTGTCTGTCCGCCATAATACGCATCGGCAACGCGGTTATCGGGTTTTGTTGGCGCGGCAGTGAAGGAATGCACGAAATACATTTCGGTGTTTTCGGGGATGGCGTTCAGCAGCGGGCTTTGATTGATTGTTTTTATAGCTGTCCATCCGATATGGGGGATTTTGTGTTTTTCGCCGCGCGTGTTGGTGTCAGGGATGGCGCTGATTTCCCCTTGGATAAGCCCTAAACCGTCATGGCTTCCGAATTCGTGGCTTTTATCGAACAGCATTTGCATGCCGACGCAGATGCCCAAGAGTGGTTTGCCTTGCTCGGCGGCTTTTTTGATGGGGGCGATAAATTCGTGCGCTTTCAGGGCGTCCATACAGCTTTTAAATGCGCCGACGCCGGGGAGGATGATTTTATCGGCGGCTTCGATTTGGGCGGCTGTGGTGGCGCGCTCATAATCTGCGCCGATATGCTTTAGGGCGCGCTCAACGCTTAAAAGATTTCCGATTTTATAATCAATGAGGGCGATTTTGCTCATGCGACCCTCCGCACAGGAATATTTAAGGTGGCCATGGATTCGCGAATTTCGGGGATCGTGGTTCGTTTATAATGCAGCGCATCGGCGATGGCGATGGCGTCTGCGTGGGCTTGGGTGACGACCTCTTGAATATCTCCGGGTTTGGAATACCCTCCGCTCGCGATAACGGGGATGCTTACGTTTTCGCTGATTGTTTTTGTGAGCGTCAAGTCATAGCCTCTGCGCGTGCCTTCGCGATCAATCGAGGTCAGGAGGATCTCCCCTGCCCCCAGTTCCACGCCTCGTTTTGCCCACTCAAGGGCATCGAGGCCTGTATCTTCGCGCCCGCAATCACTATAGACGTTCCACTGTCCTGCCGACATTTCTTTGGCTTCGATGGACAGCACCATACATTGCGAGCCGAAACGGCGGGAGATTTCGGAGATGAGTTCTGGGCGTTGTGTGGCGGCTGTGTTGACGGCGACTTTATCTGCGCCTGCCAGAAGAAGGCTTTCTGCGTCTTCCACAGAGCGAACGCCGCCGCCGACTGTGATGGGGACGAAGATATCCTGTGAGGTGGACTTTACAATGTCGTGGAGGTTGTTACGCCCATAAAGACTTGCGACCATATCCATATAAATCAGTTCGTCAGCGCCTTGTTCGTAGTAGTTTTTTGCAAATTCGTTCGGATCGCCGATGACGCGAATGCCTTCAAGGTTGATGGCTTTAATGAGGTTAGGGCCTTTGATATCAAGGCGGGCAATGAGACGGATATTGTGATTCATGGGAATTCTTTTACCAAGCGCCGAGGCCGCCATCAACATTATAAACGCCGCCTGTACAATAACTTGCGGAATCGCTGAGGAGATAAATCAGCATACCTGTCATATCCGTATCGGAGGCCATGCGTCCGAGCGGTATGCGGTTGCTGTACGCTTTTTCGAATTTATCGTTCTGACCGTTAAAGACGCCGCCGGGCACGAGGCAGTTTACACGGATGTTATCTTTTGCCCACCACGTCGCGAGCCACTGTGTCAGGCCGATTATGCCTGCTTTTGAGGCGGAGTAGCTGGCGAAGCTTTGGAAGTCCTGGCCTTCATATATACGGTGGTCGGGGGACATGACGCCGTAAATTGAGGAAACATTGACGAATGCGCCGCCTGTGCCTTGCGTTTTCATGATGCGCCCTGCTTCGCGTGCGACGAGGAAAGATCCTGTCAGGTTGATATCAATTGTTTTTTGCCATAGATCGAGGGGGTAGTCTTCGAAATCAGCGAAGGCCTCTCCCATATTTTTTAAAACGTCGCCTGTGATCGCGGCGTTGTTTACCACGCCGTCAAAGCCGTCATAGATTTTTGCGGCGGCCGCAATTTGTTCGATGACTTGGGCTTCGTCGCCGATATCCAGTTCGATATAAGGGCAGCCGAGTTCTTCTGAGAGTTCTTTGATTTGGCTTTCTGCACGGTCAGCCATAATCAGCTTCGCACCTTCTTTCACCAAAGCCATACTGTATTGCTTCCCCAGAACGCCGGATGCGCCGATCAAAAGGATGCGTTTGTCTTTTACGTTTACGGTACTCATTCGGGTGCTCCGTGTTTGCGTTCCATCAGCCATGTGACCAATTCTGCATCGAATGACTCATCAATATCAAAGCTTTTTTCCCTCGGGACTTCGAAGCCTTTGAGTTTTCCGTTCAGGAGCTGGTTTTCAGTACGGATGTATTGGGCATTAAAGAGGTAAAACCCAGCGACAATGTCGAGGGTTTTTGGGGAGGCTTGTCTGGATTCAATGTCGGTGTCCAGTTTTTTGCTCAGCGCCAGATATCCGTTTTTATCTTCTTCAACCAGATTAAAATAGGGGCTTCTGTGTGAGGGAGACACAGTGAACATTCCGTCGCAGTTTTTATATGCGCCGTCATGGATGAAGGTTTTTAACATGCTGGAAAGATCATCCGCGTCCAGAAGCGGCGAAGTGCAATCAATATCCAAGAAGAAATCATATGTCGTGTCATAGAGCTTTTCGCATTCCGCAAGCGCGTGTTTCCAAACGTCGAATTTGCCGGAGGCGGAGGTTGCGAGTTCAGCGGGCCGCATGAAGGGGATTTTTGCGCCGTGGGCTTTGGCGGTGTCTGCGATGTCTTGATCATCGGTGGAAACGATCATATCTGTGACTTCGGGCATTGCAAGCGCGGTTTCTATCGCCCAGCCGATAAGGGGTTTTCCTGCAATGGGGCGAATGTTCTTTCCGGGAACGCCTTTGCTGCCGCCTCTTGCGCCTATGACTGCCAATATTTTCATGCGGCGACCTTTTCTTTGCTCTGGCTTTTTGATGAGGCTTTCGCGGCGCAGAGAATTTCTAAATCATGGATAGCGTCTTCGAGAGAGCATGCAGCGGGAAGTGCAGGGTTTTGAACGCGGGTGATGAAGTTCTTCAAACAGTCTTTCAGCATATTGGCAGGGGTGTAATCATCATGGATGACCGAGAGGTTTTCTTCTGCTTTGTTGGTTTCCGCGCGGGTAAGTGTATTCTTAATCAGGTCATGGGTATAAAGCGCATTTTCACAAATGATCTGCAGGCCGCGCCTTGGGGTGGGGCTGAGCATATCGAGCTGCAGGTTTCCGCATGCGCCGTTTTCACAAGACAGTATCAAGTTTGCCAAGTCTTCGGCTTCCATTTCAAGCCGGCTGTTATGGCGCAGATCCGCATAGACGTCCTTTACAGGGCCGATCAGCCAATGGATGAGGTCTATTTCATGCACGAGGTCGAATAAGGCCCCTCCTCCGTGTTTGCTATGGGCGCTGTAGGATTCGCGGTAGTCGGTGTTTGGGCGCCATGTGTCGAGGCGCTGCCCCACCCACGCCTGAAAGGCGAGAATTTTGCCGTCTTCACCGTTTGCCAAGCGCTTTTTAAGGGCTTTTAAATTCTGGTGCTGCCTCAGCTGACAACCAACCTCTACGACTACGCCGTGTGAGGCGGCAAGTAAATCCGATACGCCATCCATATTATGGCTTAAGGGTTTTTCAAGGTAATAAGGCTTTCTTGCTTTTGCAGCTTTTAGGGCGGGGGTGATATGCTGGTCGGTAGCTGTGGCGATAATGGCGGCGTCACACCATTGTAATCCTGCTTCCAAAGAAGGTTCAAAAACGTATCCGTCCTTTTCGATGGCGGCACTTTCGGAAGCGCGGCTACGCCATATCTTGATGTCTGCACCCAATTTTTTAAGATTGGCTGTGTGTTTTTGGCCGATTGAACCATATCCGCAGACGAGCACTTTTATCATATGGCGGCTGCGTTTTTGGTTTTAAAAACAGTGTCATATTCCGAGCGTCCCTTTTCAAGATCGCCGAGATTGCCAATATCCAGCCAGTATTCGCGGATTGGATAGACGGAGGATTCTTTGCCTGCGTGTTCAATTTTGTTGAACAAATCCGGCATATCGAAATATTCGTTTTGAGGAACATAGGAGAGCGCATCGGGTTCTACGACGTAAATACCTGCGTTCACGAAATATGTTTGTGAGGGTTTTTCGGTGATGGATTGGAGTTTTGTGCCGGTGTTTTGAATAACGCCATATGGCACTTGCTGTTCGTATTCGCGCACGCACATTGTGGCTTCGGCGCTATTTTGGCGGTGGAAGCTGACGAGATGCGCGAAGTTTGTGTTTGTCAGGATATCGCCGTTCATGATGATGATCGGTCCTTTTGCGGGATCGGGTATCAGGCTGAGCGCGCCTGCTGTGCCGAGGCGCTGCTCTTCGTCAAGATATGTGATTTTTGCACCGTATGCATCGCCATCACCAAAATGATCTTTGATGATTTCGGATTTATAATTTACGGAGAAATACAGATTTTTGAATCCTTGGCTTACGAAGTTTTCAACGATTGTTTGCAGGAGCGGTTTATCGCCTATTTTTATCATTGGTTTCGGAAGGTCTTCGGTAAGGGGAAGAAGTCTTGATCCCAATCCGCCGAGCATAAGAACAACGCATACATCATCGAAATTTTCTTTCGGTATGCGGGCTTTTTTCGCAAGCTCGTCCATCTTTGCAAGGCCGATCACCGCGCCTTTTTCATTTATAATGGGAAGCTGGAGGATCGTGTGCTCTGTCATGATGTCTAGCATTGCTTGGCGCGACGTGCCTTCAGGGACAGAATGGGGCGTTTTGTTCATGATTTTTTGGACGCATTCATCCAAAGATATGCCATTCAGGATCCCTCTTCTGATATCGCCGTCGGTGATTGTGCCTTTTAAAACTTTATTCTCATTTACAATCAATACGATTTGCAGTCCCGCAAGATCGATAATCTTAATGGCTTCGATAATTGATTTGTCTTGGGACAAAAGTGCTTTTTCAAATGCTTCGCTCATTGGGATCACTTTATAGATATTTATCGGAAGGATGGCGACTTCTAATTTTTTTGGCGGGCGTACCATGTGTAAGTGTATAGGCTTCTACGGAATTGAAAACGGTTGATCCCGCGCCAATAACAGAATGTTCGCCAATTTCAACATTATGTATGAGTGTCGCGCCAATACCAATTGCAGAGCCAAGCCCGATTTTACAACCGCCGCCGGTGCAGCTATGCGGGGCCAAGCTTGAGAAATCAGCCATGCTACTGTCATGGTCAAGAGAGCTTCCTGTATTGAGAATGCAGAAATCCCCTATTATTGATGAAGCATTTACTATAGCGCCGGCCAATATGAGGCTGCCTTCGCCTATTTTTACGTCTTTTCCGATTACAGCACTTGGATGGATCGCAGAAATAAACGGCAAGTCAGGGCAATTTGATTTCGTTTTTTGCGCGACAAGTTGCCGCGTGTGATTGTCGCCAATAGCGATGATTACACCTTTGAGCTTATATTTTGAAACGCAGTCTTTCAGGCTCTCGTCTGAACCGATGACGTTATAGCCAAAAACTGAATTCGTGGTGGGATCATTTGAAATTAGGCCTGCGATTTTATATCGCCCTTCTTTTTCAATGCAATCAATCACGACTTTCGCGTGACCGAGCGATCCTATGATTGCAATATTTTCCATGAGTTCACTCTTCAATAATTTCTTCTTGAGTATAATCTTTTGAGGCTATCGTGCCAACTCTGTCCCAGTACTCCATCGGCGATATTCCGGTTGCGGGACGTTTGATATCAAGATTATCTGAGGTCAATTCTTCGCCTTTGCGGATATCACGGGCGGCGACAAGGCTTTTTCTGGCCATAGTGATGTTTATTTTTTCAGATTCGCTTGGTCTTTTTTCTTTTGATCCCATAGCGCTTTCAATGTTGCGGATGCCTTGCACGAGTGCGTTCAGCTCATCAGGTTCAAGTGACGCTTTATGGTCCGGGCCTTCGGCGGCTTTGTCCAAGGTGAAGTGCTTTTCAATCACGGTTGCGCCCATCGCCGCGGCGGCGAGAGAGACTTCAATGCCCAATGTGTGGTCTGAATAGCCTACGGGAATGTCAAAAGCATCGTGAATGCCCATCATTGCGTGCAGGTTTACATCCTCATACGGCGTGGGATATGCGGTCGTACAATGCAGGATCGTGACTTTGTCTTTGAGGATCGTTTTTGCGTGAGGATTTTGGTAGGCGGCTATAAAATCATTGCGCGTTTCAGGGGGGCGTGCGTTTGAATAGCCATAGGCCAGGACGCCCAGAGCGTCTTCGATTTCATCAAGCGTGCCCATACCGGTGGAAAGTATAATTTTACGGCCTGTCTGCGCGGCGGCGAGAAGGATGGGCGCGTTGGTCAGTTCGCTTGAGCCGAGCTTGATTGTAGATAGATTAAAATCATTAATTAGCATGTGAAGCCCGCCGATATCAAACGGCGTGGAGAGGAATTCTATGTTTTTGCTTTTGCAATGCGCGATGAGTTTTACGTGATCGTCTTTTGAGAGTTCGAGGCGTTTGAGCATCTCGTACTGGCTTTCTTCATTGCCTGTGTTTTCTATTTGATATTGGGCTTTTGGTGCATTTTTGCTGACCAGTTTATCGGCGCTAAAGCTTTGAAATTTTACGATGTCAGCACGCGCGGTTGAGGCGGCATCAACGAGAGCGAAGGCTTTGTCGAGGTCTCCGTCATGGTTTACCCCTGCTTCGGCTATGATCAGAACTTTAGAGGTCATGATTTTTTCCACGTATCGACAAAATGTTTTTGAACAAGGGTTTCATCAAAGCGTGTTTGTTTTAAAATTTCAACGATGCGCTTTGCTGTTTTTCCATCGCCATACGGGTTTTGTGTATTGTTTGGGCGCGGGCTTGATAGGGCTTTTTCTATCGCGGCGGTTATCGCGGCTTCGTTTGGGGCGCAATCAATGACGGAAGACGCTTTGAGGCGGCCTTTTTGGCGGTTGCCAATATTGATGGCGGGCAGGTTAAAGCTCGGCGCTTCGTATAATCCTGAAGATGAGTTGCCGAGCATAGCGTCTGCGTGTTTAAGGGCACTGAAATATCTTTTTGTGCCGAGAGATTCATGGAAAACAACGTTTTCATGTTTGGTTGCGAAGTTTTTAACAAGCGCAGTGATCTGTTGCCCTTCGGGGTCGGCGTTGCTGCCTGTGAAAATAAGCCCTGTATTTTCGAGTTTTGCGAGCGCGCTGAGCATTTCTTGGCATTGCACCTGCGAGGCGCTTTCGAGCGTTACAGGGTGGAAGGTTACGAGGATGTTTTTGTCGAGAGGGGTAAAATCAATCGACGCGAAAAATTCGTCCCGCGACATGGTCTCGAGCGTATGAATATGATCCAGCCCGGGACTGCCCACGGTGTGAATATTTTCTGGCTCTTCGCCCATTTGGGCAAGGCGCAGCGCCGCGTCTTCATTGGTGGCGAAGTGAATATGCGCCATTTTTGTGATGGCGTGGCGGATAGCATCATCCATTGCGCCTTCGGTGACGTCGCCGCCGCAAATATGGGCGACGGGGATTTTAGTGACCAGGGCGGCTTGGACGCTTGCAAGAATTTCGTAGCGATCACCGAGTATAATCAAACAATCGGGGCGGCTGGTTTCAAATTCAGAGGCAAAGCCTTCCAATGCTTTACCCATGGCTCGGGTTATATCTGCGGCACTGTCATTTGCGCCGAGGCCCATATTGATGGCGGCCCCGATATCAAAGCCATCATTTTTGATTGTTTCGAGGGTTGCGCCGTCATTCATCAGATGCTGTCCTGTGGCGACAATTCGAAGTTCAAATGCAGAGTCGTTCTTTATGGTCGCGCAGACAGGAGATAAAAGCCCCCAATCGGCCCGCCCCCCGCTGACTAATGTGATTTTGATACTCATAGCGCTTTTCCCAGATGGCTGCTGGAGGGAAGGTTGATGATTTGCCCGGCAAGTGTTTCTGTTACGCTGAGATCATCTTTGGGGCAGTTTTTGTAAATCTCCAGCATATGCATGGGCGTCCAGAGCGGACGGCATAGATATTTTGCATCGTTCAATGATTTTAAGAGGGCTTGTATGTCTATGCTCTGCTTGATGCGAATTGCGTTCAGCCAGTAATTGCTTTTGCCGTATGACGGCTCTTCGATAAACTCTATGTCTTGTAACTCTTTAAAACGCGCCGCGTATTTTTCCGCAAGCACTCTTTTGGATTTCAAAAAATCATTGAGTTGCTCGAGCTGCGCACAGCCCAAGGCGGCGTTGATGTTCGGCATGCGATAGTTATAGCCGATTTCATCATGGATATAATTCCAAGGGTGTGGCTGTTTCGCGGTGGTGGTTAGGTGTTTGGCTTTGGCGGCAAGCCTTGAATCATTGGTGACAATCGCGCCCCCTCCTCCCGTGGTCAGAATTTTATTGCCGTTAAAGGACACGGAAGACATTAGCGCGGGGGAGGTCGCAGGTTTGCTTTTATAGATGCTGCCCAAGGCTTCGGCGGCGTCGGCGATCAAGGGTATACCGTATTTATCCGCGATAGTTTGCAGGGCGTCCATATCCGCGGGAAGGCCAAAAATATGAACGGGCATAATGGCTTTGATTTTAGAGGTATCGATTTTTCCGAGATAGGCATGAAGCTTATCAGGACAAATGGCGAGCGTGTGTTCATTTACATCCACGAAATGTGGGCGCGCGCCGCAATATGACACGGCGTTGGCGGTGGCAATGAATGTGAGTGAAGGCATGATGACTTCGTCGCCAGCCTCTACGCCGATAAGCTTGAGCATTATATGGAGTGCGGCCGTGCCGTTTACAACAGAGACTGCGTGTTTCGTGCCGCAAGCGGCGGCTAGTTTTTCTTCGAAGAGGTCAACATATGACCCCGCAGAGGAAACCCAACCCGTATCGATGCATTCTTTCACATACGCCCATTCATTGCCGTTAAAGATCGGTTCATGCAGGCAAATAGGGCTTTCGGGCGCGCCGAGAACGTCCTGTAATGCGCCGATGATGTTGCCGGAGAGGTCAGACATTAAATATTATACCGATCGGTTTTATAGAGTTTGAGGTTTTCAGGGTTTTGAAACCATTCTGCGGCGAGGGTTAGGCCTTTGCGAAGCCCTTGCTCGCCTGAAAATTCAGGAGACCATTTCAGGATTTCTTGCGCTTTTTGCGTGTCGGCCAGAAGACGGTTCACTTCGCTGTTATCTGGGCGCATGCGCTCTTCTTTTGTTTCGATTGTGATCTCGGCGCCCATAATATCGGCGATCAATTCCACGAGGTTGCCGATGCTGATTTCATATCCGCTGCCGATATTCACGGTTTCGCCGATGAGGGCGTCACATTCCATGGCCTGTATGAAGCCTTTGGCGGTGTCTTCAACATAAGAGAAATCGCGGGTTGGGGAAATTGCGCCCAGTTCGATGGTCTTTTTGCCTGCGGCGATTTGGCTGATAATTGTGGGGATGACGGCGCGGTTGGATTGGCGCGGACCAAAAGTATTAAACGGACGCAGGATCGAGACAGGCGTGTCGAATGATTTTTGGAATGAAAGCGCAATCGCATCGGCGCCTATTTTTGAAGCGCTGTATGGGGATTGCGGCTGAAGGGGGTGTTCTTCGGTTATGGGCGCGAAAAGCGCTGTGCCGTAAACTTCCGAAGTGGAGGTGCAGACTACGCGGGAGATGCTCAAATCCTTTGCGGCCTGAACGATATTCAGTGTGCCTTTGATGTTTGTGTCCACGTAAGTATCGGGAGAATGATAGGAGTATGGAATTGCAATTAAGGATGCGAGGTGTAGAACTTTCTCGCAGCCTTCCATTGCTGTGCGTACGCCGTGCGCGTCACGGATATCTCCCGCGAAGACATCGAGATTATCCCGGATATCTTTTGGTGCATGGTCCAGCCAGCCCCATGAGTTGAAAGAGTTATAAAACACGAAGGCGCGCACATCATAGCCCTCGTGGATTAGCATTTCGGTCAGGTGAGAACCGATGAAGCCATCTGCGCCTGTGACTAATATTTTGCCTGTTTTGTTTTTAGTCATTCTTATCTTCCAAATCCTTAAGAATAGTGTCTCTGTAATGCTGCGCGGTCAGGCCGCTTTCTTCTCCTGCGAAGATATGCTCTATGCGCCAAGCTTGCCGCGTTTTTATTTGCTCAGGCGTTAAAGCGGGCATCCCGTTATCGCGCCAGTTTTGTAGAAAATCTTCCAAATCTTTTACGCTGTCGAATTTATCACAGGCCGTCCCGTCATCAAAGGATGTCTTGATCTCTTGGCAGTTTTGCAGATATCCGACGCGTTTATCTTTTGTCATGGCGTGAAAAGCAATGCTGGAGCCTGTAATAAGGATGATATCGGCCCATTCGATCAGGATGGCGGAGGGGATTTCCGGAACGATGGCGCAGGCGTTTGTCTCTTTTGCGCTCATGAAATTGAATTTCATACCGCGGGTGTGCGGCTTAATTGCGCAGGCAATCCCATCCATTTTGGCCACGGTGCGGATGGTGGATTTCATTTCATCAAGCTTTATGCCATAGCCAAGCTTTGAAAGCATAAAGACAACGCGGGGGCTGCCTTCGGGCAGTTTCTTGAGGAGCGGGGCTTTATCGAGCACAGGCGGGATGAGGATTTTGCTGTGGAGTTTTTCGATCCAGTTTTTGTCCATCCGTAGGTTTCCATGGATTTCCGGCTTCGCATGCGGCGTTGTCTCGTTGACGGCGGCTTTGTCTAGCGCGCTTGGGACGTAGAAGCGTTTAACACCGAACGGCGGCGGGCTTGTGATGGTGCTTTCCGAGGACGCTTTATTGGGGTTGGCGTCAAAATAGGTTGTTTGTCCCGTTTGGATGGCGTGAATATGTGTGTCTTGCGCCGCCAGTTTAGGCAAGATTGTATCAATCATATAGGAGCGACCATTGTGAAGCGCTGCTTCATCAATGACGATGACATCTGGCGACCAGTCTACTGTGATTGTATCAAGCCAAGGGAGAGGCTTCTTAAGAATTTTAAAAAGTGATTGTAAAACAATTATATATGGGAGTTTTATAATGTAACTTATAAGCTTATTTGATTTTAGCCTAAAAAGCGTACGCTCTAATTTATACAGAAGTTTCAGATGTGCGGGCGTGTCTTTGTGGTTTAAAACGGATTCAAAGGAAACGCCGAACGCGTCTTTCAGATAGGGAGCGCATTCGTGATATTCGGGGTGGCCCATATAACCATCACATGGATAGCCAATAACACGGATGTTCCATCCCCCCATTTGCCCGAAGCTATCTATGAGAGACGCCTGAATATCCATATCGTTATAAGCACGATTGAGGAAAATAATCTCTTTATTCATGTGAAAGGCCTAGCCTTCGCTTTTTTTACAAACAATCCATACATGGGAGCTGAGTGCGTGTTCTGCGAGGAATTTCTGGAACGCTGCGAGAGTTTCTTCACCGCGTGAGAGGAGGAGTTTTTCAAAGCGGCTGAGGTCTGGTGAGATTCCGCGCTCGATTGATTTCTCAACAATTTGAACATCTAGGCGGCCGGGGGTGAAGATGTGTACGTCTTCGAAGCCAGCGGTTGAAAACAGATTGGTCATGCCTTTGTGAGACAGGAAGTTGAGGTGATATGGCGGTTGGAGGCTGCGTGATTTTTCCCAGAGAAGCTGTATATCGAACCCGTCTGCGCCGAGGCAGGACATGATGGCATAGCCGCCGGGTGCGGTGACTGCGTGGATCGCTTTTGCGAATAGATCAGGGTCTTGTACGTGTTCTATCACCTCGAAGCATGTCACGAGATCACCTTGTGCATCGCCCTTCTCGGCTTCTTCTTCAACCGAGCTTTCATAGGTTTCTATCCCGAGATCGCGACATTTGGCGGCGGCGTCTTGGCCTGGCTCAATGCCTACAAGCTGTGCTTCGGGGTGGCGTTTTTTCCATTCGGTCAGGAACGTGCCGTTTGCCGCGCCGATATCCAGAACGCGTTTGGGCGTAAAGTTGCGTTCATCGATGATCCCTTCGATGCGGGTGATGTTGGGAAGCATGATGCTTTCTTTGCGCTTCTCCCCTGTCTTTTTCAAAATGGCTTCGCACCAATAGCTTTGTGATTCAGACACGGCGTAATAGCGGATTAGCTCGCTGAGATCGGGGCGGGGCGATACATAGATGCTGCCGCACTGGGCGCAATTATTATACGTGAAGGTGTGTTTTTCGAAGCTGTCTTGTGTGTCGCCAGAGTCGCAGCCCGGGCAATTTACCTCCACAAATTTGGATTTATCGAAAAAGTGTTCGGCGTCATGGGCGCTTAAGGCCATGAACTCATTGAAAATATCTTCCGGGCGGATTTCTTCTTCTTTGATTTTAACAGCATTTGTCATTTATTCAGCCGCCTCTTCTTGCCCGCCGCTGATTTCAGCGATGCAGTCCAATATCCCCTGCCCCAGCTCTACGTGGTTGTTGCTGACCAGTTTTTTGCCGAGTTTGGGGCTGTAAACATAAGGTGTCATCACATAGTGACCGGCCATTTTTTCATTGCCGAACTTAACTTCGGGTTTGTTGGGTAGCATCTCGGAAATCATGCGCATGATATCAATGATCTTCATGCGCTCGTTGCCAGTCAGGATCATGTGCGCGTTCTTATATTGGTCATCAAGGATATCGACAGATAGGCGGGCCGCGTCAGAAATGTGAATATATTCACGCATGGCGTTTTCATCGCCGTTATAAACGATCTCGCCTTTTTCAATACCAGTTTTAATCAGTTTGAAGATACCATTGGTTGGCCCTGCATTGCGGCCATAAAGCGAGCCATATCTGAGGATTGTGTAGGGCACATCAAAAACATCGGCGTAGGTTTCGATCATGTTTTCGCAGGCTTGTTTGCTGACGCGGTAGAATGAGCCGCGATCTGAATACACGTACACCGTGCTGGCGAAGACGAAGCGTTTGATGCCATGCTCGCGCGCGGCTTCGAGGGCGTTAGTCGTGCCGATGATATTTATATGCGCAACATCAAGAGGCTTTGTGCGCGCTTCTTCGATATCGGCGATCCCTGCGAGGTGGTAAATGTAATCGCATCCCTTTACGGCATCTTTGACCGCCTCAAGGTCTGTGATGTCGCCGATGACTATTTCTTGATCTGCACTTAAATGCGGAGACGGTTCTTGATCAAAGAGGCGAACCTTATAGCCTGCTTCGGTAAGGGCTTCGGCTGTATAGCGGCCCAAAAAGCCGCTGCCACCTGTGAGGAGAACTGTTTCTTGCTTATCCATGCGCCGCGTCCTTATGGTTTGGAACAAGAGAAGCCAGCAGGTTTTCTGCGGCTAGGGCTTCTTGTTCGGCTCTGGCTTCGGCGGCATATGAGCCTACATGCGCGGCCAGAACGATGTTATCTAGCTCTTTGAGCTTGCCAGTATATGGCTCTTCTTCATAGACGTCCAATGCGGCGGCGGCGAGGTGCCCGCTTTTTAAGGCGTCATAAAGGGCGTCTTCTTCAACGAGGCCGCCTCTTGAGGCGTTGATCAGGATTGCGCCTTTTTTCATTTGCGCGAGGGTCTTTGCGTTGATGATATGGTGGTTATCATCATTATATGGGATGTGAAGGCTTATGATGTCTGCTGATTCGATGACATCTTTAAATGTTCCGATGCGGGTTTTATCGCCTGCACTTTCGGGGGCCATGTGGTCGAAGGCTATCACTTCCGCGCCAAAAGCCTTGGCGTAGGCGGCGACTTTTTTACCGATCCGGCCATAGCCGATCAGGCCAAGTGTACGTGCGCCTAGAAGCCCGCCCATGGGGCGAACCCATTGCCCATTGCGGATGGCGCGGTCTTGGTTTGGCACACCGCGCAGGCAATCTAGGATGAGGCCGATGGTTAGCTCCGCCACCGCGCGGGTCGGGGCATCGGGGGTGTTCGTGACGACGATTTTGTTTTCTTCCGCCGCATTCAGATCGACGCTGTCCATGCCGATGCCGCAGCGGGCGATTGCGGAGAGATTTTGCGCGCCTTCGAGCACTGCGCGGGTTAGAGGTTCAACCCCTGCGATCAGGCCGATCACGTCGGGCGTAATCAGCTCTTTGGCTTCGTCTTCTGTAAGGCGGCGTTTGTGCGGGTTGAGCATGATTTCAAACCCTGCGGCTTCCAGTGCGCGGATCGCCGGAATATCGGTGTTGAAGCTCGAAGTGGTGATCAGGATTTTTTTCACGCGGCTGAAGCCTTTGCTGTTTCAAGATATTGGCCAACGAGGGCATCGCTTTCCATCATGCTTTCTGCGTGGGCTCGATCTTCGGGGGTGTCGACGCTGACGGCGATATCATGGGTGAATGCCATTTTGACGGGGTGGCCGTTTTCGATGCAGCGGTTGAGGTCAACGGATTCGGCAATTTCAAGCGGACTGGGAGGCGTGGCGTTGAATTTCAGCAAATATTCACGTGTAAAGGGAATAACGCAGATTTGCTTCAGCCACGGACCTTCGGGTTTGTCGCGTTTTGTTGTGGGAATAGGTTCGCGGGACATGTAAATGGCGCGGCCTTGAAGGTCTACAACGACTTTGATTTCATTAGGGTCTTCGAAGTTTTCTTTTGTCTCGATTGCACCCATAAGGCAGGCAACGCCTGTGCCGTTGGCTTGATCGTCTTTGAGGGCTTTCACGGCGGTGTCGATTTGACCGGGCGTTGTGAACGGCTCATCGCCCTGCACCATCACCACCATGTCAATTTGTTTACCTGTCATTTCTTCGATCTTCAGCATGGCTTCGGCGCAGCGATCAGAACAGCGCTCATGCGTATCAGCGGTCATAACGGCCTTGCCGCCGATGGATTCGATGTAGGTTTTAATTTCTTCGTCACATGTCGCGACCCAGCAATCGGAAAGTGTTTCCGCCATTGCGGTGCGAAGGTATACGTGGCCGACCATTGGCACACCTTTTATCGGCGCGAGCGGTTTGCCCGGATAGCGAGATGAGCCCATGCGGGCGGGGATGATGGCGACGATGTTCATGTTTTAAGCACCTTTTGCTGCTGTAATGCCTGATCTACATACATTATCGAGGATTCTTGTGTCAATGCTGTAGGCGATGAATGTGAAGCCTTGTTTTATGCGTTCTACGAGCTGTTTTTCATCGGCTTCAACAACATGAAGCCCCCCTGCTTTGCCGAGTTTTTTGCCGACCTCATAAACCTTGGCCATTGCGGCTTGCACATCGGGGTGATCTGTTTGCCCTGTAAGGCCCATGGAAGCCGAGAGATCATATGGTCCGAGGAAGTATCCATCCACGCCTTCGACGCTCAGGATCTCTTCGAGGTTATTGACGGCATCAATGTGTTCGATTTGGGCGATGCAGACGGTGTCCTCCTGCTTTTTATACGCATCAAATGCGCCCGGCGCGCCGTATTGCTGGCCTCGGGCAAGGCCGACACCGCGCGTGCCTTTTGGCGGATAATAGAGAGCGTTTACGGCAGCCTTCATGTCTTCGGCGGTTCTGACCATCGGCACGATAATGCCTTTCGCACCGCTATCCATGACGCGTTTAATAAGGTTTTCATCGTTATTGGTGATGCGGACCAAAGCTTCCGAGCCGCCGATTTCGATGGCGCGGATCAGGTTTTCCGCTGTGCGGAGGTCTATGGCGGTGTGTTCGACGTCTACGCAGACCCAATCAAACCCTGCGCGCGCCATAATTTCAGCCGAGGCTTCATGGCCGATCATAACCCATCCACCAATCGCTAGCTCATTATTGGTCAGTTTTTGTTTTAGTGTCTTTATCATTGCATCCCTTTCAGGCTGTAGATTTTCAGTTTTGGCCCTGCTACGCGGATCAGGTTTGCGAGGGGCGTATCAATGTGCTCCCCGTTTAAAATTTCATGTAATAGAGTGGCCTTTTCTCGCGAGTTTATCAAGAGAATGAGAACGCCGGAATTTACGAGGGTTTTAAGTGTGAGTGATACGCGCTGTGTTGGCTCTAAAGGTGCGACGCCTTGAATGACGGGATCGTCATGGAGCCCTATGGGTTGATTGGGGAAAAGCGATGCTATATGTGCGTCTTCGCCCATGCCGATTACGGTTATTGCGTTATGAAACTCTAATTTTTGATAGGCTTCGGGAACCGATTGCTGCTGGTCATTCCACATCGGCAGACCTTTGCCGTCAAATATTTCGTGGATTTGGCGGATGTTGCTGTGTTCTGAGTTTGTGGGGACGCAGCGTTCATCGCTTGTGGAGAGCGTTATTTTTGCCCAAGGTAGGGCCGTTTTAGCCAAGGTGTACATGAGGGGTTTGGGGCTTCTGCCGCCGGGGAGCAGCAGGGTTGCACTGTGATTTAGGGCAATATCATCTCGGATTTGTTTGATGATACGTTCGCTCAGGGCTTGTGTTTGCTCTTCTAACGTCGCGAATGTGAGTATTTCCGGGGCGAAGCTCATAGCTGTTTTATTGCGCTTTCCAAAGTGGTGAGGTCTTCAATAATCTTAGTGCCTTGCGGGAATGGCGGCTCTCTGTCTTCAAGTTTTCGGCCTATGAAATGCGTGTGTGTTACTTGTGCGGCTTCAAAATCGCTCATGGCATCGCCAATCATAACGGCTTGATCGGGCTTTAAATTCAAATCATCGAGAATGTTTTGAATATGGACGGCTTTTTTCACGGGCGCGCCGAATATGCCTTTGAAGTAATGGGCCATGCCCCGCTGCTGGACGATGCGAAGCAATTCTTCTACGGGTGTGGCAGAGGCCATATAGAGCGGGATTTGGTCGGCGTAGCTTTCCAGAAACGCTTTTGCGCCGTTTACCCAAGGGGAATCGATAACGCGCTGTTCCACGAGGTTTGAGAATTCTTGCGCGCGCTCCTGCAGGCGCTGCTCAGTCAGGGATTTACCGAGAATTTGGGTTTCGTAGTATTTGATTTTATCGTGGCGCGTTACGCCGCCATGGGCGTTGTGATAAGCCAGAACTTTATCTTGAATATCCTGATTTTCATTGGCATAGAGGCCGACAAAGGCTTCGCCTTTTACGTTTACGGATTCGACGAGCACGCCATCGAAATCAAAGATGATGGTTTTTATGTTCATTTTGGCCTGTACGTGTTGGATATTTGCCCCTGATTTAGCTCATAAGTTACTTGAGCATAATCCTGTACTGCGCTGTTATGGCTTATTAAAATTACGATCATATCCTTTGCGAGACTTTGAAGTGTCTTGAGCAAAACAATTTCCGTTTCAGGATCGAGAGCGCTTGTCGCCTCATCCAGAAGCAGGATTTGCGGTTTATGCAGGAGCGCTCTTGCGATGGCAATGCGTTGACGCTGTCCGCCGGAAAGCCTGCGACCGCCCTCGCCCGCCGAAGTGTGCAGTTTTTCGGGCATATCATTGACGAAGTCTTTTGCGCCGGCGGCCTCTAGGGCTTTCCATACGTCGTCTTGGTTATAACCATCTCTGCCCATAAGGATGTTTTCAAGAATGGATTCGTTGAATAGAAAGACCTCCTGCGGGACGAAACCTAAACAGGCCCGCCATGATTTTAAATCCAGCTTTTGAATGTTACTGCCGTTTACGTTTACCGCGCCATCATCAGCGGTATAAAAACCGCTCAATAGATCGAGAATGGTGGTTTTGCCGGAACCCGAAGGGCCAATAAGTGATGTGAAGGTCTTTGGTTCAAATTGTACATTAATCCCTTTAAGGATCGGGCTGTCATCATGGGCGAAGTGTACGTCTTTTAAATCTATGGTTTTGATTGTTTTTGGCGGCTTTCCTGTCCCTTGCCAATCTTCAGCCTGACTTTCGGCTTTATCAATCGTGCCCATAAGTGACCAGAGAGAGGCTTCTTGCATGCTCAGGCGCTGGTATTCCCCTTGAACCATATTCATGCTACCGAGCAGGCGTATGAAAATCACGCTCATCAGCGCGAGTTGGCTTGTGTCCAGATTGCCATATGTGATTGCGCCGTAAAGTCCGAGTACGGCGGTCAAGACCATGAGGGGTTCATGGAAGATGCGCATCGATTGCGTGGAGATAAGCTGTGAAGCCTGTGCGTCTTCAAGGCCCTTTGAGTGACTGAAAAGCAGGGAAAGGAATTTCTTTTCGAGTGCCATAGCGCGGAGGGCTTTGATCCCTTGCAGCATATCGGCCATATGGGTGAGCATTTTCTTGGAAAGCGCGGCTTGGCTTTTTGCAGCAGCGCGGGCAATGCGCACCAAGAACCATAAAGTTCCTGCGAGTACCAGTCCTATAAAGGCGGCGCCGAGGAAAAGTTTCCATGACAGGAAGATCGCGCCCAGAGCGTAGACGCTGAATTGCACGAATGATGAAAGCAGCCGCGCCAAAGAGATGAAGGCCATGGAGGAATTGAAAGTCTCCAACACTACGGCGTTCAGGCTTACCCCTAAAGTGTGATGAACGAAGAACCCCCATTTAGCCTCGACGAGCGATGAGAGCAGGCGGCGGCGCAGATCTGCGGAAATTTTAGCGACGGTCTTGCTGACTTTTCGCATTGCGGCCCAGAGGATAAGCGCTTTTGTCGCCATCATGGCAGCGATGAATATGCCGACGCTGAAGAGGTTGAGCGGGATGTTATTGTTCACGATAAAGTCTCTGACCGTGCCTTCCGGGATATGGTTTACGCTGGCGCTGCCCTCTAAAACGAGTTGGAAAAACGGCAAGAACGCGACAAGACCGATGGCTTCAAAAATTCCAGCAATGATGATCAGTACCACCGCTATAAGGGTTTCCTTGCGGTAGTTTGTGAAAAAGAAGCTGAAGACTTTTAAAGGGCCGGTCATTTGTTAAGGAGCTTTTGTAAAAACAGGATAAGGCTATGGGGCGCGGATTCAATCAGAACGCAACGCAAACCAGTATATTGTGCCTGCATGCGTTTGAACAGGGTTTGATTGTGAATCCATCTTGCGCGGCTTGCGTCTTTGAATTGTTGGTATTTTTTGCGGCTGCTTATGGCGTTTGCGCTGATCTTTCTTTGGATCAGCGGCTCTTTAATCATGGTCAGATGCCCGCGTTTGGCAAAGCGCATCCAAAGCTCCATATCCTGAGAGGTAATGAAGCTCTCGTCATAGCCGCCGAGTTCTTTTGCGGTTTGCGCGCTCATCATGGCTGTACTATGCGGGAACGGAGTCTGGCGGAAAGTGATATCACCAATTTCGAAGTCGTCATGAAAGCCCCAAACGCCTTTTGATCCGTCTTCATACAGGTCATTCGCATTGGCACCGCACAGGACATAGCCGCCCTGCTCCATGCGCTCTATCTGTTTTTCCAAACGCGAGGGGTAGGAAATATCGTCAGCATCTTGGCGGGCGATGTATTTGCTGGTTGCGCGCGCAAGGCCGATATTAAGCGCCTTGGTCAGGCCTGTGTTTTCTTGATTGATGAGGATTACGCGATCATCCTGCGCGGCAAAGCCTTCGAGAATGACTTTTGTATAATCGGTAGAACCATCATTGATGATGATGAATTCAAAATCGATGAAGGTTTGATCGAGGATGCTTTGCACGGCTGCGGCAACATCATCTTGCGCGTTATAGGCAGACATCAACACGGTTATGAGCGGCATAAAATCTCTTATTTTTTGGTTGCTATGACATAGGCGCGGGCATCGCGGGATCGCAAGACCTGTTTGTCGTAGCCCCATTTAACGCAGCCCTCATCAACGGCCTTTACGATGCCGGGGAAAAGATCTTCGTTATAATCATCAAACACAATGACATCGCTTGGCTCTTGCGCATTTACGACAGTGCCGAATTCCATCATCACATCATCAAATGTATGGGCGCCATCAAGGAAGGCGAAGTTTACACGGCCAAGGGCGGTGCGTGATAGGCCAATGCGGCTGTCGTTTTCGATGAAGATGATGTGTTGATCGGCAAGGCCTTTCCATGGTGACAGCAGCTCTTGGCGGGTTTTTGGCCCTTCGAAATCGTCGATGCAGTTCCAATACATTTTGGTTGTGTGCGGCAGGAGATCGAAGGTTATGATTTTGCCGAAACGCTTTGCAGTCTTTAAAGCCTTGGCCATCACGGTGGCGGAAAATCCTCTGGCTGTGCCTGTTTCGAGAATTGTAACGCTTTGGTCTGCTTTTGTGTTTTCGAGATATTTGGACAGCGCGGAATAAAGCACGCGGCCATGTTGGTAACACAGGTTTGAATCTTTAATCACGATTTGAGTGTGGAGCGCCAAGTCGTTGAGCCATTTTGTATCGACTTTGTGACCGCTTTGTTTTTCGTATGCGTCGATTTCAGGATATTCTTGCGCTTTGGCTTCTTCCCAAAGCTCGGTGTAGCGTTCTTTACTGGCGCGAGGTGCGCGACCGAACGGGAAATCATGCCAGTAATCCATGGCCCATATATCGGCGGCTTTTTGGGCTTTACGGGCGACCTTGTTGCTGAAATGGACGATTTTTGAATTCATGATGCGCTCCTGAAAATTTCAAGCCACGCTAATTCTTTGTCTATAAGCTTGTCAAGCTTGTGCGTAGACAGAATGTGCGCTCTTGCGGCTTTGCCGAGGGCTTTACGGGTGGTTTCATCCTCCATGAGTACTTTTATGGCGGCGAGGAGCGCATCAGGCTCAGACTGAACCAGAAGGCCGTTTTGGCCATATGTGATGACGGACTGGATGCCGGAGACATCGGCGCCAATGACGGCGGCTTCGCAGGACATGCCTTCCAGCAAGGTTTTCGGGTTGCCTTCATAGTGGGATGGTAGCACGAATACAGGATAGAGACTGTAGACTTCAGGGAGTTGGTCATTGGGCGCTGCGCCTTTGAAGTTTACTTTGACCGATAGATCCTTTGCTATTTCGGCGAGGGCGGCTTTTTCTTCTCCTTCGCCGTAAAGATCGAGGGTGTATTTCGTATCTTTTAGAGCGTTCAGCAGCAGCGGGATGTTTTTTTGCGCGGAGAGCCTGCCGACAAACAGGATGTGATTTGCTTTTTGTTTTAGTTTTTGCGGCGAAAACAGATCGGTGTCGATCCAATTCGGATGCACAAACACCTTGCCCTCAGGTTGTTTGAAGACTTTCTCGACGATGGCTTTGTCTTCGGCTGTGGCGACATTGATTCTATCGGCGGCGGCATATGTGATTCTGGAGAGCATCCAGATGAATTTTTGACGCAGCCAGCTCTGGTCTTGACGGCGCGAGAAGTCATAAAGCTCGAAGCCGCATCTGACAGTGAGCGGAACGCGGGTGATAAAGTTGGCAAGGACGCCGACCCACGCCCCCCAGATTTGATTTGTTTTCAAGATATCCGAAGCGGCGATTTTATCGCGCAGCGCAAAGGGCGCAAGTAAGGAGCATAGAGCGCGCAAGGCTCTGTTTTTGGGTCGCGGTATATGATTGTAAATTGAGATGGTTTTGATTTGGGGGCTGAGTTTTTTGACCAAATCGGCTTCTTCTTCGCCGCCCCAGCTGAGGAATGTGATATCTACGCCGCGCTCGGACAGGGCTTGATAGAATCGCGTCTCGCGCTCAAACAACCCCTTTTCCTCCCAAGTTTTGAGGGATACATCCCATGTGAAAAACAGGCAGAGTTTGATTTTATCAGCCATTATTTTGCCCCTTAAACCATTGCACGGTCTTTTGAAGACCCTCGGAAATGGGCGTGAGGCCATTAAAGTCAAAATTTTCTTTCATACGCGTCGTATCGGCCAAAGAGATTTTAATGTCGGCGGCGCGGAAATCTTTATAGAGGGGCGTTTTTGAATACCCGGTTATGGCTTTTAGCTCTTTGAACAGATCATTCAGGCTGGTTTTATGGCCCGTGGCGACGTTGATTATGGGGTCTGTAGTAGTTAGGGCGGCGGTGATATTTGCCAGCACCACGTCGTCTATATAGCAAAAATCCCGTACGGTTTCGCCGTCACCGAAAATGGTGATGTCTTCATTTTCGATCATGGCGTGAATCCATTTCGGGATTACGGCGGCATAAGCGCCGTTCGGGTCTTGGTTGGGGCCATAAATGTTGAAATAACGCAGGCCGGTATTTGGAGTATTGGAGTCTTGCGCGGCACGTTCATTGGCGCATTTGGTTTCGGCGTAAGGAGAGACGGGATTGAGGATATCGGTCTCGCTGCGGAGCTTGTTTTCATCTTTGTCACCGTAAACCGCGCTTGAACTGGCGTAGACCACTTTTTCAATGCCTTCGGCGTTTGCGGCGTCGAGGATGTTTGCAAAACCACCATTATTAACGCTATCAACAAATACGGGGTCTTCGATTGATTTTTGCACAGAGCCGATGGCTGCTTGATGCAGAATGATATCAGCGCCATGGGCTGCCTTTGCGCAATCTTCGTGTTTACGGATATCACCTTTTATGAAGATGAGATTTTGAAGGTTTTGTGCGGCTTTAAGGTTTTTTTCAAAACCGCTGCTTAAATCATCCAGAACTCGGACATTTTGATGATGTGCCAAGAGGGTCTTGGCGATATGGGAGCCGATGAACCCTGCCCCGCCCGTCACCAGCCATGTTTTATTTTTATCTTTTAAAAGATTTTTGAGGGCGTTCGCGGTGGTCATAGGGGTCCTAGTTTGGAAGTTTTGATTTTAGCTGGTGAAGTTCTTGTAAGGCCAAAGTTAGCTCTGAGCGCTGGTTAATATAGTTCGAGATATTCACGGCAGTGACGATTGTTCCACTGTTATTTGAAAGTGGCACGGCGGAGATTCTGTAGGAAACGCCGGAATCAAGTGTGAACTCTATATCCCCGTTCAGGCCATACCAGAAGTTTCTGAGTTTGGCGTATAGCTCGCTCTTTTGGTCTATGCGCTCTTCTTTGCTCATCATATCGAACGCCTCGACGACGCTTAGGCCGCGGCAAAGACGGGGGGCGCTTTTCGGGTAGACCCTGAAATAATGCTCGCTCACAAAGACAATACGTTTTTCGCCATCAAACACCATAAGGGATATGGGCGCGCTGGATAGGGCTTCTTTGAAACGCCTGTATTCTTCATCCTGAATGAGTTGTTTCAGTCTTTCACTCCCCAAGTCCAGGCGATTGGTAATGATTTTCTTAATTTCGGTTTCCGAGAAATCTGCCATCGATAAATAGAAATCAAAATTTTGCAGGTATAGGTTTGAGCCGAATGCGGCGTGCGATCCATCGCTTGTTACCGCGCCGAGATCGCACACGACCATGCGATCTTCACGAAGTTTGTGGGCGATGTTCATTTCTGAAGGAGAAAGCTCGTCAAGATTGATGAGGACTAAGCCACTGTTTTTTGCCGATTCTTTCAGGGTTTTTATATCCCCGGGCAGGAATATTTTATAAGCCTGATCGTTCAAAATACCTTTCAAGGCCTTCGACAGCGTTTGTGCTTGCGGGTCTTCATAAACCGTAATGTTTGCATGCTCTATTGCCGGCGAGTTAAAAAATGTATCGTTTTTCAATGTTTTGCCTTTAGATTTTCTTGACACCCCTAAGCATATGTGTATATTTCCCAAACTCAATAAGAATATACAAAAATTAGGTTTAAAAAAATGTTTGCAGTTATTCGTACAGGCGGAAAGCAATATAAAGTCCAAAAGGACGACACCATTATGGTGGAAAAGCTCGACGCAAAAGCAGGTGATAAAATTGATCTCGATGAGGTTTTGCTTATCGGTGATAAAATCGGCGCTCCTTTGGTTAAAGGCGCAAAGGTTATTGCCGAGGTGCTTGAACAAGCGCGCGGCCCGAAGATCACTATTTTCAAAAAGAAACGTCGTCAAAACTATCGTCGCAAGCAAGGGCACCGTCAGCATCTGACTGTTCTGAAGATCAAAGATCTTAAAGCGGCATAATTATACAAGAATAGGATTTAAGTCATGGCACATAAAAAAGCAGGTGGTAGTTCACGTAACGGTCGCGATTCAGCGGGTCGTCGTCTTGGTATCAAAAAATACGGCGGAGAAGTTGTATTGGCGGGTAACATCCTTGTTCGTCAACGTGGTACAAAATATACACCGGGTAAGAATGTCGGCCTTGGTAAAGACCACACTATTTTCTCATTGATTGATGGCGAGGTTTTGTATTCAAGAACTAAAGGCGATCGCCCTGTGGTGAATGTTGTTCCGGCGAATGATGCTTCTGCACAGGCTCAAGCTGCCGAGTAAATATACGGCCTTATAAAGTTTTCTAAAGGGAGAGGTTTTGGCCTTTCCCTTTTTTAATGACACGGTGCAATACAGAGCGGACACAGAATGAAATTTCTCGATCAAGCAAAGATATATCTTCAGAGCGGCAATGGCGGCCCGGGCTGTCTTTCGTTTCGCCGTGAGAAGAATGTCCCTATGGGCGGCCCTGATGGCGGCAATGGCGGGCGCGGCGGGGATATTGTATTCGAGGTGATTGAAACGCTCAACACGTTGATTGATTTCCGCTATGCACAGCATTTCAAGGCCAGCTCCGGCGAGAACGGCAAAGGAGACAACCGCACAGGTGCACACGGCGAGGATTGCATTGTGCGCGTTCCTGTGGGGACGCAAATTCTGGACGCGGATCGCGAGACGGTTCTGGCGGATTTCACGACCGCGGGTGAGCGGATGGTGTTCCTTAAGGGCGGTGACGGCGGTTTCGGAAACGCGCATTACAAATCCTCGACAAACCAAGCTCCGCGTAAGACGACGCCGGGGTGGGAAGGTCAAGAGATCGAAGTTTGGCTTCGATTAAAGATGATCGCCGATGCGGGGCTTGTCGGCTTACCGAATGCCGGTAAATCGACATTCTTGGCGGCGTGCACGAATGCGAAGCCAAAGATTGCGGATTATCCGTTTACGACGCTGCATCCGAATTTGGGCGTATTTCGCGCAGGGGAATATGATTTTGTTCTCGCCGATATTCCGGGACTTATCGAAGGGGCAAGCGAAGGGCTTGGTTTGGGGGATCGTTTCCTTGGGCATGTTGAACGGACAGATGTGCTTTTACATCTGATTGATTGTACGCAAGATGACATTGTGGACGCGTACAAAACAATAAGAAATGAGTTGAAAGAATATGGGCATGGTCTTGATAAAAAAGAGGAAATTATTGCTCTGAATAAGATTGATGCACTGGGTGAAGAGCTTGCCGAGGATCAGCGCAAGACGTTGGAAAAGGCTGTGGGTAAACATGTGTATAAAATTTCAGCTGTAGCGGGCGAAAACGTGCAAAGCGTGTTGTACAAAATTGGTGAGACCATCACAAAGGCCCGTCAAGCCCCAGAGGACAAAAGTTTTGAGCCATGAATACAATAGACGCCCTCAGTAATTCCTCTATCATTGTTATAAAAATCGGCACTGCGCTTGTTGTGGATGCCGGCGGGACGGGTGTTCGTCAAGATTGGTTGGACGCGCTTGCGGCGGATGTTTTTGCACTGCGCAAGGCCGGCAAGCAGGTCATTATTGTGTCTTCCGGCGCGGTGGCGCTTGGGCGAAATACGCTTGGCATTCCTTTGAATATGCCCCCTGCCCTTATCCCCTTGGAAAAAAAGCAGGCCTCTTCTGCGATTGGGCAGTTTCATGTATTTAACGGGTTTTTCAAAGCTTTTAAGCCGCATAATATACCGCTAGCGCAGGTTTTGCTGACGATGTCAGAGACGGAAAACCGCCGCAGTCATTTAAACGCAAGAGCAGCGATGGAAGAATTGGTAAGCGCGGGCGTTATCCCTGTGATCAACGAAAATGATGTGGTTTCGACCGAAGAGATACGTTTTGGTGATAATGACCGCTTGGCGGCGCGCGTGGCGCAGATGATGAATGCGGCGGCTGTTATTTTGCTCTCTACGACTGACGGGCTTTACACGGCAAATCCTGATACAGACAGCGCCGCCGAGCATATTGGTGTGATTGAAATTATTACGCAAGAGCATATGGATATGGCGGGTGAGGCCGTTCCGGGGATGAGCACGGGTGGAATGAAAAGCAAGCTGGAGGCGGCGAAGGTTGCTACGCTGTCAGGGATACACCTTATCATTGCCAATGGGCGCGAAAATGGCGCTTTGGGACGTGTTTTTGAGGATTCAAACACACTTACATCTCTCTTTTTAGGGCAAAAAACTCAGAATAACGCGAAAAAACGCTGGATTGGTGCGCATATGAAGCCTAAAGGCTCTGTTCTGATTGATGCAGGGGCTTTGAAGGCCTTAAGAAATGGAAAAAGCCTGCTTCCTGTCGGCGTTATGGCTGTGAAGGGCAATTTTGAGCGCGGAGATGTTATTCAAGTGCTTGATGATGCGGGTAAGATTATTGCGATTGGTTTAAGCGCGTATTCATCAGGTGATGCGTCCATTATTAAAGGTAAAGACAGCGGTGACATTGAAAAAACGCTTGGGTTTTTAGGGCGCGCAGAGCTTATTCATCGTAATGATTTGGTTTTAATAGACGCTGCCGCCTAAAGGGACGTCTTCCAAAACCGACAAAGGGACAGCATCACCGTTTGCATCCGGCGCGGCTATGCAGAAAAATTCAGACTTCTCAGGCCCCATTTTAAGCGTACCCAAATTCATAACGCCAATAATAAGTTTGCCGATCAGCGCTTTTTTTTCATAGTGAGAATATGCACCCACGGTCACTTTCACGCCGATTTCATCACCAAAATCAGCGGTGATCCTGTAGGTTGGTTTTGTTGCCTTTGAATCTTCAACCTTAATCACTTTGCCCACGCGCATATCGAGCGCGAGGAAGTTCGAAAAATCTGTTTGGTCTTTGATGGGCATGCGCTATCCTTTTTTAAGATTTAGAAAAAGAAAATATCATGAGAACAGACACGCCGAAAACTATTTATCTTAAAGATTATAAACCCTATCCGTTCAAAATTCATTCGATGAAGATGAATTTTGATATTTATGAAGGGCATACGATTGTGACGGCTACGGCGCGTTATGAGCGGCTTAATTCTGAGGCTAAGGATGTTTTTTTGAACGGGGAGGCGCTCGAGCTTCTTTCTGTCAAAGTCGATGGCAAGACGGTTTCAGAGTATAGCGCTGATGATGTATCTTTGCGAATCCCGACGCCTTCAGATGCATTCGAGTTGGAAATTGTCACAAAGATTTTCCCCGAGGATAATACCCGCCTCGAGGGGCTTTATAAATCCGGCGGAAATTATTGCACGCAATGTGAGGCCGAAGGGTTTCGACGGATTACATATTATCCTGATCGCCCCGATGTTTTATCCGTTTTTAGTGTACGCGTGGAGGCGGATGAGAAATATCCTGTGTTGCTATCAAATGGTAATAGGGGTGAAAGCGGCAAAGTGCGCGGCGGACGACATTTTGTGGAATGGCACGACCCCTTTCCCAAGCCTTGTTATCTTTTTGCGTTGGTTGCAGGAGCTTTGAGCCAAATTCACGATACATTCACCACTGCGTCTGGCCGCGAGGTGGAACTTTATATTTATGTGCGTCCCGGCGATGAAAGCCAGTGCGGGCATGCGATGGAGAGTTTGAAAAAATCGATGAAGTGGGACGAAGACACGTACGGCCTCGAATATGAGCTGGAGAGGTTTAACATTGTGGCTGTGAGCGATTTTAACATGGGGGCGATGGAAAACACGTCGCTTAATATTTTCAATACCGCGCTTGTGCTCGCGCAACAGGAGACAGCGACGGATCAGGATTTCATGCGCGTTGAAAGCGTTATTGCGCATGAGTATTTCCACAATTGGTCGGGCAACCGCGTGACATGCCGTGATTGGTTTCAGCTTTCGTTGAAAGAGGGCCTAACGGTGTTTCGGGATCAGGAGTTTTCTGCGGATTTGAACTCGCGAGACGTACAACGCATTGATGATGTCACGCATTTGCGCCGTTTGCAGTTTCCTGAGGATGCGGGGCCTTTGGCGCACCCTATACGCCCTGATAATTATATCGAGATCAACAATTTCTACACTATGACAGTGTATGAGAAAGGCGCGGAAGTTATCCGCATGATGCGCACGATCTTGGGCGCGGAGAATTATCGTAAAGGGACGGATCTTTATTTCGCCCGCCATGACGGGACGGCGGCGACGTGTGATGATTTTGTGGCGTGTATGCAGGAAGCGAGCGGCATTGATTTGTCGCAGTTCAAGCTGTGGTATTCAACGCTCGGCACGCCGGAGGTTTCGTTTAAAGGGACGTATGACAAGGCGAAAAAGACGTACAGTATTGAGCTGGATCAAAGCTTTAAGAATCCTCTATATATACCTGTTTCTATTGGGTTATTAGGAAAGAGTGGCAGTGATTTAATCGACACGCAGATTTTGAACCTAACGGATGTTTCGCAGCGTTTCGAAATTGAAAATGTAAGCGAAGCCCCTATTCCGTCTGTTTTGCGTGGATTTAGCGCGCCCGTGATTTTGAAAACAAGCCTCAGCAATGGCGATCTTACCTTCCTAATGTTGAATGACAGCGATGGTTTCAACAAATGGGAGGCCGCGCAGCAGCTTTACGTGCGCATGCTCAGCACTATGATTGAGGATGGCAGCAAGGATATATGTCCGCGCTTCATGGCGACGATTGGCGAAGTGATTGAGACAGGCTTTGATAAGGATTGCGACAGCGCTTTGCTTGCGCGAATTCTTACACTGCCGAGTATTGCGTTTATCGGGCAGCAGCGCGAAAGCGTTGATCCGAATGTGATTTACCAAGCGCGTCAGGTGTTTTTGGCTACGATTAAGCGTGAACATCGTAAGAGCCTTGATAAGCTTTATAAGGACAGCGAAAGTGGCGGCGTTTTCAGTATATCACCGGAAGCAATGGGGCAGCGCGCCTTACGTAATGTGCTATTGAGCATTTTATCCTCGACACATGGCACAGGCTGCGCGAAGCGTGCGGCGGAGCATTACATGAAAGCCGATAATATGACTGACCGTGTGGCGGCGTTATCCGTGATTGCGGATATTAATCAGCCGCAACGCGAAGAGGTTTTTGCGGATTTCTACGGACGGTTTAAGGATTATCCACTGGTTGTGGATAAGTTCTTTGCGCTGCAAGCGGCCGCGAACAGAAAAGATATTATCCAAAATCTTAATAATTTAAAAGAACATACTGATTTTAATATTAAAAACCCGAATAGAGTTAGATCACTTTATTCTGCGTTTGCCATGAATAACCCTGTCGGGTTTCATGCGGCGTATGGCTGTGGATATGATTTTTTAACCGATGGGATAATCGAGTTGAACGCGATTAATCCGCAAATTGCGGCGCGGCTTCTCTCACCGCTTCGGGAGTGGAGACGCTATACGCCTGATCGTCAGGAAAAAATGCAAGCCGCTTTAGAGCGCATTTTGGCACAAGACAATCTTTCGCCTGATGTCTTCGAGATCGCCAGCAAATCGCTAAAAGGATAAACATGCCTGATTTTTCTTTGGAGCAGCAGCATGATGGTCCCGTTTTCGGGCTGGATGAGGTTGGGCGCGGGCCATTGGCAGGCCCCGTGACGGCGGCGTGCGTTTATATTCCGAAAGCCGCGCGGTCCCTGCCCTTTATTTCTGAAATCACGGATAGCAAGAAGCTATCTGAAACCAAACTTGAGCGACTTTACGGACTTATCACAACGCATTTTGAATGGCGGGTCGTTGATGTTTCTCCCGCGGAGATTGACGAGATTAATATTCTTCAGGCTTCGCTTAAGGCGATGGGTCTCGCGCTTGAGGGAATGGAGACGTGGCCTGCTCATGCCCTTGTGGACGGCAATAAGCTGCCGCGGCTGCCCTGCTCCGCCACCGCGGTGGTGAAGGGGGATAATAAGTCTGTATCAATCGCGGCGGCTTCGATTGTCGCGAAGGTTACGCGGGATCGTTGGATGCGAGACCTGCACGCCGCGTTTCCGCATTATGGATGGGATACGAATGTCGGATACCCTTCGGCGGCGCATCGCGCGGCAATAGATGAACATGGCATAACGGTGCATCATCGCCAATCTTTTGCCCCTGTGCGAAATTTTTTAGAGTATGGATCGACCGTTGCCCTTGACTCGAATCCCTTAAAGGCCGCGGGTTAGAGTCATTTAAGACTCTTGCCTAGAGTCCTGATTCTATTGATTGAATCCACTTTTTTCCTTGACGGCGAATCGGTTTTGACTCAAGGTGCGCTTATGAACATAAGCGAGGATTTAAATGTCGAGTCAGAAATTCGATTTACCAACAGATTCCATTATCACAGGCGATTGCGTGAAAATTATGCGTTCCCTCCCTGAAAAAAGCATTGATCTGATTTTTGCCGACCCTCCGTATAATCTTCAGCTTGGCGGCGATCTTCATCGTCCGAATAACTCCAAGGTGGACGCGGTTGATAATGATTGGGATCAGTATGAATCCTTGCAGCATTATGATGAATTTACGCGTGAGTGGCTTGGCGCGGCGCGCGATCTGCTTAAAGACGATGGCGGAATTTGGGTAATCGGCAGTTATCACAATATTTTCCGTCTTGGCTATATTTTGCAGGATATGGGGTTTTGGATTTTGAATGATGTGATTTGGCGCAAAACCAACCCTATGCCGAATTTTCGCGGTCGCCGCTTTACCAATGCGCATGAGACTTTGATCTGGGCGGGTAAAACCAAGGACAGCAAATATACGTTTAATTATGACTCTATGAAGGCGTTGAATGAAGACCTTCAGATGCGCAGCGATTGGACGCTTCCACTATGTACGGGCGGAGAGCGCTTGAAAGATGCGGATGGCAAGAAGGCGCATCCGACACAAAAGCCGGAAAGTCTGCTATATAGGGTTTTGAGTGCCTCAACCAAGCCTGGTGATATTGTACTTGATCCGTTTTTCGGTACAGGCACAACCGGCGCAGTGGCGAAGAAAATGCGCCGTCATTATATTGGGCTTGAGCGTGATGAGACATATGCGGCGTTTGCGCGCGAGCGGATTGCGGCTGCCGAAATTCTTGATGAGAACGTGCTACATCATGTGCAAAAACGCGAGAAGCCGCGTGTGCCATTCGGGACGTTGGTGGAAAACGGGATGATTAAACCCGGAACTATCCTGAGTGATTCAAAGAACCGTTTTCAGGTGAGAGTGCAGGCCGATGGTAGTGTTTCCGCATTGAACCATATTGATAGCCCGCGCGGCTCTATTCATAAAGTCGGCGCGGCGGTGCAAGATGCGCCGTCATGTAATGGCTGGACGTTCTGGCATTATCAGGACGGGAAAACGACAAAGCCGATTGATGCGTTGCGGGAGCAAATTCGAGCCAACGCGTAAGTACTATCTGTATTCGGCGGCTTCTTTTTCTTTTTGAAGCTTTCGTTGTTCTTGCTCTTCCTTACGTTTTTTCAAGCGCTCCTGATAGCGTTCTTTAAGGGCAAGCTCTTCAGGCGAGCGTTCGCGTTTTTTGCGATAGCTTTCTTCATAAATCAGCTGCTTAAGATCTTCATCGGCGTAAATTTCAACACCTTCTAAGACTCCCAGAATATTGGCGAGTTTATAGCCATCGCGTGTGCCTGTTTCACCTTGATAGGAGAAAGACTTAATTTTGAGAACAAGGAAGGCTTGGCGGTTATCGTATAGGTTCTCACTTGTTTGCATTTGTTTTTTGTATTTTCTGAAATTGATCAGGCCTTGTTGAATGAAGTTTTCTGCCGCGTCAGGGGACATGGGCACTGTTTCTAAATTAATGGGGCGACTGAGCTCTACAACCAGTCCTTTGGGATAATCAGGCACATGCTGATTATATCTGAGGTCACAAATTTCATCATAAAAATTATTGGCAAGAACTTCGAGCCTGCGTATGCCATCCACTTTATATTCATCTACAATTTCAAATACTTTTTTATCAAAATTATACTCGCCAAGCCGCAAAGGCTGAACTGCTTGGAAGCGTAAAGCAAATGTTTTGGAGTTTGTTGTCAGATACTCTTTTGCGGAAGCTGCAATTTTTAGCCATTCAAATTCATTGTGAATATAGTCTTGGTATATGTCGCATTCGTTGATACGCAAAAAATCATTCACATGCGCGGGATTGTTGATATTCATTTTCCCCAAGCGCCAATAGAGTTTTGACAGAGAAGAAACCGTAGGGCTTTCGTATATGTGATCTGCGGCTTCGGAAGGGACGACGATGTCTTCCACGGCTATTTTTGCGTCTTCAGCCACAGAAACTGCGGGTATGAGAAGAAGAGAAAATATGCATAAAAAGAATAGTCTAGCCGCCATAAAAGAATATCTTTCTGAAATATAAGTCTTTTTTAGTATATCGCGATTCAAGGGGGTCAGGCAACTTTGATAAAAAGATTAAAGGCCTTTTTGAAAACACTGGGCAGTGCGGCGGATTGATTAGTAGGTGTATCCCAGAAATATTCATCTGAGAGCGGGGCTTTTGTATATGCATGGTGTAGGGTTAGCTCTAAATCGAAATGAGTGAAAGTGTGGTGCACGCGCTCTTTCATCGATTTTTTTAATATAAAAGCGGGATGGGTGTCGGTTTTTTCGATACCCCAATGATCGGTTGGCAGCGCGGCCATGCCGCCGAGCAAACCTTTATCGGGGCGTTTGTGGAAGAGGACTTCACCGCGCGAATTTTCTATCCAGTAGATGTGGCCGTATTTTTGCGGGCGGTTTTTCTTTTTGATTTTACGGGGAAGCTCGGCGGCGATGTCTTTCTTTAAGGCGGCGCAGTTTTTGTTTAATGGGCAAAGAACGCAGCGCGGGGCTTTGGGGATGCATATCCCTGCCCCCAGATCCATGAAGCTTTGCGCGAGATCGCCGGGGCGGTCTGTGAAGCTATCGAAGAATAAATGCGCGATTTCTTTGAGCTGTTTCTTTGAATGCGGCAAAGGTTCTTCGATGGCGAAGAGGCGCGAGAGAACCCGCTCTACATTTCCGTCCATGACCGTTGCGGGTTTATTGAAGGCGATGGAGGTGATGGCGGCGGAGGTGTAATCCCCTATCCCCGGAAGCTCTTTGAGAGCGCTTTGGGTTTGCGGGAACTTTCCACCGAGCTCATTCGCCACCACTTTGGCGCATTTATGGAGGTTCCGCGCTCTGGCGTAATATCCTAATCCCGCCCACGCCGCCATGACATCTTCGTTTTCGGCGCGCGCTAAATCCTGCACGGTTGGCCAGAGGGCGAGGAATTTTGTATAGTAGGCTTTGACAGCCTGAACGGTTGTTTGCTGGCACATGATTTCTGAAAGCCAGACTTTATAAGGATCGGCGGGTTCGCCAGATTTAACCCGCCACGGAATTTCGCGGGCATGCGCATCATACCAGGATAGAAGTTGTCCCCGATATTCTTGTATCTGTTTGTCAGAAACCTTGTGATTATTATTCGTGGTTGTCATTCTCGTTTTTCACACATAACTAGGAGCCCTATGAAGACCCTTTCCGAAGCTACCGCAAGAATTGCCGGACGAAGCTTTCAGCGTAAATATGTAGCGCTTGGGCGGATCGTTAGCAACTGGCGTGAGATTGCGGGGCCGAGTATTGCGGATAAGGCGCAGCCTGTGAAGCTGCATTACCGCAAAAGCAAGGACGGTGGAAAGCCGACGGCGACGCTCGAGATTGCCGCGTCTTCTGCAGATTCCACCAAGATGCACTATCAAAAAGGATTGATGCTGGAGCGGATTAACCAGATTTTCGGGGAAGTATGGATTACCGATATTAAGTTTGTGGCGGTTGTGGCGAATAAGGTCGCCTTTAAAAAACCGAAAAAGCCGCCTACTCCCTTGACAGATGAAGAGAAAAAGACTTTATCGGGGATGGTTTTAGACATTGAAGATGACGGGATAAAAAATAGTCTGTTGTCGCTCGGTCAGGGAATTCTTGAAAAGGATAAATCATGAAGGTTAATGCGATTACGCTGCGTTCCGGGAACGTGATTGAATATAACGGTAAACTTTGCGTTGTCGTGAAAAACGACATCATTCAGCCCGGTAAAGGTGCATCTGTTGCGCAGGTTGAATTGCGCGATATCCGCACAGGAAACAAAGACAATGTCCGTTTCCGTACGCAAGAAACCGTTGAGAAGGTTCGCCTCGAACAAGATGAATATCAGTTCCTCTATGGGGACGGCGAAGATTATACCTTTATGCATCAGGGCAATTTCGAGCAGGTTGTGATTAAGCAAGAAACAATCGGTGATGCCTATATCTTCCTGCAAGAGGGCATGGTTGTCGAGGTTGAAACTTTTGAAGGCGAGCCTTTGGGCGTGTTGCTTCCGAAGACTGTGACGCTTCTAATTGTCGAGGCCGAGCCTGTAGTTAAAGGGCAAACAGCCACAACATCCTATAAGCCTGCGATCTTAGAAAATGGCGCGAAGGTGATGGTGCCGCCGCATATTGATAGCGGCATTCGCATTGTTGTGAAAACCGAAGACGGCACGTATGTCGAGAGAGCAAAAGATTAATGGCCGCCGTACGTTCCCCGCATATGAATATCATGATCAAGGCGTCTGAAAAGGCGGCGCGCTCGCTTATTCGTGATTTTGGTGAAGTTGAGCAGCTTCAGATTTCGCAAAAAGGCCCCGGTGATTTTGTGAGCGCGGCAGATAAGCGCGCGGAAGAAATTATTCAAGAAGTGCTGAGCGAGGCGTATCCGAAATTCAGTTTATTGATGGAAGAGCGCGGCGCAGTCGAGGGGAAAGATTCCGAGTATAAGTGGATTGTTGATCCATTGGACGGCACGACGAACTTTCTTCACGGCATTCCGCATTGGTGCATTTCGATTGCTCTTGAGCATAAGGGCGAGATTGTTTGCGGGTTGATCCATGATCCCATCAAAAACGAAATGTTTACGGCAGAAAAAAACATGGGTGCGTTCTTGCAGCGCAAGCGTTTGCGGGTTTCCGGTCGCCGTGATCCGCGATTGTCATGCGTTTTGACGGGCGCGCCGCACCGGGCGAAAAACAATCAGGATCAATTCTTCCGTGAGCAAAAGGCGGTTTGGGATATGGGTGTTTCGCTTCGTCGTTATGGCGCAGCGGCGCTCGACATGGCGTATGTTGCGGCAGGCCGCGCAGATGCATTCTGGGAACGGGGCCTCAGCGCATGGGACGTTGCGGCAGGAATTTTGATTGTCAAAGAAGCCGGCGGGTTTGTCGGGGATTTGGCTGCGCCGCATAAATCACCATTATATACGGGCGACGTGATTGCCGCGAATGAAAGCCTGTTTAGGGATTTGCAGAAAGTTATAAAAGCTGCATAATCTTTTCATGCTTCGTTTTCTTATCATTTTTGGACTTCTGATCTCTCCCGCAATTGCGCAGGAGGAGCTCCAAGTTACAACCCCCACTGCGCAGGAAATTCTTAAACAGATTGACGGCGAGGTTGGCGAGGAACTCAGCAAGCGGATTGAAGCACTTAAAGAAGATGCGGCGAAAACGCCGCCTACTCCGTCATACCCCCTATCCAATGATTTAAAGCCGCAGAAAGTGATAACATCCGAGCTATCGGATTTTGCGTTGGTTTTAGATTTTGATGCCAATGAAACGACTTTAAGCAAGGCGCAAATTGCCAAAGTGGTTTCAGATATCCCGATTAAGTTTCAACGGACATCGAATGTGCGGGTACAAGTGACATCATTTAACAATACCGCCGGTATCAGCGAAAATGAAAATAGACGCATTTCATTGCTTCGCGCTTTAGAGGTTCGCAAAGCTTTGGAGGCGCATAATATCTCCTATCGGAATGTGGATTTGATGCCGATGGGGCGCAGCGTGGATAAAAACCAGATCGAGATTCGTTTCACACCGATTTGAGAGTGCGCCCCTAGCGTGTGGATAATCAGCGCTGTCTACCGCAAAAACGTTGACATATAAGGCTTCGGAGCTGCATAAAGAGGTATTCCAAACTCGAAATAGCAGGAGACCTTATGTCCGAGCCAGCATCCGATTCTAAATCCAGCAATAAATGGATCATCATTGTCGTCGTTCTTTTATTGATTTTAGGCGGCTCCTATTACGCTTCGATATCAAATTCAGGGTCTTCAAGCGAAGGCGAGGTGTTAACGAGCGAAGAACAAATTTCAGCAGATGAGGACGAGCTTGAGGCGATTGAAGAGGCCGTTGAAACGGACGAAGCCATTGAAGAGATGCCCGAGTATTGTGATGATGAAACGCAGAATACCAACGAGGACGGCACACTTAAAGATGAGTGTATGGCGGCGGAGTCTAACAGCGCAGACGGCGACGAGACAGGCGCATCAACCGATTCCGGTTCTTTTGACCTTATGGCGGCAAAGACAGAACGGATTTTGGGAGATCGCAATGCGCCGATCAAAATTTCCGAGCATAGCTCCTTCACATGCGGGCATTGCGGGAACTTTCACCAAAATACGTTCAAGGAATTCAAGGCCGCGTATATTGATACAGGCAAGGCCTATCTTGTTTTTTCCGACTTTCCGCTAAACGCCCCTGCCCTGCATGCGACAAAAGTGAGTCGCTGTGTGCAAGGGGAGCAGTATTTTGATTTCGTGCAGGAGCTTTTTGAAAAGCAGGATGCGTGGGCGCAGGAGTCTAACTATCTTAAGTTTTTGAAAGAAACAGCCAACAAATACGGCGTTGACGACGAGACATTTAATGCGTGTTTGGGAAGTGAAGAGCTTCAAGATGCGATTTTGAAAAAGATGCAGGCCGTGTCTACACAGTTTCAGGTGCAATCAACGCCCAGCTTTGTGATTAATAATCAAAAGACGATTTCCGGGGGCGCGGCCTTCCCTGAATTTGATAAAGCTATTCAAGCGGCGGTCGCTGAAATCGAGGCAGAAAAACCCAGCGAATGATCCAATTCTCCCGACTGCGTTTAAACGGATTTAAATCCTTTGTTGAGCGAACCGAGCTTGAAATCGGTCCGGGCTTAAACGGCGTTGTCGGGCCGAATGGATGCGGGAAGTCTAATCTTGTTGAAGCTTTGCGCTGGGTGATGGGTGAAAACTCCGCCAAACGTATGCGCGGCGGCGGGATGGAAGATGTGATCTTTAACGGTACGTCTTCTCGCACGAAACGCAACATCGCGGAAGTCTCGCTTCTTCTTGATAACACTACGCGCACCGCGCCTTCGGCCTATAACGGCAATGACGAGATTGAAGTTGTTCGTAAGATTGAGCGCGATCGCGGGTCGCAATATCGCATCAATGGCAAAGTTCTTCGGGCGCGCGATGTGCAGATGCTGTTTGCCGATACGGTTACGGGGTCTAACTCCCCTGCGCTTGTATCGCAAGGTCGGGTGACGCAGATGATTAATGCGAAGCCGCATGAGCGTCGTTTGATTTTGGAAGATTCCGCAGGGATTTCCGGGTTGTTTGCGCGGCGACATGAAGCGGAATTGCGTCTTAAGGCGGCCGATGCAAACTTGCTTCGGATCGAGGACATTTTGGGGTCTATGGAAGGGCGTTTGAGTGCGCTTAAGCGTCAGGCCCGCCAAGCCACGAGATACCGCAATGTTTCCACACAAATTCGCCAGATGGAAATCCTGATTGCTTATATGGAATGGCAGGCGTTGGAAGAGCGCATGGATGTGACGCGCGGCAAGTTTGATGTGGCCGAGAGCGCCGTTGCGGAGCATTTGGCAACAGTGACTCAGCTCACCAAAACGCAGACCACGCAAGCGCATGATTTACCAACATTGCGCAAAGCGGAAGTAGAAGCGGCGGCGAGCCTGCAGACCCAGAAAGTGGCGCTGCAGCGGATTGAAGATGAAGCGAACCGTTTGGAGCAGATGACGAGCGAGACGAAAGCGCAGCTTACGCAGACCGAGACGGATTTCGAACATGAAAGCACCAGCCTTGAAGATAACAGCGATGCGCTTGAGAAGATGGAAGCCGAGCATAGCCAAATTTTGTTTGATGAAGAGCGTGCGGATAAGCAGTTAAACGAGAAAGAAGCGCTGCGTGAGAAGCTCGAGGCGCAGGTTCTTGTGCTTGAGGAGCAGTATAATACGTTGATGCAAGGCGCAGCGGAAGCCAAAGCGCAGCAGGATTCTCTGCTGACACGGCTTGAGAGTAATCAAGAACGTTTGGAGCGGTTGCAAAGCCGTAAAGTTACAGCGGAGAGTGATTTAAAGGCGCTGAATGCGAATACGGATTCCGGTGATAAGACTTTAGAGAAAGACGCAGAAGCGCTGCAAAAGAGCCTTGAGGGGTTTTCCAAGGCGATTGAGAAGAATCAAAGCGAGCTTGAGAGCCTGGCGGAAAAGATTGATAGCGCGCGCGAAAAAGCGAATGAGCTTGACCGTAAGAAATCAGAATTTATTGCTGAAATCAGTGTATTAGAAAGCTTTCTTCAATCAGATTCTGATGATGAGTTCACCCCTGTTTTGGGTGATGTTAAGCCGGATAGCGGTTTTGAGAAGGCTTTGTCACGGGCGTTGGGTGATTCCCTGCTGGCGTCTTTGGACGAGCATGCGTCTTCGTCTTGGCGGGATTTGAAGCGTGATGCGAAAGATTTGCCTGCGCTGCCGAGAGGTGCGGAGAGCTTGCTGCCGAAGGTGAAAGCGCCGAAAACGCTTGCGCCTGCGTTGTCGCAGATTGGGTATGTTGCGGATGATGCGGCCGGTGAGAAGCTCTGGAGCGCGCTTGGGCCCGGGCAATCGCTTGTGTCATTGGATGGGACATATTGGCGCTGGGATGGGTTTACGATCAAGGCTGCGGCGGCGGACCGCAATGCACAGCATTTAGAGCAGAAGAACAAGCTGGAGGCGTTGATCAAGAAGCGCCCTGCCCTTGAGAAAGAGGCAGATACAGCGCAGCAGGCTTTGCAGGCGTTGGTTGCGAAGCGTGAAGCGGTGGATGACGCGCAAAAAGAAGCGCGCGCCCAGAAGGCCGAGGTAGAGCGCACACTTAATGAAAGCCGCGCTGCGCTTTCTGCTCTTCGTGAGAAAGCCGCCGCGCTTGCCAGTGAGCAACGCCGCTTAGAAGAAACGATTGCCTTGGCGGCGGATGATATTGCCGAAATGCTGAAAGCGATTAAAGACGATAAGACACGTTTGAGTGCCTATGAAGTCGAGAAAGATGACACGTCCGAGCAGGAGCTTGAGGCTGTAAAGGCGAGTTTGCAAGAGGCGCGGCAGGAGTTTGGCGAAGCGGTGCGTAGCTATGACATTACGCAGCAGCAGCAGAATACGCGCAAGGCACGTTTACAGGCGATTGCGGATGAGCGCGTGAACCTGAAGAACCGCGTTATTCGCGCACGCGAGCGCATGAAAGAGCTTGAGGAGCGTAAGACTTCGCTAAGCGAAAAGCTTGAGGAATTAAAGGCGCGCCCGAAAGACCATGAAGGCGATAAAGCGGCGCTGCTTGATAAGATTTCACAGTTAGAGACAACGCGCAGTGCGGCGGCGGAGAGTTTGGCCAAGTGTGAGACAGATGTATTCGAGACGGGACAAGCGCTTAAGGAAGCAGAGAATGCGTTGGGTGAGGTTCGGGAGAGCCGCGCACACGCACAAGCGACTTTGGCGGCGATTCAGGAGCAGCGCGATGGATTGAATGCTTCTATTATCGAGAAGTTCGAGATGGAGCCGCATTCGCTGAAAGAGCATTCCGCGATTGATATGGATAGAGAACTTGGTGATTTGGACAGCCTGAAGGGTAAGAAAGAGAAGCTGCACCGTGAGCGCGAGGCCATTGGCGCGGTGAATTTGCGGGCCGAAGAGGAAGCGGCGGAGCTTGAGGGCGAAGTCGGCGGGTTGCTGCATGAGCGCAATGATCTGGTGCAGGCGATTGAAGAGCTGCGCGCAGGGATTCAGAAGATCAATAAAGAAGCTCGGGATCGTTTGGTTGCGGCATTTGAGCATGTGAATGCGCATTTCCAACGTTTGTTCCTGCGGCTATTCGGGGGTGGGCAAGCGCATTTGGCGCTTATTGATTCGGATGATCCGCTTGATTCGGGGCTGGAGATATTCGCGCAGCCTCCGGGTAAGACTTTGCAGTCGCTTTCTCTTCTTTCGGGCGGCGAGCAGACTATGGCTTCTATCGCCCTGATTTTTGCGATGTTCCTGACCAATCCCTCGCCGATTTGTGTTTTGGACGAGATTGATGCGCCGCTTGATGATGCCAATGTGGACCGCGTTTGTGATTTGCTTGAAGAAATTGCCGAGCGCGGAGAAACACGCTTCCTTGTGATTACACACCACCGTTTGACGATGGCGCGGATGGATCGCCTTTATGGCGTGACCATGGCGGAACGTGGAGTATCGCAGCTGGTTTCCGTTGATTTACAGCAAAGCTTTGATTTTCTGGAAGAAGCGGCGTAACAGATGAATCAAGGGTATGAATTTCTGGGCACTGTGATTGCGGCGGGTATCCTTGGTTTTATGATTGATAAATTTGCAGGGACAATGCCGTGGGGGATGGTGGCGCTGATTGTTCTCGGATTTGTGAGCGCCACGATGCGGGCACAAAAAGCAATGAATTCTCCGAAGGTTACAAAAGACGAGAAAAAAGATTAATTTTTTTACGTTTGGGCATTGCCAGCCGCGCCTAAAGACGCTATTAAACTTGCGAAATTTGACAAAATTTTGAACAGGACGAAAGAGACCTTTAATGGCCAGCCCGATTAAGCAGTTTGTAATTGAAGACCTTATTAAGTTTCCATACGAAACAGGTGAGTTGTCTTTCACCAATTCTGCTTTGTGGATGAGTTTTGGGATTGTTTTATCCGTTATGTTTTTGTCGATGGCGATGCGCCGCAAGGAGCTTGTTCCCGGACGTATGCAAATGACTGCGGAGCTTATGTATGAATTTATCGCCAAGATGGTGCGCGATAATATTGGCTCGAAAGGGCGTATATATTTCCCGTTTATTTTTACAGTTTTTATGTTTGTTCTGATGGGCAATCTTTTGGGGCTGCTCCCCTATTCTTTCACCTATACAAGCCATTTGGCGGTGACGGGCGCGCTGGCGCTGGTTGTGTTTGCGTCGGTAATTATTTTCGGATTCCTCAATCACGGGGTTAAATTTCTGTCGCTGTTTGTACCGTCCGGTGTTCCGGCCTGGATTTTGCCGATTATTATTCCGATTGAATTGATTTCGTTTTTTGTACGCCCTCTCACTTTGTCTGTGCGTTTATTTGCCAATATGATGGCAGGGCACATCATGCTTAAAATCATTGCCGGCTTTGCTGTTGCGGCGTCCGGAATGGCGGCATGGGGCTTTATGGTGGGCTTTGCGCCAGCCTTTATCGGCACGTTGATGCTGATGTTCGAATTACTCGTAGCGCTTATTCAGGCCTATGTGTTTGCTATTTTATCGTGTGTTTATCTGAAAGACTCGGTTGATCTTCATCATTGATTGTGCGATCACTCACTCAGTTTTACATACGCTAAATGTTAATTTTAACGGTAACTAAAAGAAGGAAGTAAAAAATGGAATTAGAAGCAGCAAAACTTATTGCAGGTGCTTTGACAATGCTCCCGGCGTTCGGTGCGGCGATTGGTCTTGGCCTCTACTTTAAAGCCTATGCAGAAGGCGTATCACGCAACCCACAAGCCAAAGAGCTTATGGACAAAAACTTCTTCCTCATTTTGGCGTTCATCGAAGCCTTGGGTATTATCCCTATCGGCCTTGGCGCTGCGATGTTGTTTGGATAAGTTTTTCATTATTTTTCAAGAAAGATTTTGAAAAGCATGATCATGCACAGTGATAAAATCAATATGATGTTGAAAGCGTTTGCTCTTATTGCAATCGCTTTCTGCGTGATGACCCCGTCGGGCGCATTTGCCGAGCAATTGGTTATAGAGGTGCCCGGTGAGCCTATTGTGATCATGGAAAATGAGCTTGCGGTTGAGCAAGAACATGGCATTGATGATCATCACGAAGAGGTCAAAGGCCTTCCCCAGCTTGATTTCACCACATACCCGTCACAGATTTTCTGGTTGTTTATTTTGTTTACGATCATGTATTTGATCTTTTCAAAGAAAAATCTTCCTGAAATTTCTTCCACGATTGAAAACCGCCGTGATCAAATTCAAGATGACCTTGATAATGCGCAGCGTTTGAAGACCGAGGCAGAAGACGTGCAAGTGGCGTATGACGCCATTCTAGCGAAAGCCAGAGACGATTCATCTGCGGCTTTCAAGGCGGGCGAAGAAAAAATCAAAAAGAAGATCGAAAAGAAACTTGAGAGTTTTAACGAGCGCTCTGTTTTAGCGATGCGTGAAAAAGAAGCCGAAGTTGAAAAGGCCCAAGGCGCAGCGATCGGTGATATGCAGCATATCGCCGCGGAAGTTGCCAGCCTGGCGGCGGAAAAGATTGTGGGCGTTTCAACTGATCTGGACCATGCGAAAAGTCTTATTAAAAACCTTGATAAGAAGGCGGCATAAAGATGGAGTTTCTTTACGATACAAATTTTTGGTACCTTGTTTCCTTCATCGGGTTTGCCGCGATTATCTGGAAGTATGGTAAGCCTGCGCTGATATCTTATATTGATAACCGGATTGAAGAAATCCGTGAAGAAATTGCAACGGCGGAAAACCTTCGCGTGGAAGCCCAAGGTATGCTTGCACAATATCAACGCAAACATAAAGATGCGGTGAAAGACGCGGATCACATTCTTGAGACCGCGAAGAAGCAAGCAGCGGAAATTCAAAAGCAGGCCGAAATTGATTTAGACGAGACGATTGCGCGCCGTGAAAAACAGTTGGCGGAGCGTCTGTCGCACATGGAAGAAAATGCGAAAGAAGAGATCAGACAATATGCTGCGTCTCTTGCGATTACGGCGACGAGCGAAATCATCGCAACCAAGTTTGATAAAAAAGCGAATGAAAAACTTGTAGATGCCGCTATTAGAGGTGTAAGTGATAATATTCACTAACCCCAACCTTTAGGATTATCTATGTCCTCTGAAGCCGCTACTACCCATACCCCAATCCAGATTGTTGACGATTTAGGGCGCGATGCGAAGCTTGCGTCTGCTGCACTTGGTAATGCCTCTACGGATGTGTTGAACGCGGTTTTGAGCAGCGTTGCCCAGAAGCTGAACGAGAATGCGGCCAGGATTATCGAAGCCAATAAAAAAGATATAAGCGCGGGAAAACAAAAAGGCCTGACGCAGGCGATGCTTGACCGCCTTGCGCTGAATGAAGACCGCATTGCCGGCATCGCGAAAGGTGTCTTGACGGTGCGCGATCTGGATGATCCTGTTGGCCGCGTGCTGTGGGAGACCACGCGTCCGAATGGTTTGGATATTAAGCGCGTGGCTGCGCCGATTGGCGTTTTAGGGATGATTTATGAATCGCGGCCCAATGTAACAATTGATGCGGCGGCACTGTGTTTGAAGTCACATAACGCGGTGATTTTGCGCGGCGGCTCCGAGAGCTTGCATAGCTCGCTTGCGCTGCATGCTATTATTCAAGAGGCTTTGCGCGAGCATGACTTGCCGGAGGCGGCGGTGTCTATGATTCCTATTTCTGATCGTGAAGCTGTGGGCGCCCTGCTCCGCTCTTCTCATGTTGATGTTATGATCCCGCGCGGCGGCAAAGGCTTGATTGAGCGCGTGATGAACGAGGCCACCATGCCCGTGTTTTCGCATCTGGACGGGATCTGCCATATATATGTTCACCCAAGTGTTAAGCCCGAAATTGCAGTGGAGGTAACCGAGAACGCAAAACTTCGCCGTACAGGGATTTGCGGGGCGATGGAAACCTTGCTGCTTGATCAGAATCTGGATCAAGGCTTGGCGAAGAAAATTGTTTCGAACCTGATTGATAAGGGCTGCGAGGTTGTCGGTGACAAGATGGTGCAAGGGCTGGACGCACGGGTTGGCGAGGCCAGCACTGAAGATTGGCATACGGAATATCTGGATGCGAAGCTCAGCATTGCGACCGTGAACGGCGTTGATGAAGCGATTGCGCATATCAACAGCTATGGTTCGCATCATACGGATTCGATTTTGACCGAGGATAGCGCGGCGGCAGAGCATTTCATGAAAAATGTCGATAGTGGCATTGTGATGCAAAACGCCTCGACGCAGTTCGCCGATGGCGGCGAGTTTGGTATGGGCGCGGAGATCGGCATTGCCACAGGCAAAATGCATGCGCGCGGGCCGGTGGGTTTAGAGCAGCTTTGCACCTATAAATATATGGTGCGCGGCTCTGGACAAACGCGCCCCTCATAGCCAGACTTTAATCGCGATGTCGATATTCACCCCTCCTCACACTCTTGATTCCCCGCGCTGGAAAAATGCGCGGGTCGGGATTCTGGGCGGGTCTTTTAATCCGCCGCATGAGGGGCATGTTCATATTTCGCTCGCGGCGATGAAGGGTTTAGAGCTGGACGCCGTTTGGTGGCTTGTTTCGCCGCAAAACCCGATCAAGCCGTTTAAGCCTTCGCCATTGGATGAACGCGTGGGGCTGTGCCGTGATTTGGTGAACCACCCGAATATCCTTATATCGGATATCGAGAAGGATTTTGGAACGACGATTACGTATTACTCTATTAAAAAGCTGAAAGAGTCTTTCCCTCATACCCATTTTGTATGGATCAGCGGGATGGATAATGCGCTGGGGCTTCATAAGTGGCATCACTGGAAGGATTTGCTCGGCGAAATTTGTATGGTGCATTTGACGCGTAACCCTGCGCGGTCTTTGGTGCGGGCATGTCCTTACCGGATGTATGAGAAACAAAATCATGTGTTTATTGATCGCGGGGGCAAATTGCCGCTCGATTCGGGCACAACATACTGGATGATGCAGAAAAAAATGGTGAATATTTCATCGAGTGAAATTAGAGAAAATTTAAAAAAATCAATGTCTTAATGTTTTTCTTATCTGTGTACAACGCAGGCGCAACAGGGTCTTACATTGCATGGGGCAGTGAATCGCGATATAATGGGATTATGAGATTAACGAACAAGAATGTTCTAAAATTTTACGGTTCTTACCGATTGGGGGCTTCATGACGCGAAGCGATATGCGTTTTGACACTCCATGTACCACCCCTTATTTTGGATGCATGCAACAGGCTAAACCTTGCGGTTTGGCTTTTTTTGTGTCTAATAGGGTTTGTAGTGTTCACAACAGAAGGAGGCCGCGGCCATTTTAACCTATAGTACAAAAGGGGATTTATCTCCGTCCGAATTAAAAGATCTTGTTGAGCAGTCTTTAGACGCAGACAAGGCAGAGGAAATTGTAACAATTGAGCTGGATGATCAGACCGGACTTGCGGATTATATGATCATCGCGTCGGGAACTTCATCCCGTCATGTCAGCGCTCTGGCAAGCAAGCTTAAAGACAGGTTGGCCGCGCGCGGTGTTAAGAACGTTATGATCGAAGGATTGGAGCAATCCGATTGGGTTGCGATTGATGCGGGCGATATTGTTGTGCATCTGTTCCGTCCGGAGGTCCGCTCGTTTTATAACATGGAAAAAATGTGGGGCGCTTTTCAGCCATTCGATGTTGTCGGCGAGCCCGCACAAGCCTAAACTCTCTTAATGAAAATTGAAATATTAGCGATTGGGCGCCTTAAAAAAGGTGCGCTGTTTGATGTGGCGTCCGATTATTTAAAGCGTATTACATGGCCTTGCATTCTTATCGAGATGGAAGGCAAGAACACGGCAGATGAACGCGCCAAGCTGCTTGAAGCTCTAAAACCCGAAGCTTTTGTTGTGGCGATGGATGAAACGGGGATATCCCTGCCCTCGCGCGCATTCGCCAAAAAAATCCAAACCCTTCAAAATGAAGCCTGCCCGATGATGCAGATTATCATCGGCGGCGCGGATGGATTGAGCGATGATCTTCGGGAGCGCGCAAATCTTCTCCTCAGTTTTGGCAGCCAAACATGGCCGCATATGCTTGCACGGGCGATGCTTTTAGAGCAAATTTATAGAGCCCAACAAATTTTAAGTAACCACCCATATCACAGGGATTAAACCGTGCGCCTTCTTCTTGTTTTAGCTTTGATGGTTGTTGCCTCTTCTGCGCTCGCTGCGCCGCCTACTCCGGCCAAAAAGACGGAGGCATTCGGCTATGAGAAGCAGCTTGAGGCTGAAGCGAAGAATAAGAAAGAGCTGGAAAAAGAAGCGAAGAAAATCGAAGGGTCACTGAAGGCGACACAGTCGAATTTAGTCAAAATTGCCAAAGACATTCAAGAAAACGAAAAAGATATGCAGGCGCTGAATAAGGATGTGAAATCTTTGGAGGCGCAGAAAAGTGAAATTCAAAACCGCTTGCAAAAAGACCAAGGGTCTATTGCGCATTTGATTTTGGCGCTTGAACGCATTCGCCGCCTGCCGCCGGAAGCGCTGATTGTAAAGCCTGATGCGCCGCTGAAAACTGCGCAGAGTGCGATGTTGATGCAAAGCATTTTGCCTGATCTTAAAGGCAAAGCGGATAGTTTGAGGACAGAGCTGGAAGAGCTTTATGATGTGTCCGAGAAGTTGGACGCGGAAAAAAGCAAGCTCACAAAGACGTCTGTGGCTTTGCAGGACCAACATAAAGAGCTGTCAGGGATGCTTGATAAGCGCAAGAAGCTCTATGCGAGTACGCAAAGCGATCTTAAGGAGCGCGAGGCACGGATTAAAAGCATTTCGAGTAAAGCGAAGAACCTGAGAGAGCTTGTGCAGAAGCTGGATCAGGAAAGCCGCACGCGGGAGAAAAATGCGAAAGCGCGCAATGTTGTTTTGAAAACGCCCTCTGCGGCCAATATCCCTGCGGGGGCGGCGCGGCTGCCGATCTCAGGCACAATCAAAACACGTTATAATCAACCGGATAATTTCGGCGCGCCGAGCCAAGGGATTGATATTGAGGGTCGAAACGGGGCGCTTGTTATTGCGCCAATGGGCGGTATCGTGAAATTTGCGGGGAGTTTCAAAAATTACGGCGGTATGGTTATCCTTGAACATCAAGGTGGATATCACAGCCTTGTTGCAGGTCTTGAAAAAATTGATACAGTAGTGGGACAAAAACTCTCTGCAGGCGAACCGATTGGTTTGCTTCACCATGAAATAGGACAAAATCCTGTCTTATATTACGAACTGCGTTACAATGGTAAACCTATAAACCCGGCTAAAAAGTTTTCCGAACTTTAACAAAGGATATTTTAATGCGCCTTCTTCTTTCTGCTCTTTTCATGCTTCCCCTTTTGGTCTCTCCTGCTTTTGCGCAAGAAGATCGTACAGCCGGTGCGCAGCCTGCAGATGTGGAATATAACGACACGTATCGTCAGCTTGATTTATTCGGTGATGTTTTTGAGCGCGTTCGGGAACAATATGTAGAAGAAAAAGCGGATAAAGAACTGATTGAAAATGCTTTAAATGGCATGCTCAGCGCGCTTGACCCACACTCCTCCTATTTGAATGATGAGAAATTTGCAGAAATGCAGATCAGCACCAAGGGTGAGTTTGGCGGGCTCGGGATTGAGGTGACAATGGAAAACGGCATCGTGAAGGTTGTCTCGCCGATTGATGATACCCCTGCGGCAGCGGCAGGCATTCAGGCCGGAGATTACATTGTACAAATTGATGGAGAGCCTGTTATGGGGCTTTCGCTTTCTGAAGCGGTTGGCAAGATGCGCGGAAAAGTCGGCACGAAGATTGACCTTGTAGTGTCACGCGAAGAAGAGGAAGCACCGCTGGATTTCACGATCATCCGTGACATTATAAAAATACGTTCTGTTCGCCACCGCGTGGAGGGGAATTCAGGCTATATCCGCATTACGACATTCAACCAGAATGTTGATGACGGGTTATTGAAGGCGATTGAAGAAATCAAGGCAGAGCTTGGGCCTAAGCTAAACGGCTATGTGCTTGATTTGCGCAATAACCCGGGCGGGCTTTTGGACCAAGCAATTGCGACGGCGGATGTATTCCTTGATAAAGGCGAGATTGTGTCCACTCGTGGCCGCCATGAAAAAGACACGAAGCGGGATAATGCGACGCCCGGTGATTTTGCCGATGGCTTGCCGATGGTTGTTTTGATCAATGGTGGCTCTGCTTCGGCGTCGGAAATTGTTGCGGGCGCATTGAAAGATCATAAGCGCGCGATTCTACTGGGGACCAAATCTTTCGGTAAAGGCTCTGTGCAGACTGTTATGCCGCTTCCCGGACATGGCGCGATGCGTCTTACGACTGCGCGGTATTACACACCTTCGGGGCTATCGATTCAGGCGACAGGTATTGAGCCGGATATCGAGGTTGAACAGGCCACGATTGAGTCCTTAAAGGAGCGCCGCCTTCGTGAAGAAAACCTGAAAGGGGCTTTGGATAATGCAATCACCAAAAAGATTGCGAATGATAATGCAAAAGACGCCAAAGATGGTGAAGAAGAAAAGCCGGTTGATTATCAACTCTTACGGGCTTTGGATCTTCTGAACGGGCTTAATCTTTATAAAGATGCCTCCACCATGAATGGGAAATAGGGGGCGCTTTTGTCTGCACTCGCGGAAAAAAATCAGGGGTCGTTTTCCATCAAATCTTTTTTGATTGGTCTGGTGATTGTCTTCGGGGTTTACGTGCTGCTGTTTGGTTTTGCCTTCATCAATAGTGAAAAAACCATTGAAGGGCTTGAAGCGCGGCTGGCCTCGCAGACATTATTCATTCAAGAGGTTGCGTCTTCAGATGTTGTAATCCCCGATGAGAGCGCGAACGGGCAAATGGCGGAAGAGCCTCATCATGAGATGGCGGTGCATCAGCCGGAAGCGACAGTAGCGGTCGAGCCTTTGATGGATAGTGATATGCAGACAGCACCAGAGCCAGAGCCTGCTTCAGATACATCGATGGATGAGGATTTGGCGGCGCTTGTGGGGGCTTCGAATAATGCGCTGGTACCTGCGCCAATCAAGGAGCTTACTGAGGTGACTAGCCAAGGGTTGTTGCCCAAGAAGACGGCGGAGCTTACACCTTTCAATGCTTATAAAAAACCGTTTCTGATTAACAGAAGCAAGAATGCCTTGGCGATCGGGGTGCTTGATTATGGCCTGTCCGAGGGGCTTTCCAAAAATATTCTGGCGTTTTTACCATCGAGTGTTTCGCTGATACTTTCGCCTTATTCGAGTGACGCGGAGCGTTGGCAGAAAATGGCGCGTGAAGACGGGCATGAAATCTGGCTGCAGATGAATATTCAGACCGAAGAATTTCCGAAGAGTGACCCCGGTTCACAGGCGTTTTTGAGCAATGTCAGTTTTAAATATAATCAGGATAAGCTGCATTGGCTTTTGTCACGCACCACAGGATATGCGGGGGTTGCAGGGTTTACGGATGAATCGTTTAAATATGGCGGCGCGATGTATAAGACGCTTGTGACAGAGATATTCACGCGCGGTGAAGGGTTTTTGGAAATGAACCCGATGAATGCGGGCTTTGTTCGTGAATTTGCGGTGGATGGCGGGTTTCCTTACGTGGAAAACACGAAGGTGCTTAAGAATTTGAGCGCGGATAATTCAGAATTAGCGGCGATCAAAAAGGCATTAGAGACGCAGGGCGGGATGACGATTTTGATTAAACCTACGCCGAAGAACCTTAAAGATCTCAAAACGTGGATTTCCAAATTAGAGCGCGAGAATATCCAGATTGTTCCCGTGTCTGCTTTGGCCGCGCTCGCTACGGAATAATTTTATGCCATATTCCCACCTCCCTTTTCGTCCTTGTGTCGGTATTGCGCTGTTTAATAAAGACGGTGACGTGTTTGTTGGTGAGCGCATTGATACCCCCGGTGCGTGGCAAATGCCGCAAGGGGGAATTGATGAGGGCGAGGATTTGGAGTTGGCTGCGTTTCGCGAACTTGCGGAGGAAACGGGCATCGAGAATGCGAAGATTATTCGTATCGCTGAAAGGGCGCTGCGCTACACTATGCCCGAAGCGCTTATTCAAAAACTTTGGGACGGGCAATATCAAGGGCAGGAACAGCATTGGGTTGCGATGCGTTTTACAGGCAAGGATAGCGACGTGAATTTACGCGCGCATACACCGCCAGAATTTTCTGCGTGGCAATGGCTGCCAATCGCTGAAACACTCGATAAAATTGTGCCGTTTAAACGCGAGCTTTATGCGCAAGTGATCGAGATGTTTTCAGACCTCGATCACTCCTAAACTATAAACGATTGTTGGTTTACGGGTTAAGCGGTGACCACGCAGGGTCAGAGCCGTCGCCAGGCGTTTGCAGCCATCTTTCATTAAAGCCCGTAATATCAACCGTATAGATTTTAGTCTGGCGCTGCGTGCCGCCAGCGCCGACGGGGCGTTCTTTAAAATATGAAAGGACACGGCCGTTAGGCGACCATGTCGGGCCTTCCACGTGATAAGCGTTTGTAATGAGGCGCTCTCCTGCTCCATCGGGGCGTATAACGCCGATATAGAACTTCCCTTGATACATGCGTGTGAACGCGATCAAATCACCGCGCGGCGACCATACGGGGTTGGCGTAGCGGCCTTTACCGAAAGTGATGCGCTGTACATTGTTACCATCGGCACTCATTGTATAGAGCTGCTGGCTGCCGCCCCGATCGGATTCAAACACAATTTGTTTACCATCGGGAGAGTATGACGGCGCGGTATCGATTGAGGCATTCGTTGTGATCCGCACTGGCGTGCGAGAGCGCAATGACATCTCATAGATATCGGTGTTTCCGTTTTTCGCCAGAGACATGATGACTTTTTGGCCATCAGGTGAGAAACGCGGGGCGAAGGTCATGCCTTCGAAATTGCCGAGCTTTTCATGGCGGCCTGTGTTGATGTCATAGATATAGACCTGCGCGCCGCCGGGGCCGTAGGACATATATGTGATTTGTTGCTGCGTGGGGGAGAAGCGCGGCGTCAAAACAAGGTTTGAGCCATTGGTCAGGTATTTGTGGTTTTGGCCGTCTTGATCCATGATTGCGAGGCGTTTCACACGATTTTGCGGCGGGCCGCTTTCTGCGACATAAACGATGCGGGTGTCGAAATACCCGTCTTCGCCTGTCAGGCGTTTATAAATTTCATCTGAAATGATGTGGGCGATGCGGCGCCAGTTTTGCTCGTTGGTCATATAGGCTGTGCCGATAAGCTGTTTCTGCGCGAACACATCCCAAAGGCGGAACTCAACACGGGTGCGCCCGTCTTCGGCTTGGGTAACAGAGCCGCTGATAAGGGCTTGGGTGCCGATGGCGCGCCATTCCGCGAAGCGCGGTCCGGAATCGTGCATAGAGTTTACATCCTGAACGAAAGCCTTTGGATTAAGTGGGCGGAACAGGCCCGAGCTTTCGAGGTTGGCCGAGATAACCTGCGGGATCTGGCTGGCGAATTTTTGGTTCTGCGGCGAGATTGCATGGAAGGACGCAATCGCCACAGGCATGGGTTCTTTCACGCCTTTAGAAATTGTGATGTCCACTTGCGCAAGGGCGCTGAAGGGGAAAAGGAGAATTACCAAGAAGGGTAAAAAGTATTTCATTATCTGTATCCTAACATTTCTCTCGGGTCGAATGTAAAATTGAACGTTTGGTCTTTGTATTTCTCGGGCGGCAGCCTGAGGGTTGAACAATTCGGGTTTCTCAGGGCGCGACTTGCTGCGTCGGCGGCTGCTCTGAATGCTCGGTCGGTAGTATATCGAATTTGATCTACGACAGATACAGTTTTGACACGCATATCAGGAAAAACTGTAACCTTTAATTCGACCACGAGGTTTTCCGCATATTTTGAGCCGCCATCAACGTTCCAGCACGGCGAAATGCCGCCCTGAACGGATTCAAGTTCACTGCGCGACAGCTCCTTTGAAAAGTCGGGGATGGCGCTTTCGTTTTTCTTTTCGGCGGGCTTTGGCTCTTCTTTCGGTTTTGGCGTGGGCTTTTCTTCCGTTTTTTCCTTGGGCGTGAAGTCCTTTAAAAGCTGCTCGAAAGGGTCTTCTTTCGGCTTTTCTTCCTTTTTCGGCTCGGGCTCTTTTGGCTTAGGCTTGGGTGGAGGCGGCGCTTTTTCAGCGATTTTCTCTACCACTTCCGGTTCAGGCTCAGCGACAGGCTCAGGCGGAGGCGGCGGTTCAGGCTTTGGCGGCGTGAGGAATTCTTCCGGCGGTTTGGGCTGTTCGATGATTTTTTCAGCAGGCGGCGGCGCGGCGGTCTTTTGCGCGGGCACGGCGTTTACCAGCTCTACGCTGACGGGAATGATCTGGATGGGGTCTTTGGTGATAAACGGTATGGTGACGATGGTGAACAAAAAAATGCCGAGATGAAACAGCGCCGAGCCGATGAGCGGCTTTTTGTAAGAGCCTTGCAAAGCGGGTTCGTAAGTGTGTCGTGTTGGAGCAGCGGCGGCGTTCATGACTGGCCTTTGGTGTCCTTATTTATTCTCTGAAATCAGCGCGACTTTTGTGAAGCCTGCGGCGTTGATGTTTCCGATCATCTGCATGACGCGGCCATATTCGAGCCCTTTATCCGCGCGGATATAGATGCGCGGTTCTTTTTGGCCTTCGGTCATGGCTTTGAGTTGCATCAGCAGGCGGTCTTCTTTCATTTCTGTTTCACCAATATAAAGTTTGCCGTTTTTATCGAGGCTGACTTCAATGGGTTTGTTGTCTTCTTCTTTAATGGCTTTGGCTTTTGATTGCGGGAGATCGACGGTGACCCCTGCGGTGAGGAGCGGCGCGGCGACCATAAAAACAATCAGCAGCACGAGCATAACATCCACGAAGGGCGTTACGTTGATCTCCGCCATCGGGCGGTATGACCCGCCTGTCTTGCGGCCTCGGCTTCGCGTTTTATGAGAAAGAGTTGCGCCCATTATTCTGCGGCCCGTTTGCTGGAGGGGCCGGCTTCTTGCGCATCGAGATGCCGCGAGAGGATGGCTGTGAACTCATCGGAGAAGTTCTCCAGCCTGTCGGCGTAGCTATTGATACCGTTTGAAAAGACGTTATAGGCAATCACGGCCGGAATGGCAGCAACAAGACCAAGAGCGGTTGCGAAAAGGGCTTCGGCAATACCGGGCGCAACAACCGCGAGCGAGGTATTATTAGAAGACGCAATTGCGGAGAAAGAGTTCATGATACCCCAGACCGTACCGAAAAGGCCGATGAACGGCGCAGTTGAGCCGACGGAAGCGAGGAAAGTCATGCCTTTTTCAAGGGCGCTGATTTCACGACCAATGGCGACATTCATGGCACGCTCAACGCGCTGACGCAAAGAGGCCTGAACGCTCTCTCTTGAGGGCACGCCCCCTGCTACGCCGGCTTGCCATTCATCCATCCCTGCGGAGAATGTTTGCAACATGGGGTCGGGCTTTGAGTTTTTGACGCGTTGGTAGATTTTATCCAGAGGCTCACCTGACCAAAACGAATCTTCGAATTTATTGGCTTTGCGGTTAAGCGAGCCGAGCGTGGCTTTTTTACCGAAGATGATTGTCCAGCTCCAAATGGAGGCCATAATCAGAAGGAGCATTACGATTTTGACGATAGGGTCGGCTTGCAGGAAGAGGCCGATCATACTTAAATCGTGGCTGTAACTTCCAAGGTCTACGGATTCGATAGGGTCCATGTTTATTCCTCTGGTTTATCTACTAAAAGTTTTTGCAATTTGGTTCTTAAAATATCGGGTAAGGATATAGGTCTTATAGTGTTCGTATCAACACAAACTAGTGTCACAAGCATTTCACAAATTATTTCACCGTTTTTCTGGATTTGGTGTTTGGTCAGGAAGCTGGTGTTTTTGAGTTTTTCTATTGTGGTGACGACTTGCAAGGCATCATCGAGCATTGCGGGGCGATTATATTCGATGTCGATATGTTTGACGACAAAAATGCTGCCGAATTCTTTTTCAAGTTTCGAGGCCTCGTGCCCCATATCGCGAAGCATCTCGCAGCGGGCGCGTTCACCGAAATTCAAGTAATTGGCGTGATAGACAACGCCGCCTGCGTCGGTGTCTTCATAATAGATGCGGATGTCGATTTTATGTGCGGTCATGGTTTATGAAAGTAAATCATCTTGTGTGGGCGTCAAAGGTTTTACGCCCAGATACTCGAAACCCTTCGTTGATAATTGTCGTCCGCGGGGGGTGCGCTGCACCAGGCCCTGCTGAAGGAGGTATGGTTCGATGACATCTTCGATCATATCGCGCTGCTCGGAGAGCGCGGCGGCGAGTGTATCGACGCCGACAGGGCCGCCGCCGTAGTTTTCGTTAATGAGATTTAGATAGCGACGATCCATCGAATCAAGCCCGCTTGCGTCGACATCTAGGCGTTTAAGAGCATGGTCTACATGTGATTTGTTGATGGATGCGGCGCTTTCGCTTTGTGCGAAGTCACGGACGCGGCGGGTTAAGCGCCCTGCAATACGCGGCGTTCCGCGAGAACGCTTAGCGATTTCAAGCGCGCCGTCTTCGGCGAGAGGCATATTGAGCAGACGCGCGGTGCGGGAAACAATAAGCGAGAGCTCCTGCGCGTTATAGAATTCCAAGCGCAGCGGAATACCGAAGCGATCGCGCAAGGGGCTGGAGAGAAGGCCGGAGCGCGTGGTCGCGCCGACAAGGGTGAACGGGACGAGGTCAATCTGGACGCTGCGCGCAGCTGGGCCTTCGCCAATGATGAGGTCAAGCTTACCGTCTTCCATAGCGGGATAGAGGATTTCCTCGACGGCAGGATTGAGGCGGTGGATTTCGTCGATAAAGAGCACGTCATTGGGTTCAAGGTTGGTCAGGATGGCGGCAAGATCGCCGGATTTTGCGATGACAGGACCTGAGGTAGCGCGAAAACCCACGCCGAGTTCTTTGGATACGATATGTGCGAGCGTGGTTTTGCCAAGACCGGGGGGACCGAAAAGCAGCACGTGATCCATCGCGTCGCCCCGCGATTTGCAGGCCTCCACGAAAACACGGAGGTTCGCGCGCAAGGCTGGCTGGCCGATAAATTCATCAAGGGATAATGGGCGAAGCGCGCCCTCCTCCCCGCGCTCGAAGTCTTGTGGGGCGCGATCGAGGTCTATATTTTTGGCGAGATCGCTCATGCGCTCAGCTCCTTAAGGGCGATGCGGATGAGGTCTTCGAGGTTGTCATTGGCCTTTTCTTTGGCGCGGATAACGGCTTGGTAGGCGTCTGCGCGGGAATATCCGAGATTTACAAGTGCGGAAACCGCGTCTTGATCATGAGTTGTTGGCCCTTGGTCGCCCTGCCCTAAGCCTGAGAATTTTGCAGGGGATTTGCCCGCAGCCGCAGGCGAGATATCCATGTTTGCGGCTTTGTCTTTAAGCTCGGTGAGGATGCGGATCGCGAGCTTGGGACCTACGCCATCGGCTTGGGTGAGAATCGCTTTGTCTTGCGCGGCGATCGCGAGGCCGACTTTCTCAGGCGGGCAGACGGAAAGTATGGCCAGCCCTGCTTTGGCGCCGACACCTTGCACTGAAGTTAGGAGTTTAAACCAATCTCGCTCCGCGGCGTCGGCAAAGCCAAACAGTGTAATGGCGTCTTCGCGAACATTTGTTTCGATAAGCAGGCTTGCGGGGTCGCCTTTTTGGCCGATTCTGCCGAGCGTTCTTTGGCTGGCATTTACGAGATAGCCGACGCCCTGCACATCCAGAATCAGGGATGTGGGAGTGAAAGAATCGATAATGCCGGAGAGTTTGCCAATCATGATGATACCCGAGTAAGCGCAGTGTTCAGGCTTCTATAGTGCGCGTGTGTGATGGCCACGGCAAGCGCGTCGGCTTCGTCTTCGCTGATTTGCCCACAGGTGGGGAGCAGCGTGCGGATCATCATGCCCATTTGCACTTTGGCGGCGTGGCCTGTGCCAACAATGGATTTTTTGATTTTATTGGCGGAATATTCGGCGGTTTCGAGGCCGTATATAGCAGGCACAGCGAGGAGAACGCCTCTGGCTTGCCCTAGCTTTAGGGCGCTTGCGGGGTTTTTGTTTACGAAAGTTTCCTCCACGGCAGCGGCGGAGGGTCTGTGGTGCTTAATAACGTCGGAAATATGTATATGAAGATGCGCGAGGCGCGCCGCTAAAGACGCTTTGGGGTCGGTCTTAATCAACCCGCTTTGCACATATATAAGGCGGGAGCCTTCGCAGTGCACGAGCCCCCATCCAGTTTTTTGTAATCCAGGATCTATACCGAGAATAATCATCTTTTCGATGATAGCACAATATCAGAACATAACAAGAACGAATAACTAGTCCTCGTTCATTATCTTTTCCATGATCTCATCGGAGGCTTCGAAGTTGGTGGTGACAGTTTGCACGTCTTCACAGTCTTCGAGACCATCAATGAGTTTCAAGATATTGCGCGCGCCCTCCTCGTCCACTTCGGAGGAGACATTAGGTTTCCAGATTAGGCCTTGGCTTTCTGGTTCGCCGAATTTTGTTTCCAGAGCGTCGCGTACAGCGGCAAAGTCTTCGACCTCACATAAAATTGTGTGATATTCATCGTCGCTTTCAACGTCCATTGCGCCGGCCTCAAGAGCAGCTTCGAACATTTTATCCGCGCTGGCTTTATCAAGCGGGAAAATGACCTCTCCTCGGCGATCAAACATAAAGTTTACCGAACCTGTTTCGCCGAGATTGCCGTTATATTTGGCGAAGATGGAGCGGACTTCAGCGGCGGTGCGGTTGCGATTATCGGTTAAACATTCAACAATCACGGCGATCCCGCCCGAGCCATAGCCTTCATAGCGGATTTCTTCGTAATCTTCACCTTCAGTGTTGCCGGAGCCTTTGGCGATGTTTTTTTCAATGCCGTCTTTGGGCATGGATTGTTTGCGGGCGGTTAAGATAGCCAAGCGTAAACGCGGGTTCATGTCCGGATCAGGGCCGCCGAGCTTGGTTGCGACGTAAATTTCTTTGCCCAATTTGGAGAAGAGCTTGGCGCGCTGCGCGTCTGCTTTGCCTTTTTGGTGCTTAATATTCGCCCATTTGGAATGGCCTGCCATGGCTTTTGCCTTTTGTTTGTTATGCAATTTTTTGTATCATAGACGGCCTTGTATGGGTTTCAAGCCTTGTAAGACCTTTTTTATCACGATGTGGTAATATTAGCGTTTGTTTTATATAAAAAATTCTAAATTTATCAGAGCCTTGTGCTACAATGTTAAGACTATGTTCGGATTAAGGTAAAAAGAATTTAAGTGGCGTATGAATTTAAGAATATCTCTGTCTTGATTGCAGAAGACAATATCCCCATGCAGGAATTGATCAAAAGCTTGCTTTCGACGTTTGGCGTGGAAAAAATTTATCGCGCCAAAAACGGCGAGGAAGCGTTTCAACTCTTCATTCGGCATAACCCTGATTTTGTAATTGCAGATTGGATGATGAACCCCGTTGACGGGATTTCTTTGTGCAAGTTAATTCGCAATGATCCGAAAAGTATTAACCAGTTTATTCCCATTATCCTGATGACCGGGTTTAGCGAGATGCGCCGCGTTGTGGAAGCGCGCGATGCCGGCGTGACCGAGTTTTTGGTGAAGCCGTTTAATGCCCGTGATCTTTATCGCAGGATTGCGCAGATTATTGAGAGCCCGCGGCGCTTTGTGCGCTCGGAAGATTTCTTTGGGCCAGATAGACGCCGCAAGGCTTCGAAAGAATATGACGGGCCGAAAAAGCGCGAAGACGATGCGGGCGGCGCACAGCGGCGTAGACAATCAGAATCAGGATAGAGCGCATGAACGACCTCCATTTTAATCAAAAACAAAAGCGCAGAGCGGAGTTTATCACGCCGCCGAATATCCTTAAATCCAAAGTCGGGACGGGTGGATTGAGCGTAGAGATTCTTGATAAAGCGCAGAAACTTTTGGAAGAGCACACGGTTGAGTTTGAGCCGCTTGCGAATATTTATCTGCGGAGCTTATTTGAGGGGATAGAGCTGGCCAAAAGCCAAAATTATAACGATCAGGCCGAATCTGTGATTGCGACGATTATTTATCCCGTTATGCAGCTTAAGGCGAATGGCGCGATGTTTCATTACAGGTTGATTACAGATATTGCCGAGAAGCTGATCCATTTTCTGGAAGTGATTGATGAGCCCGACATTGAAGCAGTTGAGATTATTCTGGCTTTTCACACCACGATGAAGGCGATTATACAGGGGAAGATCACCGGTGATGGCGGCGAGCACGGGCAGGATTTGCTTGTTGCACTTAACAATGCCTGTTTGCGGTATTTTGATAACAACCTTCAGGTTGAATTTAGATAGTCGGCCAGAGCTCTTTCAGCACGCCGCCAAGCCTTATGGGCTGAATACTTTTCGCCAATCCCGTATTGTCATTTGAAATTATGAGTGTCCCGCAAAGCGTGCCGTCGCCGGTGGCGGGGATCATTTTTTCACCCGGCACTTTGGTGGTGAATTTTTTGATGGGTGTTTCTTTTTTCGCGCCAATCACGCTGTCATAATCGCCGGTCATGCCTGCATCGGTTTGATAGGCCGTGCCTTTGGTTAAGATATGATCATCGGAAGTCGGGATATGGGTGTGTGTGCCGACGACGGCGGTGACTTTGCCGTCAAGATATTGCGCCATCGCCATTTTTTCAGATGTAGCTTCGGCGTGAAAATCCACAAAGATGGCGTCTGCGGCGCGGCCTAAAGGATAGCTGTCCACAACGTGCTTTACGGCGGCGAACGGATCTTCGACGGGGTCGATAAAGACGCGGCCAAGGGCATGGATCACGAGGCAGGTTTGGCCGTTTTTCTCGATTTTGAGGAAACCGTTGCCGGGTGTGTCTTTGGGGAAATTGATCGGGCGCAGGAGTTTCGGGTCATTGCGAATATAGGAAACGATTTGACGTTGATCCCATATGTGATCTCCGCCCGTGATGCAATCGACGCCCCATTCATAGAGTTCTTTGACTTGTGCTTCGTTGATGCCGCGTCCATTGGCGGCGTTATCTCCGTTTACGATAATAATATCGGGTTTAAGCTCAGCTTTGATTTTGGGAAGGTATTTTTGCAAGGCATCACGGCCTGAGCGTCCGTAGATATCGCCGATGAAAACAATGCGCATAGTTAAATCTTTCTAAGCTCTTTTGGCGTTAAAATGTAATCCATTTGTTGATCGTGGCCTTCGCGCGGAAGGCTGAACAGCACGGCTTGCGCGGCGTAGCCTATGCCTATGGCGGTTATTTGTTTTTGCTGGCGCAGGTGCGACAATGTCGCGTCGTAATACCCGCCGCCCTGCCCCAGACGAAATCCTTTCAGGTCAAAGGCCAAAAGCGGAACGAGGATGATATCAGGGATCACAATTTTATCGGTTTCAGGCTCCATGATGCCGAAGGTGCTTTTTTTCAACTTGGTGTCTTTATCCCATTTTTTGAAGGTGAGAACTTTTGTGTCCTGCTCCACGACAGGCAGCGCGCAGGTTATGCCCTGCTCTAAACCCCTTTCCAATATTCCCAAAGCATCAAATTCGCGACCCTTGGGCCAATAGGCGGCCATTGTGTTTGTAGGATCAGGAACGATGCCCTCAAAAAACAAAGCCGTGGCGGCATCAATATTTTCGGACAGGACATCGGTTATGCCGAGGTGCTTTCGCGCATTTTCTCTTAATATCTGTTTTTGTTCGGACATATATCGTTTTTCTAAAAATGTGTGGGCGCCGCAGGAGCCGTGTACAAGCGATATTCGCGTGTGGCCCTGTAAAACAGGTGGGCGCCGTATAACCTGCTCCCCAATGCAAAGAGAGTGGTGCAGGACAGGGACAGCTCCCTATGCGAAAGCATCGGCCTCCGGAATAAATTGTGTATCACGAATACTCCGCAGCAAACCCACGGGATATATGTATAGAGAAGCCCTTAAGAATCAAGCCTTTTAAGCTTTAAGCGTTTTGCAAACGCCCTGCGATGCGCTCAATCCGATTCGCGAGTTCATCAATTGCGAGGGCGACAGAAGCCTCGTCGTTTTGATTGGCTTGCGAGCTTTGAAGCTGTGAGTTCAGGGCGGTGCTGTCTTCGCGCAGATCAAAGATTTCATCCGCAAGCATAAGCGCGGTCAGCACCAACAGGTGGTTTTCATTACTGGCCGCGCCGGCCTGAGCGATGTCTTTGAGGCGGCTATCGACGAATTGACCCAGTTCAAGAACCCGCTGCTCCTGACCGTCTTCACAATGAATGGAGTAGTTCTTACCATTAATATTGAGATTTGCTTCGGCCATATTATGCGTCTCCTTCATTCAGGACGGTTTCGATTGTTTCGATTGCGCTGTCTAATTTTTGCGCGACAATCTTGGGGTTCATGCCGTTTGAAGACGAGGTGCTTCCAAACATATCGCGTTGTTGTCCCTGCATAGTGATTTCAACGGTGCTGGCGGAGGTTTCGAGTTTTCCGACCACTTGATTTAATTTAAGCAAAGCTTGTTCGACAGCAGACACTTGGCGCACCTCTTTCGTGTAAATATTTAAAGAATACCCTACAGTAACGGCGAGATGATTTTGCGGTCAAGATTTTTGCTGAAAGCTGTCCACAGGACAAATGCCAAACATAAACCTTTGGGGGCTTGCGAATTCGCCTTGCGGTGCTTATATAAGGACAAACATTTGCAAAATGGATATCGTATATGACACTCGCTTCTGCCGCGCCTGCCGCCTCTCAAGATCTTAATCTCAAACCTATGGCCAATGCTATTCGCGCGCTTTCGATGGATGCGGTGCAAAAAGCCAATTCCGGTCACCCCGGAATGCCGATGGGAATGGCGGATGTTGCGACTGTTCTTTATTCCAAATTTTTGAAATTTGATCCAAAAACCCCTGAATGGCCGAACCGCGACCGCGTGATTTTATCGGGCGGGCATGGATCAATGCTTCTTTATGCGCTGAATTACCTGACCGGATATGAAAAAATGACGATCGAGCAGATCAAGAATTTCCGTCAGCTTGGTGCTATTACTGCCGGCCATCCGGAAGTTGAGCATGACGCAGGGATTGAAACTACGACCGGCCCATTGGGACAAGGGATTGCCAATGCGGTTGGTTTTGCGATTGCCGAGCGCCGCTTGAATGCGCGGTATGGGGATAATCTGATCAATCATTACACATATGTGATGTGCGGTGACGGCGACCTTATGGAAGGAATTTCACACGAGGCGTGTTCATTGGCGGGGCATTTGAACCTGAACAAGATGATCGTGCTTTATGATGATAATTCGATCTCGATTGACGGGTCGACTGACCTGTCTTTCATTGATAACACCCCTGCCCGTTTTGAAGCTTATGGCTGGGCGGTTTCTTCCGTTGACGGGCATAATATGGAAGAGATTGAAGCGGCGATTGCCAAGGCGCAAAAACCGAACAAGCCGACATTGATTTGCTGCAAGACCAAGATTGGGTATGGCGCGCCAACGAAAGAAGGCAAATCCTCTTCACACGGCGCACCTTTGGGCGAAGACGAGATTAAAGGTGCGCGGAAAAATCTTGATTGGCCGCATGCGCCGTTTGAAATTCCTCAAGACATTTTGGCGGATTGGCGCAGCGTTGGCGCACGCGGAAAAGCGATGGTGCATGACTGGAAGAATACGCTTCAGACCCATGAGATGCGCGAGTGTTTCGAGAAATTTAGCCGCGGTGATTTCTCTAAGGCGATTGCCCCTGTGATTGCGGAATTAAAGGCGGATTTTGCCAAGGAAAAGCCGAATAAGGCGACGCGCCAGACTTCGGGGATGTGCCTTGAGAAATTGGTGGATAGACTTTGGCTTATGGTTGGGGGGTCTGCGGATTTGACGGGATCAAACAACACGAAAGTCCCAGCGTCCGTGGTTTTTGATAAATCAAACTACGGCGGCAACTATATTAATTACGGCGTGCGCGAGCATGGTATGGCAGCGGCAATGAACGGCATGGCGCTGCACTCGCCGCTTGTTCCTTATGCGGGCACATTCCTGCAGTTTGCGGATTATGCGCGGCCCGCCCTTCGTTTGGCGGCCCTAATGAAGCAGCGCGTTATCCATGTGATGACACATGATTCTATCGGTCTTGGCGAAGACGGACCGACGCACCAGCCGGTTGAACATGTGGCGGCGCTTCGCGCTATTCCAAACCTGTATGTTTTCCGCCCGTGTGACGGGATTGAAACCGCCGAAGCTTGGGAGCTTGCGATTAATAATCAGAGCGCGCCGAGCGTTTTGGCGTTGACGCGTCAAGGTTTGCCGACGCTGCGTGAAAACAGCGAGGAGAACATGGTCGCGAAAGGTGCGTATATCCTTAAAGATAGCGCGGGCGAGCCTGATGTGACGATTTTTGCGAGCGGATCGGAAGTGATGCTGGCGATGGAAGCAGCCGAGCAAATTGATGCGGCGGTTCGCGTTGTGTCTGTGCCGTGTATGGATTTGTTCTTTGAACAGCCGTCCGAATATTTTGCATCCCTTGTGTGTAATAACAGTGTAAAAATTGCGGTGGAAGCAGGCATTCGCCAAGGATGGGATCGTATTATTGGCGGGCATGCACCCTTTATCGGGATGAATAGCTTCGGCGCGTCTGCGCCTGCAGAAGAATTATTCGAGCATTTTGGAATTACAACCGAGGCTATTGTGAAGGCCGCGAAGACTAAACTGGAGAAGAAGTAAACATGACTTTAAGAGTTGGAATTAACGGATTTGGACGCATTGGTCGATTGGTCGCGCGCGCGATTTTCGAGATGGATCATGATGTGGAATTGGCTGCGATCAATGATCCCGGCGGAAATTTCTTTCCGTTATTGAAGTATGATTCCATTCATGGGCGCGCACCGTTTGAGGTTGTGCGCGAGAGCGACGAGTGGATTGTGATTGGTGGTAAGCGCGTTCACCGTTTCCGTAGCCGCGATGTGAGCGAACTGCATTGGGATCGTGAAGACGTTGATATCGTGCTTGAATGTACGGGTAAATTCCGTGATCGCGAGGGTGCTAACCAGCATTTAGCGCAAGGAGCGAAAAAGGTTCTGATCTCCGCGCCTGCGGACGGCGAAGATATTACGGTGGTCTACGGGGTGAACCACGACAAAATTATGCCTGAGCATACTATGGTTTCGAATGCGTCGTGCACGACGAACTGTCTTGCGCCGATGGCGTACGCTTTGAATGAAGAGATCGGGATTGAAAAAGGGTTCATGACCACGGTTCATGCCTATACGGGTGATCAAAATTTGGTCGATGGGTCGCATAAAGACCCTTACCGCGCGCGCGCCGCTGCAATGAGTCTTGTGCCTTCGTCTACCGGCGCTGCGAAAGCGGTTGGGCTTGTGCTACCTGAGCTTGCAGGGAAGCTCGACGGGGTTTCTATCCGCGTGCCGGTGGCAAATGTTTCAATGGTTGATTTGAACTTCGTTGCCTCTCGTGACGTGACAGTAGAAGAAGTGAATGCCGCTGTGACCAAACACGCCAATGGCAAGCTTAAGGGTATTTTGGGTGTGTTTGATGACCCGTGCGTTTCATCTGACTTTAACCATGACCCGCATTCTTGCAGCTTTGACCTTAACGCAACGAAGGTCGTTGAAGGCAATTTGGTGCGCGTGGCGGCATGGTATGACAATGAGTGGGGCTTTTCGTGCCGCATGCTTGATACGGCGCTTAAGATGCATTCTTTGGGCTATAAATAAACAGGGCTGGGTATAACTCATTCCGTTTTTTCAAAATTATTTTGACAGTTTTCGAATCGATCTCTAATTTTGGAGTTCTAAACCGTTCTCCGTGGTAAAGCTGGTCTGTGAAGTTCATTCTTTCAGGCCAGCTTTCTTTTTTGCGTTTTGCGCGGCGCATAATAATCTGAGATAATATTGATATGGTTTCCGGCATTTCAAATATTGGATATACCGCATTTCAAGCGCCGCAAAAGGCGGTGAACCAGTCCGCCATTGAAGGTATTATCGAAAAAGCGCAAGACGCGGAAAAGGCGTCCGAGGGGCAGAAGGCTATTAAGGCACTTGAGGCGGCTTCCGGCGGCGCAAGCAATGATGAGCTTACCGAGGAAGAGCAAAAGCTTGTTGATGAGCTTGAGCAAACTGACCGCGAGGTGCGCAGTCATGAACAGGCACATAAAACAATTGGCGGCCCGTATGCAGGGGCTATCTCATATGAGACGACCACAGGGCCGGACGGCAAGGAATATGCAGTTTCCGGTGAGGTGCAGATTGATGCCTCCCCTATTTCCGGCAATCCGGAGGCCACGATTCGTAAGCTTGATATTGTGATTCGCGCGGCGCTTGCTCCGGCTGAGCCTTCATCACAGGATTTTGCCGTTGCGCGCGCGGCGCAGGCGGCGCGGCAAATTGCCCAGCAAGAGCTTGCGCAGCAGCGCGAAGCCGAAAACGCCGAAGCCAGGGCCGAAAATGCAGGGGAACAGGCAGAAGGTTTAAGCGAAGAGCAAAAATCGCAATTAACGCAGCTCCTTGAAAGTATTGATGCGATTCAGGCTGCGAATGCGCCGCAACGCGGCAGCCTGCTTGATGCTATAAATTAGTGCACGCAGTGCATAATTCGCTTAACAAAAACCGAAATTTCTTGTATTAGCACCCGCTTATAGTGTATATATGAGACTATGGTAACAAACCTTGCAAAGCGAGCGATGACTACTAAAGGCCAAAAAGCCTGTTTAGTTATTGATCATTTGGTAGAAGCTTTAGGAAACGACCCTTCTTCTTCTTTGCGCAGAGCCTTGATTTTGACCGATATTGATCAAAACCCCGGCACGACACAGGTGGATATTATGGAGCGCTTAGGCCTTGATAAATCCACCGTAAAGCGCGAAGTAGACTGGTTATTTGATTATGGCTGCATTCGTTTACAAGATTGTGACCAAGATGCCCGAGCGAAGAAAATTGAAATCGAAGGGTATTCGAAAATAGGCCTGAAGGCCGCTCTTGATTACTTCAATAGTAAGCATGAGTTTTTAAAAGGTTTTATTGAGGAATTTTCGAATTCCTTGAAAATAGAGAAGCCCACTCTGAGAGATGCAAAAATTGTTGCTACTCTGTATGATCGGAAAGAGGCTTCGAAACAAGACGTGATAGACAGCCTTTATAATGGCTCAGCGTCGACAGATAACAGAGCTGTAAATAAGCTCATTGATGAAGGACTAATAGGTAACACATAATGCTGACGTTTTTAGGTAATTTAGATAATGCACTTAAAAAGCTAGACCTCGGTTTTGGCGATGGTGCTAATGTATTGTCTTTCAATGATCATGCTCCTGTTGGATATACAGCACCTACACAAGTTCAAGGCACTCCTGCTGTTTTCACACGGGAAAACACACTTTAATGTAATCAAAATTTCCTTGTTTCAGAACAAGCCGTTGGCTATACCTTAAGCGT